>NZ_JBRBUI010000026.1:0-4659 GCF_052826185.1 Heliomarina sp. | reverse complement strand
CCCTTCGGAGAGGCCTTCGCCGGTATCCTCATGGTCGCCGGGGCGCTCACCTGGCTGTCGGCACCCGTGGCCTTGTTCATCGGCACCGTCGGCGCGGTTTCGGTCTTCAAGGCCGTGTACATCGAAAGGCGCGAGTTGAAATGCGCCTGCGTCGGGGGAGACAGCAACGTGCCACTAGGGTTCGTCTCGCTCACCGAGAACCTGATGATGATGGTCATGGGTATCTGGATGCCGATCCGGGTCTACCTGATCGGTTGACGGCCCCGCGACCTCTACAGAGGCGCGGCGTGTACGACCTTTTTGACTGGTGGAGATGATCCCCACTTACCAGCCATCGCGCCAAGAGCTGGTTCGAAGTTCGTCAGCCGATTGTCGCGAGAAAGGGAAACGTCCCCAGCAGCCAATATGCAAACCGTGACAGTTGCCCGGTCATGATGGCAGCTCCCATGATGATCATGGCAACACCCGCGCCCTTGTAGAGCCAGCGACCGGCCTTGCCGATCTGCCTTACCCGCGCGGCGATGGCGTCGGTGAACAGCGCAGCCAGCAGGAAAGGCACCCCCAGACCAGCGGAATAGATCGACAGCAGCCAGATGCCGTCCGACATGCCGCCGGAGGTCGAACTGAGTGTCAGGATCGCGCCGAGGATCGGTCCGATGCAAGGTGTCCAGCCAAAGGCGAAGGCCAGTCCCAGCACATAGGCCCCAAACGGGCGACCGCCGGGAATGTCGAGATTGAAACGGGTATCGCGCGAGAACGCATCCAGACGAAAGATACCCACCATGAACAGTCCGAACAGAATGATGATCCCGCCTCCGATATAGTTCAGCTCGGTGCGCCATGTCAGCAGCAGCGACCCGAGCGCGCTGGCCCCGGCCCCGAGGGCGACGAAGACCGTCGAAAAGCCCAGCACGAAGCAGGCACTCAATCCGAGCGCCCCGGCACGTGCCCGCAGACCAACCGACCGCGTCGTACGCAGGTCCGGCTGCCCCGCAATGTACGAAACGTAGCCGGGCACCAGTGGCAGTACACAAGGCGACAGGAACGAAATGGCACCCGCAAGGAAGGCCGCGAAAATGCCGATGCCGGAAATATCCATCATGTTTCTCGCTTAGTGTTGAAGGACCACACGGCCCACCAGAACGCGACCAGCGGGACCACGATCCATTGCAAAACAGGTGACAGGCCCGCATCGAGGACCGGAATGATCGGCATCAGGTCCGAATAGGCCCAGGCCGCGCGGATCACGATGTTGAGCCATTCGCTGAACAGCGTGTATCCCAGTCCAAACACCACCGTCAGGACGGTCACAGACCGCCGCGTGGAGGCGACTAGGGGCCAGCCCCGGCCCGACAGCATGAGGGCAAGCATCAGCGCGCTCATGGCGATCAGGATATCACCACCCGTGCAATGGACGGCTGCGAAGACAATCTCACCCCAGGTGCCCTCGTTCCATATCGTATAGAGCGGCATATGCGCGAACTCCCAGATCAGATTGGCCGGGATGATCACCGAAAAATACCGACGCAGAGCTGTCAGGGAAATTCCGTCTGTCGAGGACAGCCTGACGCCAGTCGCAAAGACACTCATTGAGACACACCTGTTAGCCGGTCCCACCAGCTGGGCTCCCGGCGTCGATGCTGTGCGTTGTTGATCAACTCGCTGACATAGAGGATCAGGTTCACGTTCTTGAATTCCATGCCATGAAATTTTGCAGCGAACCGCCCGCCGATATCCACGACATGGGTGACCGCTCCGTGCATCATCATGTCGCTGTCGGCGGTCATAGTGAACTCCAGCCCATAGTCCCGCGCCAGAAGGCGCGTTGCGTCATCAGATTGATTAGGCTGCTTGGTCAAAATGACCCAGTTGCTCGGATCGAGTCCATGCCGATCCACGTAATCGCGCAGCACGTCCGGCGTGTTATTCACCGGATCGGTGGTGATCGAGATGAACTGCACAAGCTCCTTCATCGGCCCGTCGTTGATCGAAGTCTGTATGGCCGCGATCTTTTCGGAGTGGAGCGGGCAGATATCCGGGCAATTGGCGTAGATGAAGTGCAGGATGATCACCTTGTCGCTGAAATCCGACAGGCGCACAGGATTCCCCTCGGGATCCTGCAATTCGAAACTCGGAGCCTGCGCTGCATCGATGGCCTGGAAGTAGGGCTCCATCTCGAACATGCGCGCATCCAGGTTTTCCCCCGGATGATTGGCGAAGGCCGGAGACGAAATCGTGGCCGCGAGTATCGCTAAAGCGGCGCGCCGTGTCAGTGCTGTCAATTCTTGTATCCTTACAATAAATGCCTGCCGATCCGTTGACCGACAGGCATTTGGGCAAATCTAGCCGTCAGACTTTTCCGACGGCATCATGCCGCCGTCCATATTCTCGGTCATGGACGCCATCATCTCGGTGCAGGCTTCCATCATGGGTTTCATTTCGGCCATCATCTTCATCATGCCCATCATGTCGCCGTCCATCATGCCGCCTTGCATGGCCCCCTCATTCTGCATCATTTCGCCCGTTTCCGGCGTGGTCTGTTCCTGGGCGCTGACGGCAAATGCACTTGCGGTAAGGGCCGTCGCAACGACGAAAGTTGTAAGTGTTTTTCTCATGGTTTTCTCCTTGGGTTGATCGTGTGGTTATCGAAAGAACTCAGTCGGGAGACGCCCCGTCCGGCGAGTTGGAGCATCCCTTTCCAGACCCGCCCTTCATGCACAGACCCAGGCCGCACATCGCGGCACAGGGGGCCAGCGAGACCAGAACAGGCGCGAGCCCGATCGCGGTGAGCCATCCCCAGTTCAGGGCCATGCCGCCCCCCATCACGGTTGCCGCACCGACGAACAGCAATCGTCTGCGCGTCAACCACCGGGGCCAATTTCCTGCGCTTTCGATGTTGGCGGCACCCGCAATGTTGGAAGGTGATATTTCGGTCATCCGGAAAGTCCTTTCGATGATTAAAAGCTAGTCATTCCAGTAACTGGAAGGTCAAGGGTGAGCAGTGGACTTTTGCTGGGATTCATTCAATAAAGCTTCGCAAAAAGGACACCATCTCGGGATCATCCCATTCGGCCGGGCCGACCAGTCGCCCGAGCTCCCGCCCCTGCGCGTCGATCAGGATCGTCGTCGGCAGGCCAACGGTGCGCAGCGCGGTCATCGAAAGCATGGTCTGGTCGACATACATATTGAGATTGGTGACACCGATCTCGTCGTAGAAACGCCGAACGATTTGTGATCCGGCCCGGTCGATGGAAAGGGCAACCACTTCGAAGTCGTCGCCGCCAAGTTCCGCCTGAAGCGCATCGAGCGTCGGCATCTCTTCGCGGCAGGGGACGCACCAGGTTGCCCAGACATTCACGAGGATCACTTTGCCGCGAAAATCTTCCATGTCTCCGCGGCTGCCGTCATCTTTCTCGTAGCGCACATTGGCGACAGGCTGCGGGGTGTCGTGAAGTGCAAACCCTTGCGGTGTCGCGAAAGCCGCGCCGACGGACAGTGCCCAGGCGATCAGCGGCGGTTTCAGATTTTTCATGGCGTTTTCTCCTTGGCGGATTGGGTTTTGTGGTCACGGACGATCGGCAGCAGCGTTTCCTGCAGGATTGCTCGTGTGATCGGACCAACATGGCGGTAGGCGATGGTGCCGTCGGGCGCGATGACGTAGGTTTCGGGCACGCCATAGACGCCCCATTCGATACCGGCGCGTCCGTTGATGTCGGCCCCGATGCGCGCGTAGGGATCACCCAACTCGTCGAGCCAGGCGCGCGCCTGATCGGGCGGGTCCTTGTAGTTGATTCCGTAGAGCGGCACCTCACCGGTTGCACTCAACTCCATGAACAACGGGTGTTCGGCACGGCAGGGCACACACCACGAGGCGAAGACGTTCACCAGTGACACGTGTCCGATCAGGTCCTGCGTCGAAAGACCTTCTTCTCGGCCGAGCACCGGGGGCAGCGCGAAGTCGGGCACGGGTTTGCCGAGAAGTGCCGACGGCAAGTCGTCGCCACCCCTGAAAAGCCCCCAACCGAACAGGACCATGAGGGCAAAAGCTATCAGCGGAACCAGCACGAACCCGGAGATACTGCGTCGCGACACAGGGTCGGCATTTCCCTCGACCTCTTCCGTCATGGCTGCGCCTGCTCATCGGCAAGGGATCGGCTTTCCTGCGACGCGCGGATCCGGTTGGGCCATGTGCTCTTGATGTAGTCAATGATCGCCGTGATCTCATCGTCTGTCAGCACATCCTCATATCCGGGCATGTCGCTTTCGTACCCGTTCCCGACAATCGCCGCCGGTCCGCGTTTCACGATGTCGAGCAATACGCGGTCGGGGTGATGCCAGGTATGGCCGGAGGCGTCGTGCGGCGGGGCAGGCAACCTGCCGTTCGGCAATCGTGTGCGCCAATCTGATTGCCCCTCCAGGTTTGCCCCATGGCAACTGGCACAATTCTCTTGATAAAGGCGCTCGCCCATGAGCACGTCGCTCTGCGCCGCTACGGGCAAAACCGTCGTGGCGAGCAGGACAGCCGAGAGCCTAATCGTGTTTTTCACTAAGTTTCCGCCTTCTTGTTACGAGCCACCTACAGAGGACGATGAGTGCCGCGAGCGACGACAGGACAAGCAGGACGCAAAGCGCCCAGACCAACCCCATCGACAACAGGCT
>NZ_JBRBUI010000025.1:0-4070 GCF_052826185.1 Heliomarina sp. | reverse complement strand
TCTGGCGGGAACCGAGGATATCGGCAACATCACCCTGCGCAGTATCGGCGGGGTGCCGATCAACCTGAAAGATGTCGCGCGGGTCGAAATCGTCCCCAATGAACGCCGCGGCATCGCCGAGTTGAACGGTGAGGGCGAGGTCGCCAGTGGCATCGTGCTGCAACGGGTGGGTGCCAATGCACTGGATGTGATCGAAAACGCCAAATCAGAACTGGGCGTGGTGGCTCAAAGCCTGCCTGACGGGGTCGACATCGTACCGGTCTATGACAGGTCCAACCTGATCCTGTCGGCGATCAAGACGCTGAAAACCACGCTTCTCGAAGAAAGTCTCGTCGTGGCCGGAGTCACGATCATTTTTCTGCTGCACGTCCGCTCTGCCCTTGTGGCTATTATCATGCTGCCGGTGGGTCTGCTGATGGCGTTCACCGCAATGAAATTTCTCGGGATCGGTGCCAACATCATGAGCCTTGGCGGCATTGCGATTGCCATCGGCGCGATGATCGACGCCGCCATCGTGATGATCGAGAACGCGCACAAGCATCTGGAACGTGCCGCCCCCGACAAGCCCCGCATCGAGGTGCTGATCGAAGCCGCAAGCGAGGTCGGCCCGGCGCTGTTCTTTAGTCTGCTGATCATTACCGTGTCTTTCCTGCCGATCTTTGCATTGGAAGGACAGGAGGGACGCATGTTCGGCCCCCTGGCCTATACCAAGACATTTTCGATGACGGCGGCTGCTTTCCTGTCGGTGACGCTGGTGCCTGCGCTGATGGTGGTCTTCGTGCGCGGCCGGATCATCCCTGAACACAGGAATCCGGTGAATCGCGCGCTGATCGCCGTCTACCGCCCGATCATCCGCGCGGTGCTGAAGGCCAAAAGCCTCACCATCATCGTGGCGCTGTTCGCCTTGATCGTTACGATCTGGCCCGCGCGGCAGCTGGGGTCGGAGTTCATGCCTGTCCTGAACGAGGGCACCTTGATGTATATGCCGACGACTTTGCCCGGCTTGTCTGTGACGAAGGCGGCAGAGTTGATGCAAACACAGGACCGCATCATCAAGACCTTCCCCGAGGTGCTGTCGGTGTTCGGCAAGGCGGGACGTGCATTGACTGCCACAGACCCGCGCCAACTGAAATGTTCGAAACCATCATCCAGCTACGACCCGAGGCAGAGTGGCGCCCCGGTGTCACCACCGAAAGCCTGCGGCAGGAAATGGACGCCGCGCTGCAATTTCCCGGCGTATCGAACGCCTGGACCATGCCGATCCGCGCCCGGATCGACATGCTATCCACCGGTATCCGCACGCCGGTGGGCATCAAGGTTTATGGCACGAGTCTGACCGAGATGGAAAAGGTCGCCCGCGAGGTCGAAGCCGTGGTACGCACGGTGCCCGGAACGACCAGCGCCTATGCCGAACGGGTGATCGGCGGCTATTACCTCGACATCACCCCGGACCGTACGGCGCTTGGCCGCTACGGCCTGTCGGTGCAGGATGTGCAAGAGGTGATCGGCATGGCCCTGGGAGCCAAGGCGATCACGCAGACCGTCGAGGGCCGCGAGCGCTACGACGTCGCTGTGCGTTATCCGGCGACCCTGAGGTCAGATCCGGAGGCCATCGGGCGTGAGGTTCAGGTTGCACTGCCGGACGGAGGCACCATTCCGCTGGGAGATGTGGCCACCATCGAACGCACCCGTGGCGCCACTTCGATCCGGACCGAAAACGGACAGCTTGCCGTCTATATCTTCGTCGATATCATCGGACGCGATCTAGGCGGCTACGTGGCGGAAGCTCAAGCGGCAGTCGCGACCTCCGTCACCCTGCCACCTGGCTATTCCCTGGGCTGGAGCGGCCAGTTCGAATATCTTGAACGTGCGAAACAGCGGCTGGCCACCGTTGTGCCGCTGACACTGGCGCTGATCTTCCTGCTGCTTTACCTAAACTTCCGCCGCCTGACGGAAACCTTGATCGTGATGCTGTCGCTGCCCTTCGCTTTGGTAGGTGGCATCTGGCTCATGTGGTTCATGGGCTTCAATATGTCAGTTGCGGTGGCCGTCGGGTTTATCGCGCTGGCCGGGGTGGCGGCTGAAACCGGGGTGATCATGTTGATCTATCTCGATCAGGCGTTGAATGAAGCGCGTGACCGCGCGGACGGTCGGGACCTGACCCGCGACGAACTTTACGCCGCGATCATGGTGGGTGCAGTAGATCGAGTGCGCCCCAAGATGATGACGGTTGTAGCGATCATGGCGGGCCTGATGCCGATCCTTTGGGCGCACGGCACAGGCTCTGAAATCATGCAGCGCATCGCCGTCCCGATGATCGGCGGGATGGTGTCGTCCACCTTACTGACCCTGATCGTGATTCCGGCGGTCTACGGTATCATCAAGGGCTGGAGCCTGAAGAAAACTGTCGCCGCGGATCATTGGCCTCTCGACCGGGCCGCAGAGCAGGTGTAGCGGAATTAAGGAAGAACGGGCACATTCAAATGGTCGCTGCAATTCATGGCGCCAGCGCAACTTCGACCACGCGGACTGTGGTGCTTCTGTCTGAAGCTCCTGTCGGTTGGGTCCAGGCCACAAATGCACCGGCTTCTCCGCGTGTCATTCGCGGAAAGCCGACCGATCCAGCACCCCGATTGACGTAGAGAGCCTGGGGCGCGGCGCATCCGGTACCACGGGATACATGGCACAGAACGATCGCCTCACCGCCACTCACATATTCCATCCAGAGTGCCAAAACGCTTCCATCCAGCATTTGCAGAACATCGACCCGACCCGAGGCCGCGCCGAGGTCGAGGCGGAGCGGTTCGTCGAACTGCATTCCTCCATCGTCCGAAAAGGCAATACGAACCCTCGGTTCGTCTGATGCTGCAGTAAACCAGATGACGGTTGCCTTGTCGCCGATCGCATCAATGGCTGGGCCATTTACGGGGCAGCCGGCAATTTCCCATCCGTCGTTGTGAACAGTGAGGGGTTGCGTCCATTCCCCTCCGATAGATCGGACAATCGAAATATCGCGGATTTCCTCGGCGGTTCGATCACGATAGACCGCCACGAAATCGCCCGAGGCGGTCCGCGCTGCGGACGTCTGACAACAAGTACAAGCGCGCGCGTCCAACAGGCTTTCTGGCTTCATCGCTCCGTCAGAGTCGACCTGTCGCGCGCGCAGCTGCATCGCATTCTCGAAGCTTTCGCCTTCTGTCTGATTGTCATACTCCCGGCCATCCAGCCACAGCGCCGTCAACCCGCCAAACTGATCGGGAATTAACGAAACAAAACCGTGCTCGCGTTGAGATCTGTCATCGTGCGGAATAAGCGGTTCCGTCCAGCTTCTGCCCTCATCCATGGAAAAAGCGATATTGACGTCATACTGGTAGTCACCTTCCCCATTCAGTTTCAGCCATTGTGCCGCCAGTCCACCATCGGCCAGTACCGCTACCGATGGGAAATCGGCCCAGTTGATGTAAATCTTTGACGATTTATGAATTGTGCGAGCGTCCGACCACTCACTGCCATCGAGTATGGCCATGCGAACTTCCGCTTCGGCTCCGTTTTCTTCTGTCCAGCTCAATATGATCCGGCCATCCGGCAAGGTTGCAAGTGATGGTTCACGGGCACTGATGCCGACCGGTGCTGCACGGTCGGTCAATCTGAAGAGGGCGGTTTCCTCGGCATGAGTTGCAGGGAAAGAACTGAAAAATGCAGCAAGGATCAGGATCGATGCAGCGAGACACTTACTCATACAGAGAATTATCCCCACTAGTCGTGGCCATGTTGCGGCGAACCCATTGGTAGTTGATCGGGAACCAAATCCCACCCTTTTGTCCGTCGAAACGGCTCAGTTTATCCCGTTGGCACGCTGCAATACACGAATGTAAGCCACGATATCGAGAATATCTGATCGCGTCACGCCTTCAACCGCTGGCATGTTACCAAACTTCCAATGGTGCGCCCGAACACCATTCTGTGCTGCGAGGACAAACGCCATGTCACCGTGGTGGCCCGGCTCATAAATCTTGTGCACCAGCGGTGGAGCAACGCCGTCCTGACCCTGCCCATTGACGCCGTGGCAG
>NZ_JBRBUI010000024.1:0-5663 GCF_052826185.1 Heliomarina sp. | reverse complement strand
TACGCAGATCGGTTGCGGGAGCTTTGCGAACGGGAGCACCTGCCACAGGAATTCTATCCCCACCACGCGAGCCTCTCCCGAGAACACCGTGACTTCGTTGAGCGGCGCTTGAAGGACCCTGCGAAACCGACGACAGCCGTTTGCACATCGACGCTCGAGCTTGGAATCGACATCGGTGACGTGACCTGCGTGGCTCAAATCGGCGCGCCATTCAGCGTCGCGGCGTTGCGACAACGGCTTGGCCGATCAGGCCGGCGTGAAGGACAGCCGGCCATTCTCAGGCAGTATGCTGTCGAAGCCAAGTTGACGCCGGAGAGCAGTTTCGTGGATCGTCTTCGCCTCGGCCTGATCAGGTCCATCGCGATGATAGACTTGCTGCTGGAAGGCTGGTGCGAACCTCCAAAACCTCAGGCGCTTCATCTCTCGACGCTCGTCCACCAGATACTGTCAGTCATAGCGCAGCGCGGCGGTGCGTCTGCAAGCGTGGTCTACAATGTGCTCTGCCGCGAAGGCCCCTTTCGGAAGGTCACAACCGAAATATTCACAGATGTTTTGCGTGCGATCGGTCATCCTTCAACCGGCTTGATCGAACAGGTCGGCAGCGGGCTGTTGCTTTTGGGACCCGCGGGCGAAAAACTGGTTGAGCATTACAGCTTCTATGCGGTGTTTCAGACGCCTGAGGAATTCCGGTTGGTCGCAGAGGGGCGGGACCTTGGAACCCTGCCGATCGATAATGTTCTTGCCCCTGGGATGCTATTAATATTCTCTGGGCGACGTTGGGTTGTTCAAGAAATCCATGATCGTGAAAAGGTCATCGTCGTCAAACCCGCGAAGGCTGGTGTGCCGCCCGTCTTCGGCGGCGATGCGGGGGACATTCATGACAAAGTGATCGACCGAATGTTCGCCGTGCTCGAGGGGGATTCCAGCCCAGCTTACATGGATACAGTCTCTTTGATGATGCTCGAGGAAGCGCGTGCTCACTATGAACAGCTGGGGTTTAGGGCCAATAACCTACACACCATTGGCGAGCATACATCAGTCATTGCGACGCGGGTCGGTACTGTGAAGACATCAACCCTCGCGCTAGCACTGAGAAGTGAGGGGTTTTCGGTCGAACTGCATGACGGGTTTCTGATGGTGGAGGCCGGGGACGAAACCCCCGATCTTCAAACGGTACTAGCGCACATTCGATCTGGCGAACCTGTCGATCTGTTCGCTGGAGCTGGGAATTTAATGTCGGAGAAGTTTCATCCTTACCTGTCGCAGCCCCTCTTGGAGTTGGATGCAATTTCTTCCAAGCTTGCGCCCGATACTCTTACCGCGATGGTCGGTAGAATCGTCCCAGCATAATATGTGCGGCAATACTCGTTGACTGTTTTCATCGCTCCTAGGGCTAGTGATTGCTTTGTCTCCGCCAAGAAAGGACGGCATCTTCCGTTCCCGCAACTGGTGCCGCGTCACTCCAACGATCCCAGAAATTGACTGTCGCGCTATTGGGCTTGAAGCGCGGCTCGGACACCACAACTCGCGTCGGAAGCAAGCTCGCATCGCCGACCACCAATGCCTCACCGATGTCGAGGACCGGTAGAAGATCACCAAACCCGCCGAGGCTGTCAGGCAGCAACCGTTTGATCACGGATTGATCGTCGCCGTTGGTCAGCCGCATCGCAATGACATTGTTGCACTGGCTCAGAACGGTGCGGTTCACTTCGGATGGTCTTTGGCTGATAACCACTAGTCCAACACCGTATTTCCTGCCTTCTTTGGCGATCCTCTCGAAAATCCCGACAGAGATCTCATCGGCTGACTCTGACGATGCACGCTCCGGGATATACAGATGTGCCTCATCGCAGAACAATGCGATGGGATGACGGTTGTCTGGTGGCGTCCACTGGCTGACTGTGAATATCAGCCGAGCAATCAAGCTGACCATGAGCGGCAGGATGTCGGACGGCACTTCCGAGAAATTGATGATCTTGATCCCACCCTTGCCATCAGCTTGCGATCCGCGCCCGCCTATCAGGAAATGCGTTACCTCCGACAGCCAGGCCATATCCATACAGGCTGCTGGCGGCTGAAATATGAACCCAAGCCTGCGATCATTTCGTTTGGCTTCAAATCGCGCGATTAAGCGGCTGAGCTTGTCGAAGTATGGTCCTTGCTTATCCTTGTTGTTAGCGCCCGGAACCATTTGTTCGTTCAAGTCAGATAGTTGCTTGTGGACACTGTCGATATCGAAAGGCACGGGGCTATCGATAGTGAAATTTGCAAGAATGTCGGCGTGTTTTCCCGGATCAAGCATTGCGCGCTTCGCATCGGTGATACAGCGCGTCATGAGCATGGCTTGGTTCGGAGCGTTCTGATCGGACCGATCTACAAACAAAGCGACCAATGCCTCATAGCCGAGAAGCCAGAACGGTAGATGTAGAACACCGTCGGCCAGTCGGCGATCGTGTCCAATGTCCCCCGGCCCAGCGATGCGTAGATGCCGAAACTCGTCGCTATCGAGGGTCTGGTACTCACCATGGATATCGAACAAGATTACGTTGGCTTGTGGAAGACCGGCAATCTGGTCTAGGAGCCGCGCAGTTGTGTACGATTTGCCGCTGCCAGTGCTACCGACCACGATGGCATGACGTTGGAACAGACGGTTGCCGTTCAAGAAGGCCCGCGCGTCCTCGTCCAAAGCATAGCGACCAAGATCAAGCTGCGGGCCGTCGCCGGAAACCTGCGAAATGACCTGCATGAAGTCTGTCAGGCGCTGACCTTCCAAGGAAAAGCAATCCGCATCGATTTCGGGCACAGTCTCTAGGGTGCGCTTAAAGACGTTCTCTTTCAGCCCCTCCTTGTCTACGAGTGTTCCAATCAGAGCGACCCGAACGAGGTTGTTTTCGGGGAGCGCGGCTTCCGGATCCTCCTCAGACCCGTCTATTGCAGTTTCGTCACCTGCTTTGCGTGTGATGCGCGAAACTATCCCGATTAAGTGCTGCCCGGCTTTCGAGCTTCTGATCGCGGTCAACCGATTGACCTGAATCCGTTTGAGGCGTTCAAGTTCATCGACTCGCACCGTCACAGTGGCAGTATCGACGGCAATAATTTTGCCGAGACTTTCATCATCGTTGAAATCAAGTATGCCCAACTCTTCCTCCTAAAACCCAATCAATTCGTTCAATGCAGGCAACTCCCAATATTTGCCCCCGGTAACAACAATACCGTCTGGGCTGTCACGGTTGTAAACCATCGTCCCCTCATCGTGGTTCTCGAGCGCGAGGTAGTGACGCCCGGCGTTGTTCTTGAGAAAATCCTTGGCTTCGGGCGTTAAGGTGCGCGCTGCGACAAGGATGGGAACGTCATGCACACGACAACGCGTCATCAGCTTCGGATGGATATGGCCGTCGCGGAACCCGTATCCTATGCAAATGAATGCGGTCGCGGCACTCAACACACGATCGGCGCCCTGTATCGCGCTCCGAAAGGGCTCGTCGTGCGTCCGCTGATATTTGCTTACACCTGGCGTGACGATCAACGGAACCAAACCATCGGGCAACTCGCTCGTCATCGGTAGCGACATCACACCCCCATGCGGGTCTGAAAACCAATCAAGAGACCCGTGGACTTTCCAGACTGTGACCGTCCGCGCCAAATTGGCCCCTTGTTTGAAAATCAGATTCTCCGCCCCATCGGCCCGTCGCAGATAGCCCGGAAGGAAACCCGTGTTGTGGATGTAGCCGCCTGAATCGGCTGCATACTCTGCAACGCGGTCGTAGTTTGTTGTTACGACATGGATATTGCGGTTTGTACTTCGGAATAAACCTGTGAATAGGGTGCGGAGCGGAAAAATGGTCTCGGTCTTTATAGCTGATTTGAGCAGGCTATAATCGCCCTGAGCGATGAAGTCCCAGGTACTTCGGACAATCTTGACAACCAAGGAGTCGGGTAGAGGCTTGTTTTCTAGTGCTGCTTCTAAATGATCTCCAGCGGCCAAGGCTGTTCTAACAAGTGTCCAGGCATCGACTTCCGGTCCATCGTCGGCCTGTACATTATCGCGGAGCCAAACGGCCAAATCCCCCATGCCACGAATGCCATGCGGTATCGAGGCCCCGCTGCCCAAGACTATCACTGGGCTATGCTGTGCACAGTTTTGGCACTGCTTTGCGAGTTCTTCTAGTTCCAAAGCTATTTTGCCTCACTTCTTGTACTTCGGCTTAGTTTGTCTGTGCCCGAAAACGATTTGGTCCAAAATTTCGCTCTTACGATACCCCCGGTAGCACTTCTTTGTCACAGCAAGTTTTCGCTGTCGTCGCAAGGTGGGTGCGTCGGGAATCTGGCAAGTGACATGGATCCGAAAATGCCTGCTCCAGCTATGATCCATGCATCAACATGCGCCCTCTGGCATCTTTGACGGCTGTTCACCATCCTTCCTTAGCGGCCAACGCACTTCTCCCTTTGTCTGAGTTGCATGACATGCTGGTCGCAGCTGTCGTCCCGTCCACAAAGGTTGCCGCCGATCTTTTTCCCCTGACCCTGCGGGTCATTCCTCGCGGAGCAAAAAGACCGGCACCTGCCCCTCTCCGCTACGCTTCGCCTTCGGTGTGCCCGGGCCTTGGCCAGCTGCAAGGTGACCATCATTGCAACGCAAACAAGGAGAAGAGCAATGACCACGAACTGCATCAAATTCACCAGCGCCGACATCGAGACCGCCAAGGGCACAGGCTCCATCTCGACCCTGACCTTCGACCTCGACATCACGGTCGAGCCCGTCGCGAGCACGAACCCGATGGCCCCCACGCACCGCGTCCTCGGCCGCTCCCCGCGCGGCAAGCTGGTCGAGTGCGGCGGCATCTGGAAGAAGCAGAACAAGGAGACCGGTGCCGACTACTACACGCTGACCATCCGCGACCACGGCTTCAACGCCAACCTCGGCAAGGCCGCGAACCAGGACGATCTGTCCCTGCAGGCCGTCATCCCCTGGGGCCCGAAAGACGCCGCCTAAGCCAAGGGCCAGACCGCTCCGGCGGTCTGGCTATTTCTCGTTATGAGGAATGGCAGCGGTTCGGGTCCGAAACCCGTGTCAGAAGGATGCGGCATATTTCGGACGCTGACACCGAGGCGGATAGTCTGACTGGATCGATCGCAGAAGCAGCTTTGATCGTTCTGTTGAGGGACAGAGTGGATCGCGCGAACCCGAGGGTGAGCCGAAAGTCAGCAGGGGAAAAATGGGAGCCCACTGTGCGAGGTAAGCGCACCCCTTCTCTCAGTCGAGCAACCCGCGCTTGGGTCGTGTTGGCGAGGCTGCCAGGGTGCCGAACTCACCCTTTGCCGCGAGGGTGTAAACCGCAGATCAACGTCATGCGTCCGGGGGGCGACGTCTCACGTCAGGGCCACCGTCGCGCGCCTTTCCGTCGACCTGTTGGCCTCTCAGATCGCTAGCCCGGGGTCGAGCGGCCGGCAACGCTGGGGGCAGGTTTCTGGACGGCTGCGCCTTGAGCGCTGCGGTGCACCGCTCACAACAAACCTGCCCCCGGCGTGCTCCATTTCATTCCGCCCCGTGCCGGGTGCAGCCCGCTCTCATGCCCCCGGTCTTTTCCACGATCCGTCCAACGACGATCAACGGAAAGGATCACACCATGACACTCGAACAATCCATCGACCTCGCCGAACTG
>NZ_JBRBUI010000023.1:0-6686 GCF_052826185.1 Heliomarina sp. | reverse complement strand
CTTACGTCAAACGGTTGCTTTCCAACCGCATGCGTCGCGAGGCGGAGATCCTCGCCCACCTCTCAAACACCCCGGATTCGGTCCAGAATATCGCCGCTTCCGTCTACCAGAAAACCGACCCACATATCGCAATGGCCGCAGGATGAAACGTTGCGGCGCATCTGGAGAAGCTGTTGTCTGAGTGTAACCATCCGGCGTAGGCCGCGGTCGCTGGCGTCACTCAGATCGTAGTTTTGGGTTTGCGAGGCCGCGGGGCCCATTTCTTCGCCAGCCGCTCGAAGCGTTCGATGATGGTGCCGGCCCCGGCATCCTCGGCGTCGAAGTCCCCGCCCGACCAGTGGACCATGTCCTCGTGCTGCTCGTGATCGGGATCGGCGAGGGCTTCGAGGAACTCTTCGTAGCCCCAGGCGCCGCCGACGTCCTCCGGTGGACAGGCCCCCGCGGCCTTCAGAAGCCGCGGATAGGTCACGCCCTGAGTGGCCTCGCCCACCCGCTCGATCCGGATGCTGTGGTCCCAGTCATCACCGAAGTCGTAGACATACTGGATCGTCCTGGTGGCGGTCTGGTCGAGCAGCTTTTCCAAAGTCATTTTCTTCGCGTCCATGGGGCCGTCGTAGAACCCGTCCGGGTCGGGCATGCCCCAACCGGCATCCCCCACCCGGAACTCGTAGAGATGGGTGTCGGTCCAGCCCATGGCCGCTTGGATGACCTCATGCAGCCGGTCGAGCCTGATCTTCAGCGGCACCTCGATGTGGCGCATCGGCATTGGCTCGACGTCGTTCAAGATGATCCGGAGGCGGGCGATCAGGGTCATGCGGCGATCCTTTGCCGTGTCGGGGACCAATTCCAAGGCAGGAGATCCGGCACCCGGGAGGCTGTCGTGCCAGGCAGCCGGGCGAGGACGTCGCCGAGCCAGGCCTGAGGGTCGACATCGTTCATCTTCGCAGTGACGATCAGCGAATACATGAAGGCGGCGCGGTCACCGCCGCGCTCGGAGCCGGCGAAGAGCCATGACTTCCGGCCAAGGGCCACACCGCGGAGTGCTCTCTCGGCCGCGTTGTTCGTCAAGCAGACCCGCCCATCCTCGAGGAAGCGCGTGAAGGCCTCCTGTCACTGTACCCTAATTAATCAGATTCTGCGGATTCAGGGTCATTTGGGAGTGGGCAAAATCTGGGGGTCTTTGTCTATGATGGTGATTTCACAGCAGAGGAATTGCCATGGATGTGCGGATCATCGTCGAGACAACATTTGAGAACGGAACCACGAAGACGCGGCGTCTGGGACGCCTGTCTCGGCCATGTCGAAGTACTCAGCCCGAGGGCTTCGGGCTGTTGCTCGAAGATGCGAAATCCATGCTTTGGCAAGTGCAGCAATCGATCCTTCTTGACCAGATCGAGGAGGTCTCTGAGGCGAGCAGGGTCTGTCCTGACTGCAACAAGGTCAGAACCATCCATGACTATCGACCCAGGGTTCTGGACACATTGTTTGGTCGGTTCCGTGTCAAGGCGCCACGCATTCGGCGTTGCGCGTGCAACGCCAAGTCGGAGGTCACCCTGGGTGGACCACTGTCGCCGCTGGCCCAATTCTTCCCGGACCGCTCGACACCTGAATTGCAACGCCTTCAGGCCGAGCTTGGGGCGCGGCATTCGTTTCGAGAAGCAGCGCGTATCATGGAGATATTTCTGCCTTGCGCAAAGCAGATGAACACTTCGGTACGCAATCGTCTCGGCAGAATCGCCAGGGACATCGGCGATAGCGCGTATGCGGAACCGGTTGTCTCGTCAGCAGAAAAGAGCACAGCTCCGGTGACAGTCTTTCTGGACGGTGCACATATTCGATGTAGGCCGGAATACCAGAAGCGGCACCTTGATGTTGTGGTCGGCAAGATAGAAAGCCCCCATATCTCCCGCCGTTTCGGGCTTGTTCAGCAGGTCGCACAATCGCCATCGAGGCAAGTACGGCAAGACCTTCAAGACACTGGCTGGGACGGCAAGAGCCCGGTTACCGTGATTTCGGATGGAGAACCTGCCTTGCCCAATCTTGTGCGCTACGCTGTCGGCGGGCCGGTTCGCCATATCCTCGATTGGTGGCACATCTCGATGCGGGTAAAACATGTCGAGAACGCCGTAAGGGGGCTGCTGCAGACCAAGAGTTTCTCGGGCATCCCGGTGTTGTTCGAACGCCCCGCAGAGCGATTACGATGGTATCTGTGGCATGGTAAGGTTCGAGTGGGCACCACGAGCCTTCATTGGCTGATGGCCGATTGCGAGCGGCTTTGGAAAGATGATCCTGAAGTGCGCGGCGCGGCGGCGCGTGTACAGGCGCGTTGCCGGGAACTCTACACCTATCTGGCAAACAATATGGATAGCCTCACCGACTATGGGCGGCGATATCGCAATGGTCTTCCAATCTCTTCGTCCCGAGCAGAAGGCTGCGTGGACGACATCGGAAACACACGTATGGGCAAACGTCGACGCATGAGATGGTCACCCAAAGGCGCCCATCACGTTGCCATCGTGCGGGCCGCCGTTCTCGACGGAAGATTGACCAGCGCATACCAAAGAGCAGCTGCCTGACCCCCAGGTTTTGCCCACTCCCCGGGCCATCAAAGCCCAGACAATCCGCGCCATCTTGTTCGCCAGCGCGACACGCACCAGCATCGACGGCTTGCGCGACAGCATGTTCCCCAGCCATGTGCCGGGTTGAGCTTCACGATGGACGTGGCGCTTGATGATCACGCTGTTGGCGCCAATGATCAGCAGCCGCCTGAGAGACCGCTCGCCCATCTTCGTCGTCGCTCCGAGGCGCTGCTTGCCACCGGTCGAGTGTTGCCTGGGCACCAACCCGAGCCAGGCTGCAAAATCCCGGGCCTTCCGGAAGGTCTCGGGAGGCGGCGCAAGTGTCGCGATAGCCGTCGCGATCAGCGGGCCGATGCCCGGCACCGTCATCAGCCGTCGGGCGACCTCGTTCTCTTTGGCGCAGCGTGAGATCTCGGCATCGAGCCTCCCGATCTGCGCCTCGAGGTGCGCCAAGGATCCGATCAGAACCTGCAGGGTGGCTGTCGCCTCGGCGGGCAACCCGCTCTCTGGATCCTCGACGATGGCGATCAGCTTCGAGGCATTGGCAGCGCCCTGCGGCACAACCTGCCCGAACTCGGCAAGGTGACCGCGCAGGGCGTTGATCGCCTGGGTGCGCTGCCGGATCAGTAACTCGCGCACGCGGAACACCATCGCCGCCCCTTGGGTCTCTTCGCTCTTCACCGACACGAAGCGCATCGTCGGACGCTGTGCAGCTTCGCAAATCGCCTCGGCGTCGGCGGCGTCATTCTTCTGCCGTTTGACGAAGGGCTTCACGTAGGCCGGAGGGATCAGCCGGACCTCATGTCCAAGCTTGCCAATCTCTCGACCCCAGTAATGTGCACCACCACAGGCTTCCATCGCCACGACGCAAGGCGGCAAAGCCTCAAAGAACCCCAGCACCTGCGTGCGCCGCAGCTTCTTCCGTAGCACCGCACCGCCTGCGGCGTCCGCCCCATGCACCTGGAACACATTCTTCGCCAGATCGAGCCCGACCGTGATAATCTCCGACATGACCGTCCTCCTTTGTGGATCATCGCAGACCCACCTTGACACAGAGATGCCGTCGGGGGGCGGTCACATCATCAAAGCCCCGTCGCGGGGCCGTTGTTCGCGGACGCACCCGAAGAGGGCGATAGCACCACCGGCACGATCTATGTCCTGCGCAGCAAGTCGGATCATCCAATGGTGTCTGAGAACAGGGACCTCGTGCACAAGATTGGCGTGACCACATTGGGTGTCGAGAAGAGGATTGCCGGCGCGCATCTTCAACCGACCTTCCTGATGGCGCCGGTCGAGGTCGTGGCGACCTATGAGCTCTACAACATCAACCAGACTCGGCTTGAAAACCTGATCCACCGGATTTTCGGGACTGCACAGCTCGACATCGAAATTCCGGATCGGTTCGGCCGTCCAGTGACGCCCCGAGAGTGGTTCCTAGTGCCGCTGTTCGTCATCGACGAGGCGGTCCAGAAGATCAAGGACGGCACGATTACCAAGTTTCGGTATGACCCGGAGAAGGCCAGCCTCGTCTCCAGCTGAAGAGGAAGTTGCCCTATTTCTGGAAGAGATTTGACGCTCGCCCCTTTGGGGCGGGCATTTGGGTTGTTGCCGTTTATGGGGTCCAGACCGGTCGTGTACGCCAGTCGGTTGGGAAACCCATTTTCGATCGGTCGGAATCAGATTGTGCTTCGATCAGATTCCTCAGCCGATCTCGCCAAGTGCTGTCCGTTGCCTGCTTGTCCATCATGTGAAGCAGAACAACCAATATGTTATAGAGCCGATTGTCGTTCTCTTCTTGCTGGCCTTCGGTCACCAGCACCAAGTCGTTTTTGAAGCGTTTGATCTTGGGTAGTCGTTTGACGGTCCTGCGGTTCCACAGCCGTCCGTGATGTGCGCAGATGTTTCTGGTCAACGCCAACACCTGTAGAGTGCCCTCTACGATCTCTTTGGTTGGGAAGCCCAGGTCACGTCCCACCTGTGATTTGATTTTATTGTCTTTTGTTGCCTGGAACCACTTCGAGAGTTCGCCAAGCGTCATCAGTTCAGTTGCCGACCACAGGGGCGGGGAATAGGGGTCCGTGTACTTGCCTTTGTGGTACAAAATGAAGGTTTCTTCGGATTTATCTACGGCCCGAGCGAGACGGACGAGCTGTTCGGCATGGTTCAAGAAGCCAGAAAACAGGCGGTGATCCAGATGAGCATGGGCACCGTGGGCATGTGCCATATGGTAGGTCCAGCGCGATCTCACATGCACTTCAACACGTTCGATTGCCTCCAGTACCAGAACGCGCAGCCTTCGGTCGAAGACATACAGATCGGTGACTGCACTGAGGGTTGCGCCGCTTTCGAAGATCTTGCTGCGCGCGTTGCCGTTTTCGGGAGGTCTTTCAAAGGGGAGCCAGTAGGCGCTCAGCCTGTAATATCCTACTGTCTCAAGCCACTTCATTGCAGTGGCGTGGTCACCGACATCCATGCCACGCTGGATGAGGAGCTGTAGTTGTTGCTCGATGCTTGAAGGCTTCTTGGTGAACTTCAAAGTACTGAGCAGACCCCTAAAAATAAGTAACCCCCCGGTATTGAGCTCGGCCTTTCGACCGGTCGCCTGGGGGGTGTTGTTGGGGGGATAGTATGTTCGGTCCGGCTGAATGTCAACGCATGTGTACCCGAGGATTCCTGCACGATCACGTGGCAGGGGGATTGTGACTGACAACAAAAGTCCCTGCATGCTTGAGCTGCGCCAAGTCGCGCACGTCTAGGGAACCGCCGGTTCCCCCACGCAAGGCCGCTCGCCGGGAGGCAGGCTTTCAGGAGAGGGCCGCTTGCAGCGGGCCTCGCCAGAAACCCCGCCCCAATTTTCGGCACCAAGACCGGAAGGGCGTCACCACAAAGGAGGGCCATAATGGCTTATTACCAATGCACCGCCTGCCGCGATGTCGAGGAAATCGACGATGTTATCCCCGACAATTGCCCCGCTTGCGGCGCGACGAGCGTCATCGACCTTGCGGTTCAAGCGCAGCAGATTGCCAAGGCGAATGACGCCTTTCGCGAGGCGATGATTTCCGGCGGCCATCCCGTCTATCAAGGTCGTGTGGTCTGCACCCAAGGGGTCGCCGCCAAGGGGCCGGAGTTTGTCACCCTTGCCCAGCTTGCCGTTGCGGGCTTTTCGGACTTCACCGAGGACACTGATCCCCACGGTGATCATTCGATGGCCTCGGTCACGATCTGCGGCGAAACCGTCTGGTTCAAGATCGACCTTTACGACGAGAGCCTTTGCTACGGCGCTGATGATCCGCTGGACGATGCCAACACCCGCCGCGTCCTGACCCTGCTTTTTCCGAGCGAATACTGAGGCCAACAGCGGAGCGCTTGGTGCGCTCCGCTCCGGCTCCTTGTCCCCCAAATCCTTCAAGGAATATCCCAATGACCAAACAGAGCATCATTGCCGCCGACGAGGCCCGTTTCCCTCTGTCGAAGCTGTCGCTTTCCTCCATGAACCCGCGCCAGAACGTGCCCGCCGCCGAGGTCGAGGAACTGGCCGAAAGCATCTGGACCGCTGGCCTGATCCAGAACCTTGCCGGGATCATGGACGGTAACGGTGGGGCCGAAATCGTCGCTGGTGGCCGCCGCCTGCGGGCGCTGCAACTTCTGGCTGAACGCCACGCCGATCTGGCCCAGGTGCGCCCTGAACTGGCAAATCCTCCGGTTCGCCTCGCGCCCGATGATAGCACCGCACAGGCGTGGGCCGTGGCCGAGAATGCTGCCCGCCGTGACCTTCACCCCGCCGATGAAATCCGGGCCTATGGCAAGATGGAGCGGAACGGCGCGACCCCGGCAACGATTGCCCGCGCCTTCGCCGTGACTGAAAAAAGCGTCTACCGCCGCCTCGCGCTGGCCGGTCTGCCGGAAGCCGTGATCGACGCGCTGGCCGCGAATGAAATCAACCTCAGCGCCGCCGCCTGTTTCACGGGCATCGTCAAGTTGCGGGGCATATCAATAGCCGGTACGCGGGGACATGACCAAACCCAAGCAATCTGGGGCCTTTTCAGGCCATCGCTTTCCTGCCGAGATCATCGCATATGCCGTCTGGGCCTATCACCGGTTCCCCAT
>NZ_JBRBUI010000022.1:0-36303 GCF_052826185.1 Heliomarina sp. | reverse complement strand
CTTGTCCCTGCAGAACTTTAACCTGCCGAAGCTTCGATACAATCTCTTCGGGCTTTTCTCGTTTCCCAGCCATCGCTGATCCTCCAATTTGCGGGACAAATCTATCCCAGTTGGTGGACCACTTTCAGGGGGCTACTCCAGATGATGAAGGTGAGTTGCTGGAAAGTTTCGTTACGAAGACGCGGGACCGGAAAGCGGCATTGAAATTCATAAGAAAATCAATGAAGCGCTACGGCCTGCCGGAAGTGATCGTCACCGACAGGCTCCGATCCTACGGCGCTGCTCTGAAAGAGATTGGTGCGGCCGACCGACTGGACACCGGTCGCTGGATGAACAACCGTGCCGACAGTTCGTACTTGCCATTTCGACGACGCGAACGCGTCATGCTCCGCTTTCGGCATATACGAAGTTTGCAGAAATTCGCTTCCGTTCACGCCTCGGTCGATAACCATTTCAATCCGGAACGCCACCTCTATCCACGACAAAATTTCAAGCTCAATTGCGCCGCGGCCCTTGCCGAGTGGCGTGGCCTCTGTGCAGTATAAGGGACTGACATCCTATATTTTGTGAGACTGGTTCGAATTAGTCTGCCAGCACCGCCACTTGCCTCGATGCAACTATTCTCTGCCGCCCAGCGCTGCCGGATTTTTCCCTTCTATTAGAGGGTTATAGAATTGTGGCTGTTGAGTGGTTTTGTTTGGAAGTGGTGCTCGGTCGAAATGACGCTGGGATCTAAATCTTTGGCAGGGGTTTTGAGGGTAAAAAGCGCGGTAAGTGTGAATTCGCTGCATGTGCGAAAGTGTCCCGGCGGAGAGAAGAAAGCGGCCATTCATAGAGGCGGACACTCCGCCACGCATGTTGCACCAAACACAAAAGTCAGAAATGCGCAGTTTGCAGCCGCTGGAGCGGGCTCACTCCTCCGCGATGTGCTGTCTGACTGATTCGAACCAGCTTCAGTTTGCCGCAACAAGCGTGAACCTATGCGGAACAAAGTTGCCGCCACTCGGTGAGAGCGACGGTCCGGTTCAGCTTGAAGTTCTTTCGACTATAGAGCTGGCGTTCCTGATTGAAGTGGCTGTGCACTGAGGAATGAACGGAGACGAAATTCTGCGAATTTCTCATGCGCCTGAAACAGAGCATCGCCCTCTCGCGTCTTCGAAACGGCAGGTGCGAATTCTCTGCCCTGTTGTTCAACCAGCGACCGGTTTCCTGACGATCCGCCGCCCTGATTTCCTTCGGCGCGGCCCCATATGAGCGCAACTTGTCCGTGACGAATATGTGTGGACGGCCGTGCCGCTTCATCCATTTCCTGAGACATTTCAACGCCGCATTCATGCAGTAGATCTTCCACATTCCGAAGCGAAAGAGGGAAACGGATGTACAACATTGCCGCCAGGCGGATGATTTCCGGGCTGCTTTGAAAACCCTTGATCGGGTCAGGTTAGGTAAGTTTTAACACTACAAGACCGCCCTGCCGATCTCAACTGGGATCTTACTGACAAAGCCCGGAGTGTTGCTCTACGCTTGATAGTTTCAATTCTTTCTTCCCATCGTTCACCCTGCTCAACCGAAGTTCTTCTAGCAAGACCTCCTCGTGCTGCAGCAGATGGCCACCTCGGGCATCGCCAGGACGTTCCTGCCGACATTCATCGGGAAACCGTACCAACGGCTTCATGGGGAAAAGCGATGATGCGCCCCGGCTGCCCGCTCCGCTCTGGGTCGCGACACCTGAGGAAATTGCGCAAACGCCGCGGTATGCTCTGGTGCAAAGTGCGCTGACGAGGCGCATCAGGCAGGCATTGGCGAGCTAGGGCGTGAAGCTGCTCAGTTTGGTCAAACGGCCTTCTCCGCCGCGCGGTCTTTGTTTTCAGCCGCTCCTAGCCGCAAATGAAATAGGGCTCATAGGTACCGCGCACCATTTCCATCATGGACTTGCAGGGCACACCAAGTTGTTCCATCAAGTCGCAGGGCCGCATGGTCGTCATCACGTTCCCAAGAAAGGTTTGATTCCAGTATTTCCCGTCACTGGCGACCTCGTTCATGTTTAGGCCCAAAACCACGCATCGCATTGCGGCATCTGCCGGTTCTGCTGGCATTCGTAATACATGTGGCCCGGCAAGTTGCGACATGGACCGTTGGCGCAAGAGGGAGTAAATGTCGCTGCCAGTCGTGCAACGCAACTGCTCACCCGTTGGCTGCGAACCGCTTGAAGATAATCCGTGTTCTGGTTGAGTTGTTCTGGCTGGATCGTGCTCAGCACATAGAGGTTCCAAAGACTGTCCTGCGCGTCGGATGTCCTTGGCGCGAGCGACGCCACGATCACCGTGACCACGACGAGCAGAACCCGAAATCCTTTCAATCCGGTCTTCTGCCGATTCGAACCCTCAAATGACATTTCGCAATAGGGGCGAAATGCTCTGCGAATAGCCAAAGTCATAGATACACTCCGTCTGAAATGAATGATGCTCCAAATCCTGCCGGGCCGAGTTGCCCCGCACCTTGAGGCAAGAAATAACGCGCACTGCACGCGGCATTGGAAATCAGCTTTGCACGCGGCATTGGAAATCAGCTTTCGGATGGTATCACAAAAGGGTCTTCGGCGACAGGTCGCGCCTCGGTCCATCTACGCAATCGCAATGCTGTCCATGGCGCAGCGGCATTTGCTGCTCGGTCAGCGATTTGCCTTTGCTTCCTCGCAAGTCTTTCGCTTCAGCAAGCCCCATTGCATTTTTTCAAACGACATCGCCCCGGAAGGGTCACTTCTGAACGTGCTCCCCGGCGATTGGCGCAAGCGTTCAGAGACGAACAGCAACCTGTCGACCACGGAAGGATGAAGCGAGGCAAAGACCGTCGGCACAACGACATCCCCCACATCGGTTGGCGACTGGACATCAATGAGCCCCTTGAGATCCGGACGTATGCTTTGCTGGATCATGAATTCGCTAACCGGCGTTCTGGTCCGGGCGTAGATATCCAGCAGCGCCTGCCCAAGCATCTGGTTCAGCAGGTCGTAGGTCCCCATTTCATATTTTAGTCGGGGGGCTGAGGTCGAGAAGGAATATTGCTGAGGAGTTTCGCGGCATGTTCGTCCGCGCGCGCTTCGTAGTCGCGCGCCCGGACAACGCGGTCATCCACGGGATCATCACAGGCCCATGCCAGTTGCGCCAGACGCCCTTCCTGCAAGGCTTGCCGGCGGTCGCCATGTCCCAGAGGGGCGGGACCCTGCCGCAAATGGTGCATCTCATGGGCAAGAATGACCGCAACTGCGCCGATGAACAATTCGCGTGGTCCCATGAGTTCCGTCGGTTGCCCAAGTTCCGGGTTACGTTGCGGATCCCAATTGTCGCGTGAGACGTCCGCCGGAACCTTGGACGCGATCAGCCGTCTTTCCGCAGCCGTGAGTGGCCATCAACTGATCCACGCTCAGTCGCGTGCCATCTGCTCTGGCAGCTGCTCCATCAATCGATATCGCTGCTAATACAGACGATGTGTTTTCAATACTCGTTTGATCAGGTGACAACGGAATATTCGCTGCCTCGCGACGCTTGTAGCCCAATACGACTGCAGGAGAGCCGGTTCCTTCAAACGTCGCATTAAACCCTACATTGGTAGAAGTTCCAAATACCAACACAGTTCAATCTGATTTCGCCGAGAGTGTTTTGTTAGGGTTGTTTCGTACATCACCCACTTGGTCCACCGCGTTGTCAGCCGCTCGTCCCGTTGCAAATACTTGCTGGACCTTCGGAGAAAACGGATTCCCATTGGTCTTTAAACTGGCATAGACTGACGGCACTGCGCCCGTGTCGAGATTGTTTGGGGTAACTGACCTTCCCCCGCGATCAGGGCCGGTTGGATCTGGAATCTTCCGGTTGGGTTTGAGTGTTGAGCGGCAGCGTGGCCAGACATTCCCAGCTATATTCATCGATGATGTTGAGCGCGCGGAACGCCTTTCCGTCATCAGTCCGGCAATGGACGAAGTCATAACTCCAAACATGGTCGCGACGTTCGGGTCGCAATCGAACGCACGACCCATCATTCAGCCAGAGCCGCGCCTTCTTTGGTTGTTTCATGGGCACTTTCAGCCCCTCTCGTCGCCACAGCCGTTCGACGCGCTTGTCGTTTACATGCCAGCCAACATCTCTCAGCAGCGCTGCGATCCGACGGTAGCCATACCGACCATGTTGACGGGTCAGCTCGATCATATCAGCCACCAGCAGGGCTTCATCGGAACGACCGACCGGCACCTTACGCTGCGTGGATCGGTGTTGCCTCAGGATGCGACAAGCGCGGCGTTCCGAGACACCAAGTTCGCAGCGAATACGATCAATGCAAGCACGGCGACGAGCGGGGCTCAGAAGTTTCCCTTTGCGGCCTCTGCCAAGATCAGTTTGTCCAGCGTCAGATCCGATACGGCCTTTCTCAACCGCTCGTTCTCTTTCTGCAGACGCTTCAGTTCCTTCAATTGATCCGTGCCCATTCCACCGTACTTGTTTGGCGGGAAAACCGTCCACTGGACGCTTTTCTTATCCGCCTGCACTCCAGCGATAGAATGTCTGTTCAGTCACGCCGATCTGCCGGATCGCATCCAGACGCGCCATCCCTTGCCCCGTCAGAACCTCAACCTGCCGCAATTTCGTGACAATCTCTTCGGGCTTCGGTCGCTTGTTGGCCATGTGTTTCCTCCGTTTTCCTAAACATAGCGGAGGACCACTTCACTGGGGGAGGATCAGTTTCTCGTGAGCAGGAAGGCACGGCAAATTACTCTTCTGGCATTGTCAAAGGAACTGGCTTCTGCAGGGCCCAATCGGCTCAAATCAGCCGCGTATGCAGGCTTCAGCGTGTATCGATTTAGATCCAACTTGTTTGTACGGTCAGCCAAGTTTCTCCGCCAATGGGGCGAGCATGTGCAACTTTCACGGCCGCAAAAATGACGATTTACGCTCAACTCTGCCATAGCCGTCGGCAGGCGGCGTCGACTGCGGCATGGAGAATGAGCGTCAGAATGGCGAGGACGATCAGCGCGGCGAACATCAGGTCGATCTTCGCGCGTCCGTTTGCCAGCAGCATAAGGTAGCCAAGCCCGCGGGAGGCGCCGACCCATTCCCCGATGATCGCGCCAATGGGGGCGTAGACGGCAGCGAGGCGCAGGCCCGAGGCAAAGCCGGGCAGGGCGGCCGGCACGCGGATGTGCCACAGCGTGCGGGCGGGCCGAGCGTTCATCACACGGGATAATTCCAGCCAGCCGGTCGGGGTGCGCATCAGAGCGTCGAAGAATGCAGAGGTGATCGGAAAGTAGATGATCAGCAGCGCCATGGCGATCTTGGACCACAGACCGTAGCCCAGCCACAGAGTCAGGATCGGTGCCAGAGCGAAAACCGGAACGGCCTGGCTGAAGACCAGTATCGGGCGCAGGACAGACCGCGCCAGCGGCGAGGCTGCCAGCAGGATTGCGGAGGCGAAGCCCAGTATGCCACCCAAAACCAGCCCGAGCAGCACTTCGATTGTCGTGACCAGCGCATGCTCGGCAAGCAATGTCCGGCTGTTCCAGAGCGTTTCAAGGACGAGACCGGGTCCCGGCAGAATGAACCTCGGCAGTGCGAAGCCCGTGACCAAGGCTTGCCACGCCAAAAGGGTCATAAGGGCGATGCCGGAGATGCGGGCGGCTCGTGTCATTGCGATGCCATGAGCAGCCGAAGCAGCTGCCCCTGAAAGGCCAGCGTCTCGGGCGCGTCGAAACGCCGGGGCGTGTGCGTCTTTGGTACTTCGATCCGGGTGATACCTGTGCGCTGCATCAGAAGCACGTTTCGCCCCAACCGGGCAGCCTCGGCGGCGTCATGCGTGACGTGCAGGACGGTGCGCCCGGCCAGAAGCTCCGCCGCCAGGTCTTGGACACGGGCGCGAGACCGCGCGTCGAGGGCCGCGAAAGGCTCGTCCAGCAGAACCACCGGTCGGTCCTCCATCAGCGTTCGGGCCAGTGCGACCCGCTGCCGCTGTCCACCCGACAAAGCGTTCGGACGCTTTGCGGCGTGATCGGCCAGCCCCACCCGCTCAAGCAGTGCTATGGCGCGGTCTCGCTCGGCCACCTCGCCCCGCAGCCGGGCGCCTAGGGTCACGTTCGCGACCGCGTCCAGCCAAGGCATCAGCAGGTCGTGCTGCGCCATCAGGGCGATCCGCCCGGCCAGCGGCGCGCTATCACCACCCGGCGTCGTGGTACCCTCGAATGCCACCTCGTCCGCGATCCCGCCTAGCAGGCGTAGAAGTGTGGACTTGCCGACGCCAGAGGGACCCAGCAAGCAGGTCCATTCCCCGGCAGGCACGTCCAGCGAGAGCGGGCCGAAGATCACCGCGCCATTGATCGCCGCCCGTCCGCACAGGCGTAGCGCTGGCGCAGCGCTCATACCGACAAGCCCATGCCCCAGAAATCGATCTCAAGCCGCGTCGCCATTTCGAAACGCGCGCAGAGGCGGGGCCAGCGGGGGCTGTCTTGGGACGCAGGGCCGAGGCGGCGCGCCACTGCCGCGTCGATCAGCGTGCCGACCTCGTGGCAGGTGCGCTGATACTCCGGTCCGGCGTAGGTGCCGATCCAGTCAGCATACGGCGTTTCCTCCGCGTCGGCGGCCAGCCGGGTGCCGATCTCGCCATAGCCCAGCACGCAAGGCGCGAGCGCGGCCATCAGGTCGAGGAAATCGCCCGAATGCCCGGCGTCGAGCACGTAGCGGGTATAGGCGATATTCTGCGGCGCCTCGGAGGCCGCGAATAATTCGGCCTCGGGAATGCCTTCGGCGGCGCAGGTCTCGACATGCAGGCGCATCTCTTCGCCCAGCAGGGCGTGGACGGTGGCGGCGCAGGCGCGCATCTCGTCCAGCGTCTCGGCCTTGGTCACGGCCAGCGCCCAGGCGCGCGAGAAATGGGCGAGGAAAAGATAGTCCTGAATGAGGTAGCGCAGGTAAGCCGCGCGCGGGAGGGTGCCATCGCGCATCCCCTCGACGAATGCGTGGCGGGTGTACCCGCGCCACGCGTCCGCCGCCGCAGCCCGCCATAGCGGGAATGTCTTGCCGTAACTCATTGAGTCCCCAGATCAACGGCGAGGTCGGACACCGGCCGCGTGCCCTCGATCAGCCCCGCTTCGGCGAGAAAGGTCTCGAACCGGGCATAGCGGGCCTGATCCAGCGCCTCGGGGCGTAGGGCGAATCTTGGGATCGTGTCAGCCCAAGCCCGTTCGTTCAGCTCGTCCTGCAGCTCCGCCGAGGTGCCGGCGAAAACCTCCCAGCTTTCCTGTGGATGGTTCACGATGAACTGTACGGCCTTCTCGGTCGCGGCCAGAAACCGGCGGATCATGTCGGCATCCATCGTCTCGGGGTTGGTTACATAGATCAATTCGTCATAGGTCGGCACGCCGTGCTCTTCGGGATAAAAGCAGCGGCCCGCCACGCCCTCGATGTCCATCTGGTTGAGCTCAAAGTTGCGGAATGCGCCGATTACTGCGTCGACCTGGCCCGACATCAGCGCGGGGGAAAGCGACCAGTTGACGTTCACCAGCTCGACGTCCTTTGTGCCCAAACCTGCCTGACCAAGCATGGCGGATAGCAGCGCCTCTTCGAAGCCGGAGACGGAGAAGCCGATCTTGCGATCCCTGAGGTCCTCGATTTTTTCGATAGGGCCGTCTTCCAGCACCAGCAGGCAGTTGAGCGGCGAGGCGATCAATGTGCCGACCCTGATCAGGGGCATCCCCTCGGCCACCTGAAGGTGCAGCTGCGGTTGGTAAGAGACCGCCAGTTCCGCGCGCCCGGCGGCGGCCATCTTGGGCGGATCGGTGGGATCGGCGGGGGCGATCACCTCGACCTCCAGACCCGCGTCGGCGAAATAGCCCTGTTCCTGCGCGACGATGATCGGCCCGTGGTCCGGGTTTACGAACCAGTCGAGCATGACAGTCATCTTGTCCTGTGCGGCGGCGGGCGTCGCGGTGAGAAGGGCAAGGGCAGTGAGGTGGGCTTTCATGGGGTTTCTCCGGTTGGGTCGCCAAGCGCGACGAGGAAAATCTCACCGTTCCAGACGGCGGCGAGGCGCTCCGCCGCGGTCCAGGACCGCTGGCCAGAGCGGCAGCAGAGCACGGCGCGTTGGCCGTCTTCGGGTATCGGGCCTCCGGGGCCGAAGGCTGTGACAGGGAGGCGGCGTGCTGAGGGGCGCACCAGTGGTGCCTCTGTCTCGGCTCGCAGGTCGATGAGGAAGTCGGTGTCGGCGATTGACGACGCGGCAAGGAAACGGGGGGACGAAGCGGGCTCGGCCGCGCCGTCGAACCGGAAGCCGCCAAAGCGAAAACCGGTCGCGTCGAAAGTGACCAGACGTCCAAGCGGGGAGGGGGCGAGACCGGCCAGAAACGCCACCGCCATCTGCGCCTGAAGAGCGCCGATGACCCCCACCACAGGGCCCAGAACGCCATCTTCGGCGCAGGAACCGAGGCGTTGCGGCAGATCTGGAAACACGGCCCTAAGGCTGGGTGCGCCGCCGCAGAAGCCGCCCGCGTAGCCCTCCAGCCCGACGACCGACGCGCTTACAAGCGGGCAGCCCCGGGTCAGGCAGGTGTCCGACAGGATGTAGCTGGCTGCGAAGCTGTCGGCGCAGTCGAGCACGAGGTCGACCTCTGCGCAGAGCGCATCGGCATTGGCCGGGTCGAGGGTGTCGATGATGGGTTCAACGCGGACGTCCGCGTTCAGTGCGGTGACCATGTCCGCTGCGGCGCAGACTTTGGGCCGGCCGATATCGGCCTCTCGGAACAGTGTCTGGCGATGCAGGTTCGTGGCGTCGACACTATCGGGGTCGACCAGCGTGATACGCCCGATCCCCGCGCCCCCGAGATACTGAAGCACCGGCGCCGCAAGACCGCCTGCGCCCACGACCAGCACATGCGCCTGCCGCAGCCGGTCCTGACCATCCGGCCCGAATTCGGGCACAGCGATCTGGCGAGCGTAGCGGCTCATCGCGTCGTCTTTAGCCAGTGGCGGACCCGATCCTCGGGATCGTCGCTCAGGGTGATGTCGGTGACCGCCGAGACGATGTCAGCGCCCGCCGCGAAAGCCCTCGCTGCACGCTCCGGGGTCATACCGCCGATGGCGACGAGGGGCAGGTCGCCGACCAGCCGTTTCCACTCGGCCACACGGTCCAGCCCCTGTTGCGTCCATTTCATCTTTTTCAGGATGGTCGGATAGACGGGGCCGAGCGCCACATAATCGGGTTCCAGCGCCAGAGCGCGATCCAGTTCGTTGTGATCGTGGGTGCTGATGCCCAGTCTGATCCCGGCGCGCCGGATCGCGACAAGGTCGGCGTCGTCCAGATCTTCCTGCCCCAAGTGCACCCAGTCGCATCCTGCGTCCATGGCGATCCGCCAGTGGTCGTTTACGACCAGCACCGCGTCGTGCGACCGGCACAGCGCCTGCGCCTTTGCCACCAGTGGCCGCAACGCGGGCTCCGGCATGTCCTTGATCCGCAGTTGTACCAGCTTGACGCCCAGCGGTAGTGTGCGTTCCAGCCAGGCAAGGCTGTCGAAGATCGGGTAAAAACGGTCCAGTGTCATTCCAGGAAAGCCCGTCCGATTACCGGGGTCGACGGCGCGGCCATGTCGCGAGGTTCCATCGGATCGGCCTCCAAGGCCAGCCGCCCAGCCTCAACCGCGCGTGCAAAGCCCTCGGCCATCGCCGCCGGATCGCCGGCTTTTGCGACGGCGGTGTTCAGCAGCACGGCGTCAAAGCCCATCTCCATCGCTATCGCGGCTTGGCTGGGCAGGCCGAGGCCTGCATCTACAACCATTGGCACATCCGGGAACTGCGCGCGCAAAGTGCGCAGCCCGTAGATGTTGGTCAGCCCCAGCCCGGTGCCGATTGGTGCGCCCCAAGGCATCAGGACTTCGCAGCCCGCCTCAAGCAGGCGGCCCGCTAGCACCACATCCTCGGTCGTGTAGGGAAAGACCTGGAAGCCATCGTCCGAAAGGATACGCGCCGCCTCGACCAGCCCGAACGGGTCTGGTTGGAGTGTGTCGGTATGGCCGATGACCTCAAGCTTGATCCACGGCGTGTCGAACAACTCACGGGCCATTTGCGCCGTGGTCACCGCCTCGCGCACCGAATGGCACCCGGCGGTGTTGGGGAGCACCGTGACACCGAGCTCGCGCACGAGATCCCAGAAAGCGGCGCCCGCGCGCTCTCCACCCGCCTCGCGCCGGACGGAGACGGTGGCTATGCCCGCGCCAGAGCGGCGGAACGCCTCGGCCAACACGGCGGGCGAGGGGTATTGCGCGGTGCCCAGCATCAGGCGCGAGGCGACTTCGGTTCCGTAAAACTGCATCTCAGCCTCCCTGCCTTGGCGCGACGACCTCGACCCGGTCGCCGGGTTCAAGCGTCGCTTGCTCGCGCATGGTGGCCGGAACGAAGCTTTCGTTGACTGCGGTGGCGACCTTGGCGTCGCCGTAGCCCAGTTCGCCGAGAACAGCCGCGAGTGTGTCGGCCTGCACCTCGGTCGGGGTACCGTTAAGAGTGATCTTCATGACAGAACTCCGGTGTTGTGCCGTCGAGTGCAGCCTCCGCCGCCATCCGCGCCAGTGCGGGGGCGAGCAGAAAACCGTGGCGGAAGAGGCCGTTGACGTAGAAAGTGTCGCCCAGCCGGATGACGCGGGGCAGGTTTTCGGGAAAGGCAGGGCGGGCATCGGCGCCGATCTCCACCAGCTCGGCTTCGCCGAAGGCGGGGTGCAGGGCATAGGCGGCCGACAGTAGTTCGAGAACTGAACGGACGCTGCGCCGCCGATCGTCGCTTTCGATCTGGGTCGCGCCGAGCATGAACAACCCGTCCGCACGCGGCACGATATATAGCGGAATGCGCGGGTGAAGCAGCCGGATGGGGCGCGACAGGCGTATGTCCGCGCTGCGCAGCACGGCCATCTCGCCCTTCACGCCGCGCAGATCCGGCAGCACATCGCGTGCGGCCAGCCCTCGACAATCGAAGGTCAGACCTTCGGGGCGGCCCGGTTCGGCGATGAAGGACACGCCGTCGCGTTCCAGCCGGTCTCGCAGATGTAAAAGGGCCGCGCGGGGATCGAGATGCGCTTCGGATGGGACGTGCAGCGCGCGGTCGAAGCGCCCGGCAAGGTCGGGCTCCAGCGCGGCGAGGCCGTCTGCGTCGAGCCATTCGTGCCCTCGCGTCCGCCGCGCGAAGCGATCGAGTTCCCGTCGGTCGCGTCCCAATGCCACCACGGTCGTGCCGCGCCGCTCGACCGTCACCCCCTGCCGATCCCACCAGTCGGCGGCCTCATGGCCAAGCCGGAAAACAGGCTCCTCCGCTGTTTCACTCTCGCACACAGGGGCCAGCATGCCCCCCGCCCACCACGAGCAGCCGTGCGGCCCCGGCCGGGGCGCGGGATCGAAGACAGTAACTTCGCAACCCCGGGCGACAAGCTCTGCCGCCACGCAGAGACCAGCAACACCGGCGCCGAGGACGTGCGCCTTCATGTCCTGACCTCTCGGAAATGATGTATAGGGATGGGACCTTCGCTGATGCACCATTCGTCTGCCGCACGCAACGCGTCATGCAGCAAGGGCCTTGCACGCCGCATTGCCGCCTCCACCCCGGCTACCTGTGCGACCTGCGCGGTGTCCGCCCCGGCGATCTCGGGCGAGAACAACATACCAATTTTAATCGACATCGGATGGATCTCATCCGACACCGCAGGGATCCGCGCGGATAGGACGGCGTACGTGACGGCCTCCACCGCGAAGACGCCTCGGGTGTTCTGCGCTGTGTCCGGCGTGCTCGCGCTTGGGCCGTCGACGCCGAGGGCAGAGGAAGTATTGAGTTCGGCTTGAATACCCGCGCCACCGCGACTGTCGGAGCCCGCAATGGTCGATACGAATGAATTCGGCATTATCGCTACCTCCACCGGCGACAGGCGGAGGTAGATAAGACAGGCGTCAAGGGACTCGTCAGATCATGCTCCGTTCCCTACGCCGGTATTGTCCGGATCAGGTTCGATGGGTTAGCTATCGCCTCTCAGCCCCAGACAGGGCACCCCAACGGATTTAGCAAAGCGTAGCAGCCTGCGGATCTATCTTCAAGTGACCCAAAATCAGAAAGCATGGCTCCCTCAGGAAGCGTGGTCGAGACAGTGTTGAAATCATCTATCCCGTGTGCTTCGTCTTCCGAAGACATCCTTATGCGCTTGCCTCGATGGCAGTTTCTCGATGAATGGCCGCGGTGTGCGCCGCAGCGAAGTTCCGATTTCCAGCCTCTCTTCGCCTATGGTGCAACCGGCCCATGCCTGCCGTTCGGACCTCGCGCGGCGAATGTCCGGTTGGCAACAGCTTAATATCTTGGCGATCAGATGATTGCGCACCGTGCGAACCGTTCAACACGAACAGAGCCCGATGAGACATGACGCTACCAGGTAGGCGTTCCTACTGTCGTTTGTGGCACCAGCAACAATCGCAACGGCGATGGAGAAATCGAAGCGTCATGTCAAATCACTCGATCTTACCGGGGTTCATGAGGTTCTGTGGGACGACCGCCTCCTTGAAGCGCCGCATCAGACCGTAAGCCCTGCCATGTCCCGCCTGCATATACTTTTCTTACCTACGCCGATCCCCAAGGATCGGCTGCAGTTCGGTCAGCGCGACAGTTGGCTTGGGCCGCATGGGCCTGTCCTCGGGCCGGGCCTCACGTTTCCGGCGGCGGCGTTGCTGCCGGCGCGCCCATGTTCATCGCGACCTCACGCCCGCCATATCTTGCGATCATCGCGTCCTGATCGGCAAAGGCGAGATCGTTCATCTCCGACGGATCACAGATATTTCGAAGTTCCTGTGCCATCTCGGCCAGCACCTGAGCGCAGATGGGATCATCGGCTCGGTTGATAGTTTCCTCCGGATCTTCTGCCAGATTGAATAGCTCGGGTCTGAAGGTGTGATAGTGGATTAGCTTCCAGTCGCCTTTGCGAACCATGTAGGCTGCGGATACGGCGCCCACGGCATGGTACTCGCTGAAGATCACCCGGTCGGGCTCTTCCGGGGCGGCGCTGATCTCATAGAGCGACCGGCCGGGCCGCTCGCCCTCCAGCGTGGCGCTGAAATGGTCGATAATGGTCTGCGATACATCGAGCAGGCTAACCGGAGTCGCGCAGATCGAGGCGGATGCGCCCGGCTCGGCGACGATCAGGGGCACCGCCACCGATTCTTCGTACATGTTCGATTTGCCCCATAGCCCCCGTGCGCCAACGTTGTCGCCGTGATCCGAGGTGTAGATAATGGTGGTTTCGTCGAGCTGCCCGTTCTCTTCCAGCGCCGCGACCAGCTTGCCGATGTTATCATCGAGGAAGGTACAGAGCGCGAAATAGCAGGCGGCAGCGAGGCGCCGCTCGTCGGCATCCTTGAACCCCTCGTCCCCGGTCAGAGCAAAATTCTGCTTGGTGACCCATGGATGGTTCTCGAACCCGTCAAGTGTGTGCATCTTGAAGGGAGGAAGGCTGTCGAGAGGATAAAGGTCCAGATATTCCTGCGGCACGATCAGGGGGAAGTGCGGTGCTACGAGACCCACATAGAGGCACCAAGGGTCTTCAGGTCGCTTTGCAGCATCGGCAAACCAATCAGTCGCGCGTGAGACGACAGCAATGTCGTATCGGGTGTAGTTGCTTTCTCCCGGTCCTATGTAGGGTCCGAGCATCCTACCGTCCTTGCGCACCCGCTCGTCCTCACGGCGGATCGAACCCCAGACCATGCCATGGCCGCCGGCAACCTGCATAGGGATGTGTTCGACGTCGAAACCGGCCGGGTCTTCCGCGTCGCGGTAGTGCAGCTTGCCGATGGACTCGACGCGAATGCCCTTGTCCTGCAGGGCATGGCCCCAACCGCGTGGCTTGCCGGTATAGGGCATCGCATTGTCCCAAAGCCGGATATCGTGCACGTAGCGGCCCGATGCGAAGGCGGCGCGCGCCGGAACGCAGATTGGCGATGGGGTGTAGGCATTGGTAAATCGGATGCCACGCGCCGCGAGCTTGTCGAGGTTCGGGGTCTTGACCAGCGGATGCCCGGCGCAGGACAACGCGCGAGCTTGGTGTTCGTCCGACATGATGACAAGCAGGTTCTTTGATCTGGTCAAGGGTCAGTCCTCGGTATTTTGAGCATTGAGAAATTCGATGGTTTCAGCGGCACGGGCCAGTGCTTGAATGGCGGGAAAGATCATGTCGCGCTGTTCCTGGGTGAGCGCCGACAGCAGGTGCTGTTGGCGCGCTTCAAGCTCGGGTGCCAGCCGCGCGTGGGCTGCAAGTGCTTTTTCTGTAAGGACGACTTCGAACTGGCGCTGGTCTTCGCTACAGGGAACAGTAGTGACATAGCCTTCGTCTATCAGCGTGTTGATCGTCTTGCTGAACTGACTTTTGTCGATCCCTGAGCTCTTGCGGATCGCGGTCGAGCGGTTGGTAAGCCCCATGGCGATTACCCGGATGATCCGCCATTGCGGAAGGGTCAGGCTGCCGTGTCTTGCCAGGATCGCACGCGCCTGAGCTGCGAGTTTTGTGCTGAGTTGAGTGATCTGGAACGGCAGCAATAACGACAGATCGAAGCCATCGCTGTCGAGTTCAGTTTTGTCGCGTTGATCCGTCATTCGCAAATCCTCCCGTCATGTAATTCAGGACATTAAGGTGGATATGTCAACCTTTTCGTTGACATATCCACCTTAATGGGGAAGGTTCAACGTAATTCATCAGGGAGGAGACGATGAAAAACATGTTCAAGCCGCTGGCATTTGCGGCTGCCATACTGCTTGCCCCCACCGCAACGCTTGCCGAAGATTGGACGCCTCCGGGCCCGATCACAATGATGATCGGCTTTGCGGCCGGCGGCGGCGCCGACACACAGGCCCGGCTGATCGCGCAGGGTATCGAAGAGAAGTACGGCTGGAAGATCTTGCCGAAGCAGGTCACTGGCAACAGCGGCCTCAGTCTTGCGTCCGAACTATCCAACTCTCCGACTGATGGCACCGCCTTCGGCATGGTCGTATCCGAGTCGCTGACCTACAGCGCGCTTGCGGCGGGCAACCCCGAACTGCAACTGGAGCAGTTCACACCGCTCGCAACCACTGCCAGCTTTGAGCTGGGTCTGGTTGCTATGTCTGACGGCGCATTCAATAGCTGGGAAAAGGTTGTCGCAGCAGCAGAAGCCGGGACGCCGATCCGTTTCGGGGTGGCATCTGACCGGCAAGGAGACGTGGCGTACCTGTTTGGCAAATCGGCGGGCATCGATTTCAATATTGTCCCGGTCAAGGGCGGCGCTGGCGTTATGAACGGCCTGCGTGGCGGCGATCTCGATATTGGCTGGGTTGCGGGTGCGCAATCGAAGGCAGTCCAGCAGGGTGAGATGGTCAATATCGCCAGCGGCATCCCTTCCAAGCTCAAAGACTCGCCGGACGCCCCTCTGATCGCAGACCTCGGCAGTTCCTTTGCGCTCGACGGCTATTTCATGTTCATCGCGCCGGGCAACCTTGATCCCGACGCGCGCGCAGCCCTTGGTGCCGCGATCGAAAACGTTCTGAACGATCCTTCGACCGAGGCAAATGCACTTGTCACAAATGGCTTTGGCGGCGCCGACGTCATCACAGGTGACGAGCTCGACGCCAAGATGAAGGAGTTGCTCGACAATGCGTCCCAGCTCCTCGCCAAGGCGAACGAGAGCTAACGCAAACTGTGCGACGGAGGCTCGCCCCATGTCCCGGAACAAGCCAGACCTGATCCTCGGGTTCGGTGTCGTCATCCTTGCGATCCTTGCGATCATCGCATGGGTACCCAACGACAGCGCGACAGGGGTTATTGTGAAACTGCGCGGTCGCCTCTCTATAGGCGACGCGATGGCTCCGATGGCTGCCCTCGCCCTCGCGGCTCTGGCAGGCCTCCTGATCATCTTCGACAAACGAGGGGTAAAGCTCGCCTCGCACCTCACGGCGGCCAATTTACGGTTCATCTTGGTGTTTACCGGTGTGTTCCTGCTGGCCGTCGTTTTCATGAGGTGGTCGGGGCCGCTGATTGTCGGGCTCGGTCGCGCGCTGGGTCTTACCGAAGCGATTTACAGGGATCTGCGTGACACGGTGCCATGGAAGTACGCGGGCTTTGTGATCGGCGGAACGAGCATGGTAAGTATCCTGATCTGCGCGATGGAGCACCGGTTTAGCTGGCACGCCGTTCTCATCGGGCTACTGACGGTTTTCGGTCTGATTGCAATCTTCGACCTGCCTTTCCCCGATCTGCTTCTGCCGCCGAACGGTGATGTATGACCGACGTTCTGAACTACATCTGGCTCGGCGCTCTGGCCGTTTTCCAAGGGCCAGAATTGTTTTCGATCTTCGGTTTCGGCATACCCGCCGCACCCGTGATGGTTCTCGCGGGCCTGCTGACAGGGATCGCGGTCGGCGCGACACCCGGGCTTGCCGGCCCAATGGCCATGGCAATCTCGCTGCCCATCCTGATCTCGGTTTTCGGCTTCACCCCCGACGCGCTGCTACCGGTATTTGGTTTCCTGATCGGTATCATGAAGGGGGCGACGGTAGGGGGCGCCGTTCCTGCCATCCTGTTCAACATGCCGGGCACGCCGGATGCGTTGATGACAACGCTGGACGGCCACCCGATGGCAAAGAACGGTCAGCCGAAACGCGCGCTTAGGATCGCGCAATTCTCCTCGGTGACTGGCGACACTTTTTCGGACATGGTCCTGTTCATCTGCGCGCCTTTCCTGGCGGTGGTGGTCGAAGCATACCTCGACCTGCCGGAAAAGACCGCGCTTCTGATCCTCTCGATCTCGTTTGTCGCCGCGGTAATGGGAGCTTCCGTAGGCAAGGGTCTACTGGCGGTCGCCCTCGGTCTGGTCGCGGCGTTCGTGGGCACTGGCCAGGCGCTCACCCCACGGCTTACCGGCGGCGTCGAGGCGCTTGCCGACGGGTTTCCGTTGGTCTCGGCCATTCTGGGGGTGTTGATCCTTGGCGAGATCTTCAAGGGTATTGAAGACCTCATGTCGACAGGAGGTGAAACAGAGAAAGTCGAGACGGCCAGCGACCAAGGCGTCACGGATGGCCTGCAGAAGGGCGACATCCGACGTATCGCACCGCATCTGGGGCGGGGCGCGATCATCGGAACCATAATCGGTGCGCTGCCCGGCGTCGGCTCGACCCTCGCGGCGACACTCAGTTACACCCTTGGCAACAAAAGGTACGAGAAGGCGCGTAAAAAGGGCGATCCGCAATTCGGCCAGGGTGCGCCCGAGGGCATCGCCGCGACCGAGGCGGCGAACTCGGCTGTTTCGGGTGCCAACCTTATCCCGGTCCTTTCGCTTGGCATTCCCGGCAACGCGGCGGCCGTATTCCTTATCCTCGCGGCGGACAGCATCGGTGGCTTCAACCCCGGACCTGCCGTGTTCAAGTTCACCGCCCCCGATATCAACCCGGAACTCGTAACTGCCTTCGGGATCTTCACCCTGATGTCCATCGGCAACCTGCTGAACTGGACCATAGGTGGCAAGTTTATGCGCTCCATGGGCATTCTTGCTCGGGTCCCGGGGCAGATCCTTTTGCCGGTCGTGCTGCTACTGACCCTTACGGCGATCTACGTGCAGGAGGCGAACATGTTCGCCCTGTGGATCACCTTCGGTTTCGGCATCCTCGGCTATCTTTTCCGCCGTAGCGACATCCCGGTGCTCCCATTCGTCATTGCCTTCATCTTGGCACGGCCATTGGAACAGACAGCGCGCGAAGCTTTCGCGGCCACCGGCGGTGACCCTTGGTTTCTGTTCAGTAGCGCAACCTCGATCCTGTTCATGATCGCTGCGGTGGCGTCCGTGATGTTCCTGAGCCGCAAGTAGCCGCGTGGCATTCATTTAATTCGCCGATTGCAGACCAAGCATTCTCTATAAAGGTTCAGTTCCTTGCGGGGGCTCGGTGAAACTTATGTTCAACATTGTGTTATTCATCATGCCTTATGTGGCGAAGACGCTAAAGATAATTCCCCGCACAGGAGCTTAGAACCCCAGCAGGCTGAAATCTGAGTGACCGAGTGCTGGCCCTAATATCCTTTTTAAGGAACCTCTGTTTTGACGAGGCGGTGGTTTACGTTTTTGTTTCAATAGTCGGCTTTATTTAAAATTGAATTTCAAGAATTTGAAGTACCTCGGGCTCGAGAGCCATTAACACGGTCCCGGCCTTTAAATGCTTCCCCGCTGCGTTGGGTTGCTATGAATCCGAACACCGCACCTAAACTCATCGTGATTTGAAAGTGAACGGACAGCTGGCTTAGCGCGTCGTGCAAAATCGGCAACTCGTTTCAAGGAAATTTGAGAATGATCCAGCATGCCAGGTCTCTCCGTATCGATTCCGATGTCACTCAAGGCATTAACAAGCTGATAGGAGACTTTCATGTTTCGTCGCACTTTTCTGAGCATTGGCGCAGCTGTAGCGCTCACGACAACATCCGCCTTCGCAGATGCTCATTCAAAGGATATCGTAGATACCGCAGTCGAAGCCGGCTCTTTTGAAACACTTGTCGCCGCCGTCGAGGCCGCCGGACTGGTGGAGACGCTAAAAGGGCCGGGTCCCTATACGGTGTTTGCGCCCACCGACGAAGCGTTTGCCGCTCTTCCCGAAGGGACGGTGGAAGGACTGCTGGAGCCCGAAAACAAGGACCAGCTCGTTTCCATTCTGACCTACCATGTCGTACCGAGTAAAGTCATGTCCACGGATCTAAGCGATGGAATGACGGCGACCACTGTGCAAGGCGGCGATCTGACCGTCGATCTGAGCGATGGCGTTAAGATCAACGATGCAACAGTTACGTCAGCCGACATCGAAGCGTCGAACGGTGTCATTCATGTAGTGGATACCGTCATTCTTCCCGAATAACTGAACGCTTCGGACCCGGTATGAAAAATGCCGGGTCCGGTTTAATGCGCTGAACAAGATTTCGATCAGAATGCAGATATTCGAGGCTTTGATGAATCTGTTACTCACAGGGAAGTTCTGTACGCATGGGGCCCGGCAATATTTAGAGCGTTAGAAAATGAACAAAGCATGTCATTCCGGCGAATAGAACGATTTCGAGTATGTCGCTGTGGTGCATGAACCGGAGATGGAACGGCAAAAGGCCATCGAGCGATCAGCTTTATTTAGCGGAAAATACACGAGCAGGAGTTTGCAATGCTGACCACTAGACGTCTTTTCATTATGGGCGGCCTCTCAATGGGTCTTTCGGCGTGTGCTTCCAGCCCGACCGCACCCACTGTTCCGACACGACCCGTCACCCTTGTTTCTGCATTTCAAGGTCGACGAACTGGTACGGGCCAATTTCGCGTATGGCTTACCGGCGACGAACGTCGGTTTACTGCAGAACTGAATGGCAGTGTCAGCGAAGCAGCAGGGCAACGCGAGCTGACGGTTGTAGAGGATTTCGTGTACGACGACGGTCAAGAGGACCGGCTGACCTGGGTCTTTCGCGAGATCGGCCCCGGGCGATGGTCTGGCAAGAGGGAAGACACAGTGGGCGAGGCGACGGTGATCGAGGAGGACGGCCAGATCCGACTTGCCTACACGGCCGATTTCAAATCGCTCAACGATACCACGCGGCTTGGTTTTTCGGACCTCATCTACCAGACGCCTGATGGAACGTTGGTCAATGAAGGCATCGTCAGCCGTGCGGGCATTCCGGTCGCTGCCGTCCGCTTTGTAATTCAGTAGTGTTTTGGGCAAGGACGTAATCTTTTTGTTGTGCGCACGACCATCCAACCGTGGACAGTTTCAGCTAGATTGAATCTGCACGACAACTTCACGTCTGCCATTGGTCATTAAGCGTCTCGGAATACCGGACCGCGTTGAGGGAGTAGTGCGCTCCAAATGCCAAGGCAGGCAGAATGGCGTCGCGGGCAATCTCTTGTCGGCAGCATGGTGTTTTGGCCCGCCACTGCATTTGTCTTCGAGATGTGAAACGCCGCCGACAAATCTGCAGTTTTGTGTACGTAGGCGGAACACGCTACGCGTATTTTACTAAAGGTTGCTTGTCCTCACGGGGAACTCAATGCAGGTATACCGTTGGACTTCGAGTGGGGTGGCGCCAATGGTCGTGCTGCGGGGGAGAAAACTAATGACGGAAATGAAAGTGGCCGTGGTGACTGGTGCGGCTGGCGGTTTAGGGTGTGCCATCGTTGATCGCCTTATCGCGGACGGTTTGAGGGTGGCAGGTCTCGACGTCGATGCTGCCGGACTCGAAAGCTTAGGTTCACATTATGGTCAAGCATTTCTCCCTTGCCATTGCGACTTGTTGGATCCCATCAAAATTTCGGATGCATTTGTTCGTGTAGATGAGCATTTCGGCGGTATTGATGCGCTCGTCAACAACGCGGGTACTTGATTAATGTCCGAGTTCCCGAACATCCCGGAGGACGAACTGGAGCGGCAGATGAGGCTGAATTTTTCCTCTGCTTTCCATTGTTGCCAAGAAGTTATCCCGCGGATGTTGGAGCGCGACGGCGTTAAGAAGGTCGTCAACATTTCTTCCAACGGGGCCTACAATTTTGACGTCTTTGACCCGCCTCACTACCGCGCCTCGAAGGCAGCGCTCGATACTCTGACAAAAGACCTTGCCCGCCGCTATGCCCGCGACAGGATTTCTGTGAATTCCATTGCGCCTGCGATGACCGAAACACCGCTTTTCAACGTCCTGAGCGAGGATGTGCTGGCCGAGGCCGTCGCACAGATGCCGCACGGACGACCAATGCAGCCTGCGGAGGTGCCGGCTTGGGTCAGTTTCCTGATTTCGCCCGCCGGAGATGTGTCGAGCGGGAACGTCATTATCCTCAATCAGGGGCGCGATGTGCGCTAGTCATAGAATTCAGGTGACTTTCGCAGCTTTGGCCATTGCTCTGGCTCATGTCCGAAAATGACGAAGGCATTACGCTCTTCGGCCAGCTTCATAAGCCTGTGCGCATTTTCGAGCGCGGTTCCCGGATCGGAGGCGGTGTCAAACCGTTCATCGATCTCCGCGCGGCGGGATATTGCGTCACTTGTCAGCATCACGCATCCGGTGTTGGGCAATTCGATCACCATCGCGATCTGTCCGGGGGCATGACCGGGTGCCTGCAGGACCTCGAAACCGGGGCCGATGCGGGTGTCGTTAGACAGGGTGATGTAGTCTCGGTCAGGCCAATCCCAGGGCTGGCTTCCCGTCCAATAAAGCGGCTTTGGCAATGCGCGCTCGCGCTCTGAAACAAGCAGCGGGGCCTGAAGGAAATCGAAAATCCCGCCAAGGTGGTCTATGTGCGTGTGGGTCAGAATAAAAAGATCGATTTGATCCGGTTGCACGCCGGCCTTTGCCAGTTGCACCTCTGGCAGGTTGTCGTGCGACACGGACAAGACCTGACCAAGATCACCAAGCCCATCGTCGGCGGTCGCGCGAGCCGCATCCTTGGCATATTTGGCGGGGAAACCGCTGTCGATCAGGATATGCTCACCAAGATCAGTGATGATCAGGAAGCCGCATATGCCAATGTCGCGGGGCCCCGAATGAACACGGAACAGGCCGAAGTCGAGCACGTATAGACCTGCAGGCTTTCCCCGGAGCAGTTTCAAATCGTCCATGGAGCTGTGTTCCTCAGTCGCCCAATAGGAACAAGGTGACCGTGAAAGCCGAAATTCACAAGCTGTACAACTATCGTCCGGCGTCTGCTGTTGAGGATCCAGAAGACATTGTCGGCTTGTCGCTCTCCGAAGGACCGCGACTGAGCGATTTATTGGACGAACTTGACCCTTCGACACGATCAACAGTGAAGTGAGTTTTGGCGGTGTGCAGAATGCGTGGACGCGGCCCGGAATTGTTTGGTTCCAGGATAGGAAGATCGCAATAGTTTGGCCCGAATCGTTGAAGCGTGGAGACTTCGCCCCGAACCAGGGCTGATCAACCGGGGATCCTGTCCCCGGTGGAAAAGATCCTCTTTAAGCCATTAAACCCGCGCAAACTTGGTCGCGCGCCATGCCCTCGGAGCAGAGCAACGAGAAAAGGACCGTCGTGGATACGTTATATTCAGTGCAAATACTATTTGCCTCGCTCGTCCCAGGATGGCTCTACGCGCTTGCCGCGCTCGGGCTGAACTAGATCTAGGGAACGCTGCGTCGGTTTTCCTTATTCCAGCGTAGCCTTTTTGATGATCATCGTGGACGGACTTGGCAATATCGGTCGCGGCCGGTGTTTTGCCAGCTTCCTGGTCGAAACCTATGGAGGCGCTTTTACCTCGCCCGGCTGAGATGTTCGCCTGACCTTTTGCGTGCTGCCACGACAAAAAATCGTGTGTCGTCACGATGTCCCGCATACTGCTCTCAAGCCTAAAGCACTTCTCCACCGTCAATGACGAGGGCTAACCCGGTGACAAAGGCGGAGCGGTCCGAGGCGAGGTACAGGATACCTTCAGCGATTTCTTCGACCGAGGCCCAGCGGCCCATCGGGATCGAGTCGGCGATGTAACTTTCCAGTTTTGCCCGCCCGCCCATCTGAGTTTCGAAGCCAGCGTTAAAGGGGGTGTCGACGAAGCCGGGGCAGAGGGCGTTGAAGCGAATGTTTTCACGCGCGTAGTCGGCTGCCATCTGTTTTACCATGGCGACGGCCGCGTGTTTCGTCGTGGCGTAGGAGACCATGCCGCGATCATACTGGCAACCGGAATTGGAGGCGGTGATGATCACGGATCCGCCGCCTTGCGCCCGCATCACCGGGATGGTGGCGCGGGCGGCTACGAAATGGGCGCGCACGTTAAGTGCCCAAGCGGCATCCATCTGCTGTGGAGAAACGTCTTCGGCCCTGCCTTCTATTTGGATGCCGGCATGAGAGTGGAGAATGTCAAGGCGTCCCTGGTCCCGGGCGATGCGGTTGATCATTCCTTCGACCGCTGCATCGTCGCGCATATCGAGTGCCAGCCCCATCGCCAAGCCTCCGGCGGCGCGGATCTGCTCGGCGGTTTCCTCGGCCAGGCCGGAGTCCAGGTCAGTGACGATAACGTTAGCACCTTCGCGCGCCATAGTCAGTGCACCGGCGCGACCGATCCCGGATCCGGCGGCCGTGACCAGGGCGACTCGGTTCTTCAGCATAGGGTACTCCTGCAAGTATTCAGCGGCGCGGTTGCGCCTGGGTCCGGCGCAGGAGAACCTGCGCAAAGATTAGGATGGTGAGCGAGGCGACCATAACCATGGTGCCGATCGCGTTGATCTCCGGAGTCACGCCGCGGCGGATGGAGGAAAAGACGTAGATCGGCAGGGTGGTTTCGGCCCCGGCGACAAAGAAGGCAATGATGAAATCATCAAAGCTGAAGGTGAAGGCCAGCAGGAAGCCTGCCAGAACCGCCGGCAGGATCTGAGGCAGCGTCACCTGCCGGAAGGTGCCGAAGGGCGTGGCGCCAAGATCGCTTGACGCCTCGATCAAGGCGGGATCAAGCGTCTCCATCCGACCGCGCACCAGCAGCACGACCAGCGACATGGTGAACATTCCGTGCGCCCCGATCAGTGAGCCGGTGCCAAGCGACAGTTTCCAGCCGGTGGCCGGTTCCAACCAGGGGTTCACGAGGTCGAAGACCGTAACAAGCGCGATCAGGGTCGCGATACCGATAACGATGCCAGGGATCATAACGGCGATCTGCACAAGTAAGTCGAACATTTTGCGCACCCGACCTTGCATTCCCGTCAAAGCCAGGGCTGCCATGGTGCCAACCACCGTCGCCATAAGGGCGGACAGGAAGGCGACGCGTACAGAAGTCCAGAGCGCCTCCATCACGAAAGGATTTTTAAGGGCGCGCAGGTACCAGTCGAAAGTGAAACCCTGCATGGAGGCGGCAGATCGTCCTTCTGAAAAGGAGAACAGGGCGATGATGCAGATGGGAAGGTACAGGAAGGCGTAGACCGCCAGGGCATAGAGTCTCATGTCACCCTCACATCAGGCCAGTGTCGTCGCGGGTGGCGCCAAATCGTTTCACCGCGCGCGAATAGAGCGCCACAACCACCAGCATTACCACCACCAGTGCCACCGCAACGGCAGAGCCGAACGCCCAGTTGCGGGATTGCAGAAACAGGTCGACCAGTGCGTTGCCGACGAAGAAGACTTTGCCGCCGCCCAAGATTGCCGGGATTAGGAATTCCCCCATCAGCAGGATAAAAACCAACATGCAGCCTGTCAGAACGCCGGGCATGGACAGCGGCAGGGTAATCTGCAGGAAGCTGCGCCATGGCGGCGTCCCCAAGTCGGCAGAGGCTTCCAGCAGGCGCTTGTCCAGTTTCTCCAGCGCCACATAGATCGGGAAGACCATCAGCGGCAGATAGCCGTAGACGATGCCGACCAAGACGGCGAAGGGGGTGTTGAGCAGCCGGATATCATCTAAGCCGAGATGGACAAGGAGGGCCGGGATGCCTTTACCGCCAAGCAGGAAGATCCAGGCGTAGGAACGGATCAGGATCGAGGTCCAGAAAGGCACGATCACCAGTACCAGCAGCAGCGTCTTCCACTTTGGCGTCACCTTCACGGCGAGGAAGTAGGCCAGCGGATAGGCGATCAGCAGCGCGGCAAGGGTTCCTATAGGGGCCAGCGTCAAAGTGTTGCGAAAGGCGGCGAACCGGGCGGGCAAGTTTGCGTACTGAGCAAAGGTAAAGCCGGGAGCGTAGCCGCCGATGGGGCTGCGCTCTCCGAAAGAAAAGATCAGGACGACGGCCAGTGGCAGCAGCAAAAGCGCTGCGTACCACAGTCCCGCGGGTGTCAGCAGCAGCCCCCGTGCCCTGGATGGGGTAATGGCCATCGTCCTTACTTCCTTTCTTGTCGCGTGTCTGCGCTAGACGTCAGGCCGATTTAAACCGTGCCATCAGCTCGGCCCGGTTGGGATCCGTAAGGGTGACGGCGGCGCCAAATTCCAGCGCATCCAACTCTTCAGCTGCCGGGTAGAGGATCGGATCGTTCAGCAACTCTTCGGGCAGCATTGCATTGGTCCGGCTGTCGGCAACGGGGTAGCCGTGTGCCAGCACCTCTGCCTTGTTCACTTCCGGATCAAGCAGGAAGTTGATAAGCGCATAGGCGGCTTCCTTGTGGGGGGCGTCCTTGGGAATAGCGTAGTAATCAGACCAGATCTCTCCGCCTTCCTTGCCAAGCGCAAAGCCGATCTCCGGGATGTCAGTGTGCATCTGCTTGCCGTCGCCGGTCCAGCACATGGTCAGCCAGGCATCGCCGTTACGCATCGCGGGCTGGTAATCCGAGGAGATGGCGTAGAGGTGAGGCTTGACGTCGATCAGCAGCTTCTCTGCCTGTGCAAGCTCAGCCGGATCGACCGAATTGAAGCTGAAGCCGTGGTAGACCAGCGCGTTACCGATGGTGGTGAGCTGGTAGTCATGCACCATGACGCGACCGTCGAACTGGTCACGCGCGCCGTCAAAGAAGGTCTTCCAGCTATCGACCACACCGCCGGTCTTGTCGCTGTTGAAGGCGATACCGGTGGTGCCCCAGTTTTTGGGCACGGCATAGACGGTGCCATTGATGGTGCCGGCTTCGGCGAAGCGCGGATCAAAGGCCGCAGCATCGTAGTTTGGGATCTTGGACAGATCCAGCGGTTCGATCAGGTCGGCATCCACATAGGTGGGGATCGCATAGTTGGTCGGTACGAAGACATCCCAACCAGAGCCGCCGGCCTGTATCTTGGCCAGCATTTCCTCGTTCGACCCGAATACGTTGACCTGCGAATAGGCCCCGGTCTTTTCGGCGAACCTGTCGAAATTGGCTGGATCGTGATAGTTTGGCCAAGTGGCAAGGACGACGCGATCGCCTATTTCTTGTGCCCGAGCACGGGACGGCAAGAGCGCGGGCATGGAGCCGCCCATAACCGCCATGGCGGTGCCCAGACCGGTGACACCCATAAAGTGCCGCCGCGTGATAGAGCCATTCTGGTAGCTGCGCAGCTCTTGCATGAAGGCCTTTCGTGAGATCGGCTTGTTATCGTCTTTCATTGTCTTAATCCCTTGTTGAACCGAGAAAACTTCAGTCGTCAGCGGCGAGAACGAGACCCGTTCCCTCCGGCCAAAGAACATGGACGCGTGCGCCCACGTCATGCCCGCCCGAGACTCTTTCGGCTTGTTGCGGGACATTCACCTGCAGGGTGCCGAGGTCATCGGCTTCCAGCAGGTATTCGGTGTGATCGCCCAGAAAGGTTCGGTGGGTGACGCGGGCTGGCAGCGTTGCGGTGGTGGATACCGGAACCGGTGCGTCCGGCGCTGCGAGCAAAAGCGCCTCTGGTCGGACGGCGATATCGGCCCGTGCACGGCTGTCGTCGGGGTTTTGCTGTACTGCGACGAGTGCGCCAGAGCGCAGACGGACAGTCACCATGTTGTCGCGCGTGTCGACAATCTCTGCAGTGAGGATATTCGCCTTGCCGACGAAATCGGCCACATAGCGGGAGCGGGGACGATCATAAAGATCTCCGGGCGTGCCGACCTGCGCAATCCGCCCTTTGCCCATGATGCAGATGCGGTCCGACATGGCGAGCGCTTCTTCCTGGTCGTGGGTGACCAGAACGAAGGTGATGCCAAGGCTACGTTGCAAGGCCAGTAATTCGCGCTGCATCTCGCCGCGCAGCTTGGCATCAAGTGCGGCCATGGGTTCATCAAGCAGCAGGATCTTGGGTTCGTTAACGATTGCCCGAGCGAGGGCGACGCGCTGCTGTTGACCGCCCGACAGCTCCCAAATGCGGCGATCTGAAAAGTCCGACAGGCGCACGGTCTCCAGCGCCTTCGCAACTTTCTGCGCGATCTCCGCCTTTGGCATACGGGGGCGGCGCTGGCGGAGGCCGTAGCCTACATTCTGGGCGACATTCATATGCGGAAAGAGCGCGTAATGCTGGAACACCATGTTCACCGGGCGGCGGTGGGCTGGCAAACCCGAGACATTCGAGCCGTCGATCAAAACGTCGCCTTCGGTGGGACGTTCGAAGCCCGCAAGCATCCGCAGCGCCGTGGTCTTGCCGCAGCCTGACGGGCCAAGGAAAGAAAGAAATTCACCCCGCCGGATCCGCAGTGAGAGGCCATCCGCCGCCGTGATGCTCCCGAACCGCTTTGTCGTGCCGATGAATTCCGCGACGGAATCGGACGCGATAACTTTATCGGGCGAATTGCTCATCTGCTGGTCCTGTTGCATCGTTTTTCCTGTCGCAGCTAACGCATCCAGCATGGCCACCTCTTTTATGTTGCGCTATGCAGCATATGCCGTACTTAGTGAAATTGGTAAAAAGATTGTCATTTGTTGTATATACCACAAAGAGCATAGATGGCCGAAAAATTACAACTTCAGGATTGGGTTGCCGTGAGCGCCAAGGTTGTTTCGGACTTGGGGACGCCAGCCTTCTGTCCCAGTCTTATCGACGCGATCCGCAGAACTGTTCCCTTTGAGTTCTCAGTGATATTCGCCTATCACAAGGATCTGCGACCCCTTGATATATTTGACAATTTTCCTTCACAAAAGCGCCGCGTGATGGTTGATGATTACCAGGAGGGACCCTATCTTTTGGATCCCTTCTATCTGCATTCCCAGGCGCCGACGCGGTCACGGCTGGTGCGATTGAAAGACCTTGCACCGGATCGCTTTTACCAAGCTGAATATTTCCGCAATTACTATGTTCAGACCGGACTTGCTGAAGAAATAGGCTTTATCTTCGACGTAGGGGAGGGCGTCAGCGTAGTGATCTCTGCTATGCGCGAGCTCAAGGCCTTCTCCGCGCGGGAATTCCGGGACCTTCAAGCGATCTTTCCCTTCGTGGAGGCTGTCTCCAAACGGCATTGGGCGGGCCTTCTCAAAGAGTTTTCGGCCGCTGCAAGCGCAGGTCCGCGGCTGCCGCAACTGATCGACGATGCTTTTCAGCGCTTTGGCCGCAATGTACTGACCCCCCGCGAGGCGGAGGTTGTGGAATACGTTCTCAAAGGCCATTCGGCAGAGGCGACGGGCAAAGCCCTTGGAATTGCTTCGGGGACTGTGCGGATCCATCGACGCAACATCTACGGTAAACTGGGCGTCAGTTCGCAGGGTGAGCTCTTCTCAAGTTTTATTGCCTCTTTGGAAGATCTTTGAACGCGGAGACCGGTACTTTTCACCGAAATACATGTCTTTCCAACGCTGCAGAGTCGGTTGGCTTGAGGAGGGACGAACCGGTGATGCCATTTCGACCCGAGGGCTTTGCCTTGAAATTCATCCTGCCGACCCGGCATCATCCGATTGCGTGAGTGTTACCCCAAGGTATGGATGACCTATTGACTCTGACCCGCGCAAAACGGGCAATAGGAAAAAGTGGCTGGCAGCCGAGATATTCTGCTCCTTCGTGTTGTGTACGCAGATTATTTTTGGCGAGGGCAGCATGGGGCTAGAGCGTTAGTAAATTAGATTTCACGCGTTATTTGGACGGTTGTGTTGGAGTGGTTTGGATCTCTCGCAGTCCTGCGTCTTGACTGCTTTGATAGTGGTCTTTCCTGATGACTGCAGAGGCATTGACGTAGCCAGGCCGAGATTCAAGGCAGCGTCAATTGCAGGGTGGCGGCTCGCTGTCGAACAACTCACGCATTTGGACTTCAGTTCAACTGTCGACGCGGTCAAGAGCGCTGCCAAGCGGTCAGGGATTTTGTGGTAGAACATCTCTCTTTGCGGGACCTGTCTCGTCTTTCTCGCGATGGCGGAGTTGCAAACGGATCAGCCCAACGCAAGAATGTGGCAAAGTTATCTACCATTCTAGCACAGCGCAATTTGCATAGCGGAAATGCAATTTTATTGTTTACTTTCATATAGAAAGCGCATGGTTAATTGATCTGGATCAGTTCTTGCTCCGCGCTTTTGTGAAACCTTCTCTTCAGAATGAAGAAAGAAGGGAATGACCCCATGAAAATCTTGTCCCACAGCCTCGGTTCCGTGCTCGCACTGGGCGCGCTCTCAACGGTTCTAGCAATGCCTGCCTTGGCGCAATCTCAAGGCGACTGGACCTTCGGCGTCGGGATCATCAACGTGAACCCGAAATCTGACAACGGATCGCTCGCAGGTGCGGCAGCCACCGTGGGTGATGACACTCAACTTTCGTTGACCGGTGAGTATTTCATCCTCGATAACCTCGGTATCGAGCTTTTGGCCGCGACGCCTTTTGAGCACAGCATTTCTCTCGGCGGCGCCGAGATCGGCTCTACCAAACACCTGCCGCCCACCGTCTCGCTGGTTTACCACGTACCGACGCGCGGCAAGGTCACGCCCTTCTTCGGCGTCGGTTTGAATTATACCACTTTCTTTGAAGAGACGACGGCACTTGGCGACCTTGAACTGGACGACAGCTTTGGGCTTGCAGCCACCATCGGTGCGGACTGGCAGATCTCTGAACATGGCTCACTGCGCTTGAATGTGCGATATATGGACATCGAAACCGACGCTACCCTGAACGGCGCTCCAATCGGTACGGCAGAAATCGATCCCGTCTCTGTTGGTGTCTCTTACGTGCATCGTTTCTGATCCTGCTTCGGAGGTTGTCGGGGCGACACGACCCGGCACTCACAATGTTCACTGGTGCCGCCCTCAGGGCGGCATCATTCGATATTGCAGAGACAAAACCGGCATTCCGGCTTGGCTATTTTGCCGTTTTTCTGGTCTTGGGCGAGGCGCTTCGCGCGTTCATGAATGTAAGGTCGGTTTGGTCCCGCGACCCTCACCTTGGTGAGGGTCGCTGGGAAGGATCGTTCGCGCAAGATAGTAAAATGGCTGTCTGAACGAATACTTCTCTGAATTATCAAATATATAAAGCTTATGGGTGTCTAGATGTATTCCTGCGAGCAATTAACGCGAAATGCGGTCCTGGAATTTGGGTGCAGGATTCCGTTGACGTGGCGCTGTCAGGCTTGTCACAAGCTAGGGACATGTCGCCTTACATGGGCAAGAAAGGCGGACGCCGTAGGGGACAGCGACCTGCCGGGCTGGTGGACTATTCCGATCCGCCGTTTTGCTCCGAAATCTGTGATAGTCCGTCGGATCAGCCGTTCCATCGGGAGGACAGGCAGGGTCAATGTCGGCAGCAACGTGATGCCGAGATTAACCGCGACAAGCGCTCCCGCCGTCGCGAGATGGGCGACTTCGAACCGGGGAGAAATTTCCTTTTCGAGGCGCTGGCATGCGCCGCTCAGCAGTTCCCGGACGCTCGTGCCAGGTTCCATCGCGATCAGCGGCATGTCGATCAGTTCTGCCATTTCGTAAACCCGGTCCTCGGCCAGCGGCCCTTGCGGAGCACCGACTGCAACAAAAGGATCGTCCATCAGTGGGTGGAAGGTCAGCCGCATCCGCGCCGACACGGTGCCCGCCATGAAGCCGATGTCGGCCCGCCCGGTCTCGATCGCCTCCATCACGCTACCGGAAAGCGCGTCGATGATGCGGAGGTCAATGTCTGGGTGGGCAACGGTGAAGCTTGCCAGCAGATCGGGCAGAAGACCGGCAGTTACCGAAGGCAGGCCAGCGATTGTGAGGCGGCCGTTGCTGGCGGAGAGATGCGCATCGAATTCCGCCATGACATCCGTTGACGTGTTGATCATGCGTTCGGCCAGTCGGGCGAAGGCCAGTCCAGAGGTCGTGGGCGTAACATTGCGCGTATCGCGGTCAAAAAGCCGCGTCCCCAACCGCGCCTCAAGGGCTGCGATCTGTCGCGAGAGCGCCGAGGCCGACATGCCCAGCGTCTCGGATGCGGCTCGGAATGTACCGGTTTCACTGACGATCAGCGCTGCCTGGAAATCGGCGAGGGTTGGAGTATTGCGTTTCATGCATCAATTATTACCAATATCGCACTTTTCACAATAGATGATCTGGCGCACTCTCACCACGCCCGCAATGCGGTGCAAAATGGGAGGATACCATGAAACACTTCGTAACCGCGCTTTGGGGCGCGACGCTTCTTGCGAGCCCCTTGGCCGCGCAGAATACCGACCTGTTGATCGGATCGACATCGGCCTCGTCAAGCCATTACGGGTATTTTGTCGCCGTGGGCCAGCTAATCAACGAAAACGCCGAAGGTCTGCGCGCCTCGGTAGTTGAAACCGGGGCCACGATGGACAACATCCGGCGGATGGAGCGGGGGCAGGTCGACCTTGGGCTGGTCACCACGAACGTTGCGCAGCACGCTGTCGCAGGTACCAATGAATTCGAAGGCAAACAACAGGATCTCACGCTGCTCTGGGTTTATACCGGCGCGCCACAGAACGTGGTCATGCGCGCGGATGCGGGTGTTTCGGACTTGTCCGGTCTCTCAGGCGTTCGCTTCAATCCGGGTATCAAGGGATCGGCGACGGAGTCTACAACCGAAGCTGTTTTCAACACGCTGGGTCTTACGGCGGATTACGTGCGCGGGTCGACAACCGATGTCGTGGACATGATTAAGGACAATCGGGTCGCGGGATATGTAAAGTCTGGATCGGGCAACAAGCTTGACGGCTCGACCATGGACATCGCCACCTCGACCGAAATAGCCATTCTAGGTTTGACCCCAGAGCAGTCGGACAAGCTGAAGGCCGAGATGCCGGACATCTCTGTCGTCGATATTCCCGAAGGCGCAGCGGATGGCGTCCCCGCCTATACCACGTGGAGTTTTGGTGTCGGTGTCGGCGCGCCTTCGTCGATGGAAGAAAAAACCGCCTATCAGATCGTCAAGGCCGTTATGGAGGACAAGGAAGCGCAGGCAAACGCGATGGCGAGCCTTCAGGGTGCGAACCTTGCCGACATCACCGTGCAGTTCGGTACGATCCCGCTGCACCCCGGTGCTGCGCGCTGGTTCGAGGAGCAGGGCATCGAGTTGCCCGCAAAACTAAAGTCCGCAGAGTAAGGCCGGACCTATGACACACGAGCGCGTACAACGAGGCTTGGCGATCATTGTCGGGCTATTCGTTCTCTATACCGCTGCGACCGGTCCCTTTGAGGGGTTGATCCAAAGGGCGTTGTTCCTCGCGCTGGTGACCTGTCTGGGCTTTGCGCTTTTTCCATTGGGCGCCGGGAAAACCTGGCGCCCGGTGGGCATCACTGTCGATCTCGCCCTGTCTGCGGTGACCGTGGCAGCATGTGCCTATATCGTCGTCAATTACGACAAGATCATGACGAGCCTCCCTTGGGCCACCTCTCTGGACAAGGTGCTCACTGTCGGTCTGGTGCTCGCCGTGCTGGAGTTAGGGCGGCGGACCGTCGGGCTGATCTTTCCGATCCTTGTTCTGCTGGGATTGGGCTATGCGCTGTTCGGAAATTATCTGCCCGGGCCGCTACGTCATCGGGGATTTGACACGGCATTTGTGACCGAAACTATCTTTCTGGGTGATCTCGGCATCTGGGGGATGCTGACGGGTGTAGCCGCAACCGTTATCGCGGCCTTCGTCCTCTTTGGTGCGCTATTGCTGCACACGGGCGGAGGGCAGGCCTTCATGGATCTCGCCACCCGGCTCGGCGGTCGGCAGCCCGGTGGTGCGGCCAAGATCGCCACGATCGCCAGCGGGTTGTTCGGGATGATCTCGGGTTCGGCGGTTGCCAATGTGGCGACCACCGGCAACTTCACCATTCCGATGATGATCCGCCTTGGCTACCCCCGTCCCTTTGCCGCGGCGGTCGAAGCCGTCGCCTCTACCGGCGGACAGATCGCGCCGCCGATCATGGGGGCCGCAGCCTTTGTCATGGCCGAGATTCTCGGGGTGCCGTATCTAACCATCATAGTGGCCGCGATCCTACCTGCGGTTCTCTTCTATCTCTCGGTCTTTATGACTGTGCATTTCGTAGCGTTGCAGCGCAGTTTGGCCGTCGTGCCGGAAGATGAAATGCCGGCATGGGCTCGCATCCTCGCCCCCCGGCGTGTTTTGCCGATCCTCTGCGCGCTCGGAGGCCTTGGCGTCGGAATCTGGATGGGGCGCTCGATCTCGACCTCGGCGTTTTATGGCATCATCGGGTTATTGATCGCCTTTTTCGCAACAGAAACCGGGCGATTGAGCCTGCGCGAGATGGCGTCCAAACTGCTTGACGGGTTGGAGGACGCAGGCAAGGGACTTGTCATCATCGGTGTCTTGCTGGCGGGTGCACAGGTGCTGGTGTCGATGATTAACCTTACCGGGATCGGCGTCACCCTGTCGTCGCTGATCGTCAATATCGCCGGAGATTCCGTGGTGCTTGTCGCGCTGATCGTGGGGTTGGTCTGTCTCATCATGGGGATGGGCCTGCCGACCACTGCCGCATATGTCCTCGTTGCTGCCGTATTGGCCCCCGCGATGACTGCTGTGGGGGTGGCCCCGCTAGCGGCGCATCTCTTTGTGTTCTATTTCGCGACCATATCGGTCATCACGCCACCTGTCTGCGTCGCCGTCTTTGTCGGGGCAGGGATCGCCGGAACCAACTGGCTGCCTGCCGCGGGCGAGGCCGTTCGGCTTGGTGCCGTCACTTACATCGTTCCCTTCCTGCTGCTGCTCTATCCGGGCATGCTTCTGGGCGGTGTCCCGCTCGACATCCTCGAAGCAGTCGTCGCCGGGCTTGTGCTGGTGCTCGCGGTACCGGCGCTGTTGTCAGGGGCGCACCTTTTCGGACGCAAAGCTGTCGATGTTGCTATCTACGCGATTGTCATTACGCTTGCGATCTATCCTCAGCCGGTGACGCCATTTCTCGCCCTTGCGATCCTCGTCGCGGCACATTTTCTAGGGCGAGTCCAACGGAGGTCTTTGGCATGAGCATTTTGCGCATAGGGGCAGGGGCCGGCTTTCAGGGCGACCGCATTGCACCTGCGGTGGACTTAGCCGAACGTGGGAAGTTGGACTACCTGATTTTTGAATGCCTCGGGGAGCGAACAATCGCTCTCGCCCAGCAGGCGCGCAGTGCCGATCCGTCAACCGGCTATGATCCGTTGCTGGAACGGCGCATGCGTGCGGTACTACCCGCCTGCGTCCGCAATGGCACGCGCATCGTGACAAACATGGGGGCGGCGAACCCGCTTGCGGCCGCCGACTGCACACGAGCCGTGGCGCGAGATCTTGGATTAACAGGATTGAAAGTCGCGGCCGTAACAGGCGATGATGTGCTCGACCGGATCGGGAAGTTTACCTTGGACGAAACCGGTGAGCCAGCTGCGGCTTTGGCCGACCGGCTGGTCTCGGCGAACGCGTATATTGGGATCGAGGGGCTCGTCGCTGCGCTTGACGCCGGAGCGGATGTTGTCATTTGCGGCCGCGCCTCGGACCCCTCTCTTTTCCTTGCACCGCTGGTGCATGAATTCGACTGGGCGCGTGACGACTGGCACCGTTTGGGCCGCGGCATCCTCGTCGGCCATCTTCTGGAATGCGCGGCACAGATTACCGGCGGCTATTTTGCCGACCCCGGCGTAAAGGACGTGCCTGACTTGGCGAATATTGGGCATCCACTGGCTGAAGTGGACAGCGACGGTAATGCAGTCATCACCAAGCTGGAGGGCACCGGAGGCTGTGTCACGCGGGCAACCTGTATCGAGCAGATGCTCTATGAGATCCATGATCCTGTCCGGTATTTGCAGCCTGACGTGGTCGCGGATTTCTCGAACGTAAATTTCGAAGAAATTGGACCCGATCGTGTCGCGGTGTCCGGCGCGACGGGGGCCAAAGCGACCGGGTTTCTGAAAGTTTCCGTAGGTTATCGCGATGGCTGGTTCGGGGAGGGTCAGATCAGCTATGCTGGGGCGAATTGTGTCGCACGCGGCACGCTCGCGATCTCTCTCGTGCGTGAACGGCTCTCGCAGAGAGCCGTGGGGATCATCGAAGAACGCGGCGAGCTCATTGGCGTAAATTCCGTCTGGCCGTCCGCGAATCCTATCGATCAAATCGCCGAGGTCCGCATGCGTTATGCCGCGCGCTGTTGCGATGAGGAGTCTGCGCAGGCCATTGGGGAAGAGGTCGAGGCCCTTTATCTTTCCGGTCCGGCCGGCGGCGGCGGCGCAACGAAAAGCACACGCGAGGTCGTCGCTATCGCCTCGACTCTGATGCCGGCCGCCGAGGTTGCCACAACATTCGAGATGAAAGAGGTGAAGCATGAAGTTGCATGACATCGCCCACGGCCGTACCGGTGACAAAGGCGACACGTCCAACATATCGGTCATCGCTTATGATCCGGCGCATTGGCCCCTGATCCGGGACTGGATGACGGCTGATCGGGTGGCCGCGCATTTCGAAACATTCGCTGAGCGGAATATCGAGCGGTTTGAACTTCCGCAGCTACAAGCGCTGAACTTTGTGATCCGAGGCGCATTGTCGGGAGGTGTGACCCGGTCGCTCGCTCAGGATGCACACGGCAAGTGCCTGGCGTCTGCCTTGTTGGAGATGCAGGTCGGTTACGAAGACTGAGACCTCAAATTCGTTTATTTGCCAGACCTTCCACGTGCTAACCTGCCGCAATTTATTAGATGGGACGCGACGCGGTTGCGGATGCGATTTTGTGGGTAAGCGACGGGTTGAACTTGAGCGAAGAGACCGGTTCTTTGCTGCGGTGGATTGATCCGATCCTGTTGCTACGTCTTCGACGGTCCCCAATTTAGCTCCATTGCACCCAGATCAATAAGCCGGCTAGCGAACAAAACTTCCAGGCATTGATTTGGGACAGAGCAGTTCAGTTACTCAGTCCCGCTCCGCAGTAGTCAAACCATGCGCGGCTTGAAGACGCGGTGGGAGAGATTCTCAACCCTGGTTGATGAATGACTGCGTGACAATTCATACCTGCGATGCTGCCACAGGTTGGATTTTGCGAAGCCAGATGTTTAGGGTCCAGCCTCCGTATTTATTTCTAACGGGGACATGCATTGCATGAGAAAAGTAATGACTGTGAAAGACCGCGGTCCCCCCTATATTGCGCATTGAGCAATTTCAGCAATGCGCCGGCGGGGGCGATGGCATCTTACAAGATTTATATCCCAGACCGCGCGCCGCCTCTGGTTGATCAACTTTGCAAGCGATTGGGATTGTTCCGATGAAGTTCGTCTTGAAGCAAAACCAGTGGTCAAATGGGTGGTCGAGGGTCACACTCCGATTGATGGCTTCGCAGTGCTTCGGCGCAGAGTGATTTTGCTGACCGATCTGCTCGGCGGCATCGCACTTGCCGAGATGTCCGAGCGATCCTGGCATGCCCCCCTCGGGTGGTCCGGTTTGATTGTTAGTGCATCGTCGGCCTCTGGTCCATTAGCACGATGCTTTCGGGCGCGGGCGGACGATAGCCCAATGAGCTGTGCGGCCTGATCGTATTGTAGTGGATGCGCCATT
>NZ_JBRBUI010000021.1:0-4211 GCF_052826185.1 Heliomarina sp. | reverse complement strand
TTGCCTGCGTGTCAGCCCGCTTGTCAGCGCGATCCGCACCGCATCAGCGCGGAATTCGTCCGTGCGTTTCGTTCCCATAGTTCGTCTCCTTTGCTGCAATAAATGCTATCAAAGGAGCGGCATCAAACCGTGACACGTCCAGCACGTGTTGTCGCCTGCGTCCGCCTTTAGCCAGTTGAGCATTTCCTCCCGCGAGCTGGCGTTGTAGCTGCCGTCGATATGGCGAACTTCGGTGCTTAGATGACGGTCGTCGTCGATCAGGTCGTTGCTAACGTATTCGTCGACAACCTGCGTGAACTCATCTTCGATGATCTCGGATTTCTTGATGCTTTGGCAGAAGGCCAGAGCGCGCTTCATGGGGCGCGGGTCAAACTCCAAATCCTTCGCGAGGTCGCTTTTCGTCAGCGCCTTATAGCACCCGATGATTTTCGTCGCGTCATCCAGTGTCAGCTCTGGGCCGTCCTTGAGGCGGTTTTGGATGGTTTGAGAGACCAAGCCTTCGTCAACAGCAAGTACGACGACCTTGTAGTCTGTGAGAAGCTGGTTCTCCACCGCCCAACCAAAGCCACGATGGAAGAGGTCTTTGCCGAACTTGGTTTCGTCATCCATCGACGCCAAGCGGGCGTCGTAGTCGTCTGCCTTACGCTTGGCCGTATCAGCAAAGATACGAGGCGTCGCGGTCATATAGAGGCGCTTCTTTGCCGCGACATAGTCGTTGTCGTGGATGCGAACAAAGTTGCTGTCGTCCTCATCCTTCAGTGTAACGCCTGTGGTTCGGTGTGCCTCGTCGCAGATCACCAAATCGAACTCTGGTAGTTCGTGGTTCTTTTGGGCGCGCGTAAGAACGTCAATCGAATGGTAGGTCGAGAAGACTACCGTCATCTGATCTGAGGGTGCGGATAGGACCTGACGAGCAAGTTTTTCAGGGTCTGTCGTCGCCGGGAAGGCCAGATCATGCACGTTTAGATCAAGACTGTCAGCGTCAGTTCTTCGCCCCACCTTCGAGTCAGAACAGGCAGAAAATGCCGTGAACACGTCTTCGCTGTCGTTCTTCCATTCCCGGACGGTTTGGGACATCAGCGCAAGCGATGGAACCATGAAAAGAACGCGCTTTCCCGACCCTGCCAGAGTTTCCGCAATTCGTAGGCCTGTGAAGGTCTTGCCCGTACCGCACGCCATGATCAGCTTGCCGCGATCTGCGGCTTCCAGCCCTGCCTGCACTTCACGCAATGCGTCTTGCTGGTGATCTCGCAGTTGTTTCTTGGGTGCTAAACTAACTGTGCCAGAACGAATAAACTGGGACCAATCAATGCGGCTTGCCTCAAGTTCGGCAACGCTAATGCGGTTCCAATCCTTTGAAAGTTTACCCAGCGTTTCCCGCGTGTTGCGGCCTAACTCTTTAAGAGTTGTATCCGCGATGACCAATCGGGTGAACAGATCATTGGATGCCGCCGAAATGAAACTGTCTATATCGGATTTCTGAATGCTGTGATTGGGCGCGTAGAACTTGCACTGAATCGCCGCATAGCCTGACCCGTCAGACAGCGTTCCAACAAGATCGATACCGGTGTCCGCGTTGCTCCAGCCTTGAGACGTCGCCCAATCGGCGAACGGCTCAACCTTTGAATAGTACTGACGTTGAGTGTCGTCGTTTTCCATAAATACCCGAACAAGGCGTTCAAAATAGTCGCCCTTTTCGCGTTCGGTCCGCGCTGACGCGCGATACTCATCCAAAATGTCTTGTAGAAGCACCTGCAGCGACCTCAGCTTATTGATTTTGTTGTTATGGCTATTCGCCTTACCGTAACCCTAGCGTGCGTTGGGCGGACCGTCTAGCAAACCGAGACAGCGGGCGAAATGAGTGCCGCCGAAAACTACAGACGGCGAACCGTACATAGAGCTGTACATAGCAACAATCGGCACACCGCCTAGGTTGTTGTTTTTTATAGCGTATTCTATGATGAATGGTGCCCGGGGGCGGAATCGAACCACCGACACGAGGATTTTCAATCCACTGCTCTACCCCTGAGCTACCCGGGCACGGGTCACCTCTTTCGAGGTCGGGTGAGCGGGTTCTAGGACCTGTGGCGCGGGGTGTCCAGCCCCATTTTGCCCTGAAACCCACTTCTTTTCAAAAAACGCAAATTTTCCTGTGTTAATGGGGCTTTGCGGGGCGGTCTTGTGCCGCTTCGGCGGCGTCGATGGCGGCTTCCACGTCTTCGGGGTCGCGCGAGGGGACGGCGTAGCTGCCGTTGAACCAGCGGCCCAGATCGATGTCGGCGCAGCGGCGCGAGCAGAAGGGGCGATGCGCCTTGACGGTTTCGGCTTTGCAGATCGGGCAGCTCATTGGCCTGCCCCTGTCAGCACCTCCGCCAGCACCGGGCGGGCGCGTTTGCGTTGCAGCTCGTAATGGCCCAGAGGCGTCCAGCCGACCAGCGTCGTATCCACATCGTCGGCGCGGAAAGCGGCGCGCAGGGCGCTTTCAAACGTCCGGCGGTCCTTCTTGGGCATGGGCGCAAGGTCGAGCGTGATCTGCCCGCCCAACCCGCGCAGACGCAGGGCACGCGGCAGCGCTTTGGCACAGGCCATATTGGCCTTCACCCCGGCGGCGAGCGAGGCATCGTTGCCGGTGTTCACATCGACCGCAACCAGCGCACGTGTCGGCTCCACAAAGATCGACGCGCCGCCGCCGAGCGGCACCTGCGCCGAGGCCACGCGGTCGAGCTCTTCCAGAACGCCGTGGTCGTCAAAACCACCGACCTCGGTCACCACCTCGGCGGGCGCGGTCCAATCGCGCCAAGCGAGCAGATGCGGGCCATCGCCTTCGCTCAGCACCTCCATCTGTTGCGCGTCATCATTGGCCACGGTATCCGCCAAGCTGAGCATATTGGCGATATCCTCGGCGATATCCTCCGCATCGGCACCGGCGCAGGAGGACCGCAGGATCAAGCCCAGATCGGCCCCACCCGCCACCTCATGGGCGATTTCGAGCAGCCGGTCGCGCTCTTCCTCGTCCTTGATGCTGCGCGAGATGTTCAGCCCCGGCGCATCCGGCGTCACGATGGCATAGCGCGACTTAAAGAGCAGCTTATTGGTCACCGGGATCGCCTTGCCCGGCTCGGCATGGCCCGAGACCTGCACGAGAATCGTCTGACCCGGGGCCAGCCCCTTGATCTGACGCAGGAACGCCGGGCCATCGGGGGTCTTGAGGAACATGCCCCCCTGCCCCTTCACCGGACGATCCGCAATCGCGCGGTAAACGGTGCCGACGCGCGGCCCGTCACTGTCGATCAGAAAATCATCCAGCTTGCCGTCCACCATCAGGGCGGCGGCCTCGATATCACCGAGATGGTCGAGAATAATCGTACGGCCCTTCATGGCGTCCTTCCGTCAAATGGGTAACCTGCGGCTTGCAGCAGGTTCGCAGCCTCGGCCAATGGCAGGCCGACGATTGCAGTGAATGAGCCGCTAATCCATGGGATCAGCGCGCCCGCGGGGCCTTGGATACCATAGCCGCCCGCCTTGCCGCGCCAATCGCCGGTGGCGAGGTAACGGCGAATTTCGGGCTCGGACAGAGATTTCATCTTCACATTGCTCTGCACATCACGCTGCCAGAGCTTTTCGCCGCGCTTCACGGCGACGGCGGTGACCACCTTATGCCGACGGCCCGACATCAGCCGCAAAAAGGCTTCGGCCTCGGCCTCATCCTCGGGCTTGCCGAGGATGCGCCGGCCAAGCGCCACGGTGGTATCGGCGCAAAGCACGATATCCTCCGCCCCCGCGGGCACCGCCGCCACTTTCTCGCGCGCCATTCGGGCGCAATAGGGGCGCGGCAGCTCGGCCTTATGGGGGGTCTCGTCGATGTCGGGGGCGCGAATGGCATCGGGGGTCACGCCGATCTGGGCCAAAAGCTCCAACCGGCGCGGCGATCCTGATCCAAGAATGAATTGCATCTTATGGGCCTCTTTGCCTGAGGCCGGCGGCCCGGTCGGGGCCGCGCACGGCCCCGCCTGCGCCGCGCAACGCGCGAACGCGGTGCCGCTTACTTGAAGCGATAGTTGATCCGACCCTTGGTCAAATCATAGGGTGTCATTTCCACCTGAACCTTGTCGCCAGCCAGAACACGGATGCGGTTTTTCCGCATCTTGCCTGCCGTATGCGCGATGATCTCATGGCCGTTTTCCAGCTCGACCCGAAACGTCGCGTTAGGC
>NZ_JBRBUI010000020.1:0-4163 GCF_052826185.1 Heliomarina sp. | reverse complement strand
TAAGATTCCCAACCCGCACTCGCACCCGGTCGCCCTTGTTCACGACCAGCGGATCGATGTCGGGGAAGATCCGGCTGTTCCAGGTCCAAAGGTTGAAATCCGTCATCGTCATGATGCGGGGTACATAGGTCCCCGGATCGATGTCGAAAGCGTTCAGCATGATCAGGAAATCACGATCTACCGGCATGAATGTGGGATCCTTGGGGTGGACCACGAACATGCCCATCATCCCCATCGCCATCTGGGTCATTTCATCGCCGTGGGGGTGGTACATGAACGTTCCGGACTTCACCAAGTCGAATTCATAGACGAAGGTTTTGCCTGGTGGGATGCTGGGATGGCTCAACCCGGAGACCCCATCCATGCCCGACGGAAGAATCAGCCCGTGCCAGTGTACCGTTGTGCCTTCCGGCAGCTTATTGGTGACGTAGATGCGCACCCGGTCGCCTTCGACAGCTTCAATTGTCGGGCCGGTGGATTGGCCGTTGTAGCCCCACAAATGCGCGATCATGCCGTCGGCAAGCTCGCGTTCTACCGGTTCGGCCACGAGGTGAAATTCCTTCACGCCGTTGTTCATCCGGTGTGGCAGGGTCCACCCGTTCAATGTGACCACAGGTGTGTAGTCCGGCCCGGAATTGGGACGCGCCGTGATCGCCGTTGCCGCACTGTCCATTTGCGCGGCTTCGGGCAATCCCATGTTCAAGGTTTGACCCCAGGCTTTCGAAGAGACCAGCGTTGCACCTGCCGCACCGGCTCCGAGTAATTGACGTCTGTTCAACATGTCAGTTCCTTTCAGTGTCCTGCGCCGCCACCGGCGGCAAGTGTTGCGTCTTCTCCACCAGCACCGCCGCCGTCTCCGCCGCCATAGATCGCAGCAGTCAGGTCAGCCTGCGCCATGTAGAATTCGCGTTTTGCGTTTGCCGCTTCCAGCGATGCGCCAAGTTTTTCGCGCACATCTGTCAGCAGCTCGAAAGTGTTGGTGATCATGCCGTTATAAGACAGCAGCCCCTCTTCTTCGACGGTCGTGCGTAGCGGCACCAGAACGTCGCGATAGTGGCGGGCAATCTTATACGCGGCGTGATAGGAGGCTTCAGCACCACGCGCTTCGGACCGGACGTTGACGGCTCTCTCTGCCAGCACGTTGGCTGCTTGCAGGTACGACAATTCCGCCTTTCGCATCCGTGCCTTCCCGGTGTCGTAGATCGGGATTGCGAACTCCACCTCCACCTGAGGGGTGGTCACGGTCTCCGTTTCTCCGTCCTCGATTTCCCGCTCAGCCTCGAAACCGGCGATGAATTCGAGATCGCTGAGAATGCGAGTCTGATCAGTCAGACCAAACGCCTTGGCCTGTGCTTCCAGGCCAAGTTTGGCAACGCGCAGATCAACCCGATTTCGCAATGCTTTCGCTTCGATGTCAGTCACACGGCCGACGGAACGCGGCAGCGCAGGAAGGGCATCGGGCACATAATAGTCGACTTCGGTGCCCCACAGCCCCATGAGCCTGGTCAGCTGCTCTTTGGACCGGGTAGCATTCAAGCGTGCCTGGGCAAGTTGTCCGGCGAGTTCGGCATTGAATGCCTGTTCACGGGCCTGCCCGGCTGTGTTGAGCGCGCCGGTCTCACCCAGCCTCATAGCCAATTCCGATCCGGCGTCAGAAGTCGCTTTCGCGCGGCGCAGATAGCTCACGGCCTCGAAGGCAGCTACGGCATCGACCCATGCCTTCCGCGTCTGATTGGCCAGTGCGAGTGTGTCGTTCACGGCGCTCAGTTGAGCCTGCCGGAAGTTTGCGTCTGCAATGGCCGTACGCTGCTTGCGAGTGGTGGCATCGAGCACGTTCGACCGTATCAGTCCCTCGATCGCCCTGTAGGCACCTAGTTCGGGCGCACCGATGCCCAGTATACCGATCGCGACGATCGGATTTTCCGGGGTCGATTGCTGCCAGGCCTCAGCGGCGGATAGGCCGACATTCGCATATGACGCCTGCAAACCCTTGTTGTTCAGAAGCGCGACCTGAACGGCGGTGTCCGCCGAAATGGTCTTGCGGTGCACCATTGCGTGCACCTGCTTCTTCAAGGCCTCGTTTTCGGCCTGGGTTTCGGCGAAGGCTGTCCGTTTGCCAATGGCTGGTGTGACCTGGCTGGAAATATTGGCGAAGCCAGCTTTTGGTTCCGTGTAGATGCCCGGCACAGCTGTAGCACAGGCACCCAAGATTAGCGGAAAGCCGAAAACCAGCGGAAACTTCGATACCCGCATCAGTTGCCCTCCGTCTGTTCTTGATTGACGGAACGCCAGTCGCGGGGACCTGTAGGGCCGCGATAGGTGTAGCCCGCCAAGGGGTCCTGATAGCTGATCGGCGATGAAACTACCGTGTTGACGACGGCCTGTTGGGTCGCGACGGACGGCAACGGGGTGGGCTCATAGGCGCATGCGCCAAGCCCGAGGGCCGAAGCCCCCATAAGTAGATGAATTTTCATGAAAGTAACCTGATTGGTGAACGTTGTCTCACGCAGAATCTGCGCAAGGCTCACACCCGATTTGGGCGCCGGTTCAGATCAGGAATCGAGGGGGCCGAAAAAACCCTGCTGTTTCTACCGAATACGTTTGACCGTCCAGAATGACATATTCACTTGTACCAACCGGCTCTGCTCTGATCTTGGTGTCTTCGATGAAGACGACAGAAATACAGATGCCGTTGCAACACTCTTGGGATTGTTGCTCTTTGCCATCCTTGTCGGACGCTGCGATGTCGCTTGCGACCCTAAGCTTCTCATGCGCGTGATGCGCATCGCTTCCGGTGTCATGAGTCATGGCGGCACCAACGACAACAATAGACTTGGCTTGATGTCCGTCATGCATGCCGGACGCCGCGTGAGCGGCAGAAGGTGGTGAAAATACCAAGGCTAACGCAAACGCAATGCACGTAAACGTCTTGAACCAGCATGATATGAAAACTCGAAAGCTCATGCTCTAGATATCGGATACCGAAGCAATCCAGTCAATCCGTCCTGCGCAGGAAGGTTTGTCGCTTTTTTGTGAAAAAGGCGAGATTCGGCCGCTGCCGTCAGAAAATGTTGCATATCAGAAACATATAAAGAGCCAATATCCCCCTCCGGTCAGCGGAGCGATGCTGACGCGTCTTGTGCTACCGAACTTCAGCCAGCTTCTCAGACCTGTAGCCCGCGTCGCTGATCGCTACCGCCAATGCAGTTTCATCCAGAGTGCTGTCGACGCCGACGATAGGTGCAGTCAGATCGCACGAAACTTTTGCATCTGGGTCGGCAGCCATGATGGGCTTTTGCATGGAAGCGGCACGATGGCCGCGATCTCCGCGCAGATTGCAATAGACCCTGAAAGGAGTCCGCCCACTCGGATAGGAATATTCCGTTCTGAAAATTACCGCCAGCGTAAGACATGCAGAAAAGCTACTTTCCAATGCTATCAACATTTCCGCAACTAGGTACGGCAGTAACCTACCATTTGTTATGTCGCTCGGCCTGCAGTCGAGACATGGAACGCGGTTCAGGAGATTTCGAAACTTAAATTTCATTCGTCCCGAAGACCTGGAGCGAATGCTTGGTTCCCAAACGCAGGTTCAACATCCTCGATCTCAAGCCGTATATGTGCCAACGTTCTAACATGCAGAGGTTTTTCTCCGTCGACATGCCCGGTGTTCAGTTTGTGAGCATTGTCTTGGCATTCAGCCTCGCAGCGTTACTGGCGGTCCTCTGCCTTTATATCTTGCTTTCGCCGGGCTTTGCAGCGGCTCTTGCCGCCGGCGGGCCATCGCTGGCCCGCTTTCTGAGGCAAGTTACGACCAACGGTCTGCCCGTAGTTTTTGCCATAAACTATGTCAGTTTTTTTCTTTTCGCGGTGATACAGAAACCAAAGGTCGCCCGCCGAGATACGGCGTTTTTCGTGCTGGTGGATATCTTGCTCAGAGCCATTCTCTTTCCAAGCCTCCACGCACTGATCTACGTTTTGTCTGCCGACTGGTTCGAGTCATTCGGGGGCAGTCGTGCAACCGCGTTGTCGGTCGTTGCCCCAACCCTTGCGCGTTCGGCGTTTTTTGAGAACATCTCCGGAGTTTATCTTTATGCGACAATGATCAGCGCGCTGCCGCTATATGTTTCAGCTTTCGGGCAGTCGGAATTTCTTGGACCGAC
>NZ_JBRBUI010000019.1:0-97705 GCF_052826185.1 Heliomarina sp. | reverse complement strand
CGCATCTGGTCGAGCTGACCAAGGGCGGTGCGGATTACACCTTTGACGCGACCGGCAACGTGGGCGTGATGCGCACGGCGCTGGAATGCGCGCACAAGGGCTGGGGTGAATCGATCATCATCGGCGTGGCGCCCGCAGGTGCCGAGATCTCGACCCGCCCGTTCCAGCTGGTCACCGGACGCAGCTGGCGCGGCACCGCCTTTGGCGGCGCGCGGGGTCGCACCGACGTGCCGAAGATCGTCGACTGGTACATGGACGGCAAGATCGAGATCGACCCGATGATCACCCACAAGCTCAAGCTCGAGGACATCAACAAGGGCTTTGATCTCATGCACGAAGGCAAGTCCATCAGGGCCGTGGTGGAGTACTAGGACAGAACATGGAGCTGGTTTCGGAAAACAAGAGTTTCGGTGGCAAGCAGCTGGTTTACCGGCATCCGTCGAATACCTGCGGGGTCGAGATGACCTTTGCCGTCTACCTGCCGCCGCAGGCCGAGGATGGCCCGGTGCCCGTGCTCTGGTATCTCTCCGGTCTGACCTGCACCCATGAAAACGCCATGAACAAGGGCGGGTTTCAGGCCCATGCCGCCGATCTTGGACTGGCGCTGGTCTTTCCCGATACCTCGCCGCGCGGTCAGGGTGTCGCCGATGACGAAGCCTATGACCTCGGGCAGGGGGCCGGGTTCTACGTGAACGCCACCCGCGATCCGTGGAGCAGCCATTTCCGCATGTATGATTACGTTGTGTCGGAACTGCGCGATATCGTGGAGCGGAATTTCCCGGTGACCGACCGGCACGGCATCACCGGCCATTCGATGGGAGGACATGGCGCCCTGACGATCGCACTGCGCAATCCGGAGCTTTATCAATCGGTGTCGGCCTTTGCACCGATCGTGAACCCGACCCGCTCGGATTGGGGCCGCAAGCAGCTGAGCGAATATCTTGGTGACGATGAATCGAACTGGTCCTGTTACGACGCCACTATTCTGCTCGAGGAACATGGCTGGAAGGGGGATCTCCTGATCGATCAGGGCTCGCAGGACCAGTTCCTTGACCTCTTGAAACCTGAGGCGCTGGTTAGCGTCATGGCCAAGCGCCGCCAGCCCGGCCAGGTGCGGATGCAGGCGGGCTATGACCACAGCTATTACTTTGTCGCGACCTTCGCGGGCGATCATGTCGATTGGCACGCGGAACGGTTGCTGAACGGCAGGCACTGAAAGAAGGGAAGCCAATGAAAGCCACCATGTTCAAAGCGTTCTGTACGATTTTCATTACCGCCTGTTCCGGCTCGGTCGTGCTGGCACAGGACGCGGGAGATCCCGAAAAGGGTGAAAAAGTTTTTCGCAAATGCAAGGCCTGCCACGAAGTCGGCCCGGATGCCAAATCCAAGACCGGTCCGGTTTTGAACGGCATCGTCGGGCGCGATGCGGCCACTTACGACGAATTTTCCTATTCCGATGCTCTGGTCGCCGCCGGGGAGGGCGGGCTGGTCTGGACACCGGAAGCACTGGCCGAATTCCTCGAGAAACCGAAGGACTTTGTCGACGGGACAAAGATGACCTTCGCAGGGCTTCGGAAAGACGACGAAAGGGCAGATGTGATCGCATATCTGGCCACATTCAATTGAGAGAAGGGAGGACGATGCGGACGTAACGGAAGCCGGCCCGGGGGGAGGAACCACTAAAGAACCGGGCTTTTGCCGATTTTTCCGGAACACCCGCCCAAAGGGCGTCACGGACGGAAAAAGTGACGGCAGCACACCATACAAAGGGAGTTGAAAATGAAGAAGCTACTGGCTTTGACATCCACGTTAGCCTTTTGCTCGGCCGGAATGGCCTACGCAAATGACGGGCTGATCGAGGATATGAACGACCCCAATCAATGGGCCATTCAGACCGGCGACTACAAGAACCAGCGCTATTCCAAGCTGGATTCGATCAACAAGGAAAACGTCGGTGACCTTCAGGTCGCCTGGACAATGTCTACCGGCGTCTTGCGCGGCCATGAAGGCTCGCCCCTCGTGATCGGCGATACCATGTATCTGCATACGCCGTTCCCGAACATCGTCTACGCGCTCGATCTGACCGACGGCGGCAAGATCAAATGGAAATACGAACCCAAGCAGGATCCGGACGTCATCCCGGTGATGTGTTGCGACACGGTGAACCGGGGTGTGGCATATGCCGAGGGCAAGGTATTTCTGCATCAGGCCGACACCACTGTGGTGGCGCTTGACGCGGAAACCGGCGAGGTTGTCTGGTCCAAGGTCAACGGTGACCCGTCCAAGGGTGAGACCAACACCGCGACGGTTCTGCCGGTCAAGGACAAGATCATCGTCGGCATTTCGGGCGGTGAATTCGGTGTGCGCGGCCATGTCACCGCCTACAACATCGAAACCGGCGAGCAGGAATGGCGTGCCTATTCGATGGGGCCTGACAGCGACATCCTGATGGATCCCGAGAACACTACCCATCTGGGCGAACCGGTGGGTGCGGATTCGGGCACCAATACATGGGAAGGCGACCAGTGGCAGATCGGTGGCGGCACCACCTGGGGCTGGTACGCGGCCGATATGGATGAGAACCTCTTCTATTACGGCACCGGCAACCCGTCGACATGGAACCCCGCGCAGCGTCCCGGCGATAACCGCTGGTCCATGACCATCATGGCCCGCGACATCGATACCGGTATGGCCAAGTGGGTCTACCAGATGACGCCCCATGACGAATGGGACTATGACGGCGTCAACGAAATGATCCTGACAGAACAGGAGATCGACGGCGAAGAGCGCAAGCTGCTGACCCACTTCGACCGGAACGGCATCGCCTACACGATGGATCGCGTTTCCGGTGAGCTTCTGGTGGCCGAGAAATACGACCCGGCGGTGAACTGGACCACCGGCGTCGACATGGACCCGGATTCTGACACCTATGGTCGTCCCGAAGTGGTTGCCCAGTATTCGACCGAACAGAACGGCGAAGACGTGAACTCGACCGGCATCTGCCCGGCGGCGCTTGGCACCAAGGACCAGCAACCGGCAGCCTATTCGCCGGATACGCAGACCTTCTATGTCCCGACCAACCACGTCTGCATGGACTACGAACCTTTCCGGGTCGCTTATGCGGCGGGTCAGCCCTATGTGGGTGCGACGCTCGCCATGTATCCCGCGCCGGACAGCCATGGCGGCATGGGTAACTTTATCGCCTGGGATAACATCAATGGCGAGATCAAGTGGTCCATACCCGAACAGTTCTCGGTCTGGTCCGGTGCGCTGGCGACAGCCGGTGGCGTTGTCTTCTACGGCACGCTCGAAGGCTATCTCAAGGCAATCGATGCGGAAACCGGGGATGAGCTTTACAGCTTCAAGACCCCCTCGGGCATCATCGGCAACGTCATGACCTATACCTCTGAAGGCAAGCAGTATGTCGGCATCCTGTCCGGTGTCGGTGGCTGGGCGGGTATCGGTCTTGCGGCCGGTCTCACCAACCCGAATGACGGGCTTGGCGCCGTGGGCGGTTACGCCGCGCTCAGCGACTATACCGCACTTGGCGGACAGCTGACCGTCTTCACCCTGCCGGATTGATCCGACAGGCCACGAACCCGGACCGGCGCGGGCGATCCCCGGGCCGGTCCTCTGGATCGAAGCAAGGGTATGAATGATGAGAGTACTGGGAATCCTCCTGACTGCGGGCCTCGTTGCAGGCTGGGGCCATACGGCCGCCGCGCAGGATAATCTGGCCGCAGCCTATAGCGAGGACGGTCGGTATTACACCGAAGATGACATACCGACATTCAATGTGGCCGAGGATGGCACCGTCGACTGGCGGACCTACTCCGGGTTCCGTCGTTACCATTCGGAATGCCACGTATGCCACGGTCCCGAGGGCGAAGGCTCGTCCTATGCCCCGGCTCTGAAAAAATCGGCAATCGACATGGACTATTACGATTTTGTCGATGTGGTAGTGAACGGGCGAAAAAAGGTCAACGCCTCCGAGAATTCGGTGATGCCCGCCTTTGGCGAGAACCCGAACGTCATGTGTTATCTCGATGATATCTATGTCTATCTCAAGGCACGCGGTGCCGGAGCCGTCGAACGCGGCCGTCCGGCGAAAAAGGAATCCAAATCGGATGTCATCCGGGAAGACGAGAATGCCTGCCTCGGCTAGACATATCGTCTTGATCCTGGGGTCGGTCCTGCTGGCCTCCCTGTCAGGACCCGGCGCGGCGCAGACTTCGGACCTGGTGTCGCATACAGCGTTCAGGGTCTGCGCCGATCCTGCGAATTTCCCGATGTCCGATGATCGGGAGCAGGGTTACGAGAACAAGCTGGCTGACCTGATGGCGGAGGAACTCGACCTTCCGGTGCAATATACATGGTATCCGATGGCCACCGGGTTCATTCGCAATACGCTTGGCGCGAACCAGTGTGACGTGGTGATGGGCTATGCCGAAGGGCATGAACTGGTCCTGAACACCAACCACTACATGACCTCGGCCTATACGATCATCGCGCCGAAAGGCAGCCCGCTGGCCGATGTCGATACGCTGTCGGATCCGGCGCTTAAAGAGGTGAAAATCGGCATTATCGCTGGCAGCCCGCCGGCCACGCATATGGCCCGCAACGGTCTGTTGACCCGTGCCAAGGCCTATCAGCTTATCGTTGATACGCGCTATGACTCGCCCGCTGTTCAGCTGCTCGAGGATCTGAGTGCCGGGGAAACCGGGGCGGCGATCCTTTGGGGCCCGCTCGCCGGTCCGCTGGTCAAGGCCAACTACCCCGATCTGCAGGTCACGCCGCTGACCAAGGAAACCCTGCCACCGAGGCTTTATTTCCGGATCACCATGGGCGTGCGTCAGGGCGAAAAAGTATGGGAGCGCAAGTTGAACTCACTGATCCGCCGCAACCAGGACCGGATCAATGAATTGCTGACCGAGGCGGGGGTGCCGCTTTTGAACGATCAGGGCACCGAAGTCCTGAACGTTTCGAATTGAAACCGCTGGCCGCACTTGTGGTGCTGGCCATTATGACCGGTCCCGTCCACGCCCAGACAGAGGAGCCATCGGACTACCGGCAGGATCACTACCGCGCCCCCGTCCCGGAAACACTCAAGGGTGCAACCGTTGTAGGCCCCGAGGAAACCTATGAACTCTGGCAATCGGGCGGCATTGCCTTTGTCGATGTACTGCCCCGACCGCCAAAACCTCAGAACCTGCCAAAAGGCACGATCTGGCGCGACAAACCCCGCCATTCGATTCCCGGTTCAATCTGGTTGCCGAACGTGGGCTATGGCGCCATTGCTGAGGTGACAGATACCTATTTCCGCACCGGGCTAGAAAAGGCGACTGATGGCGACAAAACGCACCCCGTCCTGTTCTTCTGCCTTGCTGATTGCTGGATGTCGTGGAACGCGGCCAAGCGCGCGCTCGAATACGGGTACGAAAATGTCTACTGGATGCCAGAGGGCACCGACAGCTGGACCTTTTTCGACTATCCGACCGAAGAGATCACACCCGAGCAGCCCGAGCCTCAGTAACTCTCGACCGATTTCTGCGCATGGGTTACGGTGCCATCCGTGTCGGTCATGGTCACGCCCACCGTCTGCGTGCGGCCGGGCACAGACATACCGATGCGTGGATTTTCCGACAGTGAAATACTGCCGGTCATTTCCACGTAACCCGCCCCGTCCAGATCCACGTCGAGCGTTTCGACGTAGCGCATCGGGATGAACAGCAGCGTGATCTGGTCCATCTGCATCCCCGAGAGACTTGGGTGGCTGATGTCCACATCGACCCGCTTTTCGCGCTGCGCCAGCGCGCCCAGCCGGTCGAGCGTTGTCGCGCTTTCCCGGTTTGCGCCGATCAGGATATCCATTTCTCCCAGCGTCTCCAGCGCAACGTCCAAATCTGATCCGGGCGGGGCCGCGCAGGCCCCCTGGCCCGAGGTCTTTACAAAGGTCTCGGCCACGTAAAGCTGCCCGTCGGTCGTTTCCGCTACCACGTGCAGCGGCGTCGGCCCGTTGATCCGCATGGTCACGTCGAAAAAGAACCGGGGCAGGGGGGCGTCAAAGGCAAAGACCGCAGAAACCGGCATCGGATTCTCGTCAAGTATCAGGCTAACCTTGCCCAGCATTCGCCCGGCCGGGGCGTTGATCTGCGCGGCAATCCGCGTGCGCGCGTCGTTGTCGGTGCGATAGGGGCTGTTGATCTCGATAAAGTCGCTGCCATCCAGCAGTTCACGCCCTTCGTAGAGAATCGCGGAAAGATCGGTCCATGTGGGTTCCGCAGCCTGAGCCGGTGACGAAATCGCCAGCGTCAGAGCCACAAGAGCGCGTCGCATCATCTCTTTCTCCCCGGGGTTCGGGCAGATCCGCGTTCAGCGCGTGCCCGGCGGCGCAATCCTAACCACGTGCCCGACCCGCGCAATGCGCCAAAAGTATTGGTTGGGTTTGACCCTGTATCTGGCACTATCGCAGCGGGCAGGTCGGCTGCGGGAGGGCAGCCATACCTGCGGGAGGAGAATATGCGACACTTCCTGTCAGTGCTGGTTGTCGGCATCTGCGCTGCTTTCGCGACTGTCGCGCAAGCGGTCGAAATCCGCGCGACCGTGTTCCGCATCGACTATCCGCAGCTCGCGCCGATCTCGCGCTATGACCTGAACCCCGATGACCTTGGGTTTGCCGGGGCCCTGCTGGCGAATGAAGACAACCAGACCACCGGCAATTTCATGGGCCAGACATGGACGCTCGACACGGTCACAACCACGCCTGATGAGGCCGATGCCGCCTTTGACGCGTTGATGAGTGAAGGTGCGGATATCATCATCATGATGGCCCGGGCCGAGGATCTGCTGCGCTTGTCCGACCGCGCTGGCGACAAGGCGCTGCTAATCAATGCCCTTGCCCGCGACACCGCGCTGCGCGACGGCGATTGCCGCGCCAATCTGCTGCATGTCGCGCCCTCTGATGCGATGATGGCGGATGCCATCGCGCAATTCGCCATGTGGAAGAAATGGTCGGACTGGTTCCTGATCCATGGCTCCAATCCGCCCGACACCGCGCTGGCTGAAGAGTACCGCCGCGCGGCGAAGAAATTCGGCGCGAAGATCGTGGAGCAGCGCGAATACGAAGACACCGGCGGGTCGCGCCGTACGGATACCGGGCATGTGCTGGTCCAGCGCCAGATCCCGGTCTTTACGCAGGACGCGCGCGACCATGACCTCGTGATCGCGGCCGATGCCTCGGATGTTTTCGCTCCGTACCTGCCCTTCAACCTGTGGACCCCGCGCCCGGTGATGGGCTCTTCCGGCCTGCGCCCGGTTACCTTCCACGCCGCGCATGAGGCTTGGGGCGCCACCCAGTTCCAGCGCCGCTTCGAGGAACTGACCAACCGCCGTGTCCGGGAAGAGGATTACCAGGCATGGCTCGCCCTGCGCGTTATCGGCGAGGCCGTCACCCGCACCGGCGAGGCCGCGCCGGGGGTCTTGCGCGATTATGCCCTTTCCCAGGCTTTTGAATTGGCCGCGTTCAAGGGCCAAAAGGTCACCTTCCGCCAGTGGAACGGCCAGATGCGCCAGCCGATCCTGCTCTATGACGACCGTATCACCATGAGTGTTTCGCCGCAGGAAGGCTACCTGCACCAGCGCTCCCCGCTGGATTCCCTTGGCCTCGACATGCCCGAATCCGCCTGCACCGCCTTTGACTGAAGGAACCCTTAGATGAAGCGCCTGATCGCGATCTGCCTGACATTCTCCTGCCTTGCCACCAGTGCGTTCGCCAACAAGGTCTACGTCAGCAATGAAAAGGGCAACACGGTCACGGTGCTCGACAGCGACAACTGGGAGGTCCTCACCGAATTCCCCGCCGGTAACCGCCCGCGCGGTATCACCATCAGCCCCGATGGCAAGCTGCTCTATGTCTGCGCCTCGGATGACGACACGGTGCGGGTCTTCGATGCCGAAAGCTACGAGGAACTCTACACGCTGCCCTCCGGCCCCGATCCGGAATTGTTCGTGCTGCACCCGTCGGGCAACCCGCTTTATGTCGCCAATGAGGACGACAACCTCGTGACCGTGATCGACACCGAAAGCCATACCGTAAGGGCCGGTATCCCCGTCGGCGTCGAACCCGAAGGCATGGCGATCAGCCCCGATGCGAAATTCGTCATCAACACTTCCGAGACGACGAACATGGCGCATTTCATCGACACCTCGGACTACAAGATCAAGCATAATATCCTTGTCGACCAGCGCCCGCGCTACGCGCAGTACAGCCATGACGGCAAAATCCTCTATGTCTCGGCCGAGATCGGCGGCACCGTTTCGATCATCGACATCGCCGAGGATGGCACCCCCACGCTTAGCGACAAAATCAGTTTCGAGGTGCCGGGTGTGCAGCCGGAATGGCTGCAACCGGTCGGCGTGCGCACCACCTCGGACGGCAAGTGGATCTTTGTCGCGCTTGGCCCCTCCAACCGGGTCGCGGTGATCGACGGGCAAAGCCACGAGGTCGTGAAATATATCATGACCGGCCAGAGGGTCTGGCAGCTCGCCTTCACCCCGGACGAGAAATTTCTGATCACCACGAATGGCAATTCCAACGACGTGACGATCATCGACGTAGAGGCGCAAAAGGCGATCAAGTCGGTTCAGGTCGGTCAGCAGCCCTGGGGCGTCGTGGTCGCGCCGGACTAGGCCCGGGTCGCGCAATGATGACTTACCTGAGAAATCTCCTGTTTGCTGCCGCGCTTATCTTGGGGCAGGGGGCTTATGCGCAGGACCTGCCGCAGATTCGCGCCGCTACGCTGAAAATCGGCACAGTCAACTGGGAGCTTTCGACGATCAAGGCCGAAAGTTTCGACCGCGCCAACGGGTTTGAACTGGTCATGCAGCCCTATGCGGACAATGGCGCAACCCGCGTCGCTTTCGAAGGGGGCAGGGCGGATCTGATCGTCGCTGACTGGATCTGGACCGCCCGACAGCGCGCCGCCGGGCGCGATTACGTGTTCCTTCCCTATTCCAAGGCGGTGGGTGGGCTGGTCGTTCCCGCCGACAGCACCGCCCAGTCCCTTGCCGATCTCGCAGGCGGCAAGATCGGGATCGCGGGCGGACCGCTGGACAAAAGCTGGCTGATCCTGCGCGCCTATGCGGCCTCTGAATACGATCTGGATCTTGTCGGGCAGACCGAACAGGTCTTTGCCGCGCCGCCCCTGATCTACAAGACCGGGCTTGGCGGAGAAACCCAAGGCTCGGTGAATTACTGGCACTACCTCTCGCGGATGAAAGCCGAAGGTATGCGAGAGCTGATCTCTGTCAGCGATGCCGCGCAGTCGCTGGGCCTCAACCCCGACACGCCGCTCCTGGGGTATGTGCTTCGGGAGAGCTTTGTCGCAAAAAACCCCAGTATCCTTCAGGCGCTGCACGATGCCTCGCGCGCGGCCAAGGATCTGCTGGCGTCGGATGACGCGGTCTGGGATGATCTCCGTCCGATGATGCGCGTCGACTCGGACGCCGAGTTCATCGCCACGCGCGACGATTTCCGCGCGGGGATCCCGCCGGACAAACCCGTCGACCGCGAAGACGCGGACCGTTTCCTGCAACTGATGGCCCGTCTGGGCGGCGAAAAGCTTGTCGGCAAGGCCACAAGCCTGCCTGACGGGCTTTTCGTGCAGGTTGATTAGGCCGTGGTGGATGACAGAGAAATCCGCCATCACGGCTTTTTCCCTGCTTGGCCTCCTGATCTTCTGGAGCCTTGCCGCATGGATCACCGGCGATCCGCAGATCCTGCCTTCGCCGTTTTCGCTGGTCGCCCCGTTGCTGGCCGAGATCCGCTCGGGCGAGCTTCCCTATCACCTTGGTCATACCCTGCTGCGGGTGATCTGGGCCTTTCTGCTTGCCATGACCCTTGGCACGATCCTCGGGCTGGCGATGGGACGAAACGACCGTCTGAATCGCTGGCTCGACCCGTGGCTGGTGGTCTTCCTGAACCTGCCCGCGCTGGTGCTGATCGTGCTTTGTTATCTCTGGATCGGGCTGAACGAAACCGCCGCCATCGCCGCCGTTACGCTCAACAAGATTCCGAATGTCGCGACCGTCATCCGCGAAGGGGCACGGTCGATGGACCGCGAACTCGACGCGATGGCCCGCATCTATCGCCTGCCGTTCCGTACCCGACTGCGCCACATCCTGCTGCCGCAGCTTGCGCCCTTTATCGCCGCATCGGCCCGCTCCGGCGTCGCCGTGATCTGGAAGATCGTTCTCGTGGTCGAATTCCTCGGTCGCTCCAACGGGATCGGCTTCCAGATCCACCTCTATTTCCAGCTCTTCGACGTGGGCATGGTCCTGATTTACGCGCTCTCTTTCATCACCGTCATGCTGGTGGTCGAATGGGGCATCCTGCAACCGTGGGAGCGTCGCGTGACGCGCTGGCGGGCCGCATGATCAAGGTTGATGTGACAGGCAAATCCTTTCGCGGCACCCCGGTGCTCGGCCTCTGCCGGTTCGACATCGCCAGCGGCGAATGCGTCGCACTGACAGGCCCGTCCGGGATAGGCAAAACCACGCTGTTGCGGATCGTCGCGGGCATAGACGACAGCTTTTCCGGCCGGGTCGAGCGCCCCGACAATATCGCGATGGTGTTTCAGGAACCGACCCTGCTGCTCTGGCGCAGCGTGATCGAAAACCTCACCCTGATCCATCCGGACCTGTCCCGCACCCAAGCGCTCGAAATGCTTGCCCGCGTCGGTATCGCCGACAAGGCGGATCTGTTCCCGACCCAGCTTTCCCTTGGTCAGCAACGCCGCCTGACCCTTGCCCGCGCCTTTGCCGGGCGGCCCGAATTCCTCATCATGGATGAACCGCTGGTCTCGCTCGACCATGAGACCGCGCAATCCATGCTCCGCCTGATTGAAGAGCTGATCGCCGCCACGAAACCGGCGGTTCTCTTCGTCACCCACACGCTCAGCGATGCCGAACGGCTGGCCACGCGTATTCTCGAACTCCGGGGATCCCCGGCCACACTAACGGAACTTTCAAGAAAGGACCTATTATGAAACGCACCATTCTCGCCGCGGCCATCGCTTGTCTCGCCATCCCCGCCACCGCCCATGAATTCGGGTTTGCCGGTATCCTCTCGAACGACAATATGGAGGACATGCCCGACATCACCCTCGGCCTTGGCAAACCGCTGGCCGAAGGTCCGATCACGCTCAAATCCGGCACCGGCTACGAGCTTGAGATCACCTCCGACGGTAGCGGCGAACTTGCCCTTGAAGGACCGGGGTTTTTCCGCGCAATCTGGATCAATGAGATCGTCATCAATGATCTCGAAGTCCGCCCCTTTGGCCTTGAAAGCGTGGAATTCGACGATGAAGGCACAATGGAAATCGAATTTATCGCGATCAAGCCGGGGCGTTATTTCCTGCGGATTCCCGGCTCGACCGGTGAAACCCAGCGGGTCGAGATCACCATCCAGTAACCCGACATGAGCGCGCTCGACATTGCCCAAGTCAGCTATAGCTATGGCGAGCGCCGCGCGCTTGACGATGTAAGCTTTGCGTTGGCGCCGGGCCGGTTCTCGGCGCTGCTGGGACCGAACGGCGCCGGGAAATCGACGCTGTTTTCCCTGCTCACCCGGCTGACCGTAACGGGGCAGGGGCGCATCAATATCGCCGGGCATGATATCGCCACCACCCCCCGCGCCGCGCTGTCCAAGATCGGAGTCGTATTCCAGCAGCCGACCCTCGATCTCGATATGACAGTGTCGCGCAACATGACCTATTTCGCCGCGCTGCACGGGCTTTCCGGGCGGCAGGCGCAGGCGCGGATCGATGCGGCGCTCGACCGGCTCGATATGCGCGAACGGGCCCGTGAAAAGGTGCGCGCGCTGAACGGCGGCCATCGGCGCCGGATGGAGATCGCCCGCGCCCTTGTCCATAACCCAGAGGTGCTGTTGCTCGATGAACCCACTGTCGGGCTGGATACCGCCAGCCGCCGCGCGATCACCGATCACGTTCACGAACTGGCGGGCGGCGGGCTTACCGTGTTCTGGGCGACGCATCTGGTGGATGAAATCGCGCCGCAGGATGACGTGGTGATCCTGCACCGGGGCCGCGTGCTCGCCCATGACCGCGCCGAAACCATCGCCGCCGGAAAGCCGCTTACGGATGTCTTCATGGCGATGACCGGCGCGGAGGCGGAGGAAAAGACCCCGGTATGAACCCCTATCTCACGTCGCTGACCGCCATCGTTACGCGGGAATCCCTGCGCTTCATCAACCAGCGCAGCCGGTTCCTGTCGGCGCTGGTGCGACCGCTGGTCTGGCTGGTAGTCTTTGCTGCCGGGTTCCGCGCCGCGCTTGGCCTGTCGATCATCCCTCCTTACGAAACCTACATCACCTACGAGGTCTATATCGTGCCTGGGCTCTGCGGCATGATTCAGCTTTTCAACGGGATGCAGTCCTCGCTCTCGCTGGTCTACGATCAGGAGATGGGGTCGATGCGGCTCTTGCTGACCTCGCCGCTGCCGCGCTGGTGGCTGCTCTTCTGCAAGCTTGTCGCCGGGGTCGCGGTCTCGATCCTCCAAGTCTATGTCTTTCTCGCCATCGCCGCCGCGATGGGGATCACCATGCCGACCGCCGGATATCTTCTGGCGCTGCCCGCGCTGGTGCTCAGCGGGCTGATGCTCGGCGCACTCGGGTTGCTTTTGTCCTCGACCATCAAGCAGCTCGAAAACTTTGCCGGGGTGATGAATTTCGTCATCTTCCCGATGTTCTTCCTGTCGACAGCGCTCTATCCGCTGTGGAAAATGGCCGAAAGCTCTCAGCTGCTGCGCGACATCTGCGCCTTCAACCCGTTTACCCATGCGGTCGAACTGATCCGTTTCGCGCTTTACCAGAGCTTTAACGGCTGGGCGCTGTTATGGGTGTTGCTGTGCCTTGTCCTGTTCTTTGGCCTGTCTTTGGTGGGGTACACGCCCACGCCGGGCACCGGCAGAGGCAAAGGGCGTAGCTGAGAAAACAGCCTTAGAGGCATAATGAAGATTATGTTAATCGAATGCCGCGTAGCAAGAGTTTCACAATTGAACCGCGTCAAACCGCAAACTCAGCCCAGCCACAATGCCGCCAGTGCGAGAGTCAGTGGCAAGGTCACAAAGGCAAGGCCGGTCTGAAAGGTGACGATTGCGTTCATCAACTCTGTGTTGCCCCCTGTTTCTCCGGCCAGCGCGGTCGAGGAAGGGGCCGTCGGCACCGCCGCGAAGATCAGCAGGATCAGAAGTGTCGACGTATCCAGCCCCGTCGGGATCAGCAGGACGAAAGCCGGAAACAGCACGAACCGGCCTGCCGTCGACAGGGCCAGCGGCGCCAGTTGTGCCCGCAGGCCCTTTAGTCGCAAACCGGCCCCAACGCAGAGCAGCATCAGCGGCAAGGCCACCGCGCCCAGCATCGCGGTGCCGTCATGCAGCACGGGAATCCGTTCGGCGACCAAGGCGTTCACTGCCAGCCCGGCGCAGATCGAGAGAATCAGCGGATTACAGACGATATCTCTCAGGACCTGGCGCCCCGCCAGCCCGCCGTTGGCGCCTGTACCCAGCAGTTTCAGCACCGGCACGATGACAAGGTTCGTCACCAGCGCAAGCACGGCGGCCGCCAGCGCGCCCAGCGACAGCCCTTCGGACCCGTAAAGCGTCTCGGCCACGGCCAGTGCCATGAAGGAATTATGCCGGACCGCGCCCTGCAGCACGGAACCCCGCTGTGCACCGCTCATGCCCGCGAGCCCGCTCACCAGCAGGATCACGAAACCCACGAGGAAGAACGCGCCGCCCAGCCCCAGTGTGAACGGCGCCATCAGATCGATATCCACCTCGGCGGTCGAAAGCTTGTAAAACAGCAGCGACGGGATCAGCACCCAATAACCCAGCCGCGACGCCTGCGGCCAGAACGCATCTCCCGGCAGCCCAAGCCGACGCAGGACATTGCCCAGCACGACGATCACGAAAATCGGCGCAATTGTCAGGGCCAGGTTCTGCATGGAGTATTTAACCGCCGCAGAATGCGACGACGGCGCGCCCGCGTGTGCGCCCCGCAATCATCTCTGCCATCGTCTCGTCGATGTCTTCCGGTTCGATGACCCGTGCAATCGCCGATATCCGGGGCGGGCGCAGATCCGATCCCAACCGCTCCCATATACGCCGACGCAGCGCGGGCGGCGAATTGCCATTGATCCCGGTCAGGGTGATGCCGCGCAGAATGAATGGAATGACAGAGGTCGGCAGGTGATTTCCCCCGGCGTTTCCGATCGCAGCAATCGCCGCTTCGGCTTTGGCGCTGCGCAGCAACCAGGCGAGCACATCGCCGCCAACCGTATCGACGGCCCCGGCCCAGATCGCTTTGTCCAGCATTCGGTCGCTTGCTTCCGGCGGCGCAATGACTTCCTTGGCCCCCAGCGTGTTCAACAGCTCTCCAGCATCGGTTTTGGAGGTGACGGCAACAACCTCGTAGCCCAGCCGCGCCAGCATCGCGACCGCCTGACTGCCCACGCCGCCGGTGGCGCCGGTTACGGCAACCGGGCCATTGTCAGGCTCTACACCAAGGCTTTCCAGCCGATCCACTGCCAGCGCTGCGGAATAGCCCGCAACGCCAATCGTCGCGGCCTCCAGCAGGCTCAGACCTTTCGGCAAGGGCACCAGCCATTCGGCATCTGCGCGCAGGTAATCGGCCAACCCGCCATCACGCGCCACGCCCATCCCCATGCCATGCGCAATCACCGCCTGACCGGGTTCAAGTGCCGGGTCAGTGCTTTCGACTACATGCCCGACCGCTTCGATACCGCAATTCAGTGGCAGGGTCTTGGCAATTGGGGCCTTACCCTGCCCTGCCAGAGCGTCCTTGTAGTTGATGCCGGAATAAAGCACGCGCACCATTGTATCGCCCTCGCTCAGAGCGCCACGCTCCATGCGCACAAGGCTGCCCCGGCTCATCTTACCCTCGGCCTCAAGCCGGTAGGAAATCATGCCCCGGCCCCCGCCGCGTCGCGCCGCCGCTGCATCTGCTTCACGATGTTCAGCTGGTGAATCTGGCTCGTTCCCTCGTAAAGCCGGAACAGGCGCACGTCGCGATAGTACCGCTCGATAGAGCTGTGATCTGCGACAAAACCCGCGCCACCAAAGACCTGAACGCAGCGATCCGCCACCCGGCCACACATCTCGGATGCAAAGTATTTGCAGATCGACGCCTCAAGCGCGATGTCGCCGCCGTCGTCCCGGTTGCGGGCGGTGGCGAGGATAAGCTGTTTTGCCGCTTCGATCTCGGTCCGGCAGTCGGCCAGAAGCGCCGAGACAAGCTGGAAATCGACGACCTTCTTGCCGAACTGTTCGCGCGTTGTCGCGTGGTCCATTGCCATGTCCAGCATCCGGATCGCAGGGCCGGTGCAGAGCGCGGCCAGATGGATGCGCTGCTTGTTCAGCACCTTCATCGCGGTCTTGAACCCGACGCCTTCGACACCGCCGATCAGGTTTGCGACCGGCACCACGCAATCGTTGAAATGAACCTCGCCCACGGGTGAACCCGCCTGCCCCATCATCTTGTAAGGTGCCGAGGTCGACAAACCCGGCATCCCGCGTTCGACGATAAAGGCCGAAATGCCCCGCGCGCCCGTGCTGTCCGGGTCGGTTCGCGCAAAGACGGTGAACAGGTCCGCAATCGGTGCATTCGTGATGTACCGCTTCATCCCGTTCAGCACATAGGTATCGCCCTCTCGCCGCGCCGTGGTTTCGATGTTGCTCGCCTCGGATCCCGCATTCGGTTCGGTCAGTGCAAGACAGCCGGTCGCCTCACCCCGTGCCATCAGGGGCAGGTACTTGCTCTTTTGTTCCTCGGTGCCATCCGCGACCAAAGCTTCCGAGCCGATGCCGGTATTGGTCCCGACCCTTGCCCGATAGGCCACCGCGCATTGCGACAGCTCCATCGCGCCCATCACAAGTTCTTCGGTGGTCAGGCCAAGCCCGCCGTATTGCTCGGGGATGGACCAGCCAAAGAACCCGCGCGCCGCCATATCGGCGACGACATCCTCGGGCACCTCGTCAAGTTCGGCCACGCGGTTTTCGTTCGGATGCGCCACCTCGCGCACCCATGAATGCACCTCGGACAGCAGGCTTTCCAGCTTCTCGGGATTTCTGATCACCATGTCCGATCACCCCTTCCCGACGAAATCGGGTTTGCGCTTTTCAAGGAAGGCGGCCAGCCCCTCGGCGGCCTCTGCGCCGAACCGCGCCGTATTGATACCCTGCGCTTCGAGCACAAGCTGCGTCGCAAGGTCGTTATGCGGGGCCGCAGCGATCTCTGATTTGATCACACCCATCGCGCCAACCGCCCCGGCGGCAAGTTTCGACGCCATCTTCTTGGCTGACTCGAGCGCCTCGCCCGCAGGAACCACGGCATTCACCAGTCCCAGCGCATAAAGCCGGTCGGATTCCACCGGGTTGCCGGTCAGGCACATCTCGCTCACGATCTGGCGCGGCAGGCCCTCGCTCAGGAAATGCGTGACGCCCCCATCCGGGGCAAGCCCGACCTTCACATAGGCCACGACGAACTTTGCCCCTTCGGCTGCCACGATCATGTCGCAGGCCAGCGCAAGCGACAGCCCTGCCCCCGCCGCCCCGCCCTCGATCGCGGCAATAACCGGCGTCGGGCAATTACGAATGGCTAGGATCATCGAATTCAGACCGTCGGTATTGCCGCTGACCTGCGCCATGGTGCTCTTGGCGCTTTCCTTGAGGTTGTTGATATTGCCGCCCGAGCTGAAGAACCCGTGCAATCCCGTCAGCACGATGGCCCGCACCGCACTGTCGTGACCCGCTGTAATAATCTCGTTCTGGATCGCCTTGTAGACCGGCGGGCTGATCGAATTGCGGCTGTTCGGCCCGTCGAGCGACAGGACCAGTACGGGCCCGTCTCGCTCTATGCGCAGTTCCGTGGCCGGGGCGGTTTGGGTATTCATGCGACTTTCTCCTGTTCCGGGGCCTCTTGCAGGCCCGCGCGTGTTTCTTCCGCGATCAGTTTTGCGAGGCGCGCGCCATGTGCATCGGCGCTGCCGTTCAGCATGTCGGCCACCAGCACCCGTTTGACGAAACGCCCCAGCGCGTATTCCTCGGTCATTCCGATCCCGCCGTGCAGCTGGATCGCCGAAGCGGCGGCACGACGTATCCGCCCGCCAAGAAAGCGCTTGAGCGATGACACCGCCCGCATCCGCAGGGCAATATCCGTGCCTTCACAGGTCTGCGCCGCGAAATGCGTGAGCGAGAGAAAATGCTCGGTGTCGTGATAGATATCCGCCATCGCGTGTTGCAGTGCCTGAAAGCTGCTGATCGGCCGACCGAACTGCTTACGCTGCTTCAGGTAATCCTGCGTCATTTCGCGCAGGGCCAGCAGCGCGCCAAGCGCGTCTGCGGCAAAAGTAACGGCAGCCACATCGCGCAGCCATTCGGCCATGCCCGGGACGACCCCGCCTATTGCGCCATCGGCAAGCTTGACCGAGGCCAGCTCAAGGTCCGCCGCGCCGCGCCCGTCGACCAGACGGTATGTATCGCGTTTGACTTCTGCCATCGGCACAACGGCCAGACGATCATCGGCCAGACAGAGGAGCAGAACATCCGCCTCGTCCGCACAGGGAACCACCCGAAGCGTGCCGCTTAGCACGTCGTCTTTCAACGCAAGGTTTTTACCATCGGCAAGGCACACTGTTCCTTCCGGCATCTCTGGCGCTGCGGACCCGGCCCGTGTCAGGGCGATTCCGGGCAGCACCGCTGCCCCGATCACTGGCTCGGGCGCTGCTGCCCTGCCGCATTCGATCAAGGCATGAACCATGTCGGAAACACCTGCCCCGAACCCGCGCGGCTCGGGAAACGTGGCCTCGGTCAGGCCTAGCTCTGTCAGCGCGCACCAGTTATTCCCCGAAGTCGACGGATAGCCCGCATCCGCAAAGACGCGGGCAAAACTGTCCGCGATCATGCGCTGTTCGTCATTCGCCGTGAAATTCATGACCGCCCCCTCAGAACCCAAGAACCTGCTTGGCGACGATGTTCTTCATCACCTCGCTCGATCCGCCGAAAATCGTGAAGGCCCGCGAAAACAGCCAGCCATGGGTGCCATAGCCATCCTTGGCGCCACCCTCGCGCAGCACCTGCCACGGCGCGGCCTCTGTCCCTGCCGCTTCCATCGCAAGCTCCTGTATCCGCTGTTGAATCTCGGACCCGCGCAGCTTGAGAAAGGACGACAGCGCGCCCACGTCACCGCCCGGCGCGACGCTTGACAGCATCCGTAGGTTGGTCACCTCCTGCGCAAGGAAATCCGCCTCAAGATCGGCCAGCTTGGCCCCGAAAACCGGATCGTCGATCAGGGCAATCCCATCGCGAGACCGTTCCGCTGCCAGCCGTTTCAGCAAGGCAAGCTCCGCCTTGCTCTGCCCGACATTGGCGATGCTGACCCGTTCATTTCCAAGCAGGTACTTGGCATAGGTCCAGCCCTTGTTTTCCTCGCCCACCAGCAGGTCGGCAGGGACGCGCACATCCTCAAGGAACACTTCATTCACGTGGTGATCGCCGTCGATGGTCCGGATCGGACGTACCGTGACGCCCGGACTGTCCAACGGGATCAACAGCATCGAAATGCCGGACTGGGGCCGGTCTGCGGCGGGGTCCGTCCGCACCAGCGTGAACATCCAGTTCGCGTGCTGCGCCGTGGTGGTCCAGGTCTTCTGGCCATTCACCACATAGGTATCGCCCTCCCGCACCGCGCGGGTTTTGAGCGAGGCCAGGTCCGATCCGGCGCCCGGCTCGGAAAAGCCCTGACACCAGTAATCCTCACCGCTCAGGATGCGCGGCAGGAAACGGGCCTTCTGCTCCTCTGACCCGAACCGGATCAGCACCGGCCCGATCATCTTGAGCCCGAAGGGCCGGAGGCGCGGCGCACCCGCCTGCATCGCCTCGCTGTCGAAAATATACTGCTGCATCGGGGTCCAGCCGGTGCCGCCATGCTCGACCGGCCAGTTCGGCGCGACCCAGCCCTTGCGCCCCAGTATCCGGTGCCATTCGATCATCTGTTCCCAGCTGTGGCGCCGGTACTCAAAGAACGTGGCCGAGATGTCCTTGGGCAGGTCCGAGTTAAGAAAACGGCGAACCTCGTCGCGAAACGAAAGGTCCGCGTCGGTGTAGAAAAGCTCCATATCCTGTCTTTCGGCTGCGGGGACTTTGATATGGCCCGCGGCAGGAAACCCGCCGCAGACCCGTTCCGTCTGATCAGTCTGCGGCTTCCGGCGGGATCAGCGCCTCGGGAACCTCGACGCCGATTTCTTTGTAGTACTTGTAAGCCCCGATATGCAGCGGCGCGTTCATCTGGTTCAGCGCGTTTTCCGGGGTGATCGCTTCCATCCACTTGGCGGCCGCGACCAGATCGTCGTGATGGTCGAAAATCGCCTTGGTGATGTTATAGATCTGCTCTTCATCGGCCCATTTGTTGGTGCCGAGCCCGACGATGGAACTGACCATGCGCACCGGCTCTTCGTTGACCTGACCGCCGTAGGTACCCGGTTGCAGCTTATCAAAGGTCCGACCGGGCACGGCGCCCGCGGCCTGAATGCTCGGCTCGTCGACCTTGTCGTCCGGAATGCCCAGCACGCGGAACTCGCCAAGGGCCGACAGCTGTTGCAGTTCAGAACTCGGGATCGGGGTGGGAACGAAATAGGCGTCAAGCTGGCGATCCTGGAACGCCTGCTCGGCCGAAGCCCAGTCAAGGTTGACCGGCTCGAAATCCGTGTTGGCCTCGTAGCCCGTTACACCCTTGATCACCTGTTCGATCACGGTGCGACCGGCGCTTGACGGCGGCCCGATATAGACCTTCTTGCCCTTCAGGTCTTCCATGGTCTCAATGCCGGAGTCAGCCCAGGTGATGCCGTGATAGGCTCCCAGCGGATAATTCACGATGCTGCGGATATTGCCGAACAATTCTTTCGAATTGGGCAGTTGTTCGTACATCCGAGTGCCATCGCGCAGGTAGCCGTTGATCGACACGGCGGTCATGAACAGGTCAAGCTGCTGGTTTGCCGCGTCAACGATCATCCGGGTGCCGACAGCGCCGGTGGTCAGCTGGGTGCTGTAGCCATAGTCCTTCTTGATGATCTGCGAGACCGCGATCGAGAACACGGTCGTCGGCGACGCCTGCCCCAGTGAAGCCATCCGGAAATTCTGGGCGCTGGCGGTAACGGTGCCCGCGATCAACGCGGTCCCGGTGGCCAGCACCAGCGCGCCGGTCTTGAGTTTGTTGAAAATCATCATAGTCCTCCCTTGGTTTCTGAAACTTGTTTCCCCATTGCCTGATCCGTCTGGCCGCCCCCGAACCTCCCGGGCAGGACAAGCAGGCCAATGCTGGCAACGATCAAGACGTATTGCAGTGCCGGTTCCTGAATGATCAGGCCGATGGCCATCAGGATGCGCACGACGCGCATGGCCGGTCCGATCCTTTCTCCGGCGTAGCCGACGATGCCGGTGTTCAGCATCCATATCGCCAGACCCAGTGCCACGCAGACCCGCGCGAAATTCACCGGGTCGAAATCGACGACCAGCAGCAGTGATGGCTCGTAGACAAAGATGAACGGGATGATGAAACCGGTAACCGCAAGCCGCAGCGCGACAAAGGCCGTCACCATCGGGCTGGCCTGAGCGATGGGCGCGGCGGCAAAGGCGCCGATGGCCACCGGCGGCGTAATCGCGGAGAGCACGCCAAAGTAGAAGACGAACATGTGGACCGCGATCATATCGGCACCCAGCTTGGTCATCACCGGACCCAGCACGAGAACGATGATCAGGTAGGCAGGCAGCGTCGGCATTCCCATGCCGAGCACAAGGCAGGCAAAAGCCGTGACCAGCAGCGAACCGAACAGCCATGTGTCACTGATCGACGAGATCAGCGAGGCGAATGTCAGCCCCAGACCTGTCAGGTTCAGCACGCCAAGGATCACGCCGATGCAGCCGACAGCCACAAGGATCGAGGCGCAGGCCTTGCCCCCCTGCACCAGCGCAGCAAGGAAAATTTTTGGATTCTCCCGGTTCTGCTTACGGAAGAGGCCCAGCACGACGGTCGAAACGACGGCGGCAAAGCCCGCCAGCGCCGGTGACCGTCCCGCGACCAGCACCACCACGATGGCGAGGATCGGAAGAACGAACTGCAACGACAGGACGTAATCCCGCCGGGTCAGCCTCACCCGCTCGGCCTCGGGGATCGGCTCGATCCCAAGCGCCCGCGCCTGCACCGAAATCGCGGCAAAAAGCGACCCGTAATAGAATATCGCGGGCACCAGCGCGGCCAGCGCGATGGTGGTGTAAAGCTCGCCGGTCAGATCCGCCATAAGAAAGGCCGCGGCCCCCATCACCGGCGGCACGATCTGCCCGCCGGTCGATGCCGCCGCTTCGATGCCGCCCGCCATCGCGGGCGAAAAACCGCGGCGCTTGATCATCGGAATGGTAAAGGTGCCCGAGCCGACGACATTGGCCGTCACACTGCCCGACATCGACCCGAAGAGCGCGCTTGCCACAACTGCGGCATGGGCCGGTCCGCCGCGCGATTTGCCGGTCAGAGCGACCGAACAGCGGATCAGCGCATCCGACGCCCCGGTGCCTTCAAGCAGCAAGCCGAATACGACAAAAACCATGACGACGCGGATCACCACGCCGGTCGGCATGCCGAACACGCCCTGGAAACCGTACCAGACATTCTGCATTGTCCGGTTCAGATCTACCCCCGCATGGTTGAAAATGCCGGGGAGGTAGCCGCCGAAAAGACAGTAAAGGATCATCAGCGTCGCGATGATTACGATGGGCAGGCCGAACAAACGCCGCGTCGCTTCCAGCAGGGCAACGCATCCCGCCAGCGCCAGCCAGGTGTCATAGGTGGAAAAGATGTAAAAGGTCGCTTCCTGCAGGTGTTCGACCTGCGTAAAGCGCCAGCATGCCATGACCACGACGGCAACGAGCACGGTATCAAGGATCGTGCCGGCGATCCTGACCGCGCGCGAAGGTTCAGCGTCAAGCCTGTAAACGGGCCAGCTGATCAGCACGATTACCAGCGCCGCCCCCATCAGCATGTTGCGGCCAAAGGCCATGCTCCACGGCCCGGACCACGCCACCCAGATCGACTGCAGCGCCATAGCGGCGGCCAGTACGGCCACGATGGAAAGCCCGATGGTGCGAAGCGACATCTTTTCGATCATTCCGCTGCCCTCCGGACCGGCCGGGCCTGTTCAGGCACGGCCAGATAAGGGCTGTCCTCCAGCGACCATTCCGGTTGCGGCTCACTGCGGAAAATCTGGCGCAGATGCACCTCGTCCGGTCCGTCGCCGATGCGGAACCAGCGCGCATAGGCAAAGGCGTGGTGGATCGGGAGATCGTCCAGCCCGCCCATCGCGCCAAAGATCTGCAGCGCGCGGTCCGCGACTTTCTGCAACATGTTCGGGACCGAGACCTTGATCATCGAAACCGGCCGCCAGCTCGCGCTGTTCCCGCCCTGATCGAGCAGCCATGCGCAGCGCTGCACCGCCAGCCGGTTCATGTCGATTTCAACCCGTGCCTCGCCGATCCAGCGCTGGATCGTGTCGTAGTCGATCACGCTGCGGCCAAAGGCGGTCCGTTCGCGGGCCCGCACAATCATCAGTTCCACCAGCATCTCGGCCAGCCCGATGCAGCGCATCGCGTGGTGAATCCTTGCCGGTCCAAGCCGCACCTGCGCGCCCTTGAACCCCCTGCCTCGTTCTCCCAGCAGATTGCTGGCAGGCACGACCACGTCCTCCAGTTCGATCTGCGCAATCGGCGCAACATGGTCGGCCCAGCCCAGATAAGTCAGGTCGCGTGTGATGGTGACGCCCGGTGCGTCGGTCGGCACGATCACCATACTCTGGCGTTCGGTGCGCCCAGCCTCAGGGTCGCTCACGCCCATGACGATCAGAAAGGAACAATCTGGATGCGCGCCGCCCGTGGCAAACCACTTGCGCCCGTTGATCCGGATCTGGTTGCCCTCGAAACTGATCCGTGTCGCGATGTTCGAGGCGTCGGACGACGCCACATCCGGCTCGGTCATCGCAAAGGCCGACCGTGTATCGCCTTCGAGAAGCGGGTTGAGCCAGCGCTGTTTCTGTTCCTGATCCGCCAGTGCCTGAAGCATCGCCATGTTCGGCACATCCGGCGCCTGGCAGTTGAACACCTGAGAGCCCCAGGGCAGTTTGCCCATGATCTCTGCCAATGGTGCGAATTCCAGATTGCTCAGGCGGGTCCCCGGCTCGCTCTCGGCCAGTTCGGGCAGTGCAAGGTTCCAAAGCCCCTGCTCGCGTGCCTTGCCGCGCAGCGCGGGCAGAAAGTCAGCTTCTCGGCCTTCCCGCATGACCTGCTGAACCCAGTCGCGATGACGCGGAAGGACATCGCTCGCAAAAAATCCCGCAACCGCATCGCGGAATTCCTCTGCCCTGCCAGTCGGCTCGAAATGCATGATACCCCTCCCCAAGGATCATTAATCGCACGTATTGACCATGTTGTTTCAAATATCGTAACACTTGTCAAACACGTTTCACATAGGAGGAGTGTGAATGACCACCCCCAATACCGGCTCCGATACCGGCGCGGGCCCCCTTTCCGGGCTCAAAATCCTTGATATCGCAACGATCATTGCCGGCCCGATGGCAGGTTCCCTGCTCGCGGATTTCGGTGCCGAAGTCGTCAAACTCGAGCTTCCGGGCGTTGGCGACGGGCTGCGAGGGTTCCCGCCGCTCAAGGACGGAAAGCCGCTGTGGTGGAAGGTCACGAATCGCGGCAAATACCACGGCACGCTGGATCTGCGTAAAGACGATGGCGCGAAACTCTTCCTTGATCTGGTTTCGCAGATGGATGTTCTGATCGAGAATTTCCGACCCGGCACGCTCGACCGCTGGGGGCTTGATATCGAAACCCTGTGGAAAGCCAATCCCCGTCTCGTCGTTCTGCGGGTCAGCGGTTTCGGACAGGACGGCCCGATGGCGAACCAGCCCGGTTTCGCCCGTATCTTCGAGGCCATGGGCGGGCTGACCCATATCACCGGCGACCCGGATCGCCCGCCGGTCCACACCGGCTATCCTCTGGCCGATTCCATCGGTGGTCTGTTCGGCGCCTTTTCGATCTGCGCCGCCCTGCTCAAGGTCGTGCGTTCCGACCGGCAAGAGGGCGAAGAGATCGACCTTGCCATGACCGAGGCCGTTCTGCGCCTGCTGGAATCTCTGCCCATCGAATACGACCAGCTTGGCGATGTGCGTGAACGGGTGGGCAACAAGAACACCTATTCCGCCCCTTCCGATGTCTACATGACCTCGGACAAACGCTATGTCAGCCTTGCGGGTTCGACCAACCGCACCTTCCGCTATAACGCGGCCGCCATCGGCAAACCGGAATTGGTGGACGATCCGCGTTTTGCGTCGAACGTGGCGCGCGTGAAACACGTCGAAGAGCTCGACAAGATCTTTGGCGCATGGATCGCGGCGCATACGCTGGACGAGGTCATCGCCTCGTTTCGGGAACACAATGGCACCATCGCGCCGATCTACGGAATGGACCAGGTTTTCGACGATGCGCAGTACAAGGCACGCAATGCGATCGTCTCGGTCAGCGACGAAGATTTCGGGTCGGTTCGTATGCAGGGGCTGGTGCCCCGTTTCCGCAAGGCACCCGGCAGGATACGCTGGGCCGCAAAGGGTCTGGGAGCGGATAACGATTACATATACAAGACACTTCTGAACCTGGACGACCAGGAGATCGAGACTTATCGGGAGCAGGGAATCCTTTGAGCGACGGCAAGACGATCCTGAATGAATGGGCCGATGCGGGCGAGTGCGAACTGCCGGGTGAAAACGCGACGGATCAGGCGCTTTCATCGACCCTGATGAAGGGGCTCGAGATCCTCGCACTCTTCAATGATCAGGAAGATCGTTTTGCCAATTCCGAGATCGCGCGGCGTCTGGGCCTGAACCGGGCGACTGTGTCCCGTCTTTGCAAGACGTTGATGCACATGGGTTATCTGCGGCGCGATACGAAGGGCAACTTTCGCCTCGCGCCGCGTATCCTTGGTCTGTCCTACCCTGTTCTCGCGGCAACGCGCTGGCGTCACCAGCTGGTGGGTCCGATGCGCGAGATTGCCGAGATGAGCACGGGCAATGTCACGCTTGCGGTGATGTCGGGCGATCAATTCGTTCAGGTGCAGACCATCGGCGACCCGATCAGCTTTCCTCACATCCCCGAACCCGGGATCACCGGGCCGCTGCACCGCTCGGCAAGCGGTCGGGCGCTGCTGTCACTGCTCGATGGACAGGAACTATACGACAAGCTGGCCGAGTTACGGCTGCGTTTCCCCGAGGAATTCGCAACCCATGCCGAGGATACTGCCGCCAGCATTGCGCGTTGCCGTGATGCCGGGTTCTGTTCGTCCTACGGCGATTGGCGTCCGAACATCGTCGCTCTCTCTACGCCGCTTGGCGAAACCGAGGACGGCCTGCGCGTAGCGCTATCCTGCGGTCTGCCGCGTTTCCGGGCCCGCGAGGACGTGGTCGAAAACGACCTTGGCCCAAGATTGGCCGAAGCAGCCAAGTCCATCCGCATGATGGGCATCTTCAAACCGCCCTATTTCCTGGGCTGACGCCCGGCATTGGCTGGTTGACAGGTTATCCCAAGCGATCTGCCGCCCCGACGGTGCCGACTACCACAATTCCTTCCGATAGTTTTCTGCAAGGCTTTCGTCGATCTGCTCGGCCGCAACCGCGTGCGCGATCTGGTCCCGCAATATTTCGCCAAGCGATGGCATGCTGCTGCGCTCGGGCCAGGTTTCGGGCTTCCAGAGTTTTGAGCGGATATAGGCCTTGGCGCAGTGCATGTAGACTTCGTGAACAGTGATTACGATAACGCTCTTGGCCGGTTTGCCGTTCACCGCCAGCCGTTCGCAAAGGTCCGGATCGGCTGTGATTTTCGCCCTTCCGTTGATGCGCAGGGTTTCGTTCATGCCGGGGATCATGAAGATCAGGCCGACCGCCGGGTTGCGCAGGATGTTGTCCAGCGTATCAAGCCGCGCATTGCCCGGCCGGTCGGGCATGGCGATGGTGTGATCGTCAAGCGCGACCGTAAAGCCCGGCTGGTCGCCTCTTGGCGTCACATCGCCCATGCCATCCGGTGCCTGCGAGCCGATTGCCGCGAAAGGTGACAGGGACAGGAACTTGCGCGCGTGTTCATCCAGCGAGGCCAATTGTTTGCGCAACGCCCCCTGCGACGCCTCGCCATAAATGGCGCGAAGTTCTTCGGCGGTTTCAATGAATTGCATGTCAGTCCCCTTTGGCGATTTGCCGCAAACCTGCGGATGGTTCGCCCCGGACGCAAGAGCAAAGACGCCGGTTGGCCATCTGCTGCTGGCATGGAGGTGTGGCGAAATGAGGCGCCGTCCGGTTACGGGTTTTCGCATTCCGCCCTAGCAGTCAGGGTGGGTCAAAAACGCTATCTGTCTGAGCTCTCTGAATTCTCCCGCCGAAAGCGCCGGTTGTCGCCTAGGCCAGTACGCGATGCATGACTCGTACCCTTCGCTTCTGTATGATCGATCCACCCCAACTGGGGGAATCGTGGCCATTCACTTGTCCGACGATAGGAGGAAACCATGAATACAATGCAGATTAGCCAGCACGCAAACGCCCTTTACCGCGTCCACGGAGACCGGGCCGAAGCCGAAGCCGCGCAAATGGTGCGCCAGTGTCAGACCGAAGGTAAACAGGAACAGGCCGAGAACTGGCAGGCAATCCGGCAGGCCGTCCGCGCCAAACGCGGTCCGAATGTAAGCTGACCGTTCCGACAATAGTAAATATGTATCCATGTTGAGGCGCGAAGTCGAGGGCCGAGCGGCCTTCGTTGCTGTCAGCATCTCGGCTTCGCGCGCAATACATTTTTGCGTTCGGCGGTCGGCCCCGACCGTCATACGGCTGATGTACAGATGTCATACGGTTTGTGTACGGATATCACCCCCGGTTTTTGGACACCTGCCGAAAGTGCTGGCGATTCCCGAAATATTGTGAGCTAGCTTGCTGTCGTTTGCTGGAAATTAACCATCATGGTGTCCCGGTTGCCGATCCGTTTTAGCTTATCCCAGAGTGGTGATTTGGAAGTAAATTGACTGGCTATGCTTTGAGACCGGGCTGTCTTTCAGACCGATGCTCCGGCTTTCCCAAACCGAGAAATGCACTCGCAGGACGTCTCCTGCCTGACCCCATGGAAAGTCTGGCGGCGCGTGATGCACCGCCAAGAATTTGTTTCCGGCGAATACGCTCGCGCACGAGCGTGCTTCGGTTTCGTATCAGAGGAATACGGTGATTCTGGCGATGGCCGGCGTCGATTTTTCCACGTTGTTGGCTTGCATCGTTGTCATGAAGCCTTCTCCACCTCACGACGAGCATCCGCAGCTTTCCAATGTGCCATGTGATCTTTCATGGCTTTTCGAAATGCGGTTCGATCAGTACCTCGTTGAACATAACCGGTAAGGTTGCTGTGCGAGACCAGACCGTCTTCGGCATGAATGACCCTGAGGACGTCGATCATGGCAATGTCCGCCACGCTGAAATCTTCGGTCAGCCAGTCATGGTTTGCCATGATGCGATCGAGCGCCGAAAGTCGCGTCTCGAGCAGCGCTCGCGCGTGATCGACCACGTCTGCCGCAGGCGCGGGCCCGAAAAACTGCGGTATCTTCAGAGCCAGCTTCATGTTCAGCCAAGGAGCGCTTGCGACTTCGACCGTGTTCAGCGCGGCAAACAGCCACTGCGTGATTTCGGCCTCCCTCCCATTTGGCATCAGGTCGGTTCCCGCACCCAGGTGCAACAATATGGCGCCGCTTTCGAACAGGGTGAGGTCCTGATCCTTTATGATCGGAACCTGCCCAAAGGGTTGCATCCGGAGATGCCCGTCGCTTTTGGGACTGGCCGGAAGGGGCTTTACGACATAGGAGCGGCCGAGCTCCTCGATAACCCATCTCACCCGCATGTCCCGCACGAAACCGCGCGGGAATTCTGGTAGCCAGTCGTAAGTATAAAGTGTCAATGTCATGCCACTTTACCCGAGTCGAAGAGCGGATCGAACCCGGCCCAGATCATGCGTTTTCCGTCGAAAGGCATCGTTGACATGTCCATGTCGCTCATCTCAGCCTGCATCTCTTGGGCGGCCTTCTCGCAGGTGGCGCGGTCCGGCCAGACCGTCCAGCTGAAGACGGGAACCTCGTCTTCTTCGGCTTTCGTTGCGATGTAGAAATCGGTGGTCTTGCCGTGAGGAACATCCTCACCCCAGCCTTCGATCATGCCGAGCGCGCCCTTTTTCTTGAACATGTCCCAGCCCTCGTCGGCCATTTTCGCGTAAGGCTCTTTGTTGCCCTTGGGGACGGCCAGCAGAAAACCCTGATAATATCCGGCATCGGCGCCATTGCCGCCTTCGTAGATCGGCGCGAAGCCGCCGTAGATCATGCGGCTGCCGTCAAATGGCATATCAGCCAGCGTGGCCATCTGGGGATCGGACGGCATTTTCTCCCAGGCTGCGTCTGCCGTCACCTTGTCGGGCCACTGGATCCAGGAAAACACGATTGCTTCTTCGGGTTTTGCCTGCACGGCCCCAAAGAAATCTGTGACTTTGCCTTTGGGAACATCCGCGCCCCACGTCTCGACCATCCGGGTTGCGCCATAGCCTTTGAAAATGGGCCAGGATGCAGCGGCGTGCTTGATGTAGGCGTCTTTGTTCCCGGTGGGTACTGCGGCCACCATACCAGTAAAGTAAGTCATTTTCGAAACTCCCGTCGAAAGACAGCAGAGCGAATCTCGCTTGCACATATAGCGTGCCAAGGTTAGTATTAAAAAGCAACCATTGGTATTTTTTAATGACTGAACCGGCAAAAAACCGGAATATGCGATATGATGAGGGCTGTCTCGCCGCGCATGCGCTGAACCTGATCGGGGATCGCTGGGCGCTGCTTGTGGTACGCGAGCTGATGTTTGCTCCAAAGCGGTTTCGGATGATCCGGGCCGGGATGCCCGGCATTACGGCAAGCGTTCTTACCGGGCGACTGGCGCAGCTGGCCGAGGTTGGGGTCATCAACCACGACGAACGGCTTGGCATCTATAGTCTGACCGATCAGGGGCGCGGGTTATTGCCCGTGCTCGAAGCGCTTTGCCGTTGGGCGTTGATCGTCCCCGGGCATGATCCAAAGCGTTTCATCAGCCCCTCTGCGCTGGTGATTTCAATGGGTGTCAATCTGGTCGCTGATCTTGCGAGCGGCGATGAAAAAACCGCAGGGCTGGATTTTGGCAGCGAAGCCTTTGAATTGCACTTGGCCAACGGCAGCATGCATAGCAGATCGGTCAGCGCCCCTGATGCCAGCTTTATTCTGCGCGGTAGTGGCAACCAGCTTGCCGCTGCCGTCTATGGTAAGCTGCCGCTGGACGAGTTGATCGCGAACGGGACGGTCAGCGCAGATGGCGATCTGGACGCGGCCCGCGAATTTCTGGCTTTGTTTTGCCTGGAGCCGCAAAATCAGCCCGCGATGGCATAGAAGGATCCGCCCGCTGCCGTGTTTCTTACACGCGGTTGGTCATAATCTTGCAAGAACAGCCGGTCACCTTTTCGGATGTCCGGCTGCATGATCGGTTTCGACAAGGTCGAGTCGCTCTTATTTCCGCGACAGCTGCTCAACATCACGCACGGCGCCACGCGCCGCCGATGTCGTCAGCGCGGCATAGGCCTTGAGGGCAGAGGAAACCTTGCGGGTCCGTTTTTCCTCGGGCTGCCAGCCCTTGGTAGCGCGATCTTCGCGGCGCTTGGCCAATATCGCGTCATCTACAGAAAGCTGGATCTTGCGAGCGGGGATGTCGATTTCGATCAGGTCGCCTTCTTCGACCAGACCGATGGTGCCGCCTTCGGCAGCTTCCGGTGAGACGTGGCCGATGGAAAGGCCGGAGGAACCGCCGGAGAAACGTCCGTCGGTCACCAGTGCGCAGGCTTTGCCCAGACCTTTGGATTTGAGGTACGAGGTCGGGTAGAGCATTTCCTGCATGCCCGGACCACCGCGCGGTCCTTCATAGCGGATCAGCACCACATCGCCTTCATGCACCTTGTTGGTCAGAATGGCGTTTACCGCGCTGTCTTGAGATTCGAAGATACGTGCCGGGCCTGAAAAGACCAGGATCGACTCATCGACACCGGCCGTTTTGACGATGCAACCATCTTCGGCGAGGTTGCCGTAGAGCACTGCAAGACCACCATCTTTTGAAAACGCATGTTCGGCATCCCGGATGACACCGTTCTCGCGGTCGACGTCCAGCGTGTCATACCGGCGCGACTGGGAGAATGCGGTTTGCGTCGGCACCCCGCCGGGCGCCGCGCGATAGAAATCGTGCACGGTCTGGGAGTCCGTCCGGGTCACATCCCAGCGTTCCAGTGCCTCGGCCATGCTGCCCGCATGAACCATGCCGACAGAAGTATCGAGCAGGCCGATCCGATCAAGCTGACCGAGGATCGACATGATGCCCCCTGCCCGGTGTACGTCTTCCATATGCACGTCGTTCTTGGCGGGCGCGACCTTGCACAGTACCGGCACGTTGCGCGAAAGCCTGTCGATATCCGCCATGTCGAAATCGACCTCGCCTTCGTTTGCCGCCGCAAGAAGGTGGAGCACGGTATTGGTCGACCCGCCCATCGCGATGTCTAGCGTCATCGCATTTTCAAATGCTTTCACCGTTGCGATGGACCTTGGCAGAACCGAATAGTCATCCTGTTCGTAATGCCGCCGGGCCAGATCGACGATCAGATGCCCCGCCTCGACAAAGAGCCGTTCGCGATCCGCATGGGTGGCAAGGGTCGAGCCATTGCCCGGCAGGGACAGCCCGAGCGCCTCGGTCAGGCAGTTCATCGAGTTCGCGGTGAACATGCCCGAGCAGGAACCGCAGGTCGGACAGGCCGCTTGTTCGATGGTTTTGACCTGTTCATCGGAATAGCTGTCATCCGCAGCGGCTACCATCGCGTCGACCAGATCCAGCGCGGTTTCTTTACCATCCCAGACGACCTTGCCGGCCTCCATCGGACCACCGGAAACAAATACCACCGGGATATTGAGCCGCATGGCCGCCATCAGCATACCGGGCGTGATCTTGTCACAGTTCGAGATGCAGACCATCGCGTCGGCACAGTGCGCGTTGACCATGTATTCAACGCTGTCGGCAATGATCTCACGCGATGGCAGCGAATAGAGCATGCCATCATGGCCCATTGCGATCCCGTCATCCACCGCGATGGTGTTGAATTCCTTGGCCACGCCCCCTGCCTTTTCGACCTCGCGCGCGACCATCTGGCCAAGATCCTTGAGATGCACATGCCCGGGCACGAACTGCGTGAAAGAGTTCACGATGGCGATGATCGGTTTACCGAAATCGCCTTCTTTCATGCCGGTCGCCCGCCAGAGACCACGGGCCCCTGCCATATTACGTCCATGCGTTGTTGTTCTTGAGCGATAGCGGGGCATCTGGCTTTCCCTTGGCTGGATTGGTGAGGCCTGACTAAGCCAGTCGCCTATGAGAGTAAAATATATTAAACATGTCTTATTGATATTCTTTGAGTATGAGAAGATGAACGCGCGACAATTGAAGCACTTTCTGACAGTGGCCGAGACACTGCATTTCGGGCGCGCTGCAGAACTGCTGGGCATGACGCAGCCGCCGCTCAGCCAGTCTATCATGTCCCTTGAGCAGGAGCTTGGCGCGCCCTTGTTCCTGCGGAGCCGCCGCCATGTTGAACTGACGCCCTTTGGCGCTCAATGGGCGCCGCATGTTGCCAGCGCGATCGCCGATCTGGAGACATTGCCCGAAATCGCCGCGCGCCTGATCGAAGGGCGCGCAGGCAGCCTCTCTCTGTCATTCGTCAGCACCGCAGATTACAGCGTTTTGCCGGTTCTGGTTCATCGTTTTCGCCAGCTCTACCCGGATGTGAACCTCTCCCTCACTGAGGCGACGAGCGACAAGCAGACGGCGGCGCTATCGAATGGGGTCGGCCATGCAGGGATCATCATCCCGCCCAACCGGGAAAGGCTTCCGCAGGAATTTTTCTATCGTCGCCTGATACGCGAGCCGCTTGTCGCGGCCGTACCTGAAAGCTGGATCAACGAAAAACGTCTGAACCCGGTTGGTGGGCAACTAAAAGCAGAAGACGTGATCGCCTCGCCCCTGATCGTGTTTCCACGTGATGCAGCGCCCCTGTTCCATGATCTCGTCACCGAATATTATGCCGCCAGAGGGGCATCGGCCGATGTCATTCAACATGCCATTCAGATGCAAACAATCATCAGCCTTGTCTCTGCTGGAATGGGCATTGCGCTTGTCCCGCGATCGCTGCGCCACCTCGCCCGGACCGGTGTGCGCTACATTGATCTTGAGGGAGCCGCGCCCGAACTGGAGACCGGCCTGATCTGGAGGCGCGACGACAATTCATCCACCTTGGCGAACCTGCTTGAACTGGTGGAGGAAATGAAACTGGATTGAGCAGTCCTGCCTGAACTTCCTTAATTAGGCCCAGCCTAAGCCAAGCTCAGGAACTAAGTGCTTTCCTCCGAAGCATGGCCACGTCAAGCTACGGTTAATCATTGCTGCAGTGTGCCGAGGACCAAAGAGGCTGATACCGATGCAAAAGATCGAGAGAACAGATGTGCTGGTCGTTGGAGCAGGACAGGCCGGTATCGCGGCAAGCGAACATCTGAGCGCCAATGGCATCGGACATATCGTGCTGGAGAGAAATCGTATTGCCGAACGCTGGCGTTCGGAGCGCTGGGATTCTTTAGTGGCAAATGGTCCCGCTTGGCACGACCGCTTCCCGGGGATGGAATTCCAGAACGACGGTCCCGATGATTTTGTGGCCAAGGAGAGTGTAGCCGATTACTTCGTCGACTACGCCAACAGGATAAAGGCCCCGATCCGCACTGGTGTTGAGGTCAGGAACGTCTCGCGTCTTGACGGATGTCCGGGATTTCGAGCTGAAACATCAGAAAACGTGATCGAAGCCAATTACGTGATCGCCGCGACGGGGGCTTTTCAGATTCCCGTGATCCCCGCTCTCGTACCTGAAACTGCCACGCTAACTCAAATCCATTCATCGGTTTATCGCAATCCGGCGGCCTTGCCCGCAGGCGCGGTGCTGGTGGTCGGTGCCGGGTCATCGGGTGTGCAGATTGCCGACGAATTGCTGGAGGCCGGACGCAATGTCTATCTGTCGGTTGGTCCACACGACCGCCCGCCACGCGCCTACCGAGGGCGCGATTTCGTCTGGTGGCTGGGTGTGTTGAACAAATGGGACATGGAAGCGACTCCGGGCGCGGAACACACGACCATTGCGGTCTCCGGCGCGCGCGGTGGCGAGACCATCGACTTCCGTCGTCTGGCGCATAAGGGAATGACGCTGCTCGGCAGGACGGAGACGTATTTGGATGGCAAGCTGACTTTTGCCACTGACCTGACCCGCAATATCCGCAATGGCGATGCCTACCTGCAAAATCTCCTTGATGAGGCCGATGCCTTTGTCGCGCGCAATGGGCTTGAGCTGCCAGAAGATCCAGAGGCACGCAGGCTTTTGTCCGACCCGGCCTGCATGACAGACCCGATCCTGTCGCTGGATCTCGCCGAGGTGGGAATCACCACGATCATCTGGGCGACCGGCTTTTCTTCGGACTATTCCTGGCTGCCCTCCGAAGCATTGGACGACAACAATCGCCCGAAACACCAACGTGGGGTCTCCGCCGAGCCGGGCATCTATTTCCTCGGTCTGCCTTGGCAGACCCGTCGCGGGTCGTCGTTTATCTGGGGGGTCTGGTTCGACGCCCGGTATGTCGCCGATCATATTGCAAAGCAGCGCGGCTACATGGCTTATACCGTTCCTGCGTTCCAAGAAACCATCGACGCCTGAGCGTCACCCGGAGACAGACTGACATGGCCCACACGCGCATCCGCAAGTTCAACACGCGGGATACCTACCCTGAACAGAATCTCGACAACGACCTCTCTCAGGCGGTCGTCGCCCGCGGGCATTTGGTCTTTCTGCGTGGCCAGTGTCCGCAGGATCTGGATACCGCTAGGAACATCGACAGCCACGATCCCGTTGTGCAGACCCACAAGGTCATGCAGAACATCCGCCAGTTGATGGAGGAAGCAGGCGGCGGAATGGAACATGTGTGCCGCGTGCAGGTGTTTCTGACCGATGTCCGCAACCGCGAAGCCGTCTACCGGACCATGGGGGAATACATCAAGGGTGTGCACCCGGTTTCGACCGGTCTGGTCATAACTGCTCTCGCCCGTCCCGATTGGCTGGTCGAAATCGAAGCCACTGCCGTGATTCCGGACTAGGCGCATGACCTTCTCTCTCGTCGCCCGTTGCCCCGAGACCGGCATGTTCGGACTTGCGATCTCATCCTCCTCTCCTGCCGTGGCTGCGCGATGTGCCTATGCCCGCGCGGGCGTCGGTGCGGTCGCCAGCCAGAATGTCACCGACCCGACTCTTGGTCCCCTGACACTGGACCTGATGGAGAGTGGACTTTCCGCATCCGACGCCATTGCAGAGGTGCAATCCCGGGCGAAATTCATCGACTACCGCCAGATTCTTGCGGTGGATGTGAATGGAAAAACAGCTATCCATTCCGGTCCCAACAGCCTTGGCATCTGGACGCACGCGCAGGCTGAAAATGTCGCTTCTGGCGGTAACCTTCTGGCCAACGAAAGCGTGCCACAGGTCATTGTCGATGGCTACCTTGCCGCAACCGGCCATATCGGAGACCGGTTGATCGCCGCGATGCGTGCTGGTCTTGCAGCAGGGGGCGAAGCCGGGCTGGTCCATTCTGCCGGCATGCTCATCGTTGACAGGGTCAGCTGGCCGGTGGCCGACCTGCGTTGCGACTGGACGGAAGACAACCCGATCGAGAATATTGCCCGCGCGTGGGAGGTCTACAAACCCCAGCTCGATGCCTATATCCAGCGTGCGCTGGACCCCAGCGAGGCCCCGTCCTACGGTGTCCCCGGCGACGATTAGAGGAAAGCTGCGCTCAAATTTTCGCGCTTTTGCGAGAATCCAAAACCGCTTTCTTGACCAGGCCAACGCATGTAACGGGTCACCCCCTTGTTCCTTCTTTGGGTGTCAAAATATCCCCGCCGGAGGCATCCGAGAGAACCCTCAGAACGTGCCGGTCTGTTCCAAGAGCACTTGAAGCACTGGATAACTACTCTATGTCCGTTCGATTTTCTTGACCCGGAACGCCCCGCGTCTTAGCCAAAAGCTAACAGCAACCAAGTCAGGCTTTGACATGCCCTTACGATTTACCTTGCGACAGCTGGAATATTTCGTAGCCGTCGGCGAAGCGGGCTCGATTGCCCGGGCCGCAGGAAAGGTGAATGTTTCCTCTCCCTCCATCTCCACGGCGATTACTCAGATGGAGGCTGAATTCGGATTGCAGCTGTTCACTCGCAAACATGCGCACGGTCTTGCCCTGACACAGGCGGGCCGGCAGTTCATTGCGCAAGCCCGGACCGTTTTGTCCGAGGCAGACCGTCTCAACAGTCTTGCCAATGAAATCTCTCGTCGGGTGCGTGGACCGCTCAACATGGGGTGCCTGCTTACCTTTGCCCAGATCGTTCTGCCGCACCTGCGCCGCAGCTTCATTGCGCGGTTCCCCGAGGTCGAATTCCATCAGTTTGAACGCGATCAGCAGGCGATTTTCGACGGGTTACGTCATGCCGAACTGGATATTGCGCTGACCTACGATCTCGGAATTCCAGACGATCTCGAGTTCGTTCCCCTGTTCAGCTTGCCGCCCTATGCGCTTTTACCGGACATACACGAACTGGCCCATCACCGGGTACTGACCCCGCAGGATCTTGCGCCTCATCCGATGGTTCTGCTCGACCTGCCCCATTCAGGTCCTTATTTCCTGTCTTTCTTTTCCCGAGCCGGAGTCGAGCCGAACATTGTCGAGCGCACACGTGACCTTGAAGTCATGCGTTCCCTGGTGGCGAACGGGTTTGGATATTCCATCGCCAACATCCGCCATACCTCCGAACGCGCGCCCGATGGCAAACCGTTGCGCTTTGTACCGCTTTCAGATGCTTTGCGGCCCTTGCGTATGGGGTTGGTTCTCGGTGACGGTGTCAGGACCACCCTGACTGTGCGCGCGCTGATCGACCATTGCAGGGAAAACCTGACGCCGGAACTCACGCCGGGATTGAAACTGCGGGCGCCTGCTCCCGGTCCCTAACGGTGACCTACTAAGGCGAATGTGCCGAACCCTCACGCATAGGGCCTACCTAAGTGCAGCTTTATCAAAGCCTTGTTTACCCGACGCCCGCTTTGCGAAACACTGGCCCGCATAATGTGAGGCCACATGAATTCGAAAGATATTCTTGACCACCTGATAGGCTTTCCCACGATCAGCGCCGAGAGCAATCTGGACCTGATCGGCTGGGTCGAACGGTACCTCCGCGATCTGGGGTTCTCTCTGTGGCGGATCGAAGATCCAACAGGAAAGAAGGCCGGTCTCTTTGCCCGTATTGGGCCGGACCTGCCGGACGGTATCATGTTGTCGGCCCATTCGGATGTGGTTCCGGTCAGCGGGCAGGACTGGAGCTATGAGCCGTTTCGGCTCCGCGAGAGTGGCGGTCGTCTTTATGGACGCGGGACAGCGGATATGAAGGGGTTTCTTGCCAGCATGCTCCGCGCCGCTGCAGCGGCTTCGAAAGCTCGGTTGAAAGAGCCGCTTAAGCTCGTCGTTTCCTACGATGAGGAAGTCGGTTGTAAAGGTATCGCCGAGATGATGCCCGTACTGGTACCTTTGATGGAGCGACCACGGCTGTGCATCGTGGGCGAGCCGACATCGATGCAGATCGCGACAGGGCACAAGGGCAAGGCGTCTTACAGGGCGACCTGCACAGGAGAGGCCGGCCATTCGGCCATGGGGCCCCGATATCGCAATGCCCTGCATCTGGGAGCGGATTTCATCGGCGCTTTGCGGCCGCTTCAGATGGATCTGTCGGCCTCCGGCGCGCAGGATACGGGCTACGGTGTTCCCTATTCCACGGTTCACGCCGGACGTATGGCCGGCGGTACGGCGTTGAATATCATCCCTGATCTTTGCCATATCGATTATGAGATCAGGCACCTTGCCGCTGATCCGCTGGCGTCTTTGGAAGCCCGTCTTGAGGAAGCTGCTGACTGGATCGGAGATGTGACAATTGAAAAGACTGGCGCGTACCCGGGTCTGGAGGTGGCCCCCGGTTCCACGGAGGTTCAATTCCTTCGCGCGCTGCTTCCTGCGCCAAAGTTGACCAAGGTCGGTTTTGGCACCGAGGCCGGCCATTTCCATTCCGCAGGCATATCGACGCTCGTCTGCGGTCCCGGGAATATGGATCAGGGCCACAAGGCTGATGAGTTCATCGAAATCAGTGAACTCGAGGCCTGTGACAGGATGATGGACCATCTTGTCGAAGAACTCGCGGGTTGATCTTGGAATGGAAGCTCAACTGGATTGTGCTTGGGGAAAAGAATCCGCCGTTTGACCTGGGAATGTGGGCAGCCGGTGGAGTGATCCTTCGCAGTATTTATCGGGTGATTTCCCCCGCCGTCCTGCACTTTTTTTCAAGCCATTCGTCTAGCAAAGCGAACAGCCTTTCGCGGTGCTTGAGATACGTGAAGGTGTGATCGCTGTCCTTGAAGTAGTGAAGGTCCAGTTGTTCGCCAAAGTCGACGTTTTGCAGAGCGTCCAGCAACTGCCTGCGGTAATTGTGCTGAAAGCTGTGTCCCCCTGTAAACACGGCGAGCATTTCTGCCCCGTTGGTCACGGCCTTCTGGTAGGTCTCTTCGAGAAAGGCGATGGCTTCGGGGGTTTCCAGCTGTGGCTGGGCAAACTCTCCCTGTCGCGGTTCGGGGGCCTTGCCGCCAAACAGGTGCCGGATACGAGCCCAGGTACTGCCGCGACCGCTCAGGATATTTCGGTAGATCACCGGTCGTTTAAGCCGGCTTAGCGTATCGCGCAGGAAAAACTGCCAGGTTCGCGGAATGGTCGGGTCAATCAGAACCACACCGGCTACCCGTGGGTCGCGGGCCGCGTAAATAACCGAGTGGTCGGCGCCGGAACAAAGACCGATCAGCACGAAACGCGACAGTCCCAGATTGCTTTCAACCCAGTCGCAGACCTCGCCGATGCTGATGAGATTTGCGTCGAGTGGAGGCAGTTCGTCGCTTTGCACCGGGCTGTCGCCGATCCCGCCGAAATCAAAACGCACAACGGGATGGCCCTGCGCGGCCCAGCGACGCGCGAGAGTCACATACATGCGGTGATGCCCGACCCGGTGGATGATCCCCGTGTTGAGTACGACAATCGGGATCCCGGGCGTCTTGGTGGTGGGATGGGTCACGATACCGCAAAGGGATTGTTTAGCGCCGAACAGGACAACTTGCTCACGCGGAGGTTTTGCGTTGCCATCCTGCGGCTGGTTCATGTCATCCATGCCTCGATGCGGGAAATGGCGAGTGCAGGAACGTTTCCGGCATTGAGCGGCCAATCTTCTTTCCAGGCGGCGCGGTCTTCAATCTGTTCAAACCGGTGGTCCTCCGGGGAACCCTTGGCGTCGGGGGCAGATCGAAAGATTTCATGGGATTTTAGCGGTTTGGTCACCAGCGTAAACCATCGCCGAGGCAGCTTTGAAAGATGCGGCATGATATCGACGCCCGCTATTTCGCTGCGTTGCGAGGCCGTCAGGGGAAAGCCGCAGATTTCATATTCGCCGTTCGGCGTCCTGGGCAGGTTGTGTGGATGTTCAATGCCGATCGGCATGGTCGCAGCCGCCTCGAACAGTGCCGCCACGTATTCTTCGCCTTCGATGACAGGATCCCAGAGCACGACACGGTCGATCCTCTGAGGATCGCCCGCCGCGACCTCGACAGCCAAAGTGGCACCAAGACGCAGACCGACTAGCGAAACGCGGTCGGCACCGCTCATGTCCAGAAGTTCTTCGATGGCCATATCAATGTCAGCACGGCAGCCGGCCAGGGTAACATCGCGTGCCTCACCGCCGGAATCTCCGGTTCCGAAGTAATCAAAGCGCAAAACATGGAATCCGGCGGCGGCGAGTGTCGTTGCCAGTCGTGCCATTGACCGGTGGGAATAGATGTATTCATGCCCGAACGGTGGGCAGAGGACTACCGCGCGTTCAGCACCTCTCGAGAGGCGCGGCGCATGATAGACGCCAAACAGCCGGCGTTTTGAATTGCCCAGAAAAAACGGGTTCATATGAAAATTTGTCTTTCAACTTAATTGTTGTGTCAATTCGAGAGCGATCTGCCGGAGACTCTTGAAAAACAGCAGCCGTGGATCGAGAGCCAGCCCCAGTTCAGATCGCACCCTTTTCGCAACTCGCAGAGTTATAAGCGAATGACCCCCGAGTTCAAAGAAATTGTCGTCCGCACCCACGTCATCCACCTGCAGGACGTCAGCCCAGATATCCGCCAGCGCCCGCTCCATTCCCGGGCGTGGGGGTACCGCGACGGGGTGGCCCAGACCGCCGCCCCTGAAAGGCGCAGGCAGCGAGCGACGATCAAGTTTACCACCGGGCGTCATCGGCAATTTCGGCAGTTCCATTATTACGGACGGGATCATGTAGCGGGGTAACGTGGCCCGCAGATTTCGCCGGACTTCGCTGGCGGTCAGTTCCTCGCCATCCTCGAAGACGAGGTAAGCCACGAGGCGCAGATCTCCGTGACCGGAGTCATGAACGAGCACTGCCGCCTGACGTATCTGGGGCGATGCCAGAAGCGAGGCTTCGATCTCGCCAAGCTCGATCCGCACACCGCGAATCTTTACCTGATTATCTCGTCTCCCCAGATGGTAGAGTTGACCGTTCGGCGCCCAGCGTCCGATATCGCCGGTGCGGTAGAGCGGCGCGTTCTGCGGCAATAATGGATCCGATACGAGGCTTTTCTCGGTCTGTTCGGGTTTGCCGACATAGCCTTTGAAAACCCCTGCCCCGCCGATGCAGATCTCACCCTGCATGCCGATAGGCACCAGTTCCCCGGTTTCGTCGAGGAGCAGGACGCGTGTATTGCGCACCGGTCGTCCGATACTGATTGCGTCTCGCCCCGGTGTGATCCACGCCCCGGTCGAGTAGATCGTGGTCTCGCTGGGTCCGAAGCCGTTCCAGAGACTGCCGACACGGTCAAGCAGATCATCGGCGAGATCTCGGGTAAGCGGTTCGCCTCCGGTGATCGCAAGAATGTCTCGGCCACCTTTCCATCCGCCTTCTATCAGAAGTCGCCACGCCGAGGGGGTTGCCTGAACAACCGTAGCGCCACAGGCGGCCAGAGCTGCGGCAAGGTCTTCACCATTGGTGGCGACCTCGCGGCTGATCAATTCGATCGTGGCTCCGACGGTCAGTGGTAATTGTAATTCGACCGCCGCGATGTCGAAAGACGCCGTTGTGGTTGCGGCAACAATGTCGTTGGGACTCATTCCCGGTTCGTCGCGCAAAGCGGCCAACAGGTTGGACATTGCGCGATGGGAAATCTGTACGCCCTTTGGCCGCCCGGTCGAGCCTGATGTATAAATGAGATGCGCGCGCGAGTCCGGATCGATGTCGTGGTCCAGATCATCCGGAGACATGGCGTCGATCACCTGAGTGTCCGAGTGCAGATTGATTTCGGTTACGTCTTCGGGGAGCGTCAGGTATCCGGCTGTGCCTTCGCCGGTCAGCACCGCAGTGGCCCTGCTGTCTGAAAGAATGTAGTTCAGCCGGTCTTCGGGAAACCCCGGGTCCAGCGGCAGATGTGCTGCACCTGTCTTTTGCACGGCGATGATGGAGGCGATCAGATCGGGCGTTCGATCAAGGCACAACCCAACCACCTGACCTGGTCCGATGCCGAGAGATGACAGATACCGGGCAATTCGGTTCGCACGTGCGGCAAGTGCCGCGTAGCTGACCGATTCACCTTCATGCCGGATTGCGGTAGAATCCGGGACCTGTTCGGCAATCCGGGAAAACTGGACTGGATAGGGAACCGCATCGCATTCGACTTCGGTGGGTATGAATTCATTCGACAGAATCCGCCGGTCGTTTTGCGATAACAGGGGAATGTCGGCTAATTTGATTTCGGGGTCTTGAAGCATACAGCGTAGGATCAGTTCCAGCCGTTCGATAATGCGCTCTACCGTGTCCCCGAGATAGATGTCGGAGCGATATTCAATTGCGCCCATGACCTGTCCGCCGGACGTCCGTACGATCCACGTCATGTCGTGAATCGCACCACCGCCGAATATCGGTTCGACCTGAGTGTCGTCGGCGTTTTGCAGTACCACGGCAAACTGAAAGAGCGGTGACCGGTTCAGGCTGCGCACCGGTTGAAGCCGGTCTACCACCATTTCAAATGGTACGTGGCTATGCGGGAATGAATCCAGCATGGAAGTACGGCAGGCCTCCAGAACCTCGGCCACCGAGGGATTGCTGGAAAGGTCCATCCGCAGTACCTGAGTGTTCACGAAGGGGCCTATAATGCCTTCGAACTCAGCCCGTTCACGAAGAGCAACAGGGCTACCGAGTACGATATCCTCGAGGCCGGTGTGGCGATGCAACGCGATCGAAGCGGCGGCGAGAAGACAGATGTACAAGCTGATATTGCGCTCGTTCGCAAAGGCTTGCAGCCGCTCTGAGAAGTCCCTGTCCCAGACAAACGACCGGCTGGTTCCCTCCGGTTCGAGCCCCGGCACAAGGTCGGCGTGAAAGGTGCACATTTCGGGGTGACCGCCAAGTTTCTTTTCCCACCAATCGAGATGCTCGGAAAGGCGCGACGGGTCCAGTCGCCGCCGCTGCCACCCTGCATAATCGGCGTATTCTGGAAGCCCGGCCTGTTTTGAATAAGCGGATGGTTCAGAAAGCGCTGCTGTCAGCTCGCGCCGCAGGATCGAGAGAGACCAGTGGTCGATGGCGATATGATGTACCGCAACAAGAAGCGCGGTATCGCCATTCGCCAAATTCAGTATCACGAAGCGTGCTGGCGGTGCCTTGTCCAGCTCGAAAACACGGTGGGTTTCGCGCTCCACAAGTTCGGCCAGCGCTTGTTTGCTTTGCGCTTCGTTCAGGTCGGACAGGTCGACGTCCACGATTGAGACGCAATCCGGCTCCAGCACCTCTGCTTCGGGGCCGGTTGGAGTTTCATGAAAAACAGTGCGCAATATGCTGTGCCGTGTCACCACATTTCTTAACGCCGCTTCGAGTGCTTCTGCACCAGTATGCTCCATGGCCCAGACCGTAACCAGATTGTATTCGGTCGCTGACGGATCAAGCTGCTGGATGATCCAGAGGCGTTCCTGGAAATGGGACAGCGGCAGGGGACCGTCTTTGGGGAGGATGGTCGCGCCCTTGTTTTCCTCTTCGCGTAAGATCGCCATTATCTGGGATTTGTGATCGAGGATTTTCTGGCGCAGTTCCTCGCTCAGGCTACCGACATGTCCCGACAAGCGGAGGTTTTCGCCAGCCAATGCAATGCGACCGCCCCGCGCGCGGACTTCCTGCAATAATTCTGTCGCCGTCACAGAATGAACTCCTCCCGGCCCGCGTCATGTTCATCGCCATCGGATGCTCCATTCGAACTTGCGATTTTGCTGGCAATCGCAGCAATCGTTCGACCGTCGAAGACATCTCTGAGAGTCAACTGCGCGGATGTCGTGACTTCCAGCCGTGACAGGAACCGGGTCGCCATAAGGGAGTGCCCTCCGAGTTCGAAAAAGTCCTCTTGCGGGCCGGTGATCTCGGTCTGCAGCAATTCGGCCCAGAGCAACGCAACCTGATATTCTTCCTCACTTTCAAAGCTGTCTCGCGTCGCAAACTCGCTGCCGGTAAGCTGAGCTTCGGGCGCGATTTCAGGTTGTTCGGTGGGGGTGGGTGCAATGGCCGCACGCTTCATCTCGACCGCGAGCCTTGGGAGGTCGTGGGGCGTTACGACAACCTGACGCTCTGGACCGGCGGCGATGCGCATGAATAGATCAGTCGCGGCGGCGGCATCTATCATGCGCAGGTCAGGGTCTTCGCGTCGCATTTGGCGGCGCGCGGCCATGCCGATATCCGCCCACGCGTCCCAGTTGAATACGGTTACCTTTTTCCAGCACTCGGGGCGTTCGGCGCTTTGCGGCCAGACATCCAGAAAGGCATTGGCAGCGGCGTAATCGATTGCCCCGGCCGCCGGGACCAGCGAGTTGATCGAGCTCATCAAGACAACAAGGCCCAGCTCGTCCTTTCGAAAGACGCGGGCCAATGCGCGAAGTCCGTCCACTTTCGGTACGAGGGTCCGCGACACGTCCTCGGCGGTCTGACGTATCGCAAGAGCGCCGCTGCCTGCGTAACCGGCGGCATGTATGATGACATCCAGCGCCCCCCAACGTTCGAGGATTTCGTTGCGGATGTTTGATAGCCGCGCCTCGTCACCCATATCGCAATCGGCAACAAACAATTCGGCACCCTGGTCTTCAATCTCGATCAAATCGGAAAAGAGTTTGGCGTCCTCTTTTGTGCTCGAGATGAGTTCTTCCCATTCGGCGCGAGGGGGAAGCTTTTTGCGCGAGGTCAGCACCAATCTTATCCGCCCTGCTTTGGCCAATGCCAAAGCGATTTGCCGTCCAAGGTCGCCAAGCCCTCCGGTGATCAGGCAGACTGCACCATCGGGCAGAGCGAGACCTTCGGCTGGCGGCGCGACCGGCTCAAAACGACGGTGGAAACGAATGCCCGCGCGGCGGACGCAGGTCATTTCGAAATCGTCGCGACAGGCTTCGTCCGCGATCAGGGCAGCGAAGTGCAGGTCTCCTTGATCAGTGTCGTTAGCGGAAAGATCGAGATGGCGCAGTTGGAGGCGCGGGTCTTCGACAGAAAGCGCAAGTACCGGCCCGGCTGATTGTGCCATGTCAGGCCGCAACGCGCGTTCACCCAGAACGGATTGCGCGGATTGGGTCACAAAGACCACTTTAACCGGCGCAGTAATCGGGACCTCCTGTGCGAGGTGGGCGATTGAAAGACCTACGTCCAGAGACATGCGTCCGTCGATCTTGTTATCCGAAGCTCCCCACGCCACGACGATGCCTGAAATGGGCGTCCCTTCAGCACCGAGGACCGCCACCAGATCCTGATGATTTCCCGGCCGGGCAACGGCAATCGGGCCTGTCCGTGGCAGATGGCCAGGCAGAATGGCCACGACTTCATGCGCGCCTTTTTCCTGTAATTCTTTCTTCAGAGCCTGGGCCTGATCGGCAGTTTCGACTAGTATTAGCCAGCGCCCTTCAAGACGGAGAAGTGGCACGACCGGTGCGGTGGACCATACCGGCTGGCAGAGGTACGGATTGGCGGTCACGCGCGGCAGTGTTGGCTCTGCGTTGATTGCGAGGCCAGTCTCGGTTCCGGGCGCAGGATCGACCCAATGGCGCGATCTTTCAAAAGGATAGGTCGGCAGTGGCACGCGGCGTGCTGTTGCATCCTCCTGCGCTTGATTAGTTGTGTGCGAGATCGGTACGCCAGCAGCCCACAGCCTGCCGGTCGCTTCGAGCATCGCCTTGCCGTCAGGCTTTTGCTCGCCCGGATGGGAGAGCGAGGCGCTTATGCGTGCGCGGGATGCCGGGAAGGTCATCTGTGCGAGCGTCGCAAGCGTCGTGCCCGGGCCGACCTCTAGCAAGAATACGGATGAGTCCTCTCCCAAAACGCGCAGACCTGCTTCGAATTTGACCGTGCCACGCAGGTGGCGGGCATAGTAGTCGGCTGAGATTGCCTCTTGTGGCGTGATCCACGTTCCACTCACGTTGGAGATATAATCGACCTTGGGTGCGCTAAGGTCGATATTTTCGACGGCGGCGATAAAGCGATCAAGGGCAGGCTCCATCATGCTTGAATGGAAGGCATGCGAGGTCCGCAGCATCTTGGCGGCAACTCCATCACCGGAAAGCTCGGAGACAATTTCTTCAATCGCTTCGGTTTCTCCCGAAATGACGTTCAGTTCAGCAGCGTTTTCTGCCGCGATTTCTGCCCGTCCAGCGAGTCGCCGCCGCAGTTCGCCAGCGGGAAGAGGAACGGCGGCCATGCTTCCCGGCGCCATCTCTTGCATGAGACTTCCGCGCAGGGTCACAAGTGACAGGGCATCTTCGAGCGACATGACACCGGCCAGATGCCCGGCGACGTATTCGCCAATGCTATGACCGATCATCGCGGTCGGGGCGATGCCAAGAGCCATCCAAGTTTTGGCAAGCGCATATTCATGCGCAAAAAGCGCGGGCTGAGTCAGCCATGTTTCATTTATACGGGGATCATCGCCCTTGAGGACCGCGTCGCGCAGGTCGCAGCCCAACGGGGTCGTAAGGATGTCAGCACAAAGGTCGAAAGCATCCTTGAAGGTTGCGTTTTCGGCGTACAGACCGGCACCCATTCCCGCGAATTGGCTGCCCTGACCACTGAACATGTAGGCCACGCGGCGTGCGCCGCCGTCATGCACGCTGCCCCGGCTTTGACGACGCAATTCCTCAGCTGCCTCTTCTGCGTCGGATGCAACGACAAACTTCCGGTGACGAAATGCCTTTCGGCCCGAAAGCAATGTGTGTGCGACGTCATGCAGTGTCGGCGCGTCAGGGTCGCTCAGCCTGCCCGCAAGTCGGTTCGATACCTCTGCCAGTGCAGTTTGGGTACGGGCCGATAGGACAAGCGTTCTCGGTCGAGTATCGGCGGGCCTCGCGCTGATTTGCGGTGCCTCTTCGATAATCAGATGCGCATTTGTACCGCCGATTCCGAAGGAACTGACGGCGGCACGACGAGGTCCCTCGCAGATCCAGTCCGAACCCTCAGCCGATATGGTGAACGGGCTGTCTTCCAGCGCGAGCTTGGGATTGGGTTCGCGGAAATTGACCACTGGCGGGATATACGCGTTTTTGAGGCAGAGGATCGTCTTGATCAGACCGGCCACGCCTGCCGCTGCATCGAGATGGCCGATGTTCGCCTTGAGGGCACCAAGGCGACAGAATCCGGTATCGTCGGTACGGTCGCGAAACGCCCTGGTCAGAGCCGCTATTTCGATCGGATCACCAAGCGGAGTGGCGGTCCCATGCGCCTCAATGTAAGTAATCGTCCGCGGTTCTACCCCGGCGATTGTCTGCGCCGTGGCTATCACCTCTGCCTGCCCATCGATGCTGGGCGCGGTATATCCTGCCTTGGCAGCACCGTCGTTGTTTACCGCTGCGCCCCGGATCACCGCATGTATGGTATCGCCATCGCGCAGGGCGTCCGTATAACGTTTGAGCATGACCAGTCCGGCACCTGCCCCGGCGCGGGTGCCACGGGCCTCTACATCGAAGGGCCTGCAATGGCCGTCGGGAGAAAAGATCATTCCTTCCTGATAGAGATACCCGGTCTGTTGCGGAAAGTTGATCGATCCGCCCCCGGCAAGCGCCATGCCGCATTCACCGCGCGCCAAGGCACGGCACGCCATTTCGACCGCGACAAGTGAGGTGGAACAGGCGGTCTGCACTGTTACGCTCGGACCTTTCAGGTCCAGCTTGTAGGACGCCCGAGTACAGAGGAAATCCTTGTCGTTGCCGAGCATAAGCTGATACGCGCCCGCCGCTTCGGCCTGCTTGCGATTTCCGAGAATATGAAACGTCAGGTACGTGTTCATGCTGACGCCTGCGTAAATACCTACAGGCATGTCAAAACCACCAGGCGTATAACCGGCGTGTTCGAGCGCCTCCCAGGCGCATTCCAGAAACAGGCGCTGCTGAGGATCCATAATTTGCGCTTCGCCCGGAGAAATCTGGAAGAACTCGGCATCGAACATGTCAGAGTTATCCAGAACCGTGCCCTTGCGCACGAAACGCGGATTGTTTTGCAGCGCCGTCGGTACGCCAGCCGCAGTCATCTGGTCGGGTGTGAAATCACGCAGGGATTCAACACCATCCCTGATGTTTCGCCAGAAGGATCCCAAATCGGGCGCATCGGGAAACCTTCCGGCCATTCCGACCACGGCCACGGCGTGGGCCGGAAATCCGGACCCGCTGACGGGCGCATCAGACATTGGCAAATCTCTCTGCGCGTTGTCGTGCCTGTGCAACCGATCCGTTGTCGGTTTCGCTTGTCCCATGTTCGAAGGCCGCAGCCTGAAGTGCCACAGTGGTCAGGCGGAACAACTCGACCAGAGGCAGGGTTGCTTTGAATTCGCTGCTGAGCCGTTCATGCAGTGTTACAAGGATCATCGAGTAGCCGCCGACGTCGAAAAAACTCTGGTGGAGTCCGACGCCGGAGATATCGAGCAGATCGCACCATATTTCGGCGACGCGACGTTCAGCATCGGACATCGCGACGTCGGCGATTGGCAGTGCTACCCGATTTGCATCTTCGCTTTTCGGCTTGGGGAGCGCTCTTCGATCAACCTTGCGGTTGGGTGTCAGCGGTATTGCATCCAGCGTCACAAAGGCCGCAGGAACCATGTATTCTGGCAGCACTTTGCGCAGCTCTGAACGCGTCTTTTCGATATCGAAGGGAAAACCGTTCGAGGGGACGACATAGGCCACGAGTGAAACCTGCCCGCCTTCCGGCTCCCAGGTATCCACCGCGCAATCGGCGACGCCAGTTAGAGTTGCCAGACGGGCCTCGATCTCACCCAGTTCGATCCTGAAACCGCGGATCTTGACCTGAAAATCGTTGCGTCCGACATAGATGATTTGACCGTCGCTGCGCTGGCGAACCAGATCGCCGGTTCTGTAGGCTCTGACAGGCCCGCTACCTGGAAACTCCAGAGCCGTGAATTTTTCCGCCGTAAGGTTGGGGCGGTTCCGGTATCCTCGGGCCACGCCAGCACCAGCGATGCAAAGTTCTCCGACGACGCCGGACGGGAGCGCGTTACCCTTGTCATCCATCACGGCAATGCGGGTATTCGCGATGGGTTTGCCAATGCAGACCGCGTCTTCTTCCACTTCGATTTTCAAGCAAGTCGACCAGATCGTGGTCTCTGTCGGACCGTACATGTTCCATAGCGACCCCACCCGCGGCAGCAGTGCGGCGGGCAGCGTCCGTGGCATTGCCTCGCCGCCACAGAGCGCCTTTAGCCGGAGCATTCCGGACCAGCCGGAATCCAGCAGCAGCCGCCATGTGGCCGGAGTAGCCTGCATCATGGCGATCTGCTCCCGGCTGAGCAGTGACGCCAGTGCCCGTCCGTCCAAACGCTCGGAGCGGTTGGCGAGAACAACGGTCGCGCCGGTCGTCAACGGCAGCCAAAGTTCCAACCCTGCGATGTCAAAGGATGTTGTTGTAACGGAAAGCAGCCTGTCGCCGGGCTTCAGGCCCGGCTCTTTCCGCATAGTTTCGAGGAACGAGACTAGATTGCGGTGTTCGACTTCAACTCCTTTCGGGCGGCCTGTGGAACCGGATGTGTACATGACATAGGCAAGGTCTTCCGGGGCGCCGTTTCGTGGCGCTTCATCGCTTTCGGATATGGCGATCAGGTCCAGATCTAGCCTTTGCGCACCTACATCCGGCAAAGCGCTGGCAAGGTCCGAAGTGCTTATCACCATGCATGGCTGGGCATCTTCAAGGATGTCGGCCAAACGCTGCGGTGGGTGGTGGGGATCAAGCGGCACATATGCTGCGCCTGCTTTCCACACTGCAAGCAAACTGACCACCAGATTGCACCCGGGTTCAAGTGCTACAGCTACGAGATCTTGGGGTTCTACCCCACCTGAGACCAGCTGATGGGCAAGTCCATTGGCGCGTCGCACGAGTGTTCCGTAGTCCAGTGCTGAATCGCCAGCGACAACCGCTTGGCATTCGGGGTTGTGCGCTGCCTTTGCGTCAATCAGTTGCGCCGGGGATACTTGAGGGAAACTCAGGCTTCTGACGCTGGATAGCTCGGCCATCTGGGCCTTGTCGGCCGCAGCAACAATGTCGAGTTCCTGAATGTTCTGATCCGGGTCGCGACATATCGACCAGAGCAGGGTTTCAAAGCGATCATGCAGCCTTTCGATGGTTGCGGCGTCAAACAGATCCGTCGCGTACTCGTAGGTGGTCTTCAACAAGCCGCGAAATTCGGTCATCTCAATCGACAGATCGGTCCGCGTCGCGCCGTTCTGGAAGGGGATCGGGGTGGTGGCGAAACCCGCCGCTTCGGCGTTGTTTTCCGGAAAGCTCATCAGCGTGAACAGCACTTGAAAGACCGCGGCATGGCGGGGCGTGCGTTCTGGACGCAATGCCTCAACCACCATATCGAAAGGAGGGCCACTGTGATTCTGCGCTTCCAGCAAGGTTTCCTTGACCTGCTGAAGATAGGCGTGAAAGGGCATGTCCTGTTCCAGATCGCCCCGCAATACGATGTTGTTAATGAGGCAGCCGATCGTATTCTCGAACTTCTGGTTCATTCGGTTGGCGACGGGTGATCCGATGAGGACAGTTTCCTGCTTTGAATGGCGATGCAGGAGTACTTGCAGGGCCGCGAGCACGATCATGTAGAGCGTCGTTCTCGAGTCGCGCGCCGTCTTCTGCAAAGCTTCGACCAGATCCGAAGAGAAATCTAATGTCGCGCGCGCGCCTCGATAGCTTGGACGTTCGGGATGCGGCCGATCGGTTGGGAGTTCAGTCAGCGCCGGGGCGTCCTTAAGCTGCTCGACCCAGTAGTCGAGATCACCACGCCAAGCGCCCGACTCGGAGCAATCGTGCTCCCATAGGGCATGGTCGAGACTGTGTACGTCGACCTTTGGCAAGTCCGGGTTTTTGCCTGCGCTCAAAGCTTCGTAGATCGTCAGCAACTCACGAGAGATCAGCGCCAGCGACCAGCCGTCCGAGACGATGTGATGGATTCGGCAGAACATGACGTGGTCTTCCGGCGCCAGCCGAAGCATAGACACCGATATCAACGGTGCCTTTGAAAGATCGAACGGAGCGGGCATCTGCGATTCGATAAGCCGGGCGATCTCGGCTTGCCCGATATCCGGATCTGCATCCGGGACATCGTATAGTTCGAAATCTGGCGAAATCTGATCCAACACCTCGGTGTAGGGAACGCCGTCGGCCTCGCCAAAGCGGGTTCGCAGCGCCTCGTGGCGCTGAGTGAGGAGCGCGTATGCTTTTTCGAGTAACGCAATATCAATCCGGCCCTGCATTCGCATCGCGCCGCTGATGACGTAAGCATTGGATGCCGGGTTCACTTTTTCTAGGAACCAGAGCCGTCGTTGTGCAAAGGAAAGAGGAAAACGCGTGCGTCCATTGCGGTGTTGACCGGGTTCAGCGGCGCGTCTGCGTGCAGCTTCGCGACGGGTCAAAACCTCTATCAACGCCTTTTTCTGTTCGCGAAGCCGGTTCTTGAGCGGATCGTCCAGCGTGCCGGCTGGCGCCGATATGCCAAGGTTGTCACCCTTTAAGCTGACCGAAATCCGGCGTTTTTCCAGTTCTTCAAGAAATTGCTTGGCAACGGAAAGCCGCCTTTCATAGTCTTCCATCAAACACTCAACCCAAAAGAAAAAATATAAGAATTAATATAACGGCAACTGTCCTACACAACTTGCCACGGTTCAATAAAAGAATTTCCGGAAATCTCCCGGTAGTTGTTAACATGTAATTAAGTGCCCAGAACTTCATAACTTTTAGAGTAATTTTCTGAAAATGCCTAATGATACAGCGGTTGCGCAATCTAGAGTTGAATTCCCAGGGCTGGCATCTGCTATGATCGGAGAATCGCGGTTTTTCGACGACTTAGACTTCGAATCGCCGGCAGCCGGGGGAGCAGAATCGGGGATTTACACGACCTTCTCGCCACTAAATGCGGCCGCTCTGATTGAAGAGGATGAGGTGCATGTCTGGCTGATGGATCTGGATTTACCCGCGCTGTCGAAAGCGACGATGGAGGCCCTGCTGTCAGATGACGAGGCTGAACGCTGCGTAGCCTTTGCCTTCCCACACCTGCGGAGACGCTTTCGGGCCGCTCATGCACAGATGCGCGAAATACTGTCAGCTTATACGGCCACGCCAGCGGTAGCGCTGAAGTTCGACAAAGGAGCTGAGGGCAAACCGATCCTGAGCGGTGAAAGCGGTCCATCCCCGGTTTTCAACCTGTCGCATTCCGGCAATCTGGCGATGCTCGCCATCGCCAATGACGGCGATCTGGGGGTCGATATAGAACAACAGCGCAAGACGGCTGATCTAGACAGTCTGGCTGCCAGTGTATTCGCACCGTCAGAGTATGCGGCTTATAAATGCCTTCCGGGGGACCTGCGTCTTGGCGCATTTTTTAAATGCTGGACCCGGAAAGAAGCCGTCATCAAGGCCGACGGGCGTGGGCTGGGAATGAAGCTTGATAGTTTTGTCGTATCCGTTGAGCCGGGTACGCACCCATCAGTAACTTTTGAAGCGGGTGCGGTGCCGAACGGGTTTCGACCAAGGTTGATCGATCTGCCAGCTCCACCGGGATTCAGTGCTGCTCTCGCCGCTCCGGCTGGGAGTCAAAAGATCAGGTTCTTGCGCCTGCCAAGTAAGGAAACAGGGAACGCGATCGGACACGAAAACTCTCCACCAGCGCGCGTGGGTCAGGAATGAGCAGGATAAGATCGGCTCTGCTTCATGCCACGGCAGGGAATTACGCCACCACGATTATCGGTTTAGGCACAACTGCCGTGGTCTCGCGGCTCATACTGCCTTTTGAGTATGGAATCGCGGTGCTTGGCATGGCGACGCTTGCTGTCGCGGGTGCTGTAAGAGAGCTGGGTTCGGCGGCGTATCTCGTTCAGGTCGAGGAGCTGACCGAAGACCGCCTGCGCGGGGTCTTCACCATCAATTTAGGTATTACAGTGGTGCTTGCGTCGATTTTGGCATTGGCTGCCCCGATCATCGCGCAGATTTTCGATCAGCCGGGGCTGACGGCTTTTTTGCACATCTCACTGGTTGGTTTCCTGTCGGGTTCGATCGCTTATCCGCTCTATGGGCTCCTCTCGCGTGAGCTGGCTTTTCGGAGACTGGCGGCCATAGCGGTCTGTAGCGCGGTCGTAAACTCTGCCGTACTGCTCTTCTTTGCGGCTCTCGATTTTAGCTATCAAAGCTTTGCTCTGGCCAACGTCGCCTCTGGACTGACCGGGGCTCTGTTGCTGTTATGGTTGAAACCTGCCTGGCAGATGTTCAGGCCCGGATTCGCGTCGTGGCGTGAGATTCTGTCGTTTAGCCTGTTCACCGGCGGCGCGTCGATCCTGCGCGATGCGTCTAACTATCTGACGATATCCATTCTGGGGGTTATCCTCACGCCCGGTGTGGTCGGCTTGTTGCACCGAGCGACGCAGATCTGCCAGTTTCCCGAAAAAGTCATTCTTGCTGGCGTGACCGACGTGGCACTGCCGGCTTTTTCCGATCTCGCCCGGCGCAAGCAGGACATATCGGCCACATATCTTGTCGCGATTGAAAAACTGACCGCCCTCATGTGGCCCTGCCTTTTGCTGATTATCCTTCTGGTGCATCCACTTGTGCGCGCCTTTCTTGGTCCGGACTGGTTGGAGGTGACGCCACTGGTGCAGATCATCGCCGGTGCGTTGTTGCTGAATTTTTCACCGGGCATCAATTATCCGTTGATCGTTGCTAAGGGAAAAACGCGTCGCCTGTTCCTGCTTGCTCTCTTGCAGATGTTGGTGTCGCTGCCAGTGGTTCTGGTTGCCGCCCAGTTCGGCATGTTCGCTGTTGCCTGGAGTACCTTCATCATTGTTGGTGTTTCCGTCGTGGCATCGACTTTGGCAGTCCAATCACTGATTGGTTTTTCGCTCTTCGAACTTTTGACAGCGTTGCGCCGGAGCTTTGGAACGACGGCATTCTCGATTCTGCCAGCGATCGGTCTTGTCATGATTCTTGGCGACCCGGAGATGCTTGGGGCCATCGGGAGCTTTGCTGTTTTCTGTATCGCGGCGATAGGTTGGATTGTGGGAATCATTGCACTCGATCATCCGATCCGATTGGAAATATTGCCGTTATTTCGCGCAGTTTTACGACGACTGACGAGAAACCGTGATGAACCGGGGCATTCAGTGCCAGAAACGGATTGACAATAGACAGCTTAAAAAAGCTGCGATACTACTTAGCATGTATAGAACGACAATTTTATTTTTCGATGTGATGATTTTTGGGACTCCGTTCCGAAAAAGTATTTGTACAGGAGTTTGTCTTTGCGCGACTTTCCCAAGCCAGAGATCCCCGCAATAAAGCGGTCTCAAAGGTTAGTATCGAGCCCTGATCGAGTATCCTCTGAGTCGACAGACGAGAAGTGGTTTCTGCGTCCCGGGGCGCGGACGAATGATGGTGTCCGCCTGTTCTGCTTCCCCTGTGCTGGCTACGGAGCCGCGATGTACCGGCCATGGATCAATGCGAGGCAAATTCTGGATGTGTACCCCGTGCAGCCACCCGGTCGCGCCAATCGTATTGGCGAACCGGCGTTGGCTTCTATACCCGATCTTGCCACGCGCCTTGCCAAAGCTATCGCGCCACTGACCGATCGACCCTATGCCTTTTTCGGCCATAGTTTTGGAGCGACTCTTGCGGCTTATACCTGCTTGGAACTGGAACGTGAGGGCTACCCAGTGCCGGTTCATCTGTTCCTGTCCGCGCGGCACCCACCAAATTGTCCGAGCCCTGTACCGCCTATGTCGCACATGAGCGATGACGATTTCGTCTCCGAGATCAACACGCGCTATGGCGGCATTCCCGAACAGATCCTGAACGAACCTGATATCCTTGCGATGCTCCTTCCGGCGCTACGCGCAGACATTCGTTCGCTTGAGCTAATCGAAGGCCAGCGTGTAGTAGACATTCCAGCCCCGATCACGACCTTTGGCGGGCTTTCGGATTCAATTATTTCGGCCGATTTGATCGATTACTGGCAAGACTGGACCTCTTACGGTTACCGAAGAATGATGTTTGAGGGCGATCATTTCTTCCTCGACAATCAGCGCGAAGCACTGCTGGACGAGATTGCCGAAACGCTGAAATACGCGCTAGGCGACAGTCCAAGGCAACGGCTGCAGCCGTGAACCAAGTTTACGATCCGTCCCGCTCGGCCGCGATCGTCGGCATCGGGCTAAGATTTCCGGGAGGGCTCTCTTCTACCGAAGAATTTTGGCGTTTTCTGATGGAAGGCGGCGACGCGATTACCGAGATTCCGCCTGATCGCATGGATTTGGGTCGTCTCTACGACCCTGCACCGGCAAAAGCCGGTTATATCACCACCCGTTATGGCGGTTTTCTTAACGATATAGACCGCTTCGATGCCCGGTTCTTCGGGATCGCTCCGCGCGACGCTGAAAGCATGGATCCTGGGCAGAGGCTGGTGCTTGAGACCGCTTGGGAGGCGATAGAAGACGCAGGCATAGATGCCGCACAACTTCGGGGTCGCCCGGTCGGCGTTTTTGTTGGGCAATGGGTATCGGATTTCGAAGCGCGGCTTCTTCGTCATGAAGGAGCAATGGATTTCCGCAAAACCTCCGGTAGCGGTCGCTATGCGACGCCCGGCCGCCTTTCATACTGTCTTGGTCTCCAAGGCCCAAGCCTCTCGATTGATACTGCCTGCGCTTCCTCGCTGACGGCTGTCCATCTGGCTTTGCAAAGCCTGCGTAGCGGTGAGAGCGAGATGGCCTTTGCGGCGGGCGTGAATATCATTCTTAGCCCGCATATCACTATAGGCTTCTCTCAAAGCAGGATGATGGCGCCCGATGGGCGTTGCAAGTTCGGCGACGCGGACGGAGACGGATATGTGCGCAGTGAAGGCGCAGGTATGCTTCTGTTGAAACGGCTCGACCGGGCGCTGGCGGACGGAGACAGGATCCACGCGGTTGTGCGCGGCAGCGCCGTCAATAACGACGGCCGCAGCGGGCAGTCCTTTGGCACGCCGGGACGAGGCGGTCAGGAACAGTTGCTACGTTCGGCGCTTGCCGACGCGGGCGTCAAGGCCAGGCAGATATCTTATGTCGAAGCGCATGGCACCGGCACCCGAAAAGGCGATCCCGTGGAACTTGGCGCTATAGGCGAAATTGTCGGTGATCGTCGGCATGAAAAGCTGCTCGTCGGGTCGGTGAAAACCAATATCGGACATACTGAGGGTGCCGCAGGGCTGGCAGGTCTGATCAAGACGGCGCTCATTTTGAAGCACGGCGAAGTGCCACCGAGCCTCCATTTGAAAACGCCGAACCCGGAGGTCGATTGGGATGGCATGAGTGTGGCTATCCCGAAGGCCCGCCAGACCCTTCCCGAAAGCGAATCCGGGTGGCTGGCCGGGGTCAACAGTTTTGGCATCGCCGGATCCAATAGCCACGTCGTATTGCAGTCGCCCCCTGCCCCGAGCATGACTCGGTGCCACTCGCATCGCGTACTCACGGATTTCATTCCCGTCTTGCCAATCTCGGCGCAGACAGGGTCTGGCCTTAAGGCTGTTGCCGGGCGCTACCTCGAGATGATCGAACGATCCTGTGATGCCGACCTTGAGCCAGTTTGCGCAGCGGCGTCGCAGCACCGGACCGGTTTGATGGATCGCGCGGTTCTTGGCGGATATGGCTCAGACGAAATACTGACAGAGCTTCGTGCTCTCGCTGCTGGCGAAAGTTCGGGCTTGCGTGGATTGGCCTCTGATCCAGCTCCAAAAATCGTTTTTGTTGCTCCAGGACAAGGGGGCCAATGGCAAGGTATGGCTCGGGAATTGTTGAAAAACAGCCCCGTGTTTAGCAAATCTATTGCCGACTGCTCTGAAGCACTTTCAAAGGTTGTCGACTGGCATCTCGAAGACGTTCTGACGATTGACGACTTGCCGGATAATACGCGGATCGATGTGATACAACCGGCGCTGGTGGCCTTGGCGATTTCATATGCCAATCTGCTGAAAGAGATGGGTATTCACGCTGATATGGTCGTCGGTCACAGCATGGGCGAGGTTGCCGCGGCGACAATTTCAGGATGCCTCGCTCTCGACGATGCGATGCGGATTGTCGCCAAGCGCAGTCTTCTGATGGCTGATTTGAGTGGCACCGGCGGCATGGCACTTGTCGAGCTTGTCGGAGAGGCACTCGAAACCCGCTTGCGGGAATATCCTGGCCTAGGACTTGCCGCGAGGAACGGGCCGAGAAGCTCGGTCGTTTCTGGCGAGACGGTGGCGCTGGACAGGTTTCTTACCAAGCTTGAGCACGAAGGCATTTTTTGTCGGCGGGTGAATGTCGATGTCGCCTCGCATAGTGCAGAGATGGAACCGCTTGCGATAGAACTAAGCGGCGGTCTGTCGGATCTGACCGCGCAGACTGGCGAGATACCTATGATCTCGACTGTCTTCGGACGCGAAGTTGCCGGCACTGAGCTCGTCGCGGATTACTGGGGTGAAAATCTCAGACAGCCGGTTCTTTTCGATACCGCTGTGCGCAAAGCCATCGGCGTGGGTGGGACCGTTTTTGTTGAACTTGGCGCTCACCCGGTGCTGCTGCCTTCGATCATGGATATCGGCAGCGATCTGGGAGAGACTGTCCATGCCTACGCTTGTGGCAAGAGGGATGTCGACAGCGGTGATGCAATGATTGCCTGTGCCGTCGGTCTCTGGACAGTGGGGTGTTCACTGGATTGGCGGAGTTTGTACGGAGACCGCCCCCGTGCAACCGATTTGCCGGGCTATCCGTGGCAACGCGAAAGATATTGGGTTCAGGAAGCCGAGATTGGTTTCGGCGCCCATGCGGACCGGCTGCCTCAGCCAGACGCGGAAACCAGAGGTTGGCTTTATCACGTCGAGTGGCATACGGCAGATATACCGGCGATCCCGCCGGAAACGGATTTGTCCAGTTGGTTTGTTCTTGCCGACAGCCCAGAGGACCGGATGGCTCTCAGCATTCGGGATGCGCTCGAGGTCAGCGGCGCAAAAGCGCGCGTCGGACGCTTGGACGACGTTGCTGGCGAAGAACTGGATGGTCTTTCGATCATCGCACTCGCGCCGGAAGGCCGGGCAGCTGCGAGGCTGCCGGTCAAATTGAATCAGTGCCTGCAAGCGAAGGATTCCGGCCCTCGCCAGATTGTCTATGTAACCCTAGGCGCAATGACACCGGACATCGCTGAGACGGGGGAACGGGGCGATCCGGATCAGGCTGCGCTATGGGGTGCGGCACGGGTTGTCGCGCAGGAACAACCTGATCCGCCGGTTCGGCTGATCGATCTTGACCCCGCGGAGGAACCTGAGCGGTCGGCTGCATTGCTTATACGGGCGTTGATCGGATTTCCGGACGAAGACGAGATTGCGTTATGTGGCAAGGATTGCAAACTGCCTCGCCTGAAAAGCGGGCTTGCCGCGCCTTCCGCCAGCGCTTTGCCGTGGCGTGCTGATGCGGCCTGTCTCATCACCGGCGGTCTCGGCGGCGTCGGAACACGTGTTGCACGACGATTAGCCGCCGAAGGCGCGCGCCATCTCGTATTGCTGGGTCGTACGCCGCTGCCGCCTCGGTCGAAGTGGCAAACGGTTGGTTCTGAAACGCATGCTGGTCGGGCAATTGCCAATCTATGTTCGATCGAGTCAAGTGGCGCATCGGTACATTATATTGCTGCAGACGTGTCGGATGAGACCGTGATGCGAGAAGCTCTCGCAAGTTATGAGGCCGAGCGACGTCCCCCGATAAGAGCGCTGATCCATGCCGCCGGTCGTGTGCGCAACGGGCTGGCGGCGCAAATGAACGAGGCGGATTTCGACACTGTCTTTCAGGCAAAACTAGAGGGTGCCAAGGTTCTCGACAGGCTCCTGCCCGATCTGGATTTGTTTGTTGTCTTTTCTTCTATCGCTGCAACGTTCGCTCCGATTGGTATGGCGAATTACGCTGCCGCTAATACCGGTGCCGAAGCGGTCGCGGAAAGGCGCCGCCTAAGAGGACAACCGGCCCTCAGCATCTCTTGGAGTGCGTGGGCCGGGACCGGCATGCATGAGCAGACCGGGGACTTTACCGATTCCAGCGAACTTGAAAGAGTTGGCGCGCGCACGCTGGATCCTGACCAGCTCGAACCGCTGATGGGGTCGATTGTACGTAGCAATCGATCAGCGATTGTTATGGATCTGGATTGGTCGACTTTCGCTGCAACAGCTGACCGCAAGCGCGCTGTATTTAGTGAACTTGTCCGGGCGGCGGGTCCGGTTCCTGTGCTTTTTTCTGCGCTTCCTGAAAAAGCCACGCCGCAGGAAAGGCGAGTGTTGATACTCGATTTGGTTCGAAGGGCGGCAGCTTCAGTGTTGCAGATTGCGCTGGACACGATTGACCCGGATGTCGCTTTTGGTGCGCTCGGCTTGAACTCTTTGATGGCTATGGAATTGCGTGCCGAGCTGGAACGCAAACTTGGTCGCCGCCTTCCTGCTACGCTTGCTTGGAATTATCCAACTGTCACCGCGCTTGCGCGTCATCTGGCTGAAAGCGGGGTAGGTTCGCCGGCTACAAAATCCCAAGAGATTTCAACGAAAGACTTGTCCTCGCAGGACGCTGGGTTCTCGTTTGACGATCTGGCTGAGGTTCTCGCCGACAAAAGCGACGACGATCTCGCCTTAGCTTTGCGTCCGAAGCGCACAGAGGTGCGAGGATGACAGATTCAACCAGTGGCATGTCGGCACTCAAGCTTTCTATGCTCGCGAAAGATGTCCGGGCAAAGGCGGGTGATATTCTTGTCGCCGATCCTATTGCGGTGGTTGGCATGTCCTGTCGTGTTCCCGGCGCAGGATCTCCTGATGCATTTTGGACCGTTTTGGCCGAGGGGCTGGACACAACTTCAGAGGTCCCGACAGACCGCTGGGACAATGAAGCTTGGTACGATCCGGAAGTTGCGACCCCCGGTAAATCGAGCACGCGCCGTGGCGGGTTTTTGGATCAGATCGACGGATTTGACGCGGCATTCTTCAACATTCTGCCTCGCGAAGCGGACACGATGGATCCCCAGCAGAGGCTTTTTCTCGAATGCGCCATCGAGGCATTGGACGATGCGGGCCAAGTCAATACTGGCCTGCGTGGTAGCCGCACGGGTGTCTTCGTTGCGAGTTATCACAGCGATTATGCGGGGTTGTCGTACCGGGATCTTTCCAAGGTCGACCTGCGCACTTTAACCGGGACAGTCCATAGCGTCGTGCCCAACCGTCTGTCGTACCTGCTTGATCTGCGAGGACCGAGCGTATCGATTGACACTGCGTGTTCCTCCTCGCTCGTCGCAATCCACATGGCTTGTCAGAGTCTCCGCAGCGGTGAGAGCGATATGGCTATTGCGGGTGGCGTTTCGCTGATGATTACGCCAGACCTAATGGTTTCGTTGTCGAAGGTTGGGTTCATGGCACCAGATGGGCGGAGCAAAGCCTTTGATGCTGCAGCCGACGGGTTCGGACGTGGTGAGGGCTGCGGCGTGATGGTGCTGCGACGTCTTTCCGACGCAATCGCCGAAGGCGATCAGATCCATGCGGTTATCCGTGGTTCGGCCGTAAATCAGGATGGCGAGTCGACCTTGTTGACGGCGCCCAACGGACCGGCGCAAGAAGCCTTGATCCGCGAAGCGCTGGATGCCGCGCGCATCGACGGAGCAAGCATCAGTTTCATAGAAGCTCATGGCACAGGTACGGCGCTTGGCGACCCGATCGAGGTTGGCGCGCTGGTGTCTACGGTGGGGATCGCGGCCGAAGGCGCCGCTCCTTGCTACGTTGGTACAGCAAAAGCCAATATCGGCCACCTTGAGGCCGCAGCCGGCGTCGTTGGGGCCATCAAGAGCGTTCTGACGTTGAAACATCGCGTTCTGCCGCCACAACCGCTGTTTGATAAGCTCAACCCCAACATCGATCTGGCTGGAAGCCGATTGAAAATCTCGAAACAGCCTGTTGCTTTCGATCCTCAGACTGTTTTGCGTTGCGGGGTCAGCGGGTTTGGCGTTGGCGGTACCAACGCTCATGTTGTCCTCGAGGAAGCTCCTAGATTGGCCGATGCCAATACCGCTGAGCCCCCGGTCGGGCCGGTCATTCTGCCGCTAACTGCAAAAACAAATGAAGCGCTGGATGATCTGGCGGGAAAATGGGCCGAGTTTTTATGTAATTCGCCGAATTCGCTTAGTGACATTGCTTTTACAGCTTCGGAGCGACGCAATCACTATGATGCACGTCTTGCTGTAGTCGGACATGACAAGGATCAACTGGCAAAGGCGCTGAGCGAGGCGACGGACACCGGGTTCAGCCAAGCCGCGCTGAGGGGAACCGCGAAAGAGCGCAAGCTGGTCATGATCTTTTGTGGACAGGGACCGCAATGGTTCGCCATGGGACAAGACCTTGCTTCGTCCTCGCCGAGTTTCCGCGCAGCACTTGAGGATTGCGATGCCGCACTGGCGCCGCACTGGGATACCAGCCTGAAATCGGAACTCTCACGGAGCGAAGATGAAACGCGGTTGCAGCGTACCGAGATCGCCCAGCCCGCGCTCTTCGCCGTTCAGGTCGCGCTGGCACGGATGTGGATGGCGCGCGGTATCGTTCCTGACGCTGTAACTGGCCATAGTGTTGGCGAAATCGCGGCGCTCCACATTGCGGGTGTGATTGATCTGGCCACGGCGGCGCGCATCGTTGTCCATCGTGGACGGATCATGCAGCAGGCGGACGGCACCGGCGCCATGGCTGCTGTCGGAGTTACCGAAGAAGAGGCACTACGCCGGATCAGCCCGTTCAAAGGCCAGCTCAGTCTTGCTGCCGTCAATAGCCCACGCATGTGCGTTTTGTCAGGCTCGCGCGAAGCGCTGGACAGGGCGATCGAAGATTTCGCTCGCGACGGGCTAGAGGCGCGCCGGCTGCCTGTGAGGTACGCGTTTCACAGTGTGCAAATGGAACCGTTCGCGCCTGATCTTCGCTCCGCTCTGGAAGGTATTAGGACCACGTCTCCATCGATCCGGATTGTTTCAACGGTTACCGGCAAAACGATGGATCGGGGCTTCACCGCCGATTATTTCGCCCGGAACATGTGTGAGCCGGTACGCTTTGCCGCGGCTATGGAAGAACTTGCAGGCGTCGGGCACGATTGCTTTCTGGAGATTGGGCCGCATCCTGTTCTGGGTGCTGCAATTGCCGAAACGGTGGATAATCCCGAAGTGCCGGTGATTGCATCCTTACGCCGGAACCTGCCAGAAGCAGAATGCGTCGCATGGGCAAGTGCCGCGCTATTCGTGGCCGGACTAGAGCCCGATTGGAGGGCGTTCGGGCCGGAAGGCAAGGTCGTACCACTGCCATCCTATCCATGGCAGCGTCGTCGACATTGGTTAGAGAACTCTCCAGCTGTCGAGCCCGTGAACCAACGACTGCATCCTGTGCTCACGCGTCGTAGTGTCTTGGCTCCCGGCGATATCACTCAGTTCGAAGGTGATGCTGGAGCAATCTTTGATTGGTGTAATGATCACGTCATCTTCGAAAAGACGCTTCTGCCCGGCGCAGCCATCATCGAAGGTTTGTTGGCAGTTGCGCGTGACCTGCTTGGCGAATCTGCAGAGCTGTATGATTTGGCCTTACTCAAGCCAGTTGAGGTTACCAGCCTGGATACGAGCTGGCAGATCGTCGCCCGCCGGATTTCTGATACTGAACAGAAACTTGAGTGGTTTATCCCTACTGAAAACACATGGGAATTGATTGCGACGTCGCTCTGCAAGTTGCAAGCAGGAAATAAATTTGAAGGACTGCGCACAACGTGGCCCACAGGGGTGCCAAGTCAGGCGCGGTTTGAACGTTCTGGACTTGGATTTGGTGCCAATTTCAGGTTGCTGTCTGATATTCGTATCGATCAGAATTCGGCTTCGGGGGTGGTCTTGGCACCGTCGGGAAGTGCTGAGCATATTCTCCATCCCGCGATACTGGATGCAGCGTTTCAGCTTGCGTTGATCGCCGCTGAGGGTGTGATCGAGGCACCGGAAAAAGCGCCATTCGTTCCTGTCTCTGTCAGATCTGCATCGCTGGCAAGACCCTCCGATGGGGCGTTGAAGGCGGTAGCTACGCTTACGGAACGCGGCGTAGCGTCGTGCCTGGCTAATATAACGTTATTCGACGCGTCCGGTGCCTGCTGCGCGCGGATCGAGGGATTGCGGTTATTGGAGGCCAAGACGGAGATCGGTGGCGTAGCGGATAACAATCTCACCTACATCCGGGAATGGAAACCGTTCCCAGAGGAAGGGAAATTGGAAGATGTCGGCGACTGGTTGCTGATTGATCTCGGCGGCAGTGCAGAAACCGTTCGTGGGTTGAAGTATCTGTCGCGGTCGACGTTGGATCTTCCAATTCACGACTTTGGTGATCGCGAAGCCGTGGCAAGCGAGTTTGACAAGGTTTTTAGACAGGTCAGGCCGCCAAGTGGCGTTGCGCTTTGCCTGAAGCTTGATCCGGTTCAAAATGAGAGTTCTGGTTCAGCTGATGCAGTCATCTGTGCGATCCATGTGATTCAGTCACTTCTCGGTATAGAAAACGTCTCTGCCCCCCGTCTGAGATTGCTGACAAAGGGTGCCCAAGGGATAACCTCGGACGAACCCGGTTGCCATATTGGGGCGAGCCTGTGGGGGGCTATGGGAGCGCTTGCAATAGAACACCCCGAATTCGGTTTCAGGGCTATTGACACGGACTGCACCGCTTCGGCTGCTGCAATCTTTGGCGAGTTGACCCGAACCGGGCCTGCTTGGACAGCACTGAGAAATGGTGCTCGTTTTGCGCTGCGTTTGGAACGAGCGCGTTTTGCTAGCGGGGCAAACACACTGCAACGACTTGCGGTGACAGGCGAAAAGGCCATCGAAGCTATCGAACTGTCGCCTATGGATGCAAACGGGGTCGGACCGCACGAGGTCCGCATCGCTGTACGCAGCTCTGGTGTAAATTTCCGCGATGTACTCCTAGCCCTCGGCAGCTATCCGGATGCGTCCGCTACCATTGGTGCGGAATGCAGCGGTGTTGTTCTCGAAGTCGGTAATTCTGTGACCCGGTTCAAAGCAGGTGACCGTGTCATGGGAATGGTGCCTTCCTCACATGCCACCGAGGCAGTGGGGTCCGAAGATCTCCTTGTGCATGCACCAGACCGGCTTTCCGATACTGTGGCCGCCGCGCAGCCTGTGGCCTATCTGACCGCAAGTTACGGGCTTGAACATCTCGCTGGTATAAAACAGGGCGACAGTGTTCTTATCCACGCGGCTGCGGGCGGGGTCGGCCTTGCCGCGCTTAGGATTGCCAAGAACCGTGGTGCCCGGATCTTTGCCACCACGGGTTCCGAGGAGAAGCGTGTCTTCGTATTGCGCGAAGGTGCCGAACATGTCTTCGACTCTCGCAAGGCGGACTTCGCTGACCAAATTATGGGGCTGACGGAAGGCCGCGGAGTGGACATCGTGCTCAACTCCCTCGCGGGTGAATTTATTGCGGAGAGCTTGTGCGCCACCGCCAAGGGCGGCTGGTTTCTTGAGCTTGGGAAGCGCGACATAATGACGACCGGAGAGGTCGCATCAAAGCGCCCGGACATCAACTACGTCGCGTATGATCTGGGCACAGAGGTTATCAAACAAGCCGGTCTTCTGCCTGAACTGATGAGCTCTGTACTTCAACGGTTCGAGGCGGATGAACTGCAACCCTTGCCAGTGCGAGAGTTTTCCCTCGGCTCAGCTAAGTCGGCATTTCGGTTCATGGCCGAGGCCAAGCATATTGGCAAGACTGTCCTGCGTGTCAGTAGCGCGCCGTTCTCCGTCGACCGGGAAGGTGTGTATTGGATCACCGGCGGTCTCGGTGCCATCGGGCTAGATGCGGCAGTCTGGCTGGCCGGGCATGGCGCGCGACAACTGGTACTGACCGGAAGGCACGACCCGGATGACCACGTGGCGTCTGTAATTTCCGAACTCGAGTCCTCAGGCGTTCGCGTTCACGTCTTCCGTGCAGATGCTGCTGACCAGGAAAGCATGACAACAGTTCGGGAACAGATAGACGGGCTTGGCATTCTGAAAGGCGTCATTCATGCGGCGGGGGTCCTACGGGATAAGGCGTTTCACCTGCTGACCGCTACGGATGTACGTGAGGTCATGGCCGGTAAATTTGACGGCGCGCTTTTACTCGACGAACTGACCCGGGATCGCCCGCTGGATTTCATGATCTTGCTGTCCGGCGCAGGCCTGAGTCTGGGTTCGCCGGGACAAGGTGCCTATCTCGCGGCCAATGCGGGGCTGGACACTCTTGCGCATAATCGCCGGTCGCGCGGACTTCCTGCGCTAAGCGTTGCACTCGGGCCGTGGAAGGGCGGTGGCATGGCCGCAAACCTGCAAAAGGGCGGAAGTGATGTTTGGGCGCAACGCGGCGTATCCGCATTACCTCCCGCTGACGCTTTCGCTGCGATTGAAGCAGCAATTTCACAAGGAAGAGCGACGGTAACCGTTGCGCGGATTGATTGGCCGACATTTCTGCAAACTGCGCCGGCGGGACTCGATTTGACGATATTCGAGAACTTTACTCAAAGCGCCCGTATTGCCCCCGAGAAAGCAAAAAAATCGAAAGAAGCACATCATTTGATTGGTCGTCTTCGTGCGCAGCCTGATGCGCTGCGAGCCGAGGCGATGACAGATGCCTTGACGGAACTGGCCAAAAAGGCAATCGGACTGCCTGACAGTGCCTCGATTCCGCTCTTTGCATCGCTAAAGGATGAGGGTCTCGACTCTCTCATGTCGGTCGAATTCCGCAACACGCTTGTACGCGTGGGTGGCGTTCCGTTGCCGGTAACCTTGCTGTTCGACCACCCCACCCTTCACGACCTGGTACTATGCCTTGCCGGGGCGTGGTCAATCGATATTGGTCTTACATCGGAAAACCTTGAAAGTGAGTTTACGGACGAACTCAGCGACGACGACATCTTGGCCGAACTTGAAGCGGAACTCGCTAATTCATTGTCTAGTGGGACGGTGTCATGACGCAGGCGAGACCATCGGAGGCCCAGAACACGATCCGCCGAGCTCTGAACGAGATTCGGGATCTCAAGGCGCGGCTTGCAAGGGCGGAGCGCGATAGACATGAACCTTTAGCAATCGTTGGCATGGGCCTTCGTTTGCCAGGCGGAGTGAAGGATGCGGCCGGGTTTGAAAACCTTCTCTGGTCCGGCCGGGACGGGATCATGCCAATTCCCAAAGATCGGTGGGAAATTGACGAATTCTACAATAAGGATCCTGACGCTGCCGGTTCTATGACCACGCGTTATGGTGGATTCATCGAAGACGTCGATATGTTCGATGCGGAGTTCTTTGGCATCGCCCCAGAAGAAGCGCGCCATCTGGATCCGCAGCAACGGCTTGTGCTCGAGGTCGCTTGGGAGGCGCTTGAAAATGCGGGAATTGCGGCGACCGATCTGCGCGGTTCCCGCACGGGGGTCTATCTCGGCATCGCAAATGTCGATTACGGGCGCACTGCTTTTTCCGATAGATCAAGTGTCGGGCCATACCATGGGACCGGTACGGCGCAAAGCGTGGCCGCAGGCCGGATTTCATACATTCTGGGGCTGCGCGGCCCGGCGATCTCGATCGATACCGCCTGCTCTTCATCACTTGTCAGCCTGCATCTTGCGGCGCAGGCACTGCGCAACGGTGAGTGTGATCTTGCCTTGGCCGGTGGCGTAAATCTGATCCTTACGCCGGACTTAAATATTGCTTTTTCCCGAGGCCGAATGATGGCCGCAGACGGGCATTGCAAGACATTTGATGCGGGTGCGGATGGATATGTGCGCAGCGAAGGCTGTGGCATGATCGTACTTCGCCGGCTGTCAGACGCCCTTGAATCGCAGGACCCTCTGCTGGCCGTCATGCGCGGCAGCGCGATCAATCAGGATGGTCACAGCGCTGGACTGACCGCGCCAAACGGTGCTGCCCAGGAAGATCTTATCAGGGCTGCGCTGAAGGATGCCGGACTTGAAGGGCGCGACCTCGACTTTGTCGAAACCCATGGTACTGGCACCCCGCTTGGTGATCCGATTGAGGTTCGAGCTTTAATCGCAAGTTGTTGCCATAAAAGACCGCCTGAACAACCTTTACTTTTGGGCGCGGCTAAAACCGTTGTCGGCCATCTGGAAGCTGCCGCCGGGATCATTGGGGTCGCCAAGGCCGTGATCGCATTGCGGCGGAGAGAGCTTCCGGCCAACCTTAATTTCTCCACAGGGAATCCTGAGATCGACTGGAATTCTCCTGTTGCTGTTCCGATAACCCATACGCCGCTACACTCTGAAAAGGGATTGCTGCGCGCAGGGGTAAGTTCCTTCGGCTTCAGCGGCACCAATGCGCACGTGATCCTGGAAGAGGTTGATGTGCCTGCGCCGGTTGACAGCGCGTCGACGCATCTCGTCCTGCCTCTTTCTGCGCGGCATCCGCAAGCACTGCGCGATCTTGCCGGAGCTTACGCGATGGGTTTGAAAACGGATCAGGCCGCGAAAGATTTTTGCCGGACCGCTGCACTCGGGCGTTCACACCTGCAGCATAGGATTGCTGTGACGGCTGAGAGCGCCGAAGGGCTGCGCTCTGGCTTACGTGATTTTCTGGCAGGTCGACCGAACGAAGGGTGCCATACTAGCCAACTGGGAAATCCCCGGAAGCCGCGCATTGCTTTCCTGTTTTCCGGTCAAGGCGGGCATTACCCGTTGATGGCTCGGGAGTTGTTGGCCACCTCACCCGTTTTCCGCCGCAGCTTCGAAACGGCAGATGCAGCTCTCAGGGATATGATCGAGATTCCTCTGATAGAGGCACTGAACTCGAATGCCGAAAATATACTCGTTCGGACCGAAATCGTTCAACCGGCGATGGTTGCAGTGCAATGTGCGTTGAGCGATCTCTGGCGAGCTCTTGGAATTCTCCCGTCGACGGTTCTGGGTCACTCGTTGGGTGAATTCGCGGCGGCCTATGCGGCCGGAGTACTCACGCTCACAGATGCCGTAAGAGCTGCTGCGATCCGAGGTAGACTCCTCGCGTCGCTTCCGAAGGGCGGATCAATGGCATCAGTGTCTGCTGCACCTGAGGTGATCGAAGCAGCACTCAGGCAATATGACGGCCAGGTCTCTATCGCAGCTTACAACAGCGCCCAGAGTGTTACGCTTAGCGGTCCGGAAGATCTTCTTTCTCAATGCCTTGACGCCATTTCCGACAAAGGAGCGCGTACGCGTAAACTAAATGTGCCTTTTGCGGCGCATTCAGCGTTCGTGGAACCGGTTTGCGATGAAATGCGCAACAGCATGGAGCACGTGAACCTGCGCCATGCAAGAGTTCCGATTATTTCGACTGTTACAGGAAAATTCCTTCAATCGGAGGCGATGGCCGAGGCCAGTTACTGGTCTGAAAACCTTCGGCAGCCCGTTCGCTTCGCTGAAGCGATGGAAGCGCTTGTCGATACCGGGATCACCCATGCAATCGAAATAGGCCCACATCCAATGCTGCTGAGCTTGGCCGAAGAATGTGCAACCGATAGCGAGATTTCATTGCTTCCAAGCCTGAATCGTGACCGGCGCGACTGGTGCGAAATGGCCAACAGCCTTTCGCAACTCTTTGTAGATGGTGCCGAAATCAACTGGCGTGCATATCTGGAAAACAGCCAATCCGGAGGACGCCGAGTAGCGGCACCGACTTACCCGTTCCAGCGCAAACAGTTTGCGCTCTCTACGAAGGAACCGGAACCTCGCAGTTACTGGGAAACCGTTTCGGTAGCACTGTCTTTGCAGGCCGAACGCGGGCCACTCGATCTTGATATCAGCAGCTACGACGCGAAATGGGCGCTTATGACCCGCATTACAATCGCAGTTGCTCAAAAAACGCTTCACGACGCTGGTGTCTTTTCCGTATCGGGTTCGAAACTGACCTTTGACGAGATCATGGCAGCCCTTAGCGCCAACGAAATGTATCGGCACCTGATCGGGCGATGGCTGGAACGCTTATGTGCTCAAGGCGTTTTGCATCTTTATGACGGCGAATACGTTGCAACCGCGCCGCTGGCAGCTCCGGATATGAAAGTCCTCTGGGAAGAGGCGCAAGGTCTCTTTGCTGATAACACGGCATTGCTGAATTACGTGCGCCATTGTGCCGGTCTTGCGCCAGACGTGATCAGTGGCAGATGTTCGCCGCTCGAAACCCTGTTCCCCAATGGCGCGTTTGAACTAGCGCAGGCCCTCTACGAAGACAGCGCGATGATGCGCTATATCAACGGGCTGGCTCGGTCGGCCGTGGCATCGATGGCTGGCATGCAGGGTGTCGGTCACGCGCTCGAAGTAATGGAGATCGGCGCAGGCACCGGAGGAACGTCCTCCAGCATTCTATCAGCCCTGCCCCAAGGCACGGCGCGATATATCTACACCGATGTCAGCGACGCCTTTCTGGACCGGGGCCGTGAAAGGTTCGGAGACCGGTCCGATGTAGTTTTCCGTAAATTCGACATGGAAAATTCGCTCGATAGCCAGGGGTTTCAGACTGCAAGCCTTGATCTTGTGATTGCGGCAAATGTGGTCCATGCGGGCTCGGATCTGCCCGAAATCCTTGAGCGCCTGCGCAGCCTGTTGCGCCCCGGTGGCTTACTGATGCTCGTGGAGTCAACTGAGCATCTAGACTGGTTCGACATTACCACTGGGCTGATCGAAGGTTGGCAGAAATTCGACGACGGCTTGCGTATGGATAACCCGCTGATGCGGCCAGAAATTTGGTGCCGTACATTGGAGGAAGCGGGGTTTGTCGAGGCTATGGCATGGCCAGAAGCAGGTTCGGCTGCAAGCGTTCTTGGCCAGCACGTCATTCTTGCGCGTCAGGAGGGTAAAACCCGGCCGCCTCAAGCGAAAACTGGAGTCCCCGTACACGTTTCATCCACGCCGGAACAGGCGCGAACCGGCTTTACTAAACTGTTTGCCGGAGCGAGCGAAACAGAACGCTTTGAGATGATACGTGAGCAGGTTCGCCGGACAGTCATTCGCGTGCTCGGACGAGAACGTGACGATGCGCCGGGACGGCACGAGAGGCTTATGGATCTGGGTATGGACTCTCTCATGGCGATGCGGATCAGAAAACTGCTCACCGAGGCACTGGAGCTGTCGCAACCATTGCCCGCGTCGATCGCGTTCGACCATCCATCGATAGAAGCCATTTCTATTTTTGTTCTTGAACGAATGACAGGGAAAGACGTCGATGACGTGATCGCTTCCCCGAATCCAGTACCGCAAGTTTCTGACGCACCGGATATCACCGATATGACGGATGAAGAGGTCGAAGCCTTGCTGCTTGAGAGAGTTTCCCGACAATGACCCAGACACCGGAGAATTCAGGGGAACTCAGCCCGATCAAACGTGCGTTTCTTGCGCTGGACGAGGCCCAGTCGCGGCTGGCCCGGGTCGAAGCTGCCGCCTCCGAACCTATCGCAATAATCGGGCTGGGGTGCCGGGTGCCCGGTGGTGGAGATAACCCGGCAGAATTCTGGAAGTTATTGCTCAATGGTACCGACGCTATCAGCGAGGTACCTCGGGATCGGTGGGACCATGATGCGCTCTACGATCCAGACCCTAGCGCTCCGGGAAAAATCTCCACACGTTTCGGGGGTTTCCTGTCTTCTGTTGATCGCTTCGATCCTGGGTTTTTCGGTCTGGCCCCTCGCGAGGCACAGGGGCTTGATCCGCAACATCGGCTGATGCTTGAGGTCTGCTGGGAGACGCTGGAGCATGCTGGTCAAGCCGCTGACAATCTTATCGGTAGCGCTACTGGCGTTTTTGTCGGCGCAGCTGGAAACGATTACAGCTATGAGCAACTGAAGACACGTGATCCTGCGCTTTTGGACGCGCATTTTGCGTCTGGGATTGCCCACAGTACGCTGAGTGGCCGGCTGTCCTATATCCTTGGTCTTCAAGGCCCTAGTGTCACGATCGACACGGCCTGTTCTTCCTCACTGGTGGCTGTGCACTTGGCTTGTCAGGCCCTTCGAACAGGTGATTGTCGCATGGCATTGGCGGGGGGCGTCAATCTGATCCTCGGACCGGATATCTTTACGGCCTTGTCGCAGGCCCGGATGCTGGCCCCTGATGGGAAATGCAAAGCTTTTGGCGCGGGTGCCGACGGGTTCGGGCGCGCAGAAGGTTGCGCGGTTGTCGCTCTCAAGCGCTTGTCCGATGCACGCGCAGATGGCGACCGGATCATCGCTCAGATCCTTGGCAGTGCTGTCAATCAAGACGGGGCAAGCAGCGGTTTGACGGCGCCGAATGGCCCGGCTCAGGAAGCGGTGATCCGCATGGCGCTGAAACGCGCCGGAGTCACACCTGAAGAAGTTGGTTATGTCGAAACGCACGGCACCGGAACTTCCCTTGGTGATCCCATCGAGGCTGGCGCTCTTGCGGGCGTGTTCCGTAGACATTCCAAATCCAATCCACTTTTGATCGGTTCCGTAAAATCCAATCTCGGACATTTGGAGGCGGCAGCCGGTGCTACCGGTCTCATAAAACTGGCTCTGTCTTTGCAGAATGGACTCATCCCCGCCAGCCTGCACGCTTCGGAACCAAGCCCTCTGATCGACTGGGACAACATGCCGATTTCCGTATCCAGCCAGCTTCACGAATGGCAGGCTCGCAATGGTCGGCGTATCGGCGGTGTCAGTTCGTTTGGCTTCAGCGGGACAAATGCTCACATCGTGCTCGGAGATGCAGAGCTCGCGCCCGGCGACGATTTTGGTATTCCTAACGTACCTATGATCCTGGGTCTGTCTGCCGCTACCGAAAACGGGGCAATTAGTGAATTGGCAAGAGCTTATGCTCTGAAGCTGGCTAATCCTAAAACCAACGTTGCTGACTTTTGCTATACTGCAACGGCAGGCCGTGCACAGCTAGCGGTGCGGGCAACCGTTACCGGCGCCGATAGCGCCGAGCTTTGCGAAGGTCTTCGGGCTCTTGCACAAGGGCGCAGCGCAAAAAATGTTTCTGGCCCCTCGCCAGCACCTCGCGATCCACCCAGAACCGCGTTCTTGTTTACCGGGCAAGGTGCTCAATACGCTGGAATGGGCAAAAGCCTGTACGACACGGAACCTGTGTTTCGCGCGGCGTTTGACCGTTGCGCTGCCGTGCTTGACAAAGAACTCGAGATACCGCTGAAGACACTCGTGTTCGAGGCACGTGATGACAGGCAAATTAACCTGACAGGAAACGCGCAACCGGCACTTTTTGCGATTGAATACGCTCTGGCCGAATTTTGGGATGCCTTTGGCGTCAGGCCCGATATCGTGGCAGGCCATTCGCTGGGTGAGATCGTGGCAGCGACCATTGCGGGCGTATTCTCCCTTGAGGATGCGCTGCGGCTGGTTACCGCGCGGGGGAAATTGATGCAGGCGCTTCCGGCAGGTGGCTCCATGGCAACCGTGTTTGCGCACGAAACGAAAGTTCAACACATACTGGATGCGCTTGCCAGTACCGCAGTGATTGCGGGCGTGAATAGCCCGACCCAGACCGTCATTTCCGGCTTGACCGAGGATATTGCCGGCGCTTGCGAGAAACTCGAAGCCGCTGGAATATCTACCCGGCCTCTTACTGTTTCTCATGCCTTTCATTCGTCGCTTATGGAACCAGCTTTGGATGATTTCGAAGCAGCGATCAAAGACATTCACATGCAGCGTCCGCGACTTCGGATCATGTCTAATGTCACCGGCCAACCGGTGACGGATGAGATCGCGACAACACAGTATTGGCGGCGACACATGCGAGAGGCTGTGCGTTTTGGCGATTGTCTGAACAATATTGCTGCGCTCGATCCCGGCCTCGTCATCGAAATTGGTCCGCATGGAACGCTGCTGCCGCTGGCGGTCGAGATATTCGACGAAACCAGCACGACAGTCGCTGCAACACTACGGCGCGGCAAAGACGACCGAACCGCTCTTTTTGCGACGGTATCAGATGCTTGGCGGGCAGGCGTTCAGATCAACTGGCGCGCCGTCAGTGGACCCGGCAGACGCATCGTGGATGTGCCGACCTACCCGTTCCAACGCGAGCGGTACTGGTTTCGTGCAAACAAACGGATCGCGACCGGCGACACGACTGAAGTGCATCCATTGCTTGGCGAAAAACTACAGGTCGCCATCGATGGCCACAGTGTTTTCCAAAAGCGCCTGATGGCCGATGACCTTAACCATATCGCCGATCACGTGGTTCACGGACGTTGCATCGTTCCGGGCGCATCCATGATGGAGATGGCCTATGCCGCCGCACAGTTCACGCTTACCGGGCGGTACAGCCTCGCGGATCTCACGCTGCTGGAACCGCTGGCACTCGTCTCGCAGGAAGAGATGTTGATCCAGACAGTCGTCACTCATGACGAAAGTGGTGGCCGTTTGGACATACTGTCTTCCGAAAGTGACTCCGGCGCATGGCGACGCCATGCCTCCTGCCGGATTGTGCCGGAAAGTACGATCTCACGGAACGTATCGACAGCGGACCTTCGAAGCTATGAAAATGATCCCAGGGATGGGAAGACCCATTACGCCGATATGTCGGCACGCGGCTTTAATTTCGGCCCCAGTTTGCAACGGGTTGAACAGATTTTCCGTAAAGGAGAACGTGAAGCCCTCGGAGATGTGAGCCCTCGCGATACAAAAAATCGCTACTTTTTCGATCCTGCACAGCTAGATGGCTGCCTTCAGGTCATCGCTGCGGCTCTTCCTGCGGCAACTGATGAAGCTACTGCATACCTTCCGTTTTCTATCGGCAGTGTATCGATTTTTCGCAGCCCCGGCCCCGGTCTGCGTGCGTTTGCCCGGACAGAGCCAGCAGGCAGATCAGCCGACCCGACCCTGCGAGCGTCCGTCACGATCACAGATGATGATGGACTTGTGGCAGAGCTGTCTGACATCGTCTTGCGCGAAACCCGACAGGGACCAACGGACGCCTTCTATGCCGTCGATTGGACTGTACTTAGATCGCCAACTTCTATGCCTTCTCCCACAAGTCTGACCGCTGATGCGCGCAAAATTCTTGGTTCGTTTTCGGAAGAATTGGATCTTGCCGGGTACGATGCCGCGAACACAGCGCTTGATGATCTAACGACCATTTGGATCTCTGATTGTCTTCAGAACCTTGGCTGGGTGCCAAAGATCGGTGATAAGGCAACGTTGGAAGGCCTCGCCAGACAACTTTCGATCCCCAAGCGCCTCTGGGGGCTACTCGCGCGTTTTTTTGAAATCTTGACAGAGGATGGAATTCTTCGGCGCGATCAGGAGTCTTGGGTCGTTCTGAACAAGCTGGTTGAGGCAGATCCAATTCTTGCATCCAAAGCGGCCCTCGCAAGACACCCCCATGCCCAAGTGAAGCTTCGGTTAATGGAGAACTGCGGTCCGAACCTGCCAGAAATTCTGCGGGGCGCTCGCAACCCGGTATCCGACTTGTTCCCGAGCGGCGACCTTTCGATTGCCCGCGAGCTTTACCGCAATAGTCCCGAGTCGCTTGCATTCAACGGCACAATTGCCGCTATTGTCCAGAATCTCTGCAAAGCGCACTCTGGGTCAGATGAACCTTTGCGCATTCTCGAGATCGGCGGAGGTTCGGGCGGAACCACGGCAACGGTGCTTTCCCAACTCGAGGGCATGAATTTCTCCTATACGTTCACGGATATCGGTCCGGCGATGGTTCGTGAAGCCGAAACCGAGTTCGGCAACCGCAACGGTATGAATTTCCGCACGCTCGACATTGACGACGACCTGTCGGCGCAAGGCATCACTCGCCAAAGCTATGACTTGGTCATTGCCGCCAATGTCCTGCACGCCACCACTGATTTGCGGAAAACAGTGGAGCGTGCGGGTGACGCGTTGGCGCCAGGCGGAATGATGTTGCTATTGGAAGTTGTCGCTCCGGAACGATGGGTTGATGTTACCTTTGGTCTGACCGAAGGCTGGTGGTTTTTTGAGGACAAGGAGCTGCGCCCCAACTACCCGCTGATTGACGCCAAAAAATGGATCGCTCTTCTTGAGGACTGCGGGCTTGAGGCAGAGAATCTATCTGGTTCTATTCCTTTGTCACGGCAATCAATTTTTGCTGCGCGCAAGCCGATTTCAAAAGTTGGGAATACCAACGAAAGATGGCTTATCCTCGCTGATGGCGCAGCAGGCAAAGCCGCCGCAGAACACCTTGCTATAGCGAGCATTTCAATCGAATTGCGAAGTTTGCCTAGCGAATGGAATGTCGAATACGATGGATCCTTCGACGGCGTTCTTGATCTGAGACCGCTTGGGGCTGACATGAACGACGGCGGGCCCGAGCCACCTCTTTCAAGTTTGCGAGAAACCGTTCAGCAACTTGTTCGGAACGGCCCGGCCGACGACATGCCGCGCCTTGTCGTCGCGACCTGCCAAGCTCAGAGGATCAGGCAGTGCGATCGTCCAGATCCGGCCCAGGCTGCACTCTGGGGCATGGTTCGCGGCTTGCGAGCGGAATTTCCGGATTTGGACACGACACTCATCGACCTTCCACAAGACAACGACGGAAAACCAATCCTGACTGAACTTGCCGACGTGTTGTGGGGGCTTGCAGGTGAAACAGAAGTTGCAGTGCGTGACAGAACTCGACATGCGTCCAGGCTTACGGCAATCGCTCCCGTCTCGCCCAATCACCACAACGTAGCACTTAGGAAGTCGCCAGACGGTGTACTTGAAAATCTGCAACTGGTGCCGGTGCCAGAACCGCGCCCGGGGCCGGGCGAAGTGCTCGTTGAGGTCCTCGCCGCAGGTCTCAACCTTCGTGATGTAATGAATGCGCTTGATATGCGTGACGATCCCGAACCGCTTGGCGGTGAATGTGCGGGTATCGTGCAGGCTGTCGGCGATGAGGTAGAAGGATTGGAGGCAGGTGACCGGGCGGTTGGCATTGCGACCGACTGCTTTGCAAACCGCGCAATCGGGCGTGCTACTGAGCTGACGCATATTCCGTCCGGAATGTCTCCGGTCGAGGCCGCTACCCTGCCGTTTGCATTTATGACAGCCCATCACGCCTTAATAGACATCGGCAAATTGCGTGCAGGGGAATGGGTTTTAATACACGCTGCTGCCGGGGGGGTCGGATCGGCGGCAGTTCAGATTGCTCAGGCAGCGGGTGCCCGGATTATCGCGACCGCAGGCAGCGAAACCAAACGGAGATATTTGCGGGCGGCCGGGATCGAACATGTTTTCTCATCTAGGGAGACAACTTTTTCGGAAAGAATTCTAAAAATTACCGGTGGTAAAGGGGTCGATTTAGCGCTGAACTCTCTCTCGGGGTCGTTCATTGACGCGACAGTTGACTGTCTGGCCAAAGCGGGACGGCTTGTCGAGATCGGTAAGCGCGATCTCTGGACACAGAGCAGATTTCGCGAGAGCTGCCCCGAGGGGGATTATCACATTCTCGATCTGTCCAAGATCCGCACAGCGTTACCTGAAGTGTCGGACGCCTTGTTTTCCAAGGTGATGAAAGCAGCGCGCGATGGTACAATCCGCCCCCTCCCCGTCACCAGCTTTCCGCTGGCCCAGGCAGGCGAGGCGTTCGAATACATGGCGCAGGCAAAGCACATTGGAAAGATCGTGCTACTGCCGTCTCATAAGCATCAAGGTTTCGCAAAACTGAACCCGGAAGCAAGTTACCTGATCACCGGAGGAACGCGTGGGCTTGGGCTTGAAACAGCCCGTGAAATGGTCCGAGGAGGCGCTCGCGCTCTCATTCTGGTTTCAAGAAGTGAACCTGAAAGTGCAGCCTCTGATGTCCTGGAGGAGTTGCGCTCACAAGGAGTTCGTATCGAGACCTATCAGGTAGATATTTCTGACCGAGCGGCAGTTGCCATTCTCTTCGAAAACATCAAGCGCGATCTGCCACCGCTACGAGGCATTGTGCAGTCAGCCGGGCAGCTATCGGACGCAAGCGTTCTGAACATGACACGCAAGGAGTTTGGCGTACCGCTCAAAGCAAAGGTAGACGGGAGCTGGAACCTGCATCTTGTAAGCCTCTCATGCGAGCTGGACTTCTTCGTGCTCTATTCATCCGTTGCCGGAACACTAGGCTCAGCAGGCCAAACCAACCATGCGGCAGCAAATGCTTTCTTGGACGCGCTCGCGCAATATCGACAATCTCTCGGGCTGCCCGCAACAAGTATTGCTTGGGGCGCATGGTCCGAGGCTGGCATAGCTGCCGAGATTTCGGCTGACCAGACTGCGGGCAGACTGGGCATTCGCCCGATCAAGACCTCGGCTGGTTTGGAAATGGCGCAGGCCGCAATCACGTCTGGTCGGGCGCAGGTTATGGCTTGCCCGATGGACTGGAAGACCTTCCGCGCCCAGCGACCTGACATGAGCGCTTCGCCATTTCTTGAACGATTGGGCCAATCTTCGTCCGAACTTCGGAAGACGGCTAAACTTCGAACACCCCCTGCCCGTGTGATTGATGAATTAACCACCGCAAACGGGGCGGCGCGGCGCAGTATCGTATTGGAGTTCGTCGCGGAACAAGTTGCCTCAACGCTCGACTTGGTAAATCAGAACGACATCGACATTGATCGACCCTTACGCGAGATGGGCCTCGACTCGCTCATGGCAGTGGATCTTCGCAACAAGCTGTCCGCTGGCATGGGGAGTAACCTCAACCTCCCTGCTACGATGGTCTTTGACTATCCCACAGTGACAGCGCTTGCTGATGGACTGCTAGGCCGGCTTGCAGCGACTCTGCCTGAGGAAACCAAACCCGCGTCTGCCGTTAAGGAAACCGGTGCGGCCGACATCGAAAATCTTGAAGACCTGAGCGAAGACGAAATCGAGGCCCTCTTTGTCACTGCCACGGGAGGCTCGGCGTGAGCGATTTCCTCAAAAGGATCAGCAGTTATTCTCCCAAGCGACTGGCGCTTCTTGTGGCGCAGCAAAAAGCCCGGATTGATGCACTGGAACTGCGGTCACCGATCGCCATAGTTGGAATGGGCTGCCGCTTTCCCGGCGGGGTCGATACGCCTGCTGATTACTGGTCGCTGATCAAACGAGGCGCCGAGGCGATCACCGAGGTGCCCTCGGATCGCTGGGACGTCGACGCCTATTATGATCCGGACCCGGACGCTCCTGGAAAGACCGCAACCCGGTGGGGCGGCTGGATCAAGGACATCGACAAGTTTGACCCGCAATTCTTTGGCATAGCACCTCGCGAAGCACAGTCTCTGGACCCGCAACAACGTCTCTGGCTGGAAGTCGCTTGGGCCGCATTGGAAGACGCCGGTATTCCTGCAAAGTCTTTGTTTGGTACAAGAACTGGCGTGTTCTGCGGTGTCTCAGGCAATGACTATCACGGTATACTTCGCGATGCGGGGCATGCAGATTATGACGCTTATACCGCCTCCGGAATTGCCCACTCGATGGCATCTGGCCGTTTGTCCTATGTGCTTGGCACGACTGGACCAAGCGTTTCGGTGGATACGGCCTGTTCTTCTTCGCTGGTTGCGATCCATCAGGCCGTTCAAAGTCTTCGGCAAGGTGAATGCGATGCCGCACTGGCGGGTGGCGTCAACCTGATTTTGACGCCCGAAACGACAATTGCACTGTCTCGTTCGCACATGATGGCACCCGACGGACGTTGTAAGACGTTCGACGCGAGAGCCGACGGGTTTGTGCGGGGCGAGGGATGCGGTGTCCTAATGCTCAAGCGATTGGCGGACGCTCAGAATGACAAGGATCGCATCGTGGCGGTTATCTCTGGGTCGGCCATCAATCAGGATGGCCGCAGTAACGGATTGACCGCTCCGAATGGCGTGGCGCAGCAAGCGGTGATCAAGGCTGCACTTGAGGATGCAGGTGTTGAACCCTGCCAGATCGGATTTGTGGAAACCCATGGAACCGGCACAGCGCTTGGCGATCCGATCGAAGTACACGCCTTGGGTGCAACGCTTTGCCCAAGTTCAGAGCGTGAGGAACGGTTGCGGCTAGGCTCGGTAAAATCGCAGATCGGACATCTTGAATCCGCGGCGGGCGTAGCCGGAGTGATTAAGGCTGCGCTGTCCATAAGCAATCGGTTCCTGCCGGGCCAAGTCAACCTGAAAGAACTCAACCCACTGATAAGCTGGGATGATCACGCACTTGAGCCGCAGCGCGTGAACGAGCCATGGCCCGACAGCTTACCTTTGCGGGCGGGTGTCAGCTCCTTCGGGTTCAGTGGCACGAATGTGCATGTTATTGTTGAAGCTGCACCGGCATCGAACGCTTCGACGACCTCGGCGAATGAACGCCAGCATCAAGTGCTGACCGTTTCGGCGCGAAGCAGTAGCAGTCTCGCCAATTTGATCGAAGTGCGGCGCGCCGATCTCGCCGGCACCGAAGAACTGGCCGACATCGCTTACGTCGCAAACGCTGGTCGCGATCATTACGCGCAACGTATTGCCGTCGTCGCACAAAGCACTGCAGAAGCGGATGCCTTGCTGAAAGCGCGGGACCGAACAGATGCGCGCTATGCAGAAGGCGTGATTCCTCAACGTACGCCAAAGCTGGCTTTTGTCTTCAGTGGCCAAGGTGCCCAGTATGCGGGTATGGCCTCTCGGCTTTACGCAAGCCATCCCGTTTTCCGTGCTGAAATCGACCGCTGCGCCGCGATCTTGGAAGGCAAAATTCCAGTGCCACTTCTAACGGTGCTGGAGGGTTCGGCGGTCGAGGTAAACAAGACCGCTGTTGCTCAACCCGCTCTGTTTGCTGTTGAATGGGCCTTGGCCAAACTTTGGAGAAGCTGGGGCGTTGAGCCCGACATGGTGTTGGGACACTCACTCGGCGAATACGTGGCAGCCTGCGTCGCCGGAGTATTTTCTCTCGAAGAAGCACTCCATCTTGTCGCGACACGTGGCGCACTAATGCAATCGCTTGAGGAGCCCGGCGCAATGTCGGCGTTAAGGATGACGCCAGAGGCCGCTGGCGTTCTGATAGCTCCTTGGCGCGGACAGATTGACATTGCCGCGATCAACGGACCGCAAGATATCGTCATATCCGGATCACTCGACGCGGTAGACGCAGCGGATACAGCGGCAAAAGCACTCGGCATCATCCCAAAGAGACTGCATGTTTCGCACGCCTTTCATTCGCCTCTTATGGACCCGATTTTGAGAGAATTTGAAGCTGCGGTCAGCGCCTGCAGCCTTTCCGTCCCCGCGATAACGCTGATCTCAAACCTGTCCGGAAAGACTACATCGAACGAAATTTTGCAGGCGAGCTACTGGCGCGAACATGTGCGCTCACCGGTACGCTTCGCCGACGGACTCCAAAGTGCCAAAACAGCGGGCGCGCGCATATTTCTCGAAATCGGTCCGCACCCGGCTTTGTTACCAGTGGGGCAGGCCAACCTCGAACCGGACCGTACGACTTGGTTGACCTCCCTGCGTCGCGAACATGATGACCTGCAGGAAATGTTGTCGACGTTGGCCAAGTTGTATGTGGCCGGTGTAGACATAGACTGGCGCGCCTTTGAGGCGCCTTGGTCACGGGAGCGGCGTCGGATTTCAGGTTATCCGTTCGAGCGGGCGCGCTATTGGATAGATCCGCCTTCCATTCCTAAAGAAGAAAACGCCATGACTGGTCTGCCGGGCCGTGAAATCGTGCACTCGCTCGGTGATACTCGGCTCTTTGAGATCGACCTGAATCCTGCAGCACTGCCATGGCTATTCGATCAATCAGCGCATGGCCGTTCGATGCTGCTGTCAACGTACCAGATGGACTGGGCTTGGCAGGTAGCACAACTGCATTTTGGTTGCAAACTGGTCGAAATTCGTGATTTTCTTCTCCGCCGTACGCTTATTCTGACCGAGGGCGAAGTTCATAAGTTGCAGCTTTCGATGATCCCGAAAGGTGAGACTTCAGCCAGTTTTCGCATCTCCGCAAGGAAGACCGAAAATAACTGGGTTACGCTATGCGAAGGTTCGCTCGGTCCCGCATCTGATGTTTCTCCCGCTGAGGTAAGTTCGCATAAGGCGACGTCTCCGATACCAGTCAACGAATTCTACGCGAACCTTGGGTCGCTCGGCATCAACGTCGGCGAAGCATTCAAGATGATTGACACCTTAAAGGCAGGCAATGGTCTGGCGGTCGGCGATATCACCGTCTCCAAAGTATCCGGCCCTCAGTTCCTTGCAGATCCGGTCTCAACCGACACTGCTTTGCAGGTGATCGGCGCGGCTCTGGATCTCCCCAACTTGGACGATCCCTACATGATCTTCGGAGCCGCGCGCGTTGTATGGCACGCGCCGCTTACGGACAGGTTTCGAAGCAAGGTGAGGGTTTCACAATCCGGGGAAACGAACAGCCTTCTCGCAGACGTCTGGCTGGTTTCTCCAGAGGGCGCGCCTCTGGTGTCTTTCAAGGAGGTCACCCTGCGAAAAGCCAGCGCGAATGATGTAGGAGGGGAAGCCGGGTTATCAGACGTCAAACGGATCGTTCAAAAGGTTGTCTGGCGTCCTAATAGCGTTCCAACTCGACCGTCCGAATTGATGAAGTTTGCGGCCCCTTTGCTAAAATCTTTGTCCGCGACTCTTAAACTTGAAACTGATTATGCGAACTTTCTTCGCCGATTGGATAGTCTGTCCTCAGGCTTTATTGAAGCCGCTTTAGAGAATCTCGGTGTTCCGCTTGCAACGGGCGACCAGCTTGCAGCGGCCGACATAATATCTGGCGTGCGTGTCCTGCCGAAGTATCAGCGCTTGGTAAATCGTATGCTGGAAATACTTGCGGAAGACGGCACCCTGACACCAGCAGGCGATGCTTATGAAGTTGTAAGGCCCCGCAAACGCCGTGATATGCTGGCAGTGGCCGCCCGGTTGCTGAAAGATTTCCCTGAATGTGCCGCTGAAATTGAATTGACTCAGCGCTGCGGCAGCGCTTTGGCAGAAGTTTTGCGCGGCCGAACGGATCCGTTGACCCTTCTGTTCCCAGAGGGCTCACTTGAACTTACCCAAAACCTGTACGAACTTTCGCCGCCTGCGCGCGCCTATACAGCTGCCTTGGCCGAGATGGTCGGTCAGATAGCAAGAAACTGGCCTAAAAACCGCCGCCTGCGCATCCTTGAGATCGGGGCTGGTACGGGCAGCGCCACGGCGCGTATCCTCGAACAACTTGGCGATCAATCAACCGACTACGTTTTCACAGATATTTCGCCACTGTTCCTGAATCGGGCGCGAAGCCGTTTTGTGCAGTACGACGGAATGGACTTTCGTCCGTTGGATATCTCTATGCCTCCAACCGAGCAGGGATTCGCCCGAGGAAGTTTTGACGTGATCCTTGCTGGCAACGTCATTCACGCAACCCCTGACCTTGAAACCTCTCTCGGCCACGTCCGCGACCTTCTGGCCCCAGAAGGTGTCTTGCTCATGCTCGAAGCGACCAAGCCTCAACGCTTCGGGGACCTGACTGTTGGAATGCTGGAAGGCTGGTGGGCCTATGAGGATACTTCACGCAGGTCATACGCGTTGCTTCCGCTGCCGGAATGGCTGGCACTTTTCGAGGAAATGGGGTTCCGAGAGGTCGAGTTCCTTCCGGCAGGTGAGGCAAAAGGCGCCTTGGCAGAACAGACGATTCTCGCCGCAAGGCGGCCGGCTGAATCGAGCTCAACTGCTCGCTGGGTCATTTGTACCGGCGGTAACCTTGAACAATCTTTGAAGACTGCGTTGGAGGCTTTGGGCGATGAGGTATTGATCGCATCCGACAGCCTCATATTGCGCGACTATCTATACCAGGGTTGTGTGGAAGGGATAATTCATCTTGGTGCGCTGGATGCGACGACAGATTTGGAGATGAGCACCAATTCGGTAATGGACGGTCAGAAAAAGCTATTCGAAGACCTGCTTGGCACGGTTCATACTGTAACAGCCGCTTCTGGTGCTTCTCCACAGCTTTGCATAGTGACTCGCGGTGGCCAGGCGACACATGACGGCGCTGACGCCGAACCCGCACAGGCAGCAGTCTGGGGCTTCACACATTCGCTAGCACTTGAACATCCAGAGATGGCTGTCAGGCGAATTGATCTTGATCCAGATGCAGACAATGACGAGAAAGTCTCCGCCGCCGAGTTAGCGGCTGCGGTGCGCTACGCGACGGACGAGGACCAATTCGCGCTACGCGGCAGCGCAAGACTGGTTCGACGGCTGGCTCCGGCTGGTAATTCTCTAAGCCTCACAGACCCAGGTGTTACCACGGTTGGTACCTGTCTCATAACGGGCGGGCTTGGCGGTCTGGGCCTGGCTACAGCGGAATGGCTTGTAAACCAAGGCGTCAAGCATATCGCGCTTCTGGGTCGGTCGGAGCCGAATTCGGCGGCGCAGAAACAAATCGACAAATTGACCGCAAGTGGTGCGGAGATCCTCGTATTGTGTGGCGATGTGTCGAACCCTTCCGATGTAGAGCGTTGCCTCGAGGAACTTGCAGAGGCGCTGCCGCCGGTGGCTATCTCTATCCATGCGGCGGGCGGACTGGCTGACGCTGCGGTGCTCAATCTTGATTGGCCGCAGATCCAAAAGGTGATGCAGGCAAAGGTCGCCGGGACATTAAATTTATTGCATTCTTTGCCAAAATCAGCCCGTTTCATCATGTTCTCTTCGGGTGCATCGGTAGCCGGATCGGCCGGGCAGGCAAACCATGCAGCCGCCAACGCCTTCGAGGATGCGCTGGCATACCGGCTGCGTGCGGCAGGCCGAGATGCAGTGACAATCAATTGGGGGTTATGGGCTGACATCGGTGCAGGCGCGCGCCAGAGCAGCCGTGGTTTCCAGTCATTGCTCCCTATTGACCCGAAGGTCGGATTGAAGGCGCTCGGCGCAATTCTGGCAAGCTCCAAACAGATTGGGCCTCAGGTGTGCGTCATTGATGCCAATTGGCGGGATGTCGCTATCGGGCAATCAGCAAGATTGTTTGCCGAGTTGACACCCGAAGTTACACCATCGGCCCCTGATGAGAAATCGACGCTAAATAAGGATGCGATCAGTGGTCCATTTGATCTCCCCGCGCTGATCGTAGCAACGCCCCGAAATAGGCAGCGCACCGTCCTCGAAGGTGCGGTACGTGATTTTGCGCGCAAAGTTCTGGGACTCGCTCCCGAAGATAGTATCGACATAAATGAGCCTCTCCAGCAGCGAGGACTCGACAGTCTCATGGCCGTGGAACTGCGAAACCTGCTTAACATCGCTTCTGGTCTACAACTGCCCGCGACAATCACGTTCGAATACCCCTCAATTGCAGCGCTCGCCGAGTACATCGGTGAAAAGATCACGCCCGATCAACAAAACACGCGAGTTAAGCCACCAGAGAAGCACCAGGAAAAACTAAACGTTGAAACAGCGTCTGAAGAAGACCTCGCGGCACAACTTGCGCTCCAACTGGATCGACTAGACAGGACCTTTAATTCATGAGCGACAAACCAAGCCCCGACTATCACGGACTGCTGCAACGTTCTGTCGTCACGATCCAGCGCCTTGAAGAAGAACTTTCGCAACTCAAGGCACAGAACTCCGAACCGATTGCCATTGTCGGAATAGGATGCCGCTTTCCCGGCTCCGCCAACACGCCGGAAGCCCTGTGGGAACTACTAAGCGAAGGCCGCGATGTCGTGACGGAGGTGCCGCCACATCGCTGGAACATTGAATCGATCTACGACCCCGATCCGGATGCCCAGGGCAAGACTTATGCCCGCTGGGGTGCCTTCCTTGATGACGTAGAAGGTTTCGATCCGGCTTTCTTCGGCATTACACCACGAGAGGCCATCAGCCTTGATCCTCAGCAACGCCTTTTACTTGAGGTTACGTGGGAAGCACTCGAAAATGCCGGCATCGCGCCAGCCTCGCTTTCGGGTAGTAATACCGCAATCTATGTCGGCATGACCGCGCACGACTATGCGATGCGTTCCGCCAAGTTTCAGGGCGAGTTGACCGCCGACGCATATGAAGCATCGGGTTCGTCCCATTCTATCGCCTCTGGCCGTTTGTCCTATTTCCTTGGGGTGCATGGCCCAAATTTCGCGCTGGATACAGCCTGCTCATCGTCAATGGTGGCCATACACGAAGCAGTCCGTGCTTTGCGAAATCGCGATGCAGACATGGCTCTTGCGGGTGGCGTGACGCTCACGCTATCGCCGACCGGCTCCATCCTGACGGCACGTGCACGGATGATGTCGTTCACAGGTAAATGTCATACCTTTGATGCTTCTGCTGACGGTTATGCCCGCGGCGAAGGCTGTGCAATGATCGCCCTGAAACGTCTGAGTGATGCGCAGCGCGACGGAGACCGGGTTGTCGCCGTCATTAAAGGGAGCGCAATCAATCAGGATGGGCGCAGTACCGGTATGACTGCGCCAAATGGACGTGCCCAAGTTGCGGTTTTACGCGCCGCACTGAAGGACGCAGGGCTGGATCCTTCGGATATCTCTTATATAGAAGCTCACGGTACCGGCACATCCCTCGGCGATCCAATCGAGATCAATGCGCTTGGCGAAGTCTTTGGAAACCGTCCGAAGGACGCGCCACTTGTGGTTGGCTCATTGAAGACGAACATCGGCCACACAGAAGGCGCTGCCGGAATTGCCGGAATAATTAAAGCCGCACTCGCTCTTCAGCATCGGCAGATTCCGGCCCACCTCAATCTTGAAAATCCCAACCCCCTGATCCCTTGGGACAGTCTTCCTATTAAGGTGCCTGACAGGCTCACACCTTGGGTAGCACCGAACAACGGCAAACTTCGGGCCGGTGCCAGTTCATTCGGATTCAGCGGCACCAATGCGCATATCATTCTCGAAGAAGCGCCGTCAATCGAGGAGCAAAAGCCATTGGCGGAACGGTCGCACACCATCCTGCCGATGACCGGACGCAGCGATAAGGCACTGGCATCGATCGCTGGACAGTTGGCAAACCACATACGCTCACACCCGAACGCCAGCGTATCTAAATGCGCCGCGGAACTCTCTCTTGGTCGATCGCATTTGAACCGGCGGATCGCCTGCGTCGTATCAAACCAGGAAGACGCGCTGGCAAAACTCGATGGCATCGCAAAGGGCGATTCCCTGACCGGCGTAGAGCGCGGTTCGGTCCCCGGCGGCAGCGCACCCGAAGTGGTCATGATGTTCACTGGCCAAGGTTCACAGTACCCCGGTATGACCCGAGATCTATACGCCCGCGAACCCGTGTTCGGTACCGCCCTTGATAGATGCGCAGCGGAATTGGACAGGCAACTTCCGCGCCCGCTTTTGGACGTAATTTTCGACGAAGATGCGACCTTGCTGAATGATACAGCCTACACACAACCAGCGCTCTTCGCGGTAGAATGGGCACTGTTCCAGCTTTGGGAAAGCTGGGGTGTAGAACCTGCGGCGGTCATTGGCCACAGCGTTGGGGAGTATGTGGCCGCCTGCGTGGCCGGCGTCTTTACACTTGAAGATGCAATACGATTGATAGCGACCCGCGGTCGCCTGATGAGTGAATTGCCGCGCGATGGAACAATGGCTGCGGTTTTTGCCGATGTCGAAACGGTTCGCCCTGCTCTCAAGGGGTACGAATCCGCTTGCGGTATCGGCGCGATCAACACACCGTCGAACACGGTTGTTTCGGGCCGTCGCGAAGCCGTATCTGCCGTGCTCAAACGGTTACAGAGCGATGGCATCACCGGACAGGAGCTTACTGTGTCGCACGCCTTCCATTCACCGTTGATGGAACCGATGCTAGATAGCTTCGCGGCAGTTGCCTCGGAAATACATTATAATTTTCCAGAAATATCGCTCATCTCAAACCTGAACGGAAGAATTGCAGGACCGGAGATTGCCGATCCCGATTACTGGTCGCGTCATATAAGGCAACCTGTAAATTTTGCCGAGTCTATCACAACATTGCTGCAGTCCGGTTTCCAAACGTTTCTCGAGGTTGGACCTTCGGCAAGTCTGATTGGCATGGCAAGACAATGCGGAAAATCCGAAAAAGCACACTGGGTGAGTTCCTTGCGCAAGGGTTGCAATGATAACGAAACTCTAAAAGGAGCTGCAGCCGCGCTTTATGTGCACGGCCAAAAATTGAACTGGGAAAACCTGCTCGGCGGCGGTCTATCTCCCGTATCACGCCAAGCCTTGCCAACCTACCCGTTTCAACGTGAACGCTACTGGGCGGAATTCGACGAAAATCAGACCGCTGTTACGACACGGGGAAACCACCCATTTCTCGGAAGTTCCAACCCCGGACCTGTTCAAGTATTTCAGGGCAGCATCGGAATTTCGACAGATGCATGGCTGGAAGATCATCGTATCTACGATCATGCACCTTTCCCTGCAGCCGGGTTCATTGAAATGGCGTTAGGCGCGGTTAAAGAGGCAACCGGTTCCTCGATGCTTGCGTTGCAAGACATCGAGATTCGCAATGGATTGATCCTGCCAGAGGACGACAGCGTCGAGGTGCAAGTTGTCGTAAATACCGAAGGCTCCTCCAGCCAAAGCGATATCCGGATCTATAGCCTGCCCCCATCCGATGGCGAAGAAACCTCTCAATGGCGGCTGCACATGCGAGCCAAGCTAACTGAAGCCAAGACACCCAAAGATGGACTCGCACTGCCGGAAATTCCCAGATCCGCGACCCGCATTGATACAAACGACTTTTATGGCTGGTTGGTTTCGTTTGGCATCGATTATGGCCCGGCTTTCCGCCCGCTCAGCGACATACGCTGCTTTGGGGCCGAAGCCTGGGCACAGATCGAACTGTCAGACAGCTTATCGGACAAGGGATTCATAGCGCATCCCTCTCTGGTCGATGGCTGCGCTCAGTTGCTCGGCGCGCTCTTGTTCGAGTCTGAGAAAAGTGGCGATGCATACATGCCCGTTGCTATGCGTGATTTTCAGGTATTAGCTCCGGTGCCTCGCAAAGTGCATTGCCATCTAACCCAGCGCGAAACGGCCGAAGCAGATCAGTACGAATGCGATTTCAATCTCTTTGATGGCGAAGCGAATGCGGTTCTGTTTGCAAGGGGATTCCGCTTTCAGCGCGTCAAGCGCAGCACCCTGCGTCGTATGCTCGGGGCGCAGGATCGTGGCGAGTGGCTTTCCGACATCACTTGGAAAAGTGTGCCACTACCAGAAGCGCCAGTTGATCAGTGCATCGGTAAATGGCTGATCCTTGCCGATGAGTCAGGAACGGGCGAAAAGCTTGCAAATCGGCTGCGTGCTGCCGGCGGCGAAATCTGCATAGCTCGGCAGGGACCTGAACTTGGGATCGGCGACCCCAAAACTACGGTTAGTGGGCATAACAAAGGGAACATCGAAAAACTGCTAGAAGACGCAGGCCCGGTAACAGGTATCCTGAACTTTTGGCCTTTGGATGCCCATAGGCATGACGCGCTTCTCGGCACGGCCCTTGGTCTGGCGCAAGCTGTTCCGGATGGGACAAGGCTGTGGTTCGTCACGCGTGGTAGCCAGTCCATCTTTGGCGAGCCTCCGAACCTTGCGCAATCGCCAGTGAATGCCTTTGCCGGCGTCGTAGCATCAGAAAGACCTGAAATTCATTGTGTCCGTATCGACCTCGACCCAAGAATTTCGGAAAGCGAAATCGAACAGTTATTCCTTTCAGTCAGCAACCCGGATGACGAGGATCAGACGGCATTTCGCGGCGACTCGCGTTATGCTGCGCGCCTCGCCCCGGGACGTACCTTACCTTCTGCTGGCGAAGAATCCGTAATGCTCGACATCACCAAGCGTGGGATGCTGGAAAACCTGACGTTGACCAAGGTAAACCGCATACCACCAGGTCCGGAGCAGATCGAGGTGCGAGTCCGCGCCACTGGGGTCAATTTCCGTGATGTCTTGAACACGCTTGGAATGTATCCCGGCGATCCCGGACCGCTGGGAAGCGAATGCGCGGGCGTCGTAACCGCTCTAGGTCCCAACGTTACCGAATTTGGCATTGGTGACAAGGTCGTGGCCATGGCAGACAGTAGCTTTGCCACCTATGTGACGGTGGATACCGCGCTGGTGGTTCCCAAGCCTTCCAATCTTACTATGGCGCAGGCGGCGGGTGTGCCAGTTGCCTATCTAACTGCTGGTTATGCGCTCAAAACACTTGGAAATGTCAAACCGGGCCAAAAGGTTTTGATCCACGCCATAACCGGTGGGGTTGGCATGGCCGCGACACAAATCGCTCTCAATATGGGCGCAAGGGTCTTTGGAACTGCCGGCACACCAGAAAAACGTGCTTTGGCTCTTGAACTGGGCGCCGAAGGCGTCGGCGATTCCCGCTCCCTGTCGTTCGTGTCGGACCTGCAGGATGCGACCGATGGCACAGGATTCGACTTTGTCCTCAATTCGCTCGGGGGCGAGTTCATTCCTGCCAGCCTTGGCCTTTTGTCGGAAAGCGGTTGCTTTGTCGAAATCGGCAAGACCGACGAATGGGATCAGGCTCGTATTGACAAGGAATATCCGGGACGCAGCTATCATCAGCTTTATCTGGGTGACATCACGGCTGCGGACGCTGGGTTGGTGCGCGGCCTGCTACAGGAAGTCTACGATCAGATGGCAAAGGGTGCACTCACGCCAATGAGCCATCGAGCCTGGCCGCTTGAACAGGCTCAGGATGCTTTCCGTTTCATGGCCCAGGGACGTCACACCGGCAAGATTGTTTTGACACAAACCCAGCCTCAAGGAATTTCCGCCGACGGGAGCTATCTGGTTACTGGCGGTTTGCGAGGGATCGGATTGCGAACAGCCAGATGGCTTGCCGACTCCGGCGCTCGCAACCTCATCCTGATCAGCAGATCCGGCGAAACTGCAGATGCCAAGCTGGAAATCGACAAGCTTAGAGGGCTTGGTGTGACGGTCCTCACGCGCGGCGTCGATGTGGCGGACAAGGATGCAATGGCAGAGGTCATAACCGAAGCGCAACAAAAGATGCCCCCGCTTCGGGGTATCATACATGCCGCAGGTGTCCTTGATGATGCGATGATTTCGGAAATGACACCCGCACGCATTCACAAGGTCATGGGCCCAAAAGTTGACGGTGCTCTTGTTCTGCATGCACTGACAGCGGAGCAGGATCTGGATTTCTTCGTGATGTTTGCCTCCGGTGCAGGATTGATGGGTGCGGCCGGGCAATCGAACTACGCCGCCGCCAACGGCTTTCTTGACGCCTTCGCGCACTGGCGGCGTGCGCAAGGTCTCCACGCGCTGAGCGTGGACTGGGGAAGCTGGGCCGAAATCGGCATGGCATCAGAGGTCGACGATCGGCACCACAAACGCTGGGAAGCCATGGGCCTGAAGATGATCCAGCCCGACGAGGGCGTAGAGATGCTGGCAGATGCATTATTTGGCAGCCCGTCGCCGCAGGTTGGTATCGTTCCGATGAACCGTTCCAAGCTGCCGTCCACCTCGGGACCGCTATTCAAAGATATCATCAAACAGACAACGAAAGCGGAAAGTGCCCCAGAAGAGGATGTACTGGAAAAGCTTGCCGCAGCGAGTAGCGATGAGCAGCCGGGGCTACTGGCCGATTGGTTGGCGGACCAGATTGTTCGTGTTCTGGCTCTTGAACCGGGAATGGCCGACCAGCGGGATCGATCTCTGATGGATCTCGGCATGGATTCCCTGATGGCGATGGAGCTTCACAATCGGTTGCGTACCGGTCTTGCCCAGACGATTCAGGTCAGCGAACTCCTCAAGGGGCCAACTGTAAATGATCTGACCGAAATGTTGCTGAAGGACTTGAACGGCCCGGACCCGGCCGAGGGCGAGGGTGAACGAGAAGAGGCTGAAATCTGAATGCGCTCTCATAGCGAAAGCAACCGGTCAGCGATAACTTTCATGTTTCTGTTTGCTGTTGGTTGGTTTGTCGTCGAAAATGTCTTTGGCCATCGAATTCGACAGCCAATCAACCTGTTGCAAATCGTCTGGTGCCGTTATCTCGTTCATATCATTGTTGTGATGTTGGTGTTTCACAGACAGACTTTCTGGCGCACAGGACGACCCGCCTATCAGCTTTCCCGTTCGGTATTAATGTTGACGATGCCGCTGGGCTTTGTTGCGGCTATGTTAGCCGGCGCATCTGGCGGGCAGGCATGGGCGGGCTTCTGGGTCGCTCCGCCGCTAATGCTGGTTTTTGGGTGGTTGATTAATCACGAACCGCCCCGTCCGATGATCGTTATCCTAGCCTGCATCAGTTCGATGGCGGCTATCGCAGTCATCGGGAGCTTTCCGTCTCTGGAAATTCTGCCCGTTACAGGATCGATTATCATGGCAGCTTCGTTTGCGGCCTATGTGGCGATGACACGGTCCCTGCAAAGCGAACAAATTGCGACCAATCTCTTTTATACCGCGATGGTTCCATTCGTAGTGCTTGCGCCTGTAATGCCTTTTGTTTGGGTAACACCCGGCTTGCACGATGCCTTCGCGATTATCGGCATCGGTGTCACCGGCTTTGTTTCGCTCTATTTTCTGGATCTTGCGACTGGGGCATCACCCATAGCGTTTACTGCACCAATATTGCCTTTGCTTGCGGTGTTCCCATTACTTACCGCACTCGGAGATACCGAGGGTTTCCCCACGTGGAGCGCGCTATTTGGGGCGACCGCAATCATTGCTGTTGCAGCTTTTTGCCTCTTGTCCGGGAACCAAAAATCAAGAGCTTTAAGCTAGATAGGTTTCTTTCAGCTTTTCCTCCACCACGAAATCAGCGACCGCCGCGGTGCTCAATTCGGCTGAGCAGATGCAGTTCCCGCAAACGTAAATAATGGCTTGCACCGGTTCCTCGGATGCGTTCGACAGTACTGCGGCCGTCGCCAACAAATACGCGCCGAGGTTTTCGCATAGCTGACAAAAGGACAATGACATGCTGGATTTCCCCTATGATACCGCACCGGCTCCGGGTGAAGTCGTCACTGTTCGCCCAGGTCTCCTCTGGGCGCGGTTGTCGCTACCTTTCCGGCTGGATCATGTGAACGTCTATTTTATCGAAGATGATACCGGCTGGGTCATAGTTGATACCGGTATCGACAACAAAGTCGGCCGAGCACAGTGGCGTGCCTTGTTCGATGGACCTTTGAAAGACTTCAGGTTCAGCGGCCTTCTGGTGACGCATCACCATCCTGATCATATCGGTCTGGCAGGCTGGCTTTGCTCGACTCTGGAAATTCCCCTGATCGCCAGCCGCACCGCATTTCTTTCCGCCATGAACTTCTACAACTCTCCAGAGCTTCTGGCTGCGACCGCATATAGCCGGTTCTACGCGAGCCACGGCATGACACCCGAAGTTGCGGCGCTGGTAAGCACGCAGGGGCAGGAATATATGCGGATGCTTTCAAAGCCGCCGTTTACTTACCGCCGGATTCAGGATGGCGACGTTCTGGAACTGGGCACGCGGAGGTTCAAGGTTTTGACCGGGGACGGCCACTGTCCCGAACAGGTTATGCTGTACCTGCCGGAGGATGGATTGCTGCTTGCCGCCGATCAAGTCATTGAGAAAATCAGCCCGAACGTTTCCGTTATGGCCTTTGAACCCGCGGGCGATCCGCTCGGAAATTTCATCGAGTCGCTCGCCCGGATCCAGCGAGAAATACGAGACGATGTTTTGGTTTTGTCAGGACACAGATTGCCGTTCTACGGACTGCACGACCGCTGCGCCGATCTGATTGCACACCATGAAGAGCGCTGCGATATCATTCGAGAGGCCGTTTTCAACGAACCGAAATCCGCAGCGGAACTTGTGCCCATCATGTTTCCGCGAGAACTAAGTCCGCATGAAATGAGCTTTGCCTTTACCGAAGTTCTGGCACACACGAACTACCTTGTTGCGCGCGGTGGTTACACTTGGGTCGATCGCGGTAACGGTACGCAGGCCATTGCCGTAACGTAATTTTCTTCCAGCATCTCAACGCAAGTGTACCCCCTCCGCCGCCGAATAGAAATCGGCGGTAACGATGGAGTCTGCCGCTGCAGAATGCCTGCTTTACCAGGTTGGTGCGACGGAGGCCCGAAAGCCGGGGGCGCCTGAATATGTCGGAAAAGCTGCGAGGCCGAACTGTTTTCATCACCGGTGCGAGCCGAGGCATCGGTCGGGAGATCGCCCTGCGCGCCGCGCGTGACGGAGCCAATATTGTCATTGCCGCCAAGTCCGCAGAACCACATCCGAAATTGCCCGGGACCATTCATTCCGTAGCTGAGGAAGTTGAGGTGGCGGGCGGACAGGCCCTGCCGGTCCAGCTTGATGTACGCGATGACGCTATGATCGCAACAGCGATGGAGCGCGCCGCAAAGCAGTTCGGCGGAATAGATGTCGTGGTGAACAATGCTGGCGCCATCCGGCTCGACCCCGTGGAAAAGATCGAGATGAAACGCTTCGATCTCGTTTTCCAAATTAACACGAGGGCCGTTCTGGCGGTCACCAAGGCAGCCCTGCCCTATCTCGCCAAATCCGATCATGCCCATGTGCTAAGCCTCTCGCCCCCGATCAACCTCGATCCAAAGTGGCTGGGATCGTACATTCCGTATACGACGACGAAATACGCGATGACTTTGTTGTCGCTTGGCATGGCTGAAGAGTTTCGCGATCGTCAGATCGGGGTAAACACGCTTTGGCCGCGCACGACCATTGCCACGGCGGCCGTCGAATTCGAAGTCGGAGCGGAATACATCGCCCGTTCGCGCACTCCGGCGATCATGGCGGAAGCGGCACATGCCATCTTGGTTTCGGTCCCCGCAGAAATGACGGGCCGGACGTTTCTGGACGAAGAGATACTCCGAGAGCGGGGCGAAACTAATTTCGACCAATACCTGAACGACCCGGCATGTACGAAGCCGATGATGGACTTGTACGTCGACGATCGAAGCGAAGGCACAGGCATTAGAAACGAACATGCGTAATTGCGTCACCACGATGGAGGTTTATTCTTGCAGTTGACCCATGAGCACGAGGCCGTGCGACGCTCGGTCCAGAGTTGGATCGAAGACAAAGTGAACCCCTATGTGGATGAGTGGGAAGCCGCTGGCATCTATCCCGCGCGCGAGGTTATGGGGACACTTGGACAACTTGGCATGCTCGGCGTCTCAAAGTCCGAGCAATTCGGCGGGTTGGGACTCGATTTTTCCTATGCCGCTGTGCTGGCTGAGGCATTGGGGGCCATCAAATCTGGCGGCGTGGCCATGAGCATAGGTGTACAGACCGACATGTGCACACCGGCTCTTGAAAAACACGGCAGCGATGAACTGCGCGAGGCATATCTACGGCCAGCGATTGCCGGCGAGATGGTCGGGTGCATCGGAGTTTCTGAACCGGGCAGCGGATCGGACGTAGCCTCGGTCAAAACAGTAGCTCGGAAAGATGGCGGCGATTACGTCATCAACGGCACCAAGATGTGGATCACGAACGGCACTCAGGCCGATTTCTGCTGCCTGCTGGCTAACACGGGCGATGGGCCGGTCCATAGAAACAAATCGCTGATCGTGGTGCCGATGAATACGCCGGGTATCGAAGTCGCCAGAAAAATCGAAAAGATCGGGATGCGGGCCTCGGACACAGCGCAACTCTATTTTGACGATGTGCGCGTGCCACAGTCCAACAGGATCGGCGAAGAAAACATGGGTTTCATCTACCAGATGGAGCAGTTCCAGATCGAACGGCTCTGGGGTGCACTGAACAATGCAGCTATGTTGCAACGCGCAATCGATTGCACAATTGCATATACGCGCGAACGCCGTGCATTCGGCAAACCAATTATTGAAAACCAGTGGGTCAATTTCAAACTGGCAGAAATGCAGTCCGAGGTTGAGGCACTAAACGCGCTCAACTGGCGCGCCGTCGAGATGATCGTGAATGGCGAAGACGCTACCAAGCTTGCGACGATGCCCAAACTAAATGCGGGGCGACTGGCCCGCGAAGTGGCTGACGGCTGCCTGCAATTCTGGGGCGGTATGGGTTATAGCGAGGAAAGTGAAATCTCCCGCATTTACCGCGATGCGCGATTGACCTCCATCGGAGGCGGCGCGGATGAGGTCATGCTGCGCATTCTGACGAAATACATGGGGATCGCGGGCGACGGGAACGCCTAGCTTATTGCCACAAGTTTTGCCCGCCCTGCCTGTTAGGCTGAGCGCAATGTCGGAGTTCAACAGGGGGAGGAGCATATGGCAGGCCACAATATCGATGGAGGCGTCACGCCGCCCCCCTCCTGTATTTCCCGCATCGCGATCGGCGACATTCTGCGCCGTACTGCGCGGCGTATGCCCGGGAATATCGCTCTTGTCGATGGCAAGCGCAGGATATCCTATGGCGAGCTGGATGCTGCAGCCAACAGGATGGCACACTACCTGATAAATGCCGGCTGCAAGCCCGGGGACCGCTGTGCCATGATGTTCGGCAACTCCATCGAGTTGGTCGTGACGCTTTTCGCGATCCATCGTGCCGGGCTGGTCTGGGTCCCTATCAATCTGATGCTGGATGATGAAGACGTAGAATTTACGCTCACCCATGCCGAAGTAGGTCACGTGGTTATCGAACCGGTTTTCGCCGACCATCCGAACCTTGGCGCTGTTGCAAAGAAATTGGGGTTCCCCATAACGGTCGCCGAGCAGGGTTTTTCGTTCTGCGCGGACCTTCCCGAGAGCGAGCCGCAGGTCGAGATCGACCGCGACGACATTGCCGCAATCATATACACGAGCGGCACGACCTCGAAACCGAAAGGCGCGATGCATTCGCATTTGTCCATCTACATGTCGATCATGGCTGATGCGGTCGAATGGAGACTTACGCGCGAAGACGGCATTCCGCTCCAGCTTCCTCTGTTTCACTGCGGCGCGCACGTGTTGCTTTTGTCGTTCATGCTCGTCGGTGCGAAATGCGTTTTGCTTCGAGGGTTCGAACCCGCAGCCTTACTTGCAGCAATCGAAGAGGAAGAACTGAGCGTCGTTGTCGGTTTACCGATGATGTATGCAGCGATGCTGGATCATCCCGATATGGAAACGCGCTCACTGAAATCGCTGCGCTTTGGGCTTCATACTATGGCGCCAATGTACGAGTCTCTGATGCGGCGCATGATCGACCGGATCTGCCCGACATTCATGCTGACGTCGGGCCAAACAGAGATGTACCCTATCACAACCATGTCGCGGCCCGAGATGCAGTTGAAACGCTTTGGCAATGTCTGGGGCGAGCCAACTTTAATATGTGATCTGGCTATCATGGGACAGGATGGAGAGCTGCTACCACCGGGCGAAATCGGTGAACTCGTGCATCGGGGCCCGAACGTCATGTTCGGCTACTACAAGAACCAGGATGCGACGGATGTGGCGCGGCGTTTCGGTTGGCACCATACCGGCGACGTCGGCCGTATCAACGAGTGGGGCGAATTCGAATTCCTCGACCGTACAAAGGACATGATCAAGAGTGGCGGCGAGAATGTCTCCTCCATGCAGGTTGAATCACACCTTCTGAACTGCTCCGGGGTGCTTGAGGCAATTGCCGTTGGTATCCCCCACGAGAGATGGGGCGAGGCGGTCACGGCGTTTGTCGTTACAAAACCCGGTGCGCCGCAGGATCCGCAGCCAATCATGGATGAACTGGGAAAGCATCTTGGTGGCTTTCAATTGCCCAAGAAGATAGTTTTCGTGGACGAGGTGCCTAAAACCGCGACGGGCAAATTGCGGAAGGTCGAACTGCGCATGGCATATTCCGACCTTTACACTGGCGAAATGGCCTGAACAGGCGGCACCGCCAACAGGAACAGGTAGAATAACCGTGTCTCAAACTCAGACGGCAGACAAGGCACAGTGGCCCGACGTAAATGCGCTCTCGAACTGGTTGCAAGCGAACGTCGAAGGGTTTTCCGGCACTCCGGCCCTCTCTAAGTTCGAAGGCGGGCAATCGAACCCGACATTCCGTGCTTCCTCGGAAAGTGGAGAATATGTCCTCCGCCGCAAACCTGCGGGCCCAGTGCTGAGCAGCGCTCACGCGGTTGACCGCGAATTCAAGGTTTTAACCGCAATGAAAACAGCGGGAATTCCAGTGCCAAAGATCCATGTGCTGTGCACCGATGAATCTGTGATCGGCAGTATGTTCTATATCATGGACTTCGTCCCCGGACGTATTTTCTGGGATCCGCGCCTGCCTGAACTGACCAAGTCCGAACGGGCGGGTGTCTTCGATAGCATGAACGAAACAATTGCCCGCATTCATCGTCTAGATCCTGATGAGATCGGTCTAGAAGATTTCGGTCGCAAGGAAGACTACCTCAAACGACAGATATCTCGCTGGACCCGCCAGTACGAAGCAGCCCGCATCGGCCAAAATGACAACATGGAGCGGCTGATTGAATGGCTGCCAGAGCATTTGCCAAACGAACATCCAGCTCGTATTGTGCACGGCGATTACCGGCTCGACAATGTTCTCATCCATCCGTCAGAACCGCGTGTCATTGCCGTATTGGACTGGGAGTTATCGACCATCGGAAATCCGATTGCGGATTTCGCCTATCATCTCATGACGTGGCGCTTTGCACCTGACTTGTTCCGAGGTTTGGCCGGAACAGATTTCGCGGCAACCGGTATTCCTGATGAAACAGAATATGCGCAAAAGTATCTCCAGCGTGCCGGGCTAAAGGCCCCGAACAACTGGGAATTCTATCTTGTCCTCAGCATGTTCCGAATTGCCTCCATTCTACAGGGTATCGCAAAGCGTGCAGTCGAAGGAACCGCTGCGGACGAACGTGCCAAAGATGTCGGCGCTCAGGCCGGCCCTATTTCCGAAGTCGCCTGGAGGCTTGCCAAGAGCCTGTGAGTGAGTTCAAAGCTTTATGAATATTGTCCATTCCCTTTGAGAGGTATCCGGATGCCTGGAGGCATCGAAAAGACAGACAAAGGCTCGAGTACGTCGAGCTATATTGTCCGAGATGTGGTTCGTGGACTTTACGAAGGCCGCTATGTGGCCGGTCAGCGCCTGGTCGAACCGGATCTTATGTCCCATTACAACGTCGGCCGCAGCACCGTACGGGAAGCTCTCAAGGAACTGAGTTCCGACGGCATTGTCGTTCTTGCCGCCTTCCGCGGTGCCCAGATACGCAAGCTGAGCCGGGAAGAAGCCGCAAATCTCTTTTCCATAACCGAAGTCGTGCTGGGCCTTGCAGCCCGACAGGCCGCCCAGAAGATCGAGGCACCCGGAGCCCGCGAGAGCATCGAAGAGCTTTTCCGTTCGATCGAAGAGTATCGCGACGAAGAAGGTCGCTTCGAGTTTCTCCGTCGCCGGAACCGGTATTTCCGGCAGCTCGTCACAATCAGTGGCAATGAGGAAATTCACCGTATCCTGCCGCGTCTGCAGGTGCACCTGATCCGAAATCGGCTCTCCGTTCCCTCCGTAGAACGCATAGAGGGCTATCGCAAGATAACCGAAGCAGTGCTTTCCGGGGATGGAGCGCAAGCGGAACATGTTGCGCGCGCCTATGTGGCTAAGACCGCCTCATTCATTGTGCCTCATTTTCCGGAATGATCTCGGCAGTTAGCTGAAACAGAAAGCTACCGTGATATATTGAGCTTGACCTGCCCCCCGCGAAATCCCTCATCATGATGTAGAGTCTGCCCAACCTTGAAGGAGCAGACGAATGCGAAAGAGCCGTTTTACCGAGGCGCAGATTATCGGGATGATCAAGGAGCAAGAGGCGGGCATGCCGACGG
>NZ_JBRBUI010000018.1:0-5878 GCF_052826185.1 Heliomarina sp. | reverse complement strand
TTCAAGGTCAGTTCTGAGGTAGCAAAGAAAACTGCAAAGGAGGCCAAAACATTGACCGCATCATAGACCACGACGCATAACTGAGGGTGGGTCAAATCTCGGTGAAAATACCGGGTCAGTTCTCAGTGACAATCAACACCACAGAGCGGCTATGAGAACAGCGCCTCCGCACCATTGCGCAAAGACGAAACGGCGGAACACCGGATCGTCCCGGAACGTCATTACACCTTCGCGCAAATAGGCCATGAAGCTTGTGGCCGCTTTTGAAGGTGCTTTCTGCTCAGGCTCTCCCATTGCAGTGAAAATGAGGGACGAGAGCAACATCAGGAGCGCTGCAATCCCAAGCACCGCAGCATAGGAAATCGGAAAATCAAGCGTTCGCAGAAGCCTGTCCGCCACCACAGCTATAAGAAGTGCTACGAGGCCGCCGCCGAAAAAACGGACCGAGAGCATCCGGCTCCGGCGTTCCGACGAAACGGACCGCGCAACAATGTCATTGTAAGGAACGCCCACGATCCCGCTAAGGAAAGCGTAGAGAACCCAAAGCCCAAGGGTCGCAGCACCAAGCGCGGCATCACTCCAACCAGCGACCGCGCCGGTCCACAGAACGATTGCGAGCAGAGCAATAGCAGCGGTCCTTCCGAACGCGCCCACGATGTAGAATGGCATTGAGGACGCACCGCGACCGGCGAGATAGCCGACGAAAAGTTGGGGCAGAAGCCAACCGAGCCGCAGAATTGTGGAAACTGCGCCTGCGGCGATAGTGCTGCCTGTCAACTGAAAGACCAGCGCAGACATGACTGTTCCACTGTCCACCGCAGCCGAACCAGCCTGGAATGCAGTGCCTGCGCCTGCCACATGCCAGAAGCGGCGGCGGGGGGTCATGTCCCACTCCAATCCACAGGCTCAACAAACAATCCAAACCATATCGACCAGATACCGAGGCCAACAAAGATCACGCCCAGCAACCAGCGTCGAGGCCGCAGCCATACGGCAACCCGGTCGAGGGGGCGTGCAAGACCAGGGATAACGGAGAGCGGGATCAACGGGAGCGACAGCGCAAGAGCGAAGACTGCCATCATCAAAAAAACCCATACTGGCTGATCCAATCGCTGTTGCCGTGCCCATAAGTCCAAAAAGGATCGGCGCAGCACAAGCTGGTATGTTCAGTCCGAACGCCAGCCCTTGAAGCATCGGGCTTGAGGCCATTTTCCAGCGATCCGGCGCGACCCCGATGCGGTGACGCATTGGTTTGTCCCAACCCGCAAGGATCGTTACCCCAAGGCCAAGATAGATCGCACCGAAAATGAGCCATGCGCCTGTCTGCAACCCGATAAGGCGCTGACCAAGCACAACGATCATACCGCCAAACCCGCCCATGACGGCGAGCCTTGCCAAAAGAAAGATTAACGCTGCGCTGAGCCGCTGACCCATCGGTCGGGTCCTCTGACTTCCCAGAAACAGCATATGGGCACCGATTGTGCAGGGTTCGACAAAACCGAGCAAGCCGAGGCCAAATGCAAGCAGCAGCGTTTGATCAGTGATGTCCATAAGTATCTTTTATTGCACTGAATATTTAGCGCTTATTCTGGACCCTCCGCCGACTGGAGGGATCTCAAGCTGGCGGAAATTGCTGTTGAGCGGTTTCTCCGCGTTCCAGTGTCATGCCCGCAGTTTGCTGTGAAATCGGCCAGCTGCAGCAGCTAAGTCCCTTGTCGATCCACCCGGATCAACAACAATCGTTCCGGAATGGACCAACAGAAGCACGCCGCGAATGGCGAGTTCTGTCAAGAACCAGTTCACGTCACGTTCTGACAATCCCAAGCATTCTGGTACCGTCACAACGACCTTATCCCCTTGATTTACCGACAGCAGCAGTTGCTCTCGTTGGATGAGATGCTTTCGAGGACGCGTAGTTTGCCCTTCAAACTGGTCACACCTAACCTGTTCAATTACCCCATGCAGCGAAATTTCTTGTCGCTGTCGTTTGGCGGACGGCCTACCTTGGGCGGAAAGGATATATCCCCACGTAGCGTCGGATTTCGAAAACTTTGGGTCCATTTAAGGTCTTCCTCCTCTTAATCGTTCTTAGAAGCGGGAGGACTAGATCACGATCCAGCTTGCCGATTGATTGGCTCCGGCTAAGCTCACCCCTCTCCGCGGAACCATCTTCTTATCTGACCTAGTAGGCCAGATTCACAGAGCCAAACGCGACTATGCGCCGGCTTCGAACCTCGTGAGATTGAGGTCTCGGCCCTAGCTTGCTTGTCTCTTGCAGACGCTGCTGAAGCAGGACGTGCATCCGTTTCAGATCGCTTTCGCTCAGCTTGCCTTCGCCGACAAGGGCAATCATCTCGTCATGATCAGCCAGTGTCTTGGTTAACATGGTTTTTCTCGTCTTCTTCCGGCTTGCCGTGACCGTAAAGGTCGGCGTTCTCATGGGCTCGGTCTTCGTGCTCAAATTCCAAACTCGAATGACCGATGCTAAAATCGTCCTTCAGACGGTCCTTGATTGCCGTCTTGATTTTTTCGATTTGACGCCAGCCGTCCGCTGTCAGCACGACGTGGCAGTCCAAAGCCGCTTCGTGCTCCTGCATCTGCCACAGATGCACGTGATGAACTTCCGCCACGCCATCCACACGCCGCATCGCCTCAACGACGGCTTCATTATCGATGTCCGGCGGACTGCCGAGCATCAGCGTCCGAATCGGACCGCCGATCTCGGTGAAGGCGAGGTAAAGGATGTAGAGAGCGATGCCGATGGTGATCGCCGGGTCAACCCATCGCATGTCGTAGAGTAGGATAAGCGAGCCGCCGATGATGACCGCGACAGAGGCCAAAGCGTCCGATAGGTTGTGCAGGAAGAGCGCACGGATGTTCGCACTGCCCTTCTGCATCGAATAGGTGAGCACCGCCGTCAACGTGTCGACGACTAGTGCCACACCGCCTAGGATCACCACCGTCCAACCCTGTACCTCGGGCGGGTCGATCATGCGCATGCCACCCTCGTAGATCAGGTAGAAGCCGATCAGGATAAGGGTCGTGTAGTTGATGAGCGCTGCGACAATTTCTATCCGCCCATAGCCGAAGGTCATGCGCGCGTCCGCAGGCCGCCGCGCGATTTTCCGAGCGGCAAAGGCGATCACCAACGATGCCATATCCGAGAAATTGTGCAGAGCATCCGCGATCAGTGCGAGGCTGCCGGATAGGATGCCGCCGACAATCTGCGCGACGGTCAGAAGACCGTTGGCCCAGATGGAGATGGAGACTCGACGGTCGCCGGACTCGGGGTCGATATGGGCGTGATCGTGGGCCATCAGGCAATTTCCTATCTGTTCGGCAGATCAAAACGCGGTCAAGCGCCGCGTTTTGACTTCCTTTCAACATGTGCAGCCAGACCGGACTTATTCGCAACAAGTTCGGTCACTCGGGATCCCATGCGCCATTGGGTCAGCAGCAGCCAGAACTCTTCTCTGGCTGCGACACTTCCTGCACCAATTCGGCTGTTTCCGCGCCGTCGGCTTCCCGTGCCACGTCCGCTTGAGCCACGATCCCACAGCATTTGCCGCTTTCGTCTGTAACCACGCTGCGGCGCACCTGTTTTTCTTCCATCTTGCTGCAACAGCTTTTAACGTCCTCATCAGGTGAGACTGTCAGGAGGTCATCCGACATGACGTCAGAAACCGGCGTGTCGGCTGCCTTTCCCTCTGCGACGGCACCACAGCAGATGTCGCGGTCCGTAATGATGCCGACCGGCTCACCGGCGTCATTGATCACGGGAATCGCGCCGACCGACTTTTCATCCATCAGCTTTGCGGCCTCCTGAATCGTAGTGTCGGTACTACAACATGTTGGATTGCTGGTCATGATTTCGTGAACTTGCATGATCTTACTCCTTGTTTTGGTTACTAGCGTGGAAACCGAAAGACGGGTGTTCAAGTTCCTTTCATTGCGCTGAGCAGCGAGTTTCCGCGCAAGCGGTGCAGCAGCCACAATTTGGATTTTTCAATACTTGGAGTGCTGGTTTCTCGTCGGATCGCTTCCAAGGAAATGTAGTTGCTACGGTCACTGTAGCTTCAAGCCCCGATTTCAGGCGATGTCCTCACTTGCCTTACCGTCATCGTGCACCGCCTTGTGGTGTTCACCATGTGCGTCTCTCAGGATTCCGACTCCACCCCAGGCCGCGATACCGGCGACGATCACGCCCACGACAAGGTCCGGCCAGTTAGTTCCGAGCCAGGCCACGACCCCGCCTCCGACGACGATTCCGAGATTAGCCGCGAAGTCGTTCCAGCTGAACGTATTCGCCGCTCGGATGTTTACGTCCGGATCGCGAATCCGCGCCAACAGCCAGACGCAAAGCGCGTTGATGGCCGCCGCTATCAGCGCCATGACAATCATGATTGTGCCAAGAGGATCCGATCCGTCGACGTAGCGGCGCCAGGCGTCATAAAGGATGCCAAGGGCGAAGAGGATCAGTAGGCCGCCCGAAACATTCGCCGCTCCGCGTTTCCACTTAGCGGAACGGGACAGCGCAAGGAGGCTAATCGCGTAGACGAAACTGTCCGACAGGTTGTCGAGGCCATTGGCGATAAGCGCACTTGAATCGCCGAATGCACCCGATGCGAAGAAAGCGACTGCCAGCCCGATGTTGAGACCCAGGACGATCCAGAGTGTGCTTCTTTCCGATGCGTCCTGCCGCTGTACCATTCGCGAAGTCCAAAAATACTAATTTCAGTTCAACAAGAACGCGCAAGCGGTTATTTGGTTCCCAATCTGCATCTAGGCGATGTCGCCGTTCCGCAACGACGGTTCAGGCTCCGCCTTTTGATGTGTTGTCACGAAACGGAAGCTGGCATTGCAAGACCGTGACATCTGTACCTATTCCATTGGACTTGCGAACTACTGACGCTGTCGCACCCTAAGGGTCTTTGGAGCGCTCCGGCCACTTTACTTGCGCCTGCGCACGTGAGGTTGTTCAGCGTACCAGGCGGCAACTGCTGCAATTTGATTATCGCTCATGTTTTGCACGATTTCGGACATAATGTGTGAATATACAGTGCCGCCCCGCTTCCTCTGTTGCCAAAGGCTGAGTTGCTCCGAAAGATACCATTCGGGCTGGCCCTCAAGATAGGGGTAATAGGGGTTATTTCCCCGCGCTAACCGGCCGTGGCAGCTTTGGCAGGCAGGAATTTTTAACGGTCTGACTCCCTCGACAGCGATGCGTCTTCCAAATTCGAGCAATCCTTCCCTTGGAGTGACGAGACCCGCGGGCGCTGCTGTCGGGGTCATGGGATTAGAAACATCATCTTCTCTTTCCAGGATTCCGGCTTCGTCCTGCCAGGAGGACAACGGCGGTACGAATGGTTCTGGACTTCTGGCAACGAGAGGGCTGTCCACGGCATTGCTATCGGTGGGAAGGTCAGTGGTTGCGCTTCGAAACTCCGCTCCGGAACCTGCGACTGTTGCCAGAGCCGGATTCGGTTGCTCCGAGAAATAGCGCGCAAGCGCTTCAAGCACCTTCGGTTCATAGCGGCTCGCGGGGAGCTCCATGAAGCCGCTTCGTCGCTTTCCGAGTGCGAACGCGCGCAGCGTGGCATATAGATACGGCGCGGGCTGACCGGCGATGGCAGGAAATGCGTTCTCCGCCTCTTCGTCTACTTGACCCAAGCCATCGCGTCCGTGGCAAAGGGCACAATCCGCGAGCGCGTTTTCAACAACGCCGTCTGGTGCAGCGGCGGATTCGGCGCCTTGCGCGAAATCAATGCCCGTCGGCTCACCGCGCAAGGCCAACTCGGCGTACTGGCCTAGCGTCATGCCGGGAAGTGCCCGCAAGAAGGCGACCTGTGCCCAGACCTCATCGTCGCGATCTTGCGTT
>NZ_JBRBUI010000017.1:0-598820 GCF_052826185.1 Heliomarina sp. | reverse complement strand
GAAATAGACCAAACCGCCCACATATCTCTTCAGTTTGTCATCAATGTCAAATAGCGTAGAGACAAAACTCACAGGATGCGCCCTAAACTTATCGGCGCGCCCCGCCTGTAATACCTCAGATGTTCTTCTTTGCGTCTCGCTACCGGCCCGTTCGTTTCCGTCCGTACCGCCCGTCTGGCGCCCCGTCAGCGCCTCAGCGCCGCCGGTGAAGGGGGTTCTAGTGTTACTACGCAGAACCCGCAAGCGGTTTTTTCAGGTTTTCATACTTTTTCTCAAAAAATCTGTTTTCCCATTTAAAAACAGCCACTTAATTCGTCACATTTTTTGGCGTGAAATGCTTTTCGTGTCTGCGGCCCGATAGAATCTCCGGGACCCGACGACTCGAAACCACCACATATTGGGTTACCCACAGGCTTATCCCCAAGAGTCCGGCAAATCAGGTCGAGTCACCCGGGTGAATCGGCGCCGATTCACCTCGAATCCGCGACTCGCCCTCCCCTGCCCTGCGGAATCAGAACCGGGGCGCGATATGAATCGGCGCCCCGGCTCAGATGTTCAGAGGATTTCGCCCGGCACAGGCGGTACACAAACCGTACACCCCCTGTCGGACATCCGTCATACCTATCAGGCGAAGTCGAACCAGCCGCCGCGCAGGTCGGATAGGGTCAGCCCTTCGATAAGCAGCGTGTTCTGTCCGTCATCACCCATGTCATAGAGAACGCCATCGGCGGTGTCTGTGCTGTGGTTGCTGAACGCGTTGAAGGACCCGGCCTCGCCGCCCCCGGCCTTGAAGAAGATACTGTCGCCATTCTTGCCGCCGCCGGAAAAGTCTGTGATGCGGTCCGAGCCAAATCCCTTGCCAAAGATAAAGACGTCGCCCCCCTTGCCGCCGGTCAGAACGTCATCGCCCTTGCCCCCGTCCAGCTTGTCCTTGCCACTGCCGCCGTTCAGCGTATCGCGCCCGCCGCCGCCCTTGAGCGTATCCGCGCCCTTGTCGCCGCGGATATCATCATGGCCACCACCTGCGAGGATCTTGTCCTTACCGCCGCCGCCGCTGATCTCGTCATCGCCGCCCCGGCCCTTGATCACGTCGGACCCGCCCTTGCCGACGATCACGTCATCCTTGCCCGTGCCCACCAGCTTGTCGGCCTTGCCGGTACCGGTGATGGTCTTGGACCCGCCGGTCGACCCGCCGCCACTTGCGGCCTCAAGCCCGTTCTTGGTGACATTGAACAGCGTGCCGACCAGCGAGCTGCCGTTTTCAGTGTCATCCGAATAAGCAAGAAGGATCTGGCCACTGTCGGTCAGCACCGCATCCATCAGCGTCTGCTCTCCGTCAAGGGAGTCATGCACGACGACGTTGCCGCCCACCGCCTTGAAGTCGGAGTCATAGACCTGCGCCATGACGTTATTGCCGGTTCCATAGCGCGGATCTTCGGTGTCCCAGAGATATTCATTCGCATCCGTCCAGAACACGACAACGCCACCATCGGGCAGCGCCACCATCGACGGCTGGATGTCGTAATAGAAGTAGTTCATTTCAGACACGGTGATCTCACCGGTGATCTTGACGTCGCGATTGGGGAACTCGGGATTGGGCTGCAGGATATGCAGCACGATCGGCTCTGACGAACCTTCTTCCTGAATGCCCGCCATGGCGTAATAGTTGTTGGCCAGCGGAATGACCTCGCGCGCATCCTTACCCGACAGACCGGGCGATTGCGTCGCGCGCTGATAGCCGTCGATATACGTATAGCCATCCACGTTATAGGCATGGGGGTCGGTGCCAACGAAACGGATCTGCCCATCGGTCAGCCGCATCAGCACGTTCGCGTCGTCCCGGAATGCCGTCACCGCGTCCAGCGTTACCGGTTCGTTCAGCGCCTTGCCGTTCGCGTCGAACGCCTGCTGCTCCCAGCGGCCGTAGAGAACACTGGTGTCCTTTTCCATGAATATGGTGAAGCCACCGTGATCTTCGGCGATGATATGAGTCTCGTCATCATATTCGGTGTCTTCTTCGCCAAGCGTGATCTCACCGGTGCGGGCCTTGCCATTCTCTTCAAAGATACGAAAGCGCGCGTTTTCCTCACCATCGAAATCCCATGTCACGGCGAAACCGCCGTCCTTGAGCACCGCAACCTGGTGGTCAAGCGAGGTCTCGCCCGTGGTCTTCTGGATCGAGAAGGCTTTGCCCATCGGCTTACCATTCGCGTCAAGGATCTGCCCGGCCAGATGCGTGCCCCCGTCGCTCGAGGAGAAGTCGCCCTGATCATAGGCGCCGCCGGGCATTATATATGTCTGGAGAAGAGTGCCGTTGGAAAGCGGGGTCAGACGGTATTCGTCGAAACTGAAGGAAGGTGTATCCAAAGTGAATACGGCTGTCTTGATCGTATCGAACATATGCTACTCTTTCGAAATTCGAGATCTTTGAAATATCGGCCGAAAAACAGGCCGGGAATGAAGCGATCAGCCATCGAAATTCTTCACAAGTCAATAAACACTTGTCAGCTATACGCACTTTGCAGCTTGCGGGTGCCATTGGCGAAACACCGTCAACTTATTGGTTAACGCTCTGCCGCCCCCAGTTAATCCGGCAGCGCCGCCTGCCCCTTTGGCGTCAGCTGGTAAATCCCCGTCGAGACCCTTTCGAACCAGCCGTAATGGTCATCGCGCATGATCGTTGTCGCCCGCGTCACACCGGTGGCACGTGCTACGACCGCGCCCTTGCACGGCCCCGCATCGGCCAGATGCTTGGCGCAGCGCATCGCATCCTGACGATAGGCAGTGACTAGCGTCACCCGGTTCGACCCGCCGATATTGGGATCACCGACGCGGCGGGAAAACTCACGCAGCAGTCTGTCACGCCGGGCCTTGATCTTGCGTGGCGCAAAAGGTGCGGGATCGCATTGAACCTCGACATGCCCATCCTTGGTCCGGACCGTGATCAGGCCAAGCCCTAGTCGACGACAAAGGCCCAGATGTCGGGCGAGCGTCTTGCGCCCCTTGATGGTTGGCACAGCGAGGTAGACCCAGTCGCTAATCGACTGCCGCACAATCCCCTGCTGCACTAGCGACAGGGAGAAGGCCGTTTTCATCTCGACAATAACCGGATCGGGATCGTCGGCGCGCAAGCCCACCACATCGGCACCGGCCACCTCGGATTTGACCGAATAGCCCTGAGCCTCAAGGTGGCGCTTGATCGGCGCGTATAGAGCGGTTTCCTGCAACGAAGCCTGCTTTTTCCGTTTTCAGCCCTTTTAGCCCAGAACCACCCGGACGCCAATTGCATCAAAAGCAACCGCCTCCCCCCTGAAACCGTGAGGCCCGCAAAGGAAACCAAGATTTCTAAACAGTTTGTACGCTTTGAGCTTGCGATCTCTGGCGAGTGCTGCAAAATTAACTGACAGAAATATTCAGGTATGCGAGTTTTCGAATGTCATTCCGGCCCAGCATAAAGTCCGTGCTGTCCAATATCCGCCCGATCGCGCCGCTGATCTACGCAGCCACGCAAGGACTGGTGGCCGATCTCTGGACGGTAGAGGCCCACGCGGGCGCGCGCGGTCAGCATATCGCCCGGGACCCGCGTTTCGTGATCGTGCTGGGCAGTGAACCGTCGCCCCTGTCGCTTCACGACACGCCGGGCGAAGAGGCGCAAACGGTGCGCGCCGTCTATATACCCGGCTCGGTCCCGATAACGTCGCAGATCGCGGGGCCAACCAAGTTCGAACATCTCGATCTGCATTTCAATGCGCGTTATCTCGCCTCGTGCCTGACTGAGATGGGCGAGCCGTCGCACCTGCTGGATCAGCCGGTCTATCTCCCCGAGGACAGCGGCGTTCTCGCCATCGCCGAAACACTTGCTGAAGATATCCGCCGGGGCACCGCCGGAACCGTCCTTCTGGACTGTCTCGCGCTAGGCATCGTTGCCAAGATGCTCGCCTCCCGAACCATCGCCCAGAGCGATGAACCGCTGCGCGGCGGGCTGACACAGGATCAGCTGACACAGGTCGACCGGTTGATGCGCACCGAGATGCACCGCCGTCTGCCGGTTTCCGAAATGGCAGAGCGGGCGGGACTGTCGGAAAGCTGGTTTGCCCATGCCTACCGCAAAACGCGCGGAGAAACCCCGCACCGCGCCCTTCAGGCGATCCGTGTCGACACCGCGCAGCGGCTGCTGGAAGAAAACCGCTATTCCATCGCCGATGTGGCCGTGATGGTTGGCTTTGCCGATCAGGCACATCTGACCCGCGCTTTCCGCACTGTCACCGGTGAAACCCCCGGACAATGGCGCAGAAAATCGATCTCGGAAACGGATCGCACAATATCCGACAGTTTTAGTCAAGACAGCGTCGGGTGAGTCCCCTAGGAAGCGCCAAATCCCCGCCCAAGCCCTGCTTCCGGCGGCAATACCCCTTACGCCAAGGGCACCGATTACATAAAGACACGCCTGACGCGGGCCGCGCTGCTGGCAGGTACCACCCTGCTTGCCGGTGGCTTTGCGCTGCAAGCCCTGCGGGACGACGTTACCGAAGTCGATCCGATCATCTTCGACCTCGGAGGCGCTGGACCGGTCGACGGCTGGCTGAACCCGACCACTCTGTCGGGCATGAAGACCGCCACCACCATCACCGAAGTGCCCCAGTCGGTCAGCGTCATTCCCCGCGAAACTTTTGAACAGAAATAGCCCAGCAAGGTCGACGAGGCGCTGCGCAGTATCACAGGGGTGCAAATCCAGCTCTACGGCCATGACAGCGACACTAGCTGGTTCTACATCTGCGGCTTCAATGCCTCCGACACCGGCGCCTTTTTGGACAGGCTGTCGCTCTTCTCTTACGGCTTCGGCTCTTTCTATATCGATCCCTTCCTGTTGGAACGCACCAAAGTACTGAAAGGCCCCTCCTCGATGCTTTATGGCGCAATTGAGTCCCGGCGGCCTCGTCAACTATGTCTCGAAACTCCCCAAAGGCACCGTTGGCACAAGGCTCAGCTTTGGCGCCGACCGCGAGGGCCGCACCTGGACCAGCGGAGAGCAGTCCGGCGTGATCGGTAATGACCTGTCCCATCGTTACGGACTCAAAGTCACCCGGCAGGATGGGCATGGCATGTTCGAGGACGGGTTCGAAGGCATCGCCTATGGCGCTGCGACCAAGGTCTTCGCCGATGGCGGCCTGCTGACTCTGCACCTCTCCTACACATATATGAACGAAGACCATGTCGGCGGTCAGTTCCTGCCCTATTTATGCACCCAACAGGCGGCGCAGTTCGGGTTCTTCGACGGTTACTATTACGGCGGCAACCCGGATGCGGATGACTACGAACGAGAACAGCTGATCGCCACCGGCATCTACCGCCGCGACATCGGTGCTTGGGAGATGATCGATACTTTCCGCATCGGACAAGCGAACTTGAAAGAGCCCTACGTCTACCCCAATGGGTTCACGACCGGTCAGATCCCTACCGCAGGCTCGCAAGTCAACCGCTTTGTCTTAGCCCATGACAGCGAGGCGACCATCATCCAGAACGACCCGCGCTTGACCCGACGCTTCGCGACCGGCGCGGCCTCCACGCCCGCCGATACCGGCTCGATGAAAAGCAATCCGTTGCCCTCGGCACCCCGCTCGATCCGGTGAACTCCGATTACAGCACTCCCCAGCCCACTGTCGGCGCGCCCTATATCGACGGTGTCCGCGTGCAGGAACTGATCGGCATCTACGCGCAGGACCAGATCCGTTTCGGCGATGGATGGATCGCGACCCTGAAAGGACGCTATGACAAGGTCTCGTCATCCTTCGACAACCGTATCGGCGCCAATCTCGACCGCGAGGACGATGCCTTCTCCTGGCGTCTCGTCCTGATGCGTCAGATCGGCGATTTCGCTCCCTACGTGACCGCCGGGACCTATTTCGACCCGAAGGCGCTCGATGCCTCGACCCTCACCTCGCAAGCGGAGGCCGGCCAGCAGATCGAGATGGGCCTGAAATGGCAGCCCAACGACGCAACGCTGATCGACTTCTCGGCCTTCGACATCCGGCGTCAGGACGTGGCCCAGTCCTTCGTCAACGGCGGCACCTCCGACAGCCGCACCCTCGGCGAGGTCCGCTCGCGCGGCTTCGAACTCGAAGCAGACATGCGCCTGACCACCAGCTTCGCCCGGCGCGCCGCCTTCACCGATCTCGACGTGGAAATCACCGAATTCGCCTCGGATCCCGGCTTTGTCGGCAAGACCCCGCAATCGGTGGTCGAACGCTTCGCCTGCTGGAACTCACCTATATACTGATCGCCATACCGGAGTTGAAGCTGCGTTTAGGCGCTCGCTATCAGGGCCATAGCTGGGACGACAACGCCAATACCCTGCCGGTGCAAAGCACCTGGCTGGTGGATGCGGGCGCAGCTGGGATTCGCCCCGAACCGGAGGGCGAACCTCAACGTCACCAACCTGACGGACAAAGCCTATACGGCAAGCTGCCAGACCTCATTCGGCACCTCCGCCTGCTGGCGGGGCGAAGGCCGGATAATCACCCTCAACCTGAGCACATCCTTCTAGCAAATTCACAAAACCCCAAAGCAAAAGGCGCGCCCCCCAAACGCGCCTTTTTTGATGCCAGTCAGGCCTCCAGGCAAACAAGGCCCAATTGCCGCCGCTGCCCCCTGAACATCCTCGGCACCGCGATCCGGGACGCGCGGAAATCAAAGCTCCCTCTGCTTCTTTGGGTTATAAAAAATCCCCGCCGGAGGCGGCGCAGGTCCCCTGCGCCTCACTGCCCGTCCACCTGCCACAAGTCCGGACGTCGGGCATGCCACGTCCGGAACTCAGGCCGCGTTCAAACGCGCGTACCGCCCGCCAAGGCTGACAAGCTCCTCGTGATCGCCCATCTCGACGATCCGGCCCTCGTCCATCACCACGATCCGGTCCGCATCGCGGACGGTGCCAAGCCGGTGGGCAATGACAAGGGTCGTGCGGCCTTGCGAAAGGTCGTGCAACGCCCGCTGCACCTGCCGTTCGGTCTCCGTATCCAGCGCCGAGGTCGCCTCGTCGAGGATCAGGACCGGCGGGTTGCGCAGGAAGATCCGGGCGATGGCCACCCGTTGCTTCTGCCCGCCGGAAAGCGTCACGCCGCGTTCGCCGACGACGGTATCCAGCCCGAGCGGCAGCGCTTCTATCATGTCGCTCAGCCGCGCCTGTTCCGCCGCCAGCAGGATCTCTTCCTCGCTCGCGTCCAGCCGCCCGTAAGCGATATTTTCCCGCAGGGTCCCGCCGAACAGGAACACATCCTGGCTGACGATGCCGATCTGGCGACGCAACGACTGCAGGGTCAGGTCCTTCACGTCGATCCCGTCGATGGTGATCCGGCCAGCGTCCGGCTCATAGAACCGCGGCACCAGCGCCAAAAGCGAGGTCTTGCCCGCTCCCGACGGTCCGACGAAGGCCACCGTCTGCCCGGCCCCGACCTCAAGGGAAATGTCGCGCAGGATCGCGCGGTTCTCGGCATAGCCAAAGGTCACGCCTTCGAAACGCACTTCACCGCGCAGCGCCGGCGCGGGGCGCGCCTCGGGGCGGTCGATCACGTCAGGCTCGATCTCGAGCAGTTCAAGGTAACGACGGAAACCGGCGATGCCACGGGGGTACAGTTCGATAACCGCCGCGATCTTTTCCAGCGGTCGGAAAAACAGGCCGATCAGCAGCAGGAAGGCCACGTATCCGCCTGTGGTGAGCGATCCGTTCAGCACAAAGACCGCCCCGACCACCATGACCACCACCTGCACAAAGCGCATGCCCATGTAGTTCAGCGTCGAAGAGGCCGCCATGACCCTGTAGGCTGACAGCTTGGTATCGCGATACCGGGCGTTGTCCTTTGAAAACAGGCGTTTTTCATGGTCTTCATTGGCAAAGGCCTGCACCACGCGGATACCGCCCACATTTTCTTCAAGACGGACGTTGAAATCGGCCACCCGGGCGTAGATCTCGCGCCATGTCTTGGTCATGCGCCCGCCGAATACCATCACGATGGCCATGCAGGCGGGCACAATCGTCGCGGTGATCAGCGCCAGTTTCACATCGATGGCCAGCATCATCACAAAGGCGCCGACAAAGGTCATCACCGCCACGAAAAGGTCCTCGGGCCCGTGATGCGCCACCTCGCCGATCTCTTCCAGATCGCGCGTCACCCGCGCGACAAGTTTGCCGGTGCGCACCTTGTCGAAATAGGAGAATGACAGCCGTTGCAGCTGGTCAAAGGCTTTCCGGCGCATCTCGGTTTCGATGTTGATGCCAAGCTTGTGCCCCCAATAGATCACGATCGCCATCAGGCCGGAGTTGATCGCGTAGATCGCGATCAGACCGACAGCGGCAAGGATGGTGAGCAGCACATCACCCTGCGGTAGCAGCACGTCGATGAAGAGCTTGATCGCCAGCGGAAAGCCGAGCTCAAGCAGGCCCGACAATACGGCACTGCCGAAATCGAGCCAGAAAAGCGCTTTCCACGGGCGGTAATATTCGGCGAATTCACGTATCATTTCGAGGTCAGCGGTTAGCATGGGACCGGAACATTCGCCAGCGCGCAAATGCCCCCTCGGGGCGGGGTGACGGCACAATCGCGAGAGGCCGACAGCCGCCGCGCATCCCTGCTTAAAGATGCGGCGCAAGGGCGCAAAACGGCGGGCACCACCTGTACACCCTCTGTACACCCCCTGTGCATCGGAAGGGTGCCTTTTGGCCGGTTCTGAGCCTTATTCGCGGCTCAGGGGCGGGCGGCGAGTGCCAGACCGTCGACCACGGCGGTGAAGGCCTCAGACCGCAGGACCTGCGCGTTCGGACAGAGCGCGCTCGCCTCTTCCGAGACAAAGCGCATAAGGCTCGAGCCGCCGACCAGTACGATGCGGCCGATCTTATCCGGGCCGACACCGGCCATGCGCAGGGTCTCGGCGGCGGCGTCGCGCAGCAGCGCACGGTTGTCACTCAGCGCGGAATCGAGGCTTTGCGGCGTGATCTCCTGCGACAGATATGGCGTGATGAACCCCATGCCGATCTGCGCCGCGTCGGTACCGCCATTGGCGGCGATCTTGCCGCGTTCGACCGCAAAGGCCAGTTCGTGACCCAGTTCTTCCTCCAGCACCGTCAGCAACCGCGCCATGCGCTCGGGATCGACCGCCAGCCGGACCATGTCGGCGACCATGCGCCGGGTCTCGGGCGTGTAGAGGAAGGGGATCTTGGCCCATGTCGCAAGATCCACGTAAGGCGCGCGCGGCACCGGCAAGAGCCCCTGCCCCATCTCGCGGCGCAGCTCGCCGCCCAGGCCCAGCGCAGGCATAGCGTGCAGCAGGGAAACCGCGTGGTCGAAATCCGTCCCGCCCAGCCGGATGCCGTGGTTGGCGAGGACTTCGGGTCCGTCCTCTCGGCTGCGGAACACCGAGAAATCCGAGGTACCGCCGCCGATATCGACGATCAGGCCGGTCTGTTCCGCCTCGCCCAGCCCGTAGCTGGCTATTGCCGCCGCCTCGGGTTCAGCCAGAAAGCGGACCTCGCTGAACCCGGCGGCAAGGTAGCATGCGCGCAGATCGGCCTCGGCCTGAGCGTCCTTGGCGGGATCGTTGCTGTGGAAATGCACCGGTCTGCCCGAGAGCGCCTTGGTAAAGGTCAGCCCCGTCGCGGTCTCAGAGCGCTGGCGCAGCTCGGTCAGGAACTCGGTGATGATGCCCGACAGCGTGCGCCGTTTGCCGCCGATCAGCCGCTTTTCATGCAAGAGCGGTAGGCCAAGCACCGATTTCAGCGCCCGCATATAGCGCCCGTCCTCACCCGCGATCAGCGCATCCGCCGCCGAGGCACCGATGCGCATCCGGCCCGTGTCGGTCGGGAAAAAGACGGCGGTGGGCAGGGTTTCGGCGCCACGCTCGATCGGAATGCGAAAGATCCCGCCTTCATAGGCCACGGCTGCTGCGGAATTCGAGGTTCCGAAATCGATGGCAAGGGTATCTGTCTGCATGGCGTCACCTCTGGAAGGCCGCGATCGCTAATGGATGTCGCCTGCGGGGGCAAGGTGGTTTTTCAGGTCATGCGAGGGTTTCGTTCATCCGCAGGGAATGGCGGCCACGCAGGACGAAGCAATGCTTTGGCTATACGGCCGCGCGGCCCCGCGTTCTTACGCGAAGCGATGCGGGTCGTAGGGCTTTACATCCAGATCGCTGGGCTGGCCTGTCACCATATCCGCGATGATTTCGCCGGTGGCGGGGGCCATCATCAACCCGTAGTGCGAATGGCCGAAGGCTGCGATCAGGCCGGGCGGCACGCCTTGCAACGGGCCCAGCGCCGGAAGGCTGTCGGGCAGCGAGGGGCGGCGACCTATCCAGAGTTCACCCTTGCCGTCATCGAGCGAGGGGCAGATGCGGCGGGCCTGTCCGCGCAGCAGGGCCTCGCGCTTTGGATCGGGGGGCGCGTCGAGGCTGCCGAATTCGGCCCCGCCCGCGACCCGCATCCCGTCTGTCATGGAGCTTGCGACGATCTTGGCGTCGACATCCATGATCGAATTGTTGAGCCTTATACCGGGGTCGCGGAACTGCATGTGATAGCCGCGCTCGGCCATCAAAGGGATGTCGATGCCCAGCGGGCGCAAAAGCCCCGCCGACCATGCGCCTGCCGAAAGGATGACCTTTTTGGCGGTAAAGCTTTGTCCTTTGGTCTGCACGGTCCAGCCGTTATCGCCGGCGGTCAACGCCGTGACGGCGGCGGTTTCAATGGTAACGCCGCGCTGGCGCAGGTTTTCGGCCAGCGCCGCGCCAAGCCGTCCGGGTGACAGGGCGCGGGCCTGATCGTGGATCATGATAGCCGATCGGAATGCGGGGCCGAGATCGGGCTCAAGCTCGTGCAGCTCCTCCGCGTTCAACCGTTCAAGACGCGCGCCTGCCTCGGCCCGGACTCGGTATTCGAGACCGTTCAGATCGGCGCCGTCATCGCGGCGGTAGGCGTGGATATAGCAGCTATCCTCGACCAACGCCTCGTTGATACCGGCCTCTTGCAGGTGACGGCGGTAGAGGGTGATCGACGGGCCGCAAAGCGGGATCATCGCGCGCGAGCCTGCGCGGAACTTGTCCTCTCCGCTGTAGGACAAAAGCCGCATCCCCCAGCGGATCATTTGCGGCCATGTCTCGGGGCGCACGCGAAGCGGGCGTTCGCGCGAGGTCAGCAATCCGGGGATGGATTTCCACAACCCAGGCGAGGCCTGTGGCGCGATGGACCAGGGCGAGATCACCCCGGCATTGCCATAAGACGTCGCCTGCCCCGGCGCGTCGCGGTCGATGAGCCGCACGGTTTTGCCGCGCCGGGCCAGCGATACGGCACAGCAGATGCCGACAAGGCCTGCGCCCACGATGATCACGTCGTCTGTCATGTATCAGGCTCCGGCCAGTTTTTCCTGTCGCGCCCCGGTAATCTGCAAGAGCAGGACCGGGGCACAGATCGCCAACGCCACCAGATCGGCCATCGGGGATGGCGCGATGAAAACGATCCCCGCGAGGGCCAGCAGCCACCGGCCCCATGCCGGCACGCGCACGATAAAGGTGCCGACCACGGCGGTCGACAGCGCGACAACCCCGGCGATGGCGGAACTGGCGGTGTAAAGAAATTCACCGAAGTTGAAGCCGCCCTCGGACACGAAAAGTAGGACCGGCGCATAGACGAAAGCCATCGGCGCGACGACCTTGCCGAGGCCGAGCGTGAAGGCCGAAATGCCGGTGCGGAACGGGTTGGAATTGGCAATCGCCGAGGCCGCATAGGCCGAAGTACAGACCGGGGGCGTGATCTCGGCCACGACACCGTAGTAGAGCACGAACATGTGGCTTGCGATGGGCGGGATGCCAAGCTGGGCCAGCGCGGGTTGGGCGACCGAGACCAGCATGATGTAGAGCGCTGTAGTCGGGATGCCCGCGCCCATCAGGATACAGGCAAGCGCAATCAGCACGAGCGAGAGGAAGAGCGTGAGATCAGCGGTGGAGAGCAGTTCGAGAGTGCCGAAGCTGAGGAGGTCATGCAGCCCCTGCGCCATGGTCGCCGCGCCCGAGGTGACCATGAACCCAAGCCGGAAACCGATGCCGGTGGTGTTGATGACCCCCACGACGATGCCGACCGCCGCCGAGGCCGCGCCCACGGCGAGCGCGTATTTCACCCCGGTTTCCAGCGTGCGCGACATCTCGGGCAGGCGAATGCGTTCCTGCGGGTTCAGGACAGAGAGCGCCGTCGAGACCAGCAGGATCGCGGTCACATCCGTGCCGAACCCGTCGCCCATGTATTTCCAGATGGTAAAGGCCGCGAAGGCGATCGGGTAGATCAACGTAAGGGGCGCGTGGAGGCGTGCCATGCCTGCGATCAACGCGAGGGATATGCCGCAAAAGGCCGCCATATAGGGCGTGTAGCCGGAGAAGAGCACGTAGAGCATGCCGATCAGCGGCAGGATATTGGCCCAGCCGTCCTTCCAGACCTCGACGAAGCGGGGCAGCGCGTCCTTGGCCATGCCTTCGAGACCCAGCTTGCGGGCCATCAGGTGCACAACGGTGAAGACGCCCACGTAATGCAGCAGCGCGGGGAAGATCGCGGCGATAACAATGGTGGTATAGGGAAGCTCGAGAAACTCGGCCATGATAAAGGCGGCGGCGCCCATGATCGGAGGGGTGATCTGGCCCCCGGCGCTGGCGGCGGCCTCGACCCCGCCCGCGAAATGGCCGGGATAGCCCAGACGTTTCATGTTGGGGATGGTAAGCGAGCCGGTGGAGACCGTGTTGGCCACCGAAGACCCCGAAATCGTGCCGAAAAACGCCGAGGAGACGACGGAAACCTTGGCTGGTCCGCCGCGATAGCGCCCGGCGAGGATGGTAGCGTTATCGATGAACAGCGCGCCAAGGCCGGTGCGTTGGGCGACGACTCCGAAGAGGACGAAGTGAAAGACGATGGTGGAGGTGACCCAGAGGGTGACGCCAAAGATGCCCTCTTGCGGGAAGTACATGGACGACACGAAAGTGCGGAATTTCACGCCCGGATGTTGCAGGATACCGGGGAAATAGGGACCGAAGAGCGCGTAGCTCATGAAGACGCAGATGATGAGAGGCAGCACCCAGCCCAGCGTGCGCCGCGCGATGTCGAGCACCAGCAGGATCAGGATGCAGCCAAAGACCATGTCATAGGTGTTGGGATTGCCCATGCGGAACATCTGTTCCTCGATCCCGAGCGCGGGCACGCCGCGCCATGCAAAACCGAGGTAGAGGGCGCTGGCGACACCGAGCACCATCAGCACCAGATCGAAGATCGGCACATTGCCGATGCGCCAGCGCGAGACCCGCATGTCATAGGCGCCCTTGCTGCCGCGCAGGGGGTAGAAGGCGTAGATCAGGATGAAAAGCCCGGCGAGGTGCCAGCCCATGTGCCAGTGATCGGCGGGCAAGCCGAAACCTGCGGTAATGAAGTGATAAACCGCGAAGGCAAGGGCGACGGCCCGCAGGAGCAGGGCCATGACTCCGCCGACGGGGCGGGTCGCGGCGCCTTCATCGTATTTGCGTTCGATCTCGGCCAGTTCTTCGGCGCTCAGCACGTCATTGTCGGAGCTGTCATGAGAGGTCTGGGTCATGGGATGCCTTTACTGCGCGCCGGGCCGCAGGGCCTGCGATCACCCGGGTAGAATTGTATCAGGCGGCGCGGGGCCGCCCGATACCTGTTTGAAGGGGTGCTTAGTCGAGCATACCGATTTCGCGATAGAACTTCTCGGCACCGGGGTGCAGCGGCACGTCGAGCGAGTCGATCCCGTCCAGCGCAGTTTCAACCGTCACCTGCTTGCCCTTGGCATGGCCGTTGTCGAGCAGCTTGCGGCTGTTTTCGTTCCACATCGCCTTGGTGATACCATAGACGAGTTCCTCGTCCAGATCGGCGGACATCACCAGCAGTGCGGACACGGCAGGTGTCTTGATTTCGGTGTCGATGCCTTCATAGACGCCGGCGGGGATGGTCGAGGGAATATAGGCCGGGACCAGATCGTTGATCTTTTTCAGATCCTCATCGGTAAAGGAATGCAGCGCCATGCCCTTGGTCGAGGCAAGCTGGACCATCGCGGCAACCGGCCAGCCCGCGGCGTAGAAATAGGCGTCAAGCTGACCATCGGCGAGCCGTTCGGCAGATTGCGAGTTGTTAAGCTCGGCCTCTTCGATGTTGTCGCGGGTGATGCCCCAGCCTTCCATCATCGTCAGCACGGCGACCTGCGTGCCCGAACCGGCCTGCGCGATGCCGACGCGCTTGCCTTCGAGATCGGCGAAGGAGTCGATCTTTGTGCCTGCGGGCATCACCAGATGCAGGTCCTCGGGGTAGAGGTTGGCCACGACGCGCAGTTTCTCATGCGCTTTGCCTTCGAATTTGCCGGTGCCGTGGTAGCTGTCATGCACGATGTCGGCGGCGGCAAGACCGGCTTCGAGTTCGCCGTTCTGGACGGCGGCCACGTTGAAGACCGAAGCGGTGGTGGATTGCGCGATGGCGATCAGGTTGGGCACGCCGCACTGGCCGCCTTCGTCGCACGGGCGCGAGCCGGGAGGGGCCGAGATGGCATTGGCGATGGTGCCGCCGATTGGGAAATAGGTGCCCCCTGCCCCGCCGGTGCCGATGCGGAAAAAGGTGGGCGTCTGCGCGGCGAGTGCGCCGCCCAGGACGGCAAGGGTCGCGGCCCCTGCAAGGGTTCTGAGAATCGTCATCGAAAGCTCCCTGAATTGGTTCTTGTTGTTTACGATGACGGGAAGCTTGCAAATCTCGAGATATAAAAACAAATTTGAAATTGTTTTAGTTCGATAAGTTCAGCAAATGTGAAGCCATGAATATTTCCCAGTTGATCGCCTTTCGCGAGGTGATGAAATCGGCCTCGCTCAGCCAGGCGGCGCGCAATCTGAACCGGACCCAGCCAGCGGTTTCGCTGGCGATCAAGGCGCTGGAGGAGAGCCTTGGGATTGAACTCTTCCGGCGCGAGGGGCGTCAGATGGTGCCGGTGCCGGAAGCACATTATCTCTTTGATGAGTCAGAAGAAATCATCAGCCGGTTGAACCGGCTCAACGGCACCATGAAGCGGCTTTCCAAGGCCGAGGTGGGGCAATTGACGCTGGCGACCATGCCGGGGCCCGCGACCTATCTGATGCCGAATTTCCTGAGCCGGGTGATCGCGCCGGATCACGATATCACCCTGTCGCTACTCACCCGGACCACGCCGCAGATTCGCCAGCTTGCCGGAAGCCAGTCGATCGATTTCGGGTTTGGCGATCATCTGCCCGGCGATGCGAATGCTCAAATTGTGCGCGAAGAGATCATCGAGACCCGCTGTCTTTGCGCGATTCCGACGCGGCACCGGCTGGCGGAACAGTCGGTCGTTTCGATTGCCGATCTGGATTCGGAGCCGATGGGCGGGCTGACCCGCGATCATCCCCATAACCATAGCGTGCAGGCCGCGTTCGGTCAGGCGGGCGCGCGGTTCCGGCTGGAGGTGCAGTGCCAGTTTTTTCTGCCGCTGATGCATTTCATCGCGGCGGGACGTTGCTGTGCGATTGTCGATCCGCTGTCTGCGGTGTCCGAGCAACTTGTGGGCATCGCGGGGGACGGGGTCACCTTTCGTCCGATGGCCGAGACGGTGCCCTATGCCTATACGCTTTACACGCCGGTGCACCGGCCGCTCTCGCGGCTTGCCGAGCGGGTAAAATCCGGCTGGCGCGAGGAGCTTGCGCGCCTGTTGGAGACGGTCGAGGGGCCTGCGGCGGTTTCAGGTGGTTGACGGGTTGAGCGGCGGCAGGGAGGTCCGCTTTTGCTGGTTCCTGCCCTTTCCGGCCTGCGTCACGGCCTTTTTGAGGGTGGACCAGTCGCTGTCGGGCACCGGTTGCGGATCGGTGCCGTAGAGCTTGCCAGCGATGGTAGTGAGCGCCGCGCGGATAGCGTGCATATCAGTCGCGGTTGTGCGCGGCGTGCGGTTTTGCCATTCGTCGAGGGCGCGGCGGGTGGCGGGATAATCCTGCCGGTCGATGGCTTGGATCAGCAGCTTTTCGGCGTGGGCCTTGCTGGCAAGACGCGCGGCGCGGTGGCTGGCGGCGCGGGCCGAGGCGCGGGGCCATGCCCAGCGCAGGATGAGGGTACAGACAAGGGCCACCGCCAAGCCCAACGCAGCCATGCGCCAGATCGGGCCGGTATCGCGCAACGGCTCGGCCACCGGCGCATCGACGGAGATATCCGCGCCGGGAAGGCTGGCCGTTTCGACAGCGCCGGTCGAGAGGTTGTACCAGCGCAGCGTGACCTCTGGCAGCGCGCCACTGCCGCCGGATTGCGCCATGTAGGTCACGCTTTCGATGCGGGTGCCGGACAGGTCGCCCCCGTCGGCAACCTCCGCCACCTGCGGCGCATCCGGGTAGGTGCGGATGCCGGGGATCTCGACCGGGGACAACATCGGCGGCAGGACGATGGGCGATGCGCCTTCGATGCTTGCGGTGACCACGCGTTTGACCGCCTCGCCCGGTTGCAGTTCGGTGGTCTTGTCGGGCAACTCCTGTGACAGCGTCAGGCCAGAGGCAGCGATGAACGGGTCAAGATCCTCGGCGCCCTTGGGCAGGATGCCGGTGAGCAGGAAGGCGGGCGTCGAGAGCGTGGCCTCGATGGGGTCGGTCTGGCCCGGCTGCGCGTAGCGGACCAGCAGGGTCTGGGCGGGAATTGCGAATTGTCCCGGCACCATCGGCGACAAGAGATAGCGCCGCGCCACGCCGGACCATGTTTCGCCGTTTACGCGGCGGCTGATCGGGCCGGTGGATTCCGGTGGCAGGCGCACCCGGAGGTTGGGCATCTCGAAGGACGGAAAGTCCACCGGGCCTGCCATCCATGTGGGTACGAGCACCTCTATGCGCAGGGTCGTGTACTGGCCGGGGATCACCTCGTTCGCCTCAAGTTCGGCACTGGCGGTGGGCTGTGACTCCTGAGCCGAGAGCGGCGCAGCCATCAAGAGAAACAGGACGGCGATGGCGGCTAGGCGTTTCATTGCGGCACCTCACCGGCCTGCTGCGCCGCCTCGATGGCGAAACGCTGGCGCAGGAAATCGCCCGTGTTGGTATCGACCGTGTTCATCCACTGATCCGTGGTGAGCAATTCGCCTCCCGAATCCTCATCCGCTTCGATCTCGGTATCCGCGCCGCGTTCGTCTTCGTTGTCAAAGACCACCTCATCCGCGCCGATGCCCCTGTCTTCGCCGGTGTCGGACTGTTCGCGCGCGGATTCCACGTAGTCGAGGATTTCGCGTGCAAGGGCGAGATTTTCGGCGGCACCGGGATAGTCCGGATCGCGTTCCAGTGTTGTTTCATAGGCTATGATGCCATCGCGATAGGCGCGGTTGCGGATATGGGCGAGGCCCTCGGCAAAGGAGGCATCGGGCGTTTCGACCCGGTGAAAGACGGTTGCGGCCTCATCGTACTGGCCATCGCGCATGAGCGCCCAGCCGCGCCACGTGGGGTCCTGAAAAAGCTCGGCGGCGCGGTCGTAATCCTTTCGGTCATAGGCAAGGCGGCCCTGCTGATCGGGGGTAAAGAACCAGTCGGTTATCCCGTCGGCGCGCGCCTGCGGGACCGGGACCAGAAGGAAAGCGGCGAACCAGAGATGCGCCCAGCGCATAGTCCAGCCGCGCCGGAACCAGAGCAATGCCAGCAGCATCGCGGGCCATGCCAGCATCCAGCCCCTGTCGTCCCACGGCTGATTGCCGCTTTCGGTGAGGGCGCGCTGGTAGGCGGCGTTGAGCTGCCGGTCGATTTGCCGGATGTCGCTATCATCGACGCTGACCTCGATCACCGGGATATCGACCGCGTCGAGCCCGGGATCGTTGGTGCCGGGGGGCAGCATGGAGAGCACTGCGAGGCTCGTCCCCTCGGGCCATGCCATCTGGCCCGCCTGCGCGCTTTCCAGCGCATCGGCGACAAGGAGAATACCGCCGGGGGTCGGTTCTTTTGCGAGGATCGTTTCGGCCAGCGCAATGGCGGCGAGCGCATCGGCCCCTTCGGACGGCATCACATCGGGGGCCAGCCCGTCGAGATAGGGGTGGATGACATTCGCGTCCTCGGTCATAGGCACGACCGCATGGGCCGAGCCCGCATAGGCGACAAGGGCGGTGCGGGCCCCGGCGCGCAGATCCAGCAGGTCGCGGATCTTTTGCTTGGCGCGTTCGAGGCGGGAGGGCACGAGATCGTCGGTCTCCATCGAGGGCGTGACCTTGAGCGCGATGACGATAGGCGCGGTCTGGGCGACGAAAGGGTCTGGCACGCGCGACCACGTCGGACCGGCAGCGCCAAGGCAGGCCAGTGCCAGCAGAAGCGCGACTCCGTCGATGGGTTCGATCCGGCGATGGCCACGGTCCCCCACGGTGAGCGCCTTGTGCAGATGCGGCGCGATCCGGTCGAGAAGCTGGGCGGGCTTGCGGTTCTGTCGCCGTGCCATCCACCACGAGATTGCGATCAGCGGCAGTAGCAAAAGCCAGAGCGGGCGCAAGAAATGAAACATCTCGATGGCGAGGGAGAGGTTCATGAATGCGCCCTCTGCCGTGTGGTCAGGACCAGATAGGCGGTCACGCCAAGGCCAAGGCCTGCAATCAGTGCAAGCGGTATCCATGCCAGCGACCGTCGTGGCCGGTAGGAGAGCGTTTCGGTTTCGCGCGGGGCCAGCGCGTCGATCCGGTCATAGACCTGTTGCAGCCCGTCCTGATCCTGCGCAAAGAAATATTGCCCGCGGGTGCGCGCGGCGATCTGTTTGAGGGTCTCGAGGTCGACCTTGTCCTCACCCGAGGCCTCGGGGTTGCCGACGCCGATCGTAAAGATCTCGATCCCCTTGTTGCGGGCGATTTCGGCGGCGTTCACCGGGCTCATCCGGCTGACCGTATCGGTGCCGTCCGAGAGCAGGATCAGCAGGCGCTGGTCGATGTCGCTGGTTTCAAAGGTGCGGATCGCCAGCCCGATGGAATCGCCCAGCGCGGTATGGGGACCGGCCATGGCGACGGTGGTCTGGTCGAGCAGATCGCCGATGGTTTGCAGATCCTGCGTAAGCGGCGATTGCACATAGGCCTTTGAGCCAAAGACGATCAGCGCCATGCGGTCGCCTTCGCGCCCTTCGATAAAGCTGCCGACCACGTTCTTGACCCCTTGCAGCCGCTGCAGGGTTTCGCCCGCCGGGGTCTGGAAATCGCGCGCGTCCATCGACCCGGAGATGTCGATGGCGAGCACCACGTCGCGGGCGGATTTGCTGAGCTCGATGGGCTGGCCGACTTTCTCGGGCCGGGCCAGCGCGAGGACCAGCAGGCCCCAGATCAGGATGCCGGTGGCGGTTTGCAGAAGGCTTCGGCCCAGTACCACCGATCCCGGTCCCGGTTCGCTGCCGACCGTTTCGACGACACGTCGAAAGAAGGGAATGCGCAGGGCGGGCACCCGTTCGCGATGGGCGGGGACCAGGTAATGCACCAGCAGTGGCAGCGGCAGAAGCAGCAGCGCCCAGGGAAAGCCGAGGGAGATCAAGAGACCTCTCCAGGCCATGCCATGTGGCGGCGCCTGCGCGTGCCGCGATGCGGCTGATGGGTGCGGACCCACTGGATGGCGATGGGCGCCAGATCGGGCACAGGTTCAGAGGGGCGATAGGGGGCACCGGCAACGCAGCGCCCGACGCCCTTGGAAAACAGGGTGGTTTCGGAGGTCGCATCGAGGAACGCCAGCCAGTCCTCGCCCGAGAGGGCCGCGACCTCGGTCCGGGGATAGGCGGCCAGCGCTGTCTGCCGCAGGATCAGCGCGATTTCTGCCGGGTCGCCTCCGGCGCGTTCGATGGCCTGTTCCGCTTCGCGGCGGTAGGCGTTGGCACGGTGACGGCGCCGCCAGACCCGGACGCCCCATCCAAGCAGCAGGAGAAGCAGAATGGCCAATGCGGCCCAGCCCCAGGTTTCGGGGCGCATGGAAACCGGCACCGGTTCTTCGGGACGGATTAACCGATCAAGGAGGTCAATAAGGTTCGCGGGGGTTGTTTCAGGTTCCATCAGCGCGCCTGCCCCGCCAGCCCCATGAGGCGGCGCATCTGCCGCAGGCTGTCCTCGGCCGAGCTGACCGGCAGGACGGGGATGCCGAAACGGCGCTGCCAGTCGAGCACCTGCGCAAGCCGCCCTTTGGCCATTTCATCGAGACGCCGGTGCGCGGCGCGGTCGCCGGTGTCGATTTCCGCCTGCAGCTCGCCATCGGAGACCACGACTTTCAGTCCCGACGGCATGTCATCGGCGAAAGGGTCCGAGACCAGCCCCAGCACCAGATCGTTCTTTCGCGCCAGCCCGGCGACGAGTTTCTCGGTGGTGGCGTCGACCTCGTCGAAATCGCTGAAGACGAGGATGAGGTGGTTGCGCGGGGCGATCCGAGCCACCGATTGCAGCACGCGGTTCATCGGCATAGGGGTCACCGGCGGGGTTTCCGCGTGCAAGAGCCCGTTGGCAGCGGCCAGCGAGGTCAGAAAGGCCATCAGCGAAGAACGGGACCGTGCAGGCCGGATTTCGGCAATATCCGCATCGCCAAAGACGATGCCGCCAACGCGGTCGCCCTGGTCGGCGATGCGAAAGGCGGCCAGCGCCGCGCATTCCGCCGCCGTCACCGATTTCATGTTGAGCACCGAGCCGAAGAACATCGACATGCGCTGATCCACGACGATCAGCGCAGGGCGGTCGCGTTCCTCGGTATAGACGCGCACATGGGGTTTGCCGGTGCGGGCGGTCACCTTCCAGTCGATGGTGCGCACGTCATCCGACGGCAGGTAGTCGCGCAGTTCCTCGAAATTCAGCCCGCGTCCACGCAGGCGTGAGGCATGGCGACCGTTCAGCACGCTGCGCGCGGGCTGGCGCGGCAGGAAGCTGATCCGCCTTGCCTGCGCCTCGAGCCGGCGCAGATGCGCGAGATCGACCGAAATGCGCGTATCCGTCCCGGGACGTGGCGCGGGCGGAGTGAGTCCGGTTCTTATGCGGGCGGCGCGATCCTGCATGGCGTCAGGTCAGTGCGACCTGTTTGAGAATCTCGGACACCACCCGGTCGGGGGTAACGCCCTCGCCCTGCGCCTCGAACGTCAGGCCAAGACGGTGACGCAGCACGTCCGGCGCGATGGCGCGGATATCCTCGGGGTCGACATAATCGCGGCCCGCGAGCCACGCATGGGTGCGACCGCATTTGTCGAGGGCAAGCGAAGCGCGGGGCGAGGCGCCGATCTCGATCCAGCGCGGCAGATCATCGCCGAACTCGGACGGGATACGCGTCGCGTTCACCAGATCGGCCATGTAGCGTTCGATGGCATCCGAGACATAGATCGCGCCGATCTCGGCCCGCGCAGCGAAGACAGCTTGCTGCGGGATGGCGACGGGTTTGTCGGCGGGTGCGGCACCCCCGCCCTGCCCTGCCATCGCGGCAATTTCCTCGGCCCGGACAAGGCGGATCACCTCGACCTCGTCCTCGACCGGCGGATAGGTGATGAGCACATGCATGAGAAAACGGTCCATCTGCGCCTCGGGGAGCGGATAGGTGCCCTCTTGCTCGACCGGGTTCTGGGTGGCCATCACCATGAAGAGCGGCTCCATCGGGTGGGTGGTGCCCGCGACCGTCACCTGCCGTTCCTCCATCGCTTCGAGAAGGGCCGCCTGCACCTTGGCGGGCGCGCGGTTGATTTCATCGGCCAGCACGATATTGGCAAAGATCGGCCCCGGCTCGAACCGGAATTCGGATTTGTCACCGGACTGGTAATAAACCTCGGTCCCGGTCACGTCCGAGGGGAGCAAGTCCGGCGTGAACTGGATGCGGCTGAAATCGGCCTCGAGGTTCTTGGCCAGCGCCTTGATCGCGCGGGTCTTGGCAAGGCCAGGTAGCCCCTCGACCAACAGGTTACCATTGGCAAGAAGCCCGATCAACAGCCGTTCGATCACGTCGCGCTGTCCGATGATCGACTGGCCCATGCGGCTGCGCAGGTCGTCGATTTGATCGCGTGCCGTCATCTGGAGCCGGTCCATATCCTTGACCAGTCCTCTGCCATGTCGATCACCGTCCAGCCGCGCTCGGCGGCTTCGTCCAGACCGCGATTCAGAACGCCGATATGGCCCTCGCGGTCATAGGCGAATTCGCGGTCGCCGTCGGTGTGGTGCAGCAGCATCCCGAAACGCGGACCTTCCCCGGCGGTGGTCCATTCGAGCATGGCGAAATCGCCATCCGAATTGCCCGAGGCAAAGATCGGGCGCTTGCCAATATGGCGCATGATGCCGACGGGTTTGCCCTCTTTATCGTCGATAAAGGTGACGCCGCCGTCCTTCATGATGGTGGGTGTGCCGCTTTCGGCGGAGTATGAGGTGTTACCCTCGGTCCCGACCACCTGCCAGGGCGGGATGCCATAGGCCTCATCCGCGAAAGAGCGGATGAAATCGATGCCGCCGCCCGAGACGATATAGGTGGCAAAGCCTTCGTCACGCAGGTAGCGCAGCAGTTCGACCATCGGCTGATAGGTCATCTCGGCATAGGCCATGCCAGTGGTCGGATGCTTGGCAGTGGCGAGCCATTCGGAGGCGGAGGTTTCGAAATCGGCCGGGGTAATCGCGGCGTGGGAGACGTTGATGATCTCGATCAGACCATCGATACCGCCGGCCATCACGCCCTCCATGTCGCCGTCATTGGCGGCCCTGAGCACATCAGAGCTGAGGATACCGGGATCGGCCTGAGCCTTTTCCCGCAGTATCTCGAGCGCGAAGAGCGCCTGGAAATAGAGGGGCTGTTCCGCCCAGAGGGTGCCGTCGTTGTCGAACACGGCGATCCGGTCTTCGGGGGTGACGTAAGTGTCGAGCCCCGGCTTGGTGACGTTATCGACGAATTCGATGATCGCGCTCTTGGTCTCGGTGTCGTTCCAAGAGGGCAGCGGATCAGCATGGGCAGCGCTGCAGGCCATCAAAAGGGCGGCGGCGCAGGCGAGCTTTGGCATAGGTGAGGTTCCTGAAATCTTTGCGGCGTAATGATCGGCACCGGCAAACCAACGCCACAGGAATTTGGATGTCAGCTGAATGCGAGAGGGTCGGCCGTATGCAGGAAAGGAAGGCCGGGATTCCGGCCTTCCTTGTTCGCGAATGCGAGATCAGTTGCTTCCCATGTTCTCGAGGCTTGCGTTCAATGCCTCTTGAATTTGATCAATGGAGAAACTGTCCGGGCGTTGCGATGGCGGATATTCCTCGAAGGTCGCGAAGAATTTCGCAACTTCCTGCGATGCGGGAGCCACGAGATAGGCGTGATCGCTCACCCAGTCCCAGTAGGTGTTCGAGGTAATATCTGCGCGTTCGTAGGGATCGGCGCGAAGGTCGAACAGTTTCGGCACGCGGAGTTCTGTGAAGGGTTCGGCCCAGACCGCCATTGTCCCCTGTCTACGCTGCTCCTTGAAGACGACCTTCCAGTTCTCGTAACGCAGACCAACAATTTCCCCGTCATCGTTGATGTAGAAGAACTCGGTACGCGCACCGTCGTCGGTTTCGCCGGTCAGGTAGGGCAGCTGATTGTAACCATCGAGGTAGTTCTTGTATTCCTTACCGTTGATGGTCGTGCCTTCAAGCAGGCGCTCCTTGATGTCCGTGTCGCCCACGGCTGCCATGATCGTCGGGAACCAGTCGAGGCCAGAGAACATTTCGGTGAAAACCGATCCGGGTTCGATGTGGCCGGGCCAGCGGATCAATGCGGGAACACGATAAGCGCCTTCCCAGTTCGTGTTCTTTTCGGAACGGAACGGCGTGGTGCCGGCATCTGGCCAGGTGTTCTGGTGCGGCCCGTTATCGGTGGTATAGATCACGAGAGTATTGTCGGCGACGCCCAATTCTTCCAGCGCGTCCAGTACCGTCCCGATGACGCCGTCATGTTCGACCATGCCGTCGGCATATTCAGTCGGTGCGGTCAGCCCCGGCTCGCTTCGGTTTTCGTCACTGACGTGGGTTTTGTAGTGCATCCGCGTGGTGTTGTACCATGTAAAGAACGGCGTACCCGACTCGACCGCGCGTGTCATGAAGTCGATGGCACCTGCGGCTGTTTCTTCATCAACCGTTTCCATCCGCTTTCTGGTCAGTGGACCGGTATCCTGAATTTCGCCATCCGCAAAAGAATGCAGCACGCCGCGAGGGCCGAATTGCTCGCGAAACTCCGGGTCTCTCGGGTAGTTGAACTGTTCCGGTTCCTCTTCGGCGTTGAGATGGTAGAGGTTGCCGAAGAACTCATCGAAACCATGTTCGGTGGGCAGATGTTCATCACGGTCGCCAAGGTGATTTTTGCCGAATTGTCCGGTGGCATAGCCTTGGTCCTTGAGCGCGGAAGCAAGTGTAACGTCGACCGGCTGCATACCTGCTCTGGCCCCCGGCAGACCGACTTTGGACAGGCCGGTGCGCAGTGTCGACTGACCGGTAAGAAACGTCGAACGCCCGGCCGTACAGCTTTGCTCGGCATAGTAATCGGTGAATTTACCGCCCTCTTCCGCGATCCGGTCGATATTGGGTGTGCGGTAGCCCATGAGACCGAAACTGAAGGTGGACAGGTTCGTCTGACCGATATCGTCCCCGAAGATGACGAGGATATTCGGTTTGTCTGCGTCGGCGCTCTCCTGCGCCATGGCCGTGCTGACGGCCAACACGGCAGCGAGTACGACAAGTGGTTTCAAGAAGGTCACTTTGGGACTCCCCCTAAATTAAATGCAAATTGGTCGTCGAGCCTTTGAATTCGGAAATACGAGTTCTTATTGCCCCTTGTCGGGGTACTGCTGGTCGGCCTGCCTAATTCACGGGTTGTCGCCTGTGGCGCTCCTTGGTTCCGAAATCACACTGATAACAAGAATCAATCACTGGTCACTCTACCTAAGAGGTTGCACCGTCTGAGCTTCTCCGATCAACTAAAAATTAGTTTTTTTGTGACTCACGCACGTTTTAGCTGAGTTGATCGGGCTTATCGGGTATTGTTCATCGCCCGTGTGAAACCTGTGTGACAGTGGCGTGGACATCATTCCCCTCTCGTCAGATTGTGAGCGGGATCCGGGTTCCTTCCGCACGACCGCGTATCAGCGTTCTCCGTCCTCACCCTGCTTGATTTGCACCGGCAAATGCCTCCCCATGCGGTCAAAGGCCCGGGCGGTCAGATGCCGGGGGCGATGTACCGACCGAAGCGCTGATGACCCATGTGGTCTGCGACCTGTCCCATGACATGGCGGCCTGCGCCGACGTCACCAACCGGTTCGGCATTCCCTGCGTCCGCCTGCCCCTGAGCGGTGATGACCCGCAAAGGTACGATCCGCGGAAGGTCTGCGAGATGCTTGTCTCGACCGGATAGCTTCGGCCCGGAAAAATCGCAAAGCGACATTTGCATGGGCGTATAGGCTTTAACTTTATGTCACTTAGGGGAAATATGCGGTGAAAGAGGCGTTTGACCGCCCGCAGGTGGTGTTTGAGGCGACATCTGTTATAGGGGTCGCTTGGCGATCCGACGGCACGAGAATGCAGAAAGGCTTGGGTTATATTGCTCGCAACACTCGGACATCTTCGGCCAGCGCTTGTATCCACGGCGCTTTCCAAGAAGCTTGTCGGCGCAAAGATCGGCGATGCGCGGCTTGTCCGCGAAGGGGAAGACGATCAGGAAGCGTTTACGCTGATCGATAGCTTTGACAACCAGATCGGCGCGGCGGATATGGCGCTGATCGCGACAGAAAACGATCTTGTACTGATTGCTCCGGATACCGCCGTTGCAAGACAGGACTTTGCCGCGCCCGATTTCGTCGACCACATGCCGGAGGGTCCCGTCACGGCCAAGCTGGGCAAGATCGTCGATCCGCTGCGGCGTTTGCTGGTGAGGGCGGAGGGAACGGTTTCCTGCCAGATGTTGACTATGGTCGATGACCTCGACAAGACCGTCGCACGCTGCCGGGTGCACAGCTTTGCGCCCGAGAGTGGCACCGCTGCCTGCATGATCGAATTCATGCCGCTGCGCGGATATGACGAGGAAATGGAACAGGTTACCGCCTATGTCGCGTCGCTGAGCGAGCCGCTGGGCACGGTGGGCGATATTGCCCGCGCGCTTCGTGGGCCGGGGGCGGATTACACCAGCAAGCCGGTGATCGCGATGACGCCGGACCAGACATCGTTTCAGGCGGCGACCGATATCATCCGGGCGCAGATTGCCGTGGCGCGGGCGAATGAACCCGGTGTCATCGAGGATATCGACAGCGAATTCCTGCATGACTACCGCGTCGCGTTGCGCCGGACCCGGTCGGTGATTTCGCTGTTCAAAGGCGTCTTCACCGAAGATCAGACACAACAGTTCAAGGACAGGTTCGGCAGCCTGATGGCCCGGACCGGACAGCTGCGCGATCTTGACGTGCATTTGCTTGACCGGCAGGCCTATCTGGAGTTGGTGCCGCCTGCCCTGCAACCCGGCATCGACAAGCTGTTCGACAGTCTTGCGGCGGATCGCGGGGCGGCCCATGCCAAGCTTGCGCGGTTTTTTAACGGTCAGGCCTATCTGCGCGAGATGGACAAGCTTGAAAAACTCTTTGCCGCGCCGAAGCGGATTGCCAGGGGCCCCGAGGCTGAACGCCCGGCGCTGGCATTTGCACAAGCGCTGATCTGGAAACGATACGTAAAGGTCTGCAAGATCGCCGGTTCGATCGACGACGCGACGCCCGATCAACAGGTTCACCACCTGCGAATTCACTGCAAGAAACTGCGCTACCTGATCGAATTCTTCGCGCCGCTGTTCGGCAAGGAGGACACCAAGGTCATGCTCAAGTCGCTGAAAAAACTTCAGGATAACCTTGGGGCGTTCAATGACTACTCCGTGCAGCAGGAGGCGCTGGCCGGGATGCTGGACGGGCTGAGCGACGGGAACTCCAAGGATGCCATCGAAATCGCCACGAGCATTGGCGCGCTTGTGACCGTGCTTCACCAGAAACAGATAGAGGAACGGGCCAGGGTCGTCGCCAGTTTCGCCGCCTTTAACTCCGACAAGACCCGCGCCCGGTTCAGTAAAAGCTTTAAGCCCGGAAAGACAGCAGCATGAAGATCATCGCGAGCTATTCGAACAAGGGCGGGGTCGGGAAAACCGCGAGCGCGGTCAACATCGCCTATTGTCTGGCCAAGGAAGGTCACCGGGTGCTGCTGTGCGATCTCGATCCGCAGGGGGCGTCGAGCTTTTACTTTCGCGTCAAACCGTCGAAAAAACTGAAGGGCGACCGGTTCTTTACCGATGTGAAACGGTTCACCGATGCGATCCGGGGCAGCGATTTCGACAATCTTGACATTTTGCCCGCGAATACCGAGTTCCGCGATTTCGACGTGTTTCTCGCGCGGATGAAACGCAGCCAGTCGCGGCTGAAAAAGGCGTTGAAGAGCGTGGGGAACGATTATGACTTTATCGTGCTGGACTGCCCGCCGAATATCTCGACCCTGTCCGAAAACGTGTTCAAGGCGTCGGATGCGATAGTTGTGCCGGTGATCCCGACGACGCTGTCAGAGCGGACGTTCGAGCAGTTGGTCGAGTTCTTCAAAGAGCACAAGCTGGAGCGCAAGAAGATACTCGCCTTCTTTTCGATGGCGCAGGCGACGAAGAAATTGCATGGCGAAACCATGCGGCGGATGCGCAAACAACATGCCAAGCGGTTTCTGGACGTGACTATTCCCTTCTCGACTGACGTGGAGAAGATGGGCATACACCGCGCGCCTGTTGGCAGTTTCTCGGCCTCGCACGAGGCGGCGTCGGCCTATCGGAAACTTAGCAAGGAAGTGGCGAAGAAAGCGTGATGGCGACAGGAACCGAAATCGAGCGCAAGTTTCTGGTGGCAGAGATGCCCGATCTGGCGGCCGCAAAGGCGGTCGAGATCAGGCAGGGCTATGTCACCCGGCCCGAGGATTCCATCGAGGTGCGCCTGCGCCAGAAGGGCGAGAACTATTTTCTGACGATCAAGTCCGGGTCGGGCATGGTGCGTGGCGAGCACGAGTCCGAGATCTCGCAGGCCGCGTTCGAGACGCTTTGGCCCGCGGCATCGGCCACCGTGGACAAGGTGCGATGGACCGGATCGCTGGACGATGGTTCTGTCTTTGAACTGGATGTGTTTTCCGGCGATCTTGCGCCCTTGGTGGTGGTTGAAGTCGAGTTCGACAGTGTCGAGGCGGCGCATCTATTTGTTCCGCCTGCGTGGTTCGGCCCCGACGTGAGCGGCGACAAGGCCTATAGCAACAAGGTCATGGCCTTTCGCGATCGCCCGGTATGATAGATAGGCGTGGCCCGACGGGCGTTAGAGTTCCATTACGATCCGGCCGTCGATGGCGCCTTTCTTCATCCGGTCAAAGATGCTGTTCACATCGTCCAGAGACTCGGTCGAGTAATGCGCCGCGACCTTGCCTTCGGCGGCGAATTGCAGCGCCTCGGCCAGATCATTGCGGGTACCGACGATGGAACCCCGGATTGTCTTGGCGTTCAGAACCGTGTCGAAGATTTCCAGCGGAAAGCTTTCGGGCGGCAGGCCCACAAGGCTCATCGTGCCGCCGCGCGCCAGCATGCCGACACCCTGTTCAAAGGACTTGCCCGCCACGGCCGTGACCAGCACGCCCTCGGCCCCGCCGCCGGCCTGCACCTCGGCGACCGGATCGGTTTCGAGCGCGTTGATGGTCTGGTCGGCCCCGAGGCTTTTCGCCAGATCCAGCTTGTCCTTGGCGATATCCACCGCGATTACATGCAGGCCCATCGCCTTGGCATATTGCACCGCCATATGGCCAAGACCGCCAATGCCCGAGATCACCACGGTCTGGCCGGGCCGGGTGTCGGTTTCCTTCAGCCCCTTGTAGACGGTGACCCCGGCGCAGAGCACCGGTGCGGCGGGGGCAAATTCCACCGCGTCCGGCAGGTGACCGACATAGTTCGGATCGGCAAGCACGTATTCCGCGAAACCGCCATTCACGCTATAGCCGGTATTCTGCTGTTCGGTGCACAGCGTTTCCCATCCGCCCATGCAGTGACGGCAGTGGCCGCAGGCAGTGTAGAGCCACGGGATACCGACGCGATCGCCTTCCTTGACGCCTTTGACGTTGCGCCCGACTTCGGCAACGGTGCCGACACCTTCATGGCCGGGGATGAAGGGCGGGTTTGGCTTGACCGGCCAGTCGCCCTGCGCCGCGTGCAGATCGGTATGGCAAACGCCGCTTGCTGCGACCTTGACGATGATCCCGGAGTCGGTGAGCGACGGGCGTTCGACCTCGCATATATCAAGCGGCTTTCCGAATTCCCGAACGACGGCTGCTTTCATCATGGGTCTCTCCTTTTCGTCTCGGACATCGGGGGCATGGCTGCGTCCCCGCCGACAGGGTAAGCGAGAATCACGAAAACCATGCGAAACGGATTGGCGGCGTCCGTTTGCGGGCAAAATTTTGCTGCACGGGCGGGCACGATTGCCTGAATATATGTCCCTTTGGGAAGGGGCGGGGCTTCGACGACCAGGGGATTTCGCCAGGCACCTGCAATCTGCGTTTGACCGGCGAATGGGGGTTTACGACTCTGCCGATCGCTGCTGTCTTGACGCCGAGAAAAGCCATCTGGCCGCCCTATCGCCTTGGAGCATCGACATGACCGACGCATCGCTCGACAGGCCCAGGGGCCGGAATAAGGGCGACTGGCCGACGCTGGCCGAGGCGACGCGTGTTTGGGCGCGGGTGGCGATCCTGTCCTTTGGCGGACCCGCCGGGCAAATCGCGGTGATGCACCGGATCACCGTGGAAGAGAAACGCTGGATCGGGGACGATCGGTTCCTGCATGCGCTGAACTTTTGCATGTTGCTGCCCGGGCCCGAGGCGCAGCAGCTTGCCACCTATATCGGCTGGCTCATGCATGGAACGCGCGGCGCGATCATCGCGGGCGGGCTGTTCATTTTGCCCGGCTTGCTGTCGATCATGGCGCTGAGCTGGATCTACGTGATCTTTGGCGAGGTCGACCTTGTTTCGGGCCTGTTCTTCGGGCTCAAGGCGGCAGTACTTGCCATTGTTCTGCAAGCGCTGGTCCGGATTGCCGGAAAAGCGCTGAAGAACAACGCGATGCGGGCCATCGCGCTGGGGTCGTTCCTTGCGATCTTTGCGTTTCAGGTGCCGTTTCCGCTGATCATCGCGGCGGCGGCTCTGATCGGGTACGCGGGCGCGCGGGGCGGGCTGGCGGATTTTGCGCCCGGTGGCGGACACGGCGCGCAGGGCGGCGCCCATGTCGCTGAGGCCGAGACTCTGCTTGGTGATGAAACCATCGAGATGCCGGTGACGGCGCGGCGCAATGCGCTGATAGCGGGGATGGCCGCCCTCGCCCTCTGGCTGGTGCCGGTCGGGTTGTTTTTTGTCACGTTGGGGCCGGAAAATGTATTCACCGACATAGCGCTTTTCTTCTCCAAGATGGCCGTTGTCACCTTTGGCGGGGCCTATGCGGTGCTGGCCTATGTGGCGCAGGAAGCAGTTGGCACCTATGGCTGGCTGACGGCGGGGCAGATGCTGGACGGGCTTGGCATGGCTGAAACGACGCCGGGGCCGCTGATCATGGTGTTGCAATTCGTCGGTTTCCTTGGCGCGTGGAGCGCGGAAGGCACGCTGTGGGCGGCGACGTTGGGCGCGCTGCTCGCGACCTATGTGACCTTTGCGCCCTGTTTCGCATGGATCCTGCTGGGCGCGCCATGGATGGAGCGCCTGCGCCGCAACCGGGCGCTTGCCGCCGCGCTGACAGCGGTGACGGCGGCGGTGGTCGGGGTGATCCTGAACCTTGCGATCTGGTTCGCCATCCACGTGATCTTTGACGCGGTCGCTGTCTGGCGCGCCGGGCCGCTGGCGGTCGAGCTTCCCCGGCTGGCTTCGGTCGATTGGGCAGCGGCGCTCTTGACGGCGCTGGCGGTGATTGCAGTGTTCCGGCTCAAGCTCGGGATGATGACGGTGCTTGCAGGGGCCGCGATCGCCGGGGCGGCCCTGACCATGCTGGGCTGATCGGGCAAAGCTCAGAAATGCTTTGCCCATCTGGGGTGGCGGTCATCGATCACCAGCGGATGACTGTGGCGTCTTTCGCCGTTGAGATGCGGATCGTCCGGCGCGAGGTTGTCATGGATGTGCTCGACCTCTGCCGCTTCGCCAGCGGGCCAGAGGCGCAGGGCGGCAATAATGCCGATGAGACCAGCCCCTGCCAGTACGATAAGCGCCGGGATGGCACCGAAACCTGTCATCAGCCAGCCTGACAACGGATAACACACCAGCCAGCAGGCATGGGACAGGGCGAACTGCGCCGCGAATATGGCGGGCCGGTCCTCGGGATGGGCCGAGCGCCGCAGCAGCCGCCCGGAGGGTGTCAGGACGGCGGAAAAACCGACCCCGGTCAGGAACCAGGCGCACAGCAGCATACCCCAGTTCAAGCCGGTCAGGGCGATGCCACAGACAAGGCAGACCAATGTCGCCACCGTCAGCCCTGCCCCCGTCAGCATGACCGGTCGATCCGGCAGCCGGTCAAGCAGACGAGGCAAGAGCAGCGCCGCGCTCATCGAACCGGCCCCGAAGGCGAACATCGTCCAGCCGAGCGCACTATCGGAGAGGCCCAGCGTCCCGCGCACGAGAACGACGGAATTCACCAGCACCATGGCGCCTGACGCCGCGACCGAGACGTTGAGCGCGAGAAGACCGCGCAGCCGGGGCGTGGCAAGGTAGATGCGGATGCCCCGGGTGGTGCGATCATAGATCCCGCGCGTGGCGGGTGCGGCAGGGCTTGGCAGCATTACCGAAACCACCAGAAGGGCCGAGCCAATGAACCCGGCGACCGTGCCGAGGAAAAGCGTGTTGTAGCCCATCACTGTCAACAGCAGGGCAGCGAGCGTCGGGCTGACGATGTTTTCAAGGTCATAGGCAAGGCGCGAGAAGGACAGCGCGCGGGTGTAGCGATCTTCCTCGGGCAACACATCGGGGATGGTCGCCTGAAAGGTCGGTGTAAACCCCGCCGAGGCCGATTGCAGCAGGAAGATCAGCACGTAGACCTGCCAGACCTCGGTCACGAAGGGCAGCGCCAGCGCACATAGAGCCCGGACGAGATCGAGCGCCACCAGCAGCACCCGCCTGTTCACGCGATCCGCAAAGGCGCCAGCGACCGGGGCCACGCCGACGTAGGCCACCATCTTGATCGTGAAAACCGTGCCCAGCACTATCGCAGCTTCGTCCCCGGCCAGATCATAAGCCAGCAGCCCGAGCGCCACGGTCGCAAGGCCGGTGCCCAGAAGCGCAACGACCTGCGCCAGAAAGAGGTGGCGATAGGTGCGGTCGGCGAGAACGTTCAACATCGCGGCCTCGATCGGGAAATGATTATGGGTAGCTCGATCATAACAATGAAAGCGCCGGCAGCATCAGATCTTTGGCTGGCAGCAACCGTTTGTACGAACGGCTGCTGCGGTTGTTTGCATTGTTGCCTCTGTTTGAGGGCGCTGCGGTCAGTGGCAGACGGTGCAGCCACCGGGCGGCGCCCTTCGCTCGCGCGCGTTTTATTGAGCGCCTCGATTATCAAAGTGCGCCTCAGTAGCGACGCCGTCGCCGGGCACAATTCTTCTGCTGGATTTGGCGAACAAAACGCAATCACATCAACCCGAACATTTCGAGTAACCGCAATTGGCGCAGGTGGCACAGCCCTCGATCATGTGCATGTCATACTGACCGCAAGAGGGGCAGGCAGGGCCGCGCGGTTTGGCTGAGTTGCCGGTGGCGGCGTGAGGATCGGCTTTCAGGCCCAGCCCTTCTCCGTCGATGAAACCGATCGCGATCAGGTGCTTTTCAATCACCCCGCCAATGGCGGCAAGGATCGAAGGCACGTATTTGCCCTGGATCCAAGCGCCGCCCCGTGGATCGAAAACGGCTTTCAACTCTTCAACGACAAAGGATACGTCACCGCCGCGACGGAACACCGCCGAGATCATGCGGGTCAGGGCCACCGTCCAGGCGAAATGCTCCATGTTCTTGGAATTGATGAAGACTTCGAAAGGCCGTCGGCGCCCGTCGATCTCGATATCGTTGATCGTGATATAGATCGCATGCTCGCTGTCGGGCCATTTCAGCTTGTAGGTGTTGCCTTCAAGCTCGGGCGGGCGGTTCAGGGGTTCAGCCAGGTAAGAGGTTTCGGGCGCACTTTCGGATACAGCCGGAAACGCCGAGGTCGTAAGGGCCGTATTCCCTGACACCAGCCAGTCGGCCGTGACGTTCAACGCGGTGGCAAGTTTCTTGGCGGCAGAGCGGGACAGCTCCTTGCTGCCGGTCGCGATATTATCGAGGAGAGAGACCGAAAGCCCGGATTTCTCGGACAGAGTCTCGCGATCTTCAAGGCCCGCATCGCTCATCGCACGGGCGATGCGTTTTGCTGCGGTGTCTTCCTCGGCTGGCTGCGTTACCGCCAGCACAGACCCGCTCACCTCGTTTGGCCGATAGGTTGTGCAACCTTTGCAGCCGGTATCCCAGGCCAGCATGTAGACGTCCTTGAACGCCTCGAAGGATATGTCTGCGGGGCAATTGATGGTCTTGGAAATCGAGGAATCCACCCATCGTTGCGCGGCGGCCTGCATGCGAACATGATCCTCGGGCGCGAGGGTCTGCGCGGTCACGAAACTCTCCGGCAATTCGGCTTCGCCGAACCGTTCGCGCCACATCTGCACGGCGTAATCCACCACCTCTTCGGCGCGTCGCGACCCGTCGCGTTGAAGGACCTGCCGTGTATAGGAAAAAGCGAATATCGGCTCGATCCCGGAACTGACGTTTCCGGCATAAAGCGAGATCGTCCCCGTCGGGGCAATCGACGTCAAAAGCGCGTTGCGGATGCCATGTTCGGCGATGGCGGCGCGCACATCCTCATCCATCGCGCGCATGTTGCCCGAGTTCAGGTAGCCATCCGCGTCGAACAGTGGAAAGCTCCCCTTCTCCCTCGCCAGATCCACCGAGGCCAGATACGCGGCGCGGGCGATCCGGTGCATCCAGCGCTCGGTCAGACGCGCCGCCTCCTCTGAGCCATAGCTCACCCCCATCATCGCCAGTGCATCGGCCAGACCGGTGACACCCAGCCCGATGCGCCGCTTGGCGCGGGCTTCCTCGGCCTGTGCGATCAGCGGGAATTTCGAGGCGTCGACCACGTTGTCCATCATCCGGACGGCAGTGGTGACCAGATCGTCCAGCTGCGCATCATCAAGTTCGGCATCGTCGCCAAACGGGCTGGCGATCAGCCGCGCAAGGTTGATCGAGCCAAGCAGGCAGGCGCCGTAAGGCGGCAGGGGCTGCTCGCCACAGGGGTTCGTCGCGGCAATCGTCTCGCAGTAATTGAGGTTATTGGCCGCGTTGATCCGGTCGATAAAGATCACACCCGGCTCGGCGTAATCATAGGTGGATTGCATGATCTGGTTCCAGAGCGCGCGGGCGGGCAAGCGGCTATAGGCACGATCTCCGAATACAAGCTCCCATTCTGCGTTGTCCTTTACCGCCTGCATAAAGGTATCGGTGACCAGCACCGAGAGGTTGAACATGCGCAGGCGCGCCGGGTCTGCCTTGGCCGAGATGAAATCCTGAATATCCGGATGGTCGCAGCGCATCGTCGCCATCATCGCACCGCGCCGCGCCCCGGCGGACATGATCGTCCGGCACATCGCGTCCCAGACATCCATGAAGGTCAGCGGCCCGGAGGCATCGGCAGAGACGCCGGACACGGCCGCGCCCTTGGGGCGGATGGTCGAGAAATCATATCCGATCCCTCCACCCTGCTGCATGGTCAGGGCAGCCTCTTTCAGCATGTCGAAAATACCGTCGATACTGTCGGGGACCGTGCCCATGACGAAACAGTTGAACAACGTGACCTGCCGCCCCGTCCCCGCGCCTGCCACGATCCGACCAGCGGGCAGGAACTTGAAACCGTCGAGCGCATGGTAGAACCGGTCTACCCAGACCTGCGGCTCACTCTCGCGGCTGGCCAGATCCTTGGCGATTCTGCGCCAGGTGTCCTCGACGGTTTCGTCTATGGCCGTTCCGTCCGCCTCTTTCAGGCGGTATTTCATATCCCAGATCTGTTCGGCGATCGGCGTCGTGAATTGCGTCATCTTGATACCGGCCCTCGGGTTGCTGACTTCAGTTCAGGATATATGGCCCGTTCAGGCAAGGACCAATCGGGCGTCCCCGCCGGAACGCCGGGGGCATTTTCGTGCAGCCGCGTGAAGGAAACCTGATCCAAAGACAAAAATCACCCCCCATAATTTGCAGTCATCCTTGATGATGCTACTATATGGACGGTGGAATGGGGACGACTCTGTGGATAAATTTACGCATCTCATCAAACTCTCTGTCGGAACGGAAACTGTCGATGACCTGCTCCGCTGGCAGAAACTGCGCCGCGTTCAGACGTCTGACGGGTTACCGCGACATGTCACCCGCATGTGGCCGAAGCGCGAGGCCGAGATCCTTGAAGGCGGATCAATCTACTGGGTGATCAAGGGACTGATCCAGTGCCGTCAGCGCATTCTTCGGCTTGACGAAGTAAACGGCGGCGACGGAATCCGGCGCTGCGCCATCGTGCTTGAGCCCGAGATTCACCGGACCCAGAGCGTTCAGAAAAGACCGTTTCAGGGCTGGCGTTACCTTGCGCCTGCGGATGCGCCGCCGGACCTGCCCGCAAGCCGCCAGAATGATGAAGCATTGCCTGTCGAGCTTAATCAGGCGCTGGCGGAAATCGGCGTTCTCTGACCCTTTGACTATCTGACCGGAAAAGAAAAACGGCGGCGCATTCATGCGCCGCCGTTTCCGTTTTCGTACCTGACGACGTTTAGTCGATCATCGGCAGCAACTTGTCGAGAGACGCCTTGGCATCGCCGTAGAACATCCGCGTGTTGTCCTTGAAGAACAGGGGGTTCTCGATGCCCGAGTAACCGGTGCCCTGCCCGCGCTTGGACACGAACACCTGCTTGGCCTTCCAGCATTCCAGAACCGGCATCCCCGCGATGGGGGAGTTCGGATCTTCCTGCGCCGCCGGGTTCACGATGTCGTTCGAACCGATCACGATGGCCACATCCGTGTCCGGGAAGTCCTCGTTGATCTCGTCCATTTCCAGCACGATATCGTAGGGGACCTTGGCCTCGGCCAGCAGCACGTTCATGTGGCCGGGCAGACGACCGGCAACAGGGTGGATGGCGAAACGGACGTTCTTGCCCGCCGCGCGCAGTTTCTTGGTCAGGTCGCTGACCGCGTTCTGCGCCTGTGCCACCGCCATGCCGTAGCCGGGGATGATGATGATGCTGTCGGCTTCGTTCAGCGCCGCGGCCACACCGTCGGCCTCAATGGCGACCTGTTCGCCTTCGACTTCCATCGCCGGACCGGCAGAGCCGCCAAAGCCGCCAAGGATCACCGAGACAAACGACCGGTTCATCGCCTTGCACATGATGTAGGACAGGATCGCACCCGAGGAGCCAACCAGCGCACCGACCACGATCAGCAGGTCGTTGCCAAGGCTGAAGCCGATGGCCGCCGCCGCCCAGCCGGAATAGCTGTTCAGCATCGAGACCACGACAGGCATATCCGCGCCGCCGATACCCATGATCAGGTGGTAGCCGATGAACAGCGCCGCCAGCGTCATGATCAGCAGCGGCAGGAAGCCACCCGAAGCCATGTACCAGAACAGGCAGAGCAGCGAGATGATGGCTGCCGCAAGGTTGAGCATATGCCCGCCCGGCAGTTTCGTGGCCGCCGAGCTGACCTTGCCCGCCAGCTTGCCGAAGGCGATGACCGAGCCCGTAAAGGTAATCGCACCGATAAAGACGCCAAGGAACAGTTCAACCCGCAGGATGCTTTGCTCGACGCTGGTCTTATGGGCCAGAACGGCCGCGAACCCTTCGAGCGACAGGCGCTGTTCGGGGGTCATGGCGAGCACGTTGTTCAGTTCGATATGGGCGTTATAGCCGACGAAGACCGCCGCGAGACCAACGAGAGAGTGCATCGCCGCAACAAGCTGCGGCATCTCGGTCATCTGGACCCGCTTGGCCACGATCACGCCGATGACGCCACCGGCCGCGATCAGCAGAACCGACAACAGCCACAGGCCTGAGCCCGGTCCGATTAGCGTGGCGAATACCGCCAGCGCCATACCGGCGATGCCATACCAGACGGCGCGCTTGGCGCTTTCCTGACCGGAAAGGCCGCCAAGGCTCAGGATGAAGAGGACGGCTGCAACGACATATGCCGCCGTGGTAAATCCGAATTCCATAATCCTCTACTCCTTACGATTTCTGGAACATGGCGAGCATGCGCCGGGTCACGAGGAAGCCACCAAAGATGTTGATGCCGGCCATAAAGACCGACAGGGCGGCAAGCAGGATCACAAGGAAAGACCCTGAGCCGATCTGCATCAGGGCACCAAGGATGATGATGGACGAAATCGCGTTGGTCACGGCCATCAGCGGTGTGTGCAACGAATGCGCCACGCCCCAGATCACCTGGAAGCCCACAAAGACGGCCAGAACGAACACGATGAAGTGCTGCATGAAGCTTGCCGGGGCCACGAGGCCGAGCAGAAGCAGAAGTACAGCACCGACGGCGATCAGGGTCACCTGGCTTTTGGTCTGTTTCTTGAACGCTTCGATTTCCTGTTCGCGCTTTTCCGCCGGGGTCAATTGCTTGACCTTTTCCTTGGGCTTTTGCGCAGCAATCGCCTTCACCTTTGGCGGCGGTGGCGGGAAGGTGACTTCTTTCGCGTGGGTGATCGTCGCCCCACGGATCACGTCATCGTCCATGTTGTGATTGACCATGCCGTCCTTTTCGGGCGTCAGGTCTGTCATCATGTGGCGCACGTTGGTGGCGTAGAGCGTCGAGGACTGCGTGGCCATGCGCGACGGGAAGTCGGTGTAACCGATGATGGTGACACCGTTATCCGTGACGATTTTTTCGTCCGGTACGGTCAGCTTGCAGTTGCCGCCACGCTCGGCGGCCAGGTCGACGATGACCGAGCCCGGTTTCATCGCCTTGACCATATCCTCGGTCCAGAGCTCGGGCGCTTCGCGGTTCGGGATCAGCGCCGTGGTGATGACGATGTCCATTTCCGGGGCCAGTTCGCGGAACTTGGCCAGCTGCGCCTCGCGGAATTCCGGAGAAGAAACAGAGGCATAGCCACCAGTTGCGGCGCCATCGGTCTGCTCTTCCTCGAAATCGAGATAGACGAATTCCGCGCCCATAGATTCGACCTGCTCGGCCACTTCGGGGCGCACGTCAAAGGCATAGGTCATCGCACCAAGCGAGGTCGAGGTGCCGATCGCGGCAAGACCGGCAACACCGGCACCGACGATGAGAACCTTGGCCGGGGGCACCTTGCCCGCCGCCGTCACCTGACCGGTAAAGAAGCGGCCAAAGTTGTTGCCTGCCTCGATGACCGCGCGGTAGCCGGCGATATTGGCCATCGAACTCAGCGCGTCCATCTTCTGGGCGCGACTGATCCGTGGCACCATGTCCATCGCGATGACAGAGGCACCGGTGTCGGCGGCCTTTTGCATCAACTCCTCGTTGGAGCCGGGATAAAAGAACGAAATCAGCGTCTTGTTGGAATTGAGACGTTTGATTTCAGTCTCGCTGGGCGGACGCACCTTGGCGATGATGTCCGCCGCCTTGTAAAGAGCGGCCCCGGTCTTGGCGATCTCGACCCCGGCCTCGGCATAGGCCTCGTCGTTGAAACCGGCCCGGGCGCCTGCCCCGGCCTCGATCACGCATTCATATCCGAGTTTCTGCAAGGCGCGCGCGCTGTCCGGCGTCATCGCAACCCTGTTTTCACCGTCGAAAACTTCTTTGGGCGTCCCTATCTTCACCGATTACTCCCTCATCTCTGTGCCGATATAGCCCCGGCATGATAGTTCCGAGATTCACTACCCTGCGTGTCATGGATGCGCAAGCAAAGCCCGTGTTTCGCTCCGCAATTATCGCAAAAAATACCTTTGTTGCGCGCATCTTTTGTTCGTGAACGCTAACATGAAGCCCTAGCTTAGGATCCAACGAAATTTCGTTCCGAATTGACAATTGATACTGAGAAATCTTTCTTTCGGAGGTGATCGTTTTAAGGGCACAAAGGCACGATCAGCCCTGTGACCGGGCGGAAATGGCCACCCCGGGCAGACGGGCACAAGCCGCTGGACAGAACCAAAGGAAGCGGATACGACCGAATTACTTCAAGCATAAAACAACTGCGAGTGTCGGGAACATGACGGATTTTGCGGCGACCAAAGCGCGTTTTCACCTGCCAGAGGGTCTTCTCTACCTTGATGGCAATTCGCTCGGCCCCCTGCCGAAAGCAGCCCCGGAACGCATCGCAGCCATGATGCGCGACGAATGGGGCGACATGCTGATCACCGGCTGGAACAAAGCCGGCTGGATGGCGCAGCCCATGGCCATCGGCGACCGCATCGCACGTCTGATCGGCGCAGAGGCGGGCAGCGTCGCAACCGGCGACACCCTGTCGATCAAGGTTTATCAGGCGCTGGCCTCGGCGCTGGCGATGCGGCCCGAGCGCAAGGTTATCCTGTCCGACAACGGCAACTTTCCCTCGGATCTCTACATCGCCCAAGGTCTGCTCAAGACATTGGGTCCGGCGTACGAGCTGCGCGTCGTGAACCCCGAAGATGTCGAATCCGAGCTCTCGGAGGAGATCGCCGTGATGATGCTGACCGAGGTTGATTACCGGACCGGCCGGTTGCATGACATGAAGGCGCTGACGGAAAAGGCGCATGCGGTCGGTGCTCTGGCCGTCTGGGACCTTGCGCATACGGCAGGCGCCCTGCCCGTCCGGCTGGCGGAAGCAGACGCCGATTTCGCGGTCGGCTGCAGCTACAAGTATCTGAACGGCGGCCCCGGCGCCCCGGCCTTTATCTATGTCTCGCCGAAACATGCGGATCAGGCCCTGCCTGCCCTGTCTGGCTGGCTTGGTCATGACGCGCCTTTCGATTTCGATCTCGATTACCGTGCCGGTGCTGGCGTATCGCGGATGCGCGTGGGAACGCCGCCGGTTATCCAGATGACATCGCTCGAATGCGCGCTCGACATCTGGGACATGGTCGACATGGACGACCTGCGCGCCCGCTCCATCGAACTTAGCGAGCTGTTCATCGCCGAAGTCGAAGCCGCCTGCCCGATGCTTTCGCTTGCCAGCCCGCGCAATCCACAGGAACGCGGCAGCCAGGTTTCGTTCAGGTTCGAGCATGGGTATGCCGCGATGCAGGCGCTGATCGCCAACGGGGTGATCGGCGATTTCCGGGCGCCCGACATCATGCGGTTCGGCATCACGCCGCTTTATCTGGACGAAGACGACATTCGCGGCGCGGCCAAAGTGATCTCGGATGTCATGAACAAGAAACTGTGGGACAAAGATGCCTACAAGACGCGGAACGCGGTAACCTGACCATGAGTGAACCATACAATCCGGAAACCGAAGGCGCGCAGATGTCTTTTGACGGACGCATGTCCTACGGCGACTACCTGCAGCTTTACAAGATCCTGAGTGCGCAGGCCCCGCTGTCCGATGCGCATGACGAAATGCTGTTTATCGTTCAGCACCAGACCTCGGAACTTTGGATGCGGCTGGCGATACACGAACTGACGGCTGCGCGAGAGGCGCTTGGTCAACCGGACATGCGCCCGGCGTTTAAGATGCTGAGCCGTGTGAGCCGGATATTCGAACAGCTCAACAGCGCATGGGATGTACTGCGTACTATGACGCCCTCGGATTACACGAGCTTTCGCGAAACGCTTGGCCAGAGTTCTGGGTTTCAGTCGCACCAGTACCGGCAGATCGAGTTCATCCTCGGCAACCGGAACCCGGCCATGCTGCGCCCGCATGAGCATCGCCCCGAAGTGCTGCGTCTCCTCACGGAAGAACTGGAACGGCCCTCTCTCTACGATGTGGCGCTGCGCGCCCTCTCCGAGGCATTCCCTCTGCCCGAAGGGGTTACCGGTAGCGATACGACACAGAAACACGCGCCGGACCCGGATGTCGCCGCGGCGTGGAGCAACGTCTACAAGCAGCCGGAAACCTACTGGGCGCTTTATGAGTTGGCAGAAAAGCTTGTGGACCTCGAAGACTACTTCCGTCGCTGGCGGTTCAACCATGTCACCACGGTCGAACGTGTCATTGGTTTCAAGCGCGGCACAGGTGGCACCGGTGGGGTGAGCTACCTGAAGCGGATGCTGGAAACGGAGCTGTTCCCGGAACTCTGGCATCTGCGCACCGATCTGTGATCACTCCGCAGCCAAATTTCTGAAAGAAATTTACCAAGAATTTTCAAAATTCTTGGCGCAAACAAGAATGCGGTTCCGGCTGGAGCCGCCGCTACCCCAGCCGGTCCAGAATTTCCTGCATTGCCTGCTGGTCCGCGTCATCGCACTCGGCGACACGGCTGCGCCAGAGCGTTGCCTGGCTTTTCAGGACAAGCCCGTCAGACAGCAGTTTCAAATGGTTGGCGCGCAGGGTATCGCCCGTTGAGGTGATATCAGCCACGGCCTCTGCGGTTTCGTTCTTGACGGTGCCTTCGGTCGCCCCCTGGCTATCGACAAGCGCGTAATCGGCAACACCGGCCTCACGCAGGAAATCCCGCACCAGCCGGTGATACTTGGTAGCGATCCGCATCCGGTACCCATGGCGCGCCCGGAAGGCCGCCGCCGCCGCATCGAGGTCTTCGAGCGTATCCACATCCACCCAGCATTGCGGAACGGCCAGAACCAGATCCGCATGGCCAAAGCCGAGCGGCTCGATCTCCTGCACCTGGCTTTCCCATCTCGCCAGTTTCTCGTGAACGAGATCCGTGCCCGTCACGCCAAGATGGATGCGCCCTGCCGCGAGTTCGCGGGGGATCTCACCGGCAGAGAGCAGCACGAGCCCCACCCCGTCGATGCCATCGACCGTGCCCGCATATTCACGGTCGGACCCCGTGCGGGACAGACGAATACCGTGCTTTTCGAACCAGCCAAAGGTCTTCTCCATCAACCGCCCCTTGGAGGGCACACCCAGTTTCAGCATCACATGCGCTCCAGTTGCAGGATCAGACCGGGGCGCAGAACGCCGCCCACCGCCGGTATCTCGGCACCGCGTCCAAGGTGCCGGGTCAGCGCGTCATAGCGCCCGCCGGTTGCGATGGGCGGCAGATCAGGTGCCTGCTCTGCGTAGAAACCAAAGACGAAGCCGTCGTAATATTCCATCGAGGTCCGCCCGAAACTCGCCTCGAAATCTAGGTTGGCCACATCCACGTTACGGGCCGCCAGCGCCTCTGTCCGGGCTTCCAGCCGGTCGAGTGCCGGGGCGATCGACGGCAGATCCACCGCGATATCGCGCAGTTGCTCCAAGGCGAAAGGCAGCGTCTCGCGCACCTTAAGCAGCGCTTCGATTCCGGCCATTTCCTGTGCCGCGATGGGTGCGGCTGCCGCATCTTCGCGCAAAGCGTCGATCCGAGCGGCGATCTCTGCCTTGTCGCGAACACCGTTGAACGGCCCAGCCCCTTCGAAGGGATCGCCTGCCGCGAGCAGGGCCTGCCTGCGCGGGCTGGGAGCTACGCGCCCGGCATAGCGGTTCAAAAGGCTGCGAAAACGGCGCGGCCGCCAGATATGGCGCATCAGCGCGGCTCGGCGTGCCTCGGTCGTGGACAGCCCGCGCACGGCAGCCATGAGAATGCCGATATCCCCAGTCGCCGCGCGAAGCTGCAATCCGGCCACTGCTTCCTTGATCTGGGCAAACACCTCGGCATCCGCAGCCGCGACGTCGTTCCGGTCGAAGACTTCGTAGCCCACCTGCAGGTATTCGTTCGCCCGGTCCTCGTCGAGTTCCTGACGGCGGAACACCTCTCCCGAATAGGTATAGCGCGCGGGTTCCGCCCCTTGGGTCATGTGCATCTGCACCACCGGAACGGTGAAATCCGGGCGCAGCATCTGCTCGCCCCGAAGTGCATCCGAGGTGACATAGGCACGGGCACGGATGTCCTCGCCGTAGAGGTCCAGCAGAACCTCGGCCGGTTGCAGGATCGGGGTTTCCACGACCTGCGCGCCGAGATCCTCGAAACGCTTGCGCAGCGCGGCGGCCCGCGCCAGTGCATCCGCCCGTTCGGGCATCACGCCTGCTCTCCGGCCTGATCGGCCAGAATTTCGCGGACTTTGGCGACGAGATCCGAACGGGAAATCTCGTACTGGCTGGGCCGTTCCTTCCATTCCTCAAGCGTCGCGTTTTCGGCGATCTTCGCACCAAGGACCAGATCCTTGATCTGCACCACGCCGCGCTCTTTCTCTTCGCCGCCTTCGATGACGGCGACTGGGCTGCCGCGGCGGTCCGCGTATTTAAGCTGATTGCCAAAGTTCTTCGGATTGCCAAGGTAGACCTCGGCCCGGATGCCGGCCCCGCGCAGCTCGGAAACCATGGCCTGGTAATCCGCCATCCTGTCGCGATCCATGACCGTCACGATGACCGGACCCGCCGCGTCCTTGCTGACACGCCCCTTGGCATGCAGCGCCGCCAGCAACCGGTCGACCCCGATCGAGACACCCGTAGCCGGGACCGACTGGCCGGTGAACCGCTTGACAAGATCGTCATAGCGCCCCCCGCCCGCGACCGACCCGAACTGCCGCTTGCGCCCCTTTTCATCGAGAATGTCAAAGGTCAACTCGGCCTCGTAAACCGGGCCGGTATAATACCCCAGCCCCCGCACGACAGAAGGATCGATGACGATCCGGTCCGGCCCATAGCCTTGCGCATTCAGAATGGCGGCGATTTCCTCAAGCTCATCCACGCCTTCGGCACCGCTAGCGCTTTCACCGACGGCCGAGCGCAGGTTGGCAAGCGTTTCGCTCGCATCCGCTCCTTTCGACGTCAGGAAGGCCAGAACCGGAGCGGCCTGCGCCTCGGTCAGGCCGACGCCATCGATGAAGGCCCCGGAATCGTCAAGTCGTCCCTTGCCCAGAAGCTCGCGCACCCCGGCCTCGCCCACCTTGTCGAACTTGTCGATGGTGCGCAGAACCGCATCCCGCTGGCCGTCTTCCTCGACGCCGGTCGCCTCGAGCACGCCGTTCAGGACTTTGCGGTTGTTCACCCGGATCAGGTAGTCGCCCCGCGCGATCCCGACCGCTTCGAGCGTATCGGCAAGCAGCGCGCAGATCTCGGCGTCGGAGGCCATCGAGCCCGATCCTACCGTATCCGCATCGCATTGATAGAACTGCCGGAAACGACCCGGTCCCGGCTTTTCGTTGCGCCAGACCGGTCCCATCGCATAGCGGCGATAGGGCACCGGCAGGTCGTTGCGATGCTGCGCAAAGACCCGCGCAAGCGGCGCCGTCATGTCATAGCGCAGCGCCAGCCAGTCCCCCTTGTCCGCATCATCCGCTTCCTGCCAGGCGAAAACGCCCTCATTGGGACGATCAACGTCGGGAAGAAACTTGCCAAGCGCCTCGACCGTTTCAACCGCGCTGGTTTCAAGGGCATCGAAACCATAGAGATGATACACTTGGGCGATCTTGCGCAGCATTTCGCTGCGCTGAGTGACCTCGGCACCAAAGTAATCTCTGAACCCCTTTGGCGTCTCCGCCTTCGGGCGCGGCTGTTTCTTGACCTTGGCCATGTCGATGTCCTTCAAGGATCCATTCGCGGCGCGGTCTATCCCAAGCCCCCGACGGGGGCAAGCAGCCCCGCCATCGGCTGTCCAGCCCACGTTCGGGCAGGCGACAGCAGCGACCGGGCATAAAGACCGCCCCTTGGCCCCGGCTGACCTGCCTTCTATGGTTGCCCAAGCCGGAAAGGATCTCACATGCAACAGATCGAAGAACACCTCGCCCATCTCGATCGCACGGTCGAAGAGCTGAACGCGATCGTCACCGCCCAGCAGAAGGACATCGACCGCCTGACCCGGCACGTGCGCATGCTGATGGAACGCGAGGCCCAGCGCGAGGCCGAAGGCTCGGGCGGCGTGGTCCTCGGTGACGAACGCCCGCCGCACTACTAGGTGACCGCGCCCGGTTCCGATGCTAGGCAGGTCGCCATGAACAAATACCAGGAAGTCATATGAAACTCGTCAGATACGGTGCCCCCGGGCAAGAAAAACCCGGCATCATCGATGCCCAGGGACAACTTCGCGATCTTTCCGGCCATGTGGATGACATCACCGGCGCAACCCTTTCCGGCCCCGCGCTTACCCGTTTGCAGACGCTTGATCCAGACAGCCTGCCACCTGTCTCGGACAACCCGCGGATAGGCCCCTGCGTCGGCAATATCGGCAAGTTCATGTGCATCGGCCTCAACTACTCCGATCACGCAGCCGAAACCGGCGCCGACATCCCCCAACATCCGATCCTCTTTCTCAAAGCCAATTCGGCGATTTCCGGACCCGATGACGCGGTGATCATCCCGCGCAACGCCACCACCGTCGATTACGAAGTCGAACTTGGCGTGGTCATCGGTACGAGCGCCAAATATGTCTCCGAAGCCGAGGCCCTGAAACACGTGGCGGGCTACTGCATCGTCAACGATGTCTCGGAGCGCACCTTCCAGTCCAAGCTGACCGGTCAGTGGACCAAGGGCAAATCCTGCGACACTTTTGGCCCCGTCGGCCCCTGGCTGGTCACTGCCGACGAAATCCCCGATCCGCAAAAGCTCGACATGACGCTCGACGTGAATGGCGAACGACGCCAGACCGGCAATACCTCGACCATGATCTTCACCGTCGCGCAGATCATCTCGCATCTCAGCCAGCTCTTCACGCTGCACCCGGGCGATGTGATCGCCACCGGCACACCGCCGGGCGTCGCCCTCGGCATGAAGCCGGAACCGGTCTTCCTGCAGCCCGGCGACCGCATGACCCTCGCCATCGAAGGTCTCGGACGGCAAACCCAAGTCCTGGAGGCAGACACATGAGCAAACCCGCCCTTCTCCTGATCGGGGAAATCACGCCCCGCATGCGCGAGCGGATCGAGAGCGACTTCGAGGTCATTCCCCTGCCGCGCGATGAAACCGACACGCTGGCCGATGACACCGCAAAGAAAATCACGGCGGCCATCACCTTTGGCGGCGCGGGCCTGACGCCGGAACTGATGGACCGGCTGCCGAACCTGAAGATCGTTTCGAATTACGGGGTCGGCTATGACGGCATCGACATGGCGCGCGCGGTCGAGCGTGGCATTCTCGTGTCCCACACCCCTGACGTGCTGAACGACGAAGTGGCGAATACCGCGATCCTGCTCTGGCTGGCGACAGCCCGCAAACTGCCCGCCTATGACACCTATGTGCGCGCAGGCCGGTGGGAGCGGGACGGCAACCCGCCCCTCACGCGCGGCACCCAAGGTCGCACAGTCGGCATTCTCGGCCTCGGCCGGATCGGCCTTGCCATCGCCGACCGCCTGCCCCCGTTCGGCGCAAGGATCGTCTACCACTCGCGCAGGAGGAAAGACGTGCCCCACGAATATTTCGACAACCTGACCGACATGGCCCGCGCCTGCGACGTGCTGATCTGCATCACCCCCGGCGGCGCGGAGACCCATCACATCGTCAATGCCGAGGTGATCGAGGCGCTCGGCCCCGAGGGAATCCTCGTGAATGTCGCGCGCGGTCCGGTGCTCGATGAAACCGCGCTGATCGAGGCGCTCGAACACAAACGGCTCGGCGGGGCGGGTCTCGATGTTTTCGAAAACGAACCCCACGTCCCGACCGCCCTGCGCGCGATGGAGAACGTGACCCTGCAACCGCATGTGGGCAGCGCCACTGTCGAAACCCGTGCCGCCATGGGTGATCTGACCTGCGACAACCTCAGCCAATGGCTCAAGGACGGAACGGTGCTCACCCCGGTTCCGGAATGCGCAAACATGCAATAACGACTACCAAAAACGGGACGGTCTCGGAATTTACCGCGACCGCCCCTTCTTTGGGTCTCAAAATATCCCCGCCGGAGGCTGCGATGTCCCTGCAACAGGCGCGACGCCTCGGATCGGGCGGCTAGAGCTCCTCGACGTCCATCACCCCTTCAAGACTCTTCAACGCGCCTTTGATCTCGGGGTTGATCGCGAAATCCTGACCGAGGTCCATCTCGACCTCACCCGGCAGCCCGGGATCCATCAGGTAGAGCTGCACAGGTCCTTTCGCCGCTGTCTTCACGACTTTCTGCGCGTCTTCCAGAACCGTCGCGACCGTGTTGATCGCAATCGCGTTTTCAACGAACACCCGCAGCCCCGCACTGCCGGCCTGCGCCACAGCGACGTCGATGGGCGCCACACCGCGACCCAAGAGCTTCAGCTGATCGCTCTCCATCGTCGCTTCGACCGTCACCACGACCTTCGCGCCGGTTTCGAGAAACTCGCGCGATTTTTCCAGCGTTTCGGAAAACAGCGTCACCTCGTAGGCGCCAGTCGTGTCGCTCATCTGTGCAAAGGCAAACCGGTTGCCGCGCGCGGATTTCCGTTCCTGCCTCCCCGCGACGACACCGGCCAGCTTGGCAACCATCGGCGATTTCGCCGCTTTCGCCCGAACTTCGTCGAGCGTCATCACGCCCTTGCGCTTGAGCGGTGCCATGTAATCGTCCAGCGGATGGCCCGAAAGATAGAAACCGACCGCCTTGAATTCCTCGCTCAATCGCTCCGCAGGCATCCAGTCCGGCGCACTTGAAAGCCGCGGTTCCGGGAGGTCGTCACCTGCCTCACCGAATAGCGACACCTGATTCGAGGCCTTCTGTTCGTGGATCGCACCGGAATAGGCAACCAGCGCGTCGAGACTGTCGAACACCCTACGCCGGTTGCAATCGAGCTCGTCAAAGGCACCGGCCCGCGCCAGCATCTCCATCGGGCGTTTGCCCACCCGTTTCAGATCGGCCCGGCGGGCAAGGTCGAACAGTGTCCTGAAGGGCTTGTCGACGCCATCCTTGCAGCGCGCCTCGGTGATGATTTTCATCGCCTCGACACCTACGTTCTTGAGCGCGCCCAGCGCATAGACAAGCTGGCCATCCTGCACATCGAACAGGGCCTGGGACCGGTTGACGCAAGGCGGCACCCAGGGCAGGCCCAGCCCCTTGCGCACTTCCTCGAAATAGATCGCGAGCTTGTCGGTAAGGTGGATATCGCAGTTCATGACCCCCGCCATGAACTCGACCGGATGGTTCGCCTTTAGCCACGCGGTCTGGTAGGACACCACCGCATAGGCGGCCGCGTGCGACTTGTTGAACCCGTAGTTGGCGAATTTTTCCAGAAGGTCGAAAACCTCGGTCGCCTTTTTCTTGTCGACCCCGTTTTCCGCCGCGCCCTTTTCGAACTTGGGTCGCTCGGCGTCCATTGCCTCCTTGATCTTCTTGCCCATCGCGCGGCGCAGCAGGTCGGCGCCGCCAAGCGAATAGCCGGCCATGACCTGCGCGATCTGCATCACCTGTTCCTGATAAACGATGATACCCTGTGTTTCGGCAAGGATATGGTCGATCGAGGGATGGACCGAGGTGATCTCTTTCACCCCGTTCTTGACCTCACAATAAACGGGGATGTTCTCCATCGGGCCGGGGCGATACAGTGCCACGAGCGCGACGATATCCTCGATACAGGTCGGCTTCATGCGCTTGAGCGCATCCATCATCCCCGAGCTTTCAACCTGAAACACGGCAACCGTCTTGGCCGCGGAATACAGCTTGTAAGTTTTCTCGTCATCCAGCGGGATGAGGTTCATCTGGTTCTCACCGCCCTCCGCTGGCTGATACAGCTCATGTCCATCGGCGGTGACATGGATAGGCCGCCCGGATTTCAGGATCAGATCGACGGCATTCTGAATAACGGTCAGGGTTTTCAGACCCAGAAAGTCGAATTTCACCAGACCCGCCTGTTCGACCCATTTCATGTTGAACTGGGTCGCGGGCATGTCGGAACGCGGATCCTGATACAGCGGCACCAGCGCATCCAGCGGCCGGTCGCCGATCACCACACCCGCCGCGTGGGTCGAGGCGTTGCGCAGCAGACCCTCGACCTGCTGACCATATGTCAGCAGACGGTCCACCACTTCCTCGTTGCGCGCTTCTTCGGCCAGACGCGGTTCGTCTTTCAGCGCCTTTTCGATGGACACCGGTTTCACGCCTTCGACCGGGATCATCTTTGACAGCCGGTCTACCTGCCCGTAGGGCATCTGCAGAACACGACCGACGTCGCGCACTGCCGCCTTGGACAAGAGCGCCCCAAAGGTGATGATCTGCCCCACCTTGTCGCGCCCGTATTTCTCTTGCACGTAGCGGATCACCTCTTCGCGGCGGTCCATGCAAAAGTCGATGTCAAAGTCGGGCATCGACACACGTTCCGGGTTGAGGAAGCGTTCGAAAAGCAGCGAATAGCGCAACGGATCGAGGTCGGTGATCGTCAGCGCATAGGCGACAAGCGACCCGGCCCCAGAACCCCGCCCCGGCCCGACCGGGATGTCGTGATCCTTGGCCCATTGGATAAAGTCCGCAACGATCAGGAAGTAGCCCGGAAAGCCCATCCCCTCGATAATCCCAAGCTCAAAATCCAGCCGTTTCTGGTATTCCTCGACGCTGACCGCATGGGGGATGACCGCCAGCCGCGCCTGCAAACCTTCATTCGCCATGCGCCGCAGTTCGGCGACCTCGTCATCGGCGAATTTTGGCAGGATCGGATCACGACGATAGGCCATGAAGGCGCAGCGTTGTGCGATCTCAACGGTGTTTTCCAGCGCTTCGGGCAGGTCCGCGAAGAGAACCGCCATTTCCTGCGGGGACTTGAAGTAGTGCTGAGGGGTCAGCCGCCGCCGCGCCTGCTGCTGGTCGACATAAGCCCCTTCGGAAATGCAGATCAGCGCGTCATGCGCCTCGTACATGTCGGATTTCGGGAAATAGACATCGTTCGTCGCAACCAAGGGGATGTGACGCGCATAGGCCATTTCCACGTGGCCGCGTTCGCTCAGCCGTTCCGCCTCGGGCTGGCTGCCGTCGTCTCCCGGGTGCCGCTGCAGTTCCATGTAGAACCGGTCGGCGAATGCTTCGTGCAGGCGCTGCACCAGTTCCTCGGCCGCGGGCCGTTGTCCCGCGCGCAGCAACCGTCCGACTGGCCCGTCGGGGCCGCCACTCAGACAGATTACGCCCTCGGAATGTGCCACGAGTTCGTCCAGCGATACCTGCGGTTCCTGCCCGCCCTTGTCGATGTAGAGACAAGAGTTCAGCTTCATCAGGTTTTCGTACCCGCGTTCGTTCTGGGCCAGCAGAACCACGCCCGCCGGATCCTTTGGCTTTTCGCCGGGCTGGCTTTCCAGATAGGTCAGATCGACCTGACAGCCGATGATCGGCTGCACGCCCGCGCCCGCCGCCGTGACGGAAAACTCCAGCGCGGAGAACATGTTATTGGTGTCGGTTACGGCGACAGCAGGCATGCCAGCCGCTTCGCAAAGACCGGGCAGTTTCTTGAGACGCACCGCCCCCTCAAGCAAGGAGTATTCGGTGTGCACGCGCAGATGGATGAATCGGGGGGAATTGCTCATGCCGCGATCCTATGGCGCGCCGCATGGGGGGGCAATCCTAACCCGGATCGCAAGTGCAGTTTTCCGGCAGCCCTTCGGAGCGAAGTCAATCAAGGGCACAATCTCCAGAACCTTGGGCGGCCTTGGACCCGCCGCCTGAACAGCCCCCAAGCGAGTTCAGTGAAGATGGCAAACCCAGCCAAGCATGCAGATTTGCCTGAAAATAGAACATCATTATCTTGGATTTCTATAAACTGTTTCAATCGCGAACAGCCCGATGATCCAAGGTCAGCGCTGGTTCCGCTGCATATATTAGCGGCCCCCGCGCCTTAACTGCCGATTTTCCAAGATCCCGCAGCGCATTGCCTTCAAGCTTTTGCTTGCCAGAGCGGGCCGCACCTTTCTAACCTCTGAGCTAACAATCAAAGGGCCAACGCTATTTCTACGTCGCATCGGAATCGCGTGCCATTGGTCAAAACAGGGTAAGGCGACGGGTTTAACATATGAACATCACGTTTCTTCTGAACGGAGAGACTGTTGAACTGGCGGACGCGGACGCGACGACCACCTTGCTTGACTGGCTGCGCGAGGAACGCGGCCTCAAAGGCACTAAGGAAGGTTGCAACGAAGGCGATTGCGGCGCCTGCACGGTGATGGTGAGCGACGAAAACGGATCGCGCGCGCTCAACGCCTGCATCCTGTTCCTGCCCCAGCTGAACGGCAAGTCGCTGCGCACTGTCGAAGGCATCGCTGCGCCCGATGGCAGGCTGCACCCGGTGCAACAGGCGATGATCGACGATCACGGCAGCCAGTGCGGTTTCTGCACACCCGGTTTCATCGTGTCGATGGCGACGGCCCATCGCAACGGGGCCCGCGATTTTGATGACCAGCTTGCGGGCAACCTTTGCCGCTGCACGGGTTATGCGCCGATCATCCGGGCCGCCTGGTCTGCAGCCGATCAACCTGTTCCCGACTGGATCGCCGATGCGCCGGTGACTTCGACGGCGAACCGGTTCATGCCGGACAGTTCCGACGCGCTGGCGAAACTCTACGAGGCCAACCCCGACGCGACCCTTGTCGCCGGGGCTACAGATGTCGGGCTTTGGGTCACGAAAGGACTGCGCGATATTGAACCGGTCATCTTTCTGGCAGGTTGCTCGGATCTGAAACAGGTATCCATCGACGATAAAACCCTGCGTTTCGGAGCGATGGCGGACATGAATACCGTGCGGGCGGCGATTGCTGATCTGCACCCCTCATACGCGGAAATGATCCGGCGCTACGGTTCCGTTCAGGTCCGCAACGCGGCGACCATCGGTGGCAATATCGCCAATGGCTCCCCCATCGGGGACAACCCGCCTGCGCTGATCGCGCTTGGCGCGACCCTGCACTTGCGCAAGGGCGATCAACGGCGCGATCTGCCGCTTGAGGCGTTTTTCCTCGACTATGGCAAGCAGGACCGTCAGCCCGGCGAATTCGTCGAGGCGGTGAGCTTTTCCCGGCAACCAGACCGGCTGAAATGCTACAAGATTTCCAAACGCTTCGATCAGGATATTTCGGCGGTCTGCGGCTGTTTCAACATCACGGTGTCGGATGGTGTCGTCAGCGAGGCACGGATTGCCTTCGGCGGCATGGCCGGTATTCCCAAGCGGGCAACGGCCGTTGAAAATGCCCTGGTCGGAAAGCCGTGGTCCGAGGACACGTTGGATGCTGCATCCTCAAGCTTTGACGAGGATTTCGCGCCGCTCAGCGACATGCGCGCCTCGGCCACCTATCGTCTGGAAACGGCACGGGCTCTTCTCTCGCGCTATTTCGCCGAAGATCAGGGCGTGGCGACCTCAGTGCTTGAGGTGCAACCATGAGCGTCGCAAAGCCCCTGCCCCATGACGCGGCGCATCTGCATGTGACCGGCGCGGCGCGTTACGTGGATGATATTCCGACGCCCGCCGACTGCCTCTGCCTTGCCTTTGGCCTGAGCGAAATCGCCTTTGGCACGATCACCGACATGAATCTGGATGACGTCCGATCCGCGCCGGGCGTGGTGACGGTGATTACCGCAGATGACATGCCCTTCGAGAATGACGTGTCGCCGTCGAACCATGACGAACCGCTGCTGACGTCGGGCGAGGTCCATTATGTCGGCCAGCCGATTTTTTGCGTTGTCGCCACCTCGCACAAGGCGGCGCGGAAAGCCGCGCGCAAGGCCCGGATTACCTATGACGAAAAGCAGGCAATCCTGAGCATCGAGGATGCGCTGGCGGCGGACAGCCGTTTCGAGGAAGGCCCGCGGGTCTACAAGAAAGGCGATGCGGCATCGGCGATTGGGTCAGCCACGCATGTGATCGAAGGCGCGATCGATATCGGCGGGCAGGAGCATTTCTATCTCGAGGGACAGGCCGCGCTGGCGCAGCCGCAGGAAAACGGGGACATGGTCGTGATGTCGTCGACCCAGCACCCGACCGAAATTCAGCACAAGGTTGCCGAAGCCCTTGGCGTGCCGATGCACGCGGTCCGGGTCGAAACCCGGCGCATGGGCGGCGGTTTCGGCGGAAAAGAGAGCCAGGGCAACCACCTCGCGGTGGCCTGCGCCCTTGCCGCCCGCGCCACGGGGCGCACTTGCAAGATGCGCTATGACCGGGACGACGATATGGTCATCACCGGCAAGCGGCATGATTTCCGCATCACCTACCGCGCGGGGTTCGATGACACGGGCCGGATAAAGGGCGTGGAATTCGTGCAATACGCGCGCTGCGGCTGGTCTCAGGACTTGTCGATCCCGGTCGCGGACCGGGCCATGCTGCATGCGGACAATGCCTATGATCTGCCCGCCGCACGGATCGAAAGCCATCGCCTGAAGACCAACACCCAGAGCGCCACCGCGTTTCGCGGTTTCGGTGGCCCACAGGGGATGGTCGGCATCGAACGGGTGATGGATCATGCCGCGCATGTTCTGGGCATGGATCCGGTCGCGATCCGGCAATGCAATTACTATGCCGATGCCGAGGACGGGGGGCTGTCTGCCCCCCGGAAGCCGGCGGCTTCTCCCCCCGAGGATATTTTGGACCCAAAGAAGGGCGAGGATCTTGCCTCGCGCGGGGCCGCGACGGAAGTCCGGCAAAAGGCAGGCGACAGCGGGGCTGAGGGGCAGACCACGCCCTATGGCATGGCGGTGACGGATTTCATCCTTGGCCGGATGACCGAAACGCTGCTGGAGACCAGCGGGTATGCCGCGAGGCGCGACGAGATTGCCGCGTGGAATGCGGAGAACCCGGTGATCCGGCGCGGGATCGCCTTTTCGCCGGTCAAGTTCGGGATCTCTTTCACGCTGACGCATCTCAACCAGGCAGGGGCGCTGGTGCATGTCTATCAGGACGGGTCGATCCATCTGAACCATGGCGGCACGGAGATGGGACAGGGGCTGTTCCAGAAGGTCGCGCAGGTGGCGGCGGCGCGTTTCGGTGTCGGGCTGGAGGCGGTGCGTATCACGGCGACGGACACCGGCAAAGTGCCCAACACCTCGGCGACAGCGGCATCTTCGGGCAGTGATCTGAACGGCATGGCGGTGAAGGCGGCCTGCGACACGATCCGCGACCGGATGGCGGCGCATCTCGCTGAGCGGCATCAAGCCGACCCAGCCACCGTGCGCTTTGCCGATGGCCGGGTGCACGTGGGCGAGGAGAGCTATTCCTTCGCCGAAGCGGCCGAATACGCCTATGTCGGACGGGTGAGCCTGTCGGCGACGGGTTATTACCGGACGCCGGATCTGTCGTGGGACCGGATCCGCGGGGCGGGCCGGCCGTTTTTCTATTTCGCTTACGGGGCGGCGGTGACCGAGGTGGCCGTGGATACGCTGACTGGCGAGAACCGGATCCTGCGGGCAGATATCCTGCATGACGCAGGCGCTTCGTTGAACCCGGCGCTGGATATCGGGCAGATCGAAGGGGGGTACGTGCAGGGGGCGGGCTGGCTAACCACCGAGGAGCTGGTCTGGGACGATAGCGGACGGCTGCGGACCCATGCGCCCTCGACCTACAAGATTCCCGCCTGTTCCGACCGTCCGGATGTTTTCAACGTGGCGCTCTGGGAGGCGGAGAATCCGGCGGCGACGATCTATCGCTCCAAGGCCGTGGGTGAGCCGCCCTTCATGCTTGGAATCTCGGCCTTTCTTGCCCTGTCGGATGCGGTGGCGGGATGCGGGGCGCAGTACCCGGCGCTGAATGCGCCAGCCACGGCCGAAGAGGTCTGGCGCGCGATTGGCCGGGCACGGGGGCAGGTCCGGTCATGAGTTTCGATCTGGAGGATCTGCGCCGGGCGGTGGCGGCACATGGAACAGTGGTGCGCGTGGTGATTGCGGCGACGCGGGGGTCGACTCCCCGCGAAACCGGGGCGGCGATGCTGGTCTGGCCAGGCGGGCAATCGGGTACCATCGGTGGCGGCGCGCTTGAGTTCGAGGCAGCGAAAACCGCGCTGGGGCTGGAGACAGACCGGCTGAGTCAGCATCCGCTGGGACCGGGTCTTGGCCAGTGCTGCGGCGGCATGGTGACGTTATTCTTTGAGATCTTCGACAGTGCGAAGGTAGCAGAGCTGGACGAGAACGTGATCGCTCGACCCGCCGGTTGCACCGGACCGATGCCGCTTGGCGTGCGCAACCTGCTGAAACGCGCGCGGGGCGAAGGCACCCGGCCCGTGCCGCAGCTTTGCGATGGATGGATGATCGAACCGGTGCGAAAGCCTTCGCGGGACCTCTGGATCTGGGGCGCCGGGCATGTGGGCCGGGCGCTTGTGCAGGTTCTGGCGCCGCTGCCCGAGTTCGAGATCACCTGGATCGATACGGATTTGATCCGGTATCCGGAGGTGCGGCCCGAGGCTGTGCGGATTTTGCCCGCGACACGTCCCGCCGATCTGGTCCGGCATGCGCCATTACACGCGGAGCACCTGATCCTGACCTATTCGCACAGTCTCGACCTCGAGCTGTGCCACAATCTGCTGAACCACGGGTTCGGCTTTGCCGGGCTGATCGGGTCGGACACCAAATGGGCGCGCTTTCGCAGCAGGCTGGCCGATCTCGGACATGCGCCGGAGAAGATTGCAACACTCACCTGTCCTATTGGCGAGCCCTCTCTTGGCAAACACCCCCAGGCTATCGCATTGGGTGTCGGGACGGCGCTGCTGCGGCACGGTCAGGGTGCAATGGCGGGTAAGCTAAAGGGGAAACGCGCATGAGCGACATACTTCTCAGCCTCAGGGGCCTGACCAAGGCCTATCCCGGCGTGGTCGCCAATGACAATGTTTCCTTTGATATCGGGACCGGTGAGGTCCATGCGCTGCTGGGTGAGAACGGGGCCGGGAAATCGACGCTGGTCAAGATGATCTACGGTCTGGTCAAGCCCGACAGCGGCACGATGACCCTGCGCGGCAAAGCCTTTACACCGGCTGAACCACGGGCGGCGCGCGCCGACGGGATTGCCATGGTATTCCAGCATTTCTCGCTTTTCGACGCGCTGAACGTGGCGGAGAACATCACGCTTGGCATGGAGAACCCACCGCCGATGCGCGATCTGGCCGCGCGTATCCGCGAGGTCAGCGAAACCTATGGTCTGCCGCTTGATCCCTATCGCACGGTGGGCGACCTTTCCGCCGGTGAACGCCAGCGGGTCGAGATCATCCGCTGCCTCTTGCAGGACCCCAAGCTGCTGATCATGGATGAGCCGACCAGCGTGCTCACCCCGCAGGAGGTGGAGATCCTGTTCAAGACGCTGCGCAAGCTGAGCGAAGAAGGCACCGCGATACTTTATATTTCGCACAAGCTCGAAGAGATCCGCGCCCTGTGCGATCACGCGACGGTTCTGCGGCTTGGCAAGAATGTCGGTGAATGCGTCCCGTCAGAGACCTCTGCACGGGACATGGCGGAATTGATGGTCGGGACTGCGCTGAAGACCCCCACCCGCGCCGGGCGCGACATGGGTGATGTGGCGCTGGAGATCGTTTCGCTCGACGCGAAATCGCCCTCGGCTTTTGGCACCTCGTTGAAATCGGTCAGCCTGTCGGTGCGCAAGGGCGAGGTTCTGGGCATCGGCGGCGTCGCCGGGAATGGGCAGGACGAACTGCTGGCGGTGCTGTCGGGCGAAATTCTGACGGCACCCGGATCGGTCAAGCTGCATGGTCGCCCGATCGGACAGACCGGGCCGACAGCGCGGCGCGCCGTCGGTCTTTTGACCGCGCCGGAAGAGCGGCTTGGTCATGCGGCCGCCCCGGACATGAGCCTGACCGAGAACGCGATGCTGACGGGCTCGGTCCGGGAAAACCTCGAATCGCGGGGGTTTCTGAAATGGCGCGCGGCACAGGGTTTCGCGGAAAAGATCATCGAGGCTTTCGACGTGCGCACGCCGGGACCAAATAACGCGGCCCGCTCGCTTTCCGGCGGGAACCTGCAGAAATTCGTGATCGGCCGGGAAGTTCTGCAACGTCCCGAAGTGCTTGTGGTGAACCAGCCCACATGGGGCGTCGATGCCTCGGCGGCGGCGGCGATCCGTCAGGCGATCCTTGATCTTGTCGCCAAGGGGGCGGCGGTGATCTGCATCAGTCAGGACCTTGATGAGCTGATGGAAATTTCCGACCGGTTTGCCGCCCTGAACGAGGGGCGGCTTTCGGAGCCGCGCCCGACCACCGGGCTGACCGTGGAGGAAATCGGGCTGATGATGGGTGGCGCGCATGGCATGGAGGTTGCGCATGTCTGATATGCCGTGCAGGAATTTTCCGCCTCCGGCGGCCGTATTTGACACGAGAAGAAGCAAAGGGGCGCGTTCATGATCGTGCTGGAGAAACGACCGCAGGCCTCGCAGCTCTGGTCGCTTGCGACGCCGGTGGTGGCGGTGCTGGCCACGATGGTGTTTGGCGGGTTGCTTTTCGCGCTTTTGGGCACGCAGCCGGTCGATGCGATCCGCACGATCTTTTGGGACCCGTTGTTCGGGGAGTTCGCGTTCTATTACCGGCCACAGTTGCTGGTGAAAGGCGCGCCGCTGGTGCTGATCGCCATCGGTCTGTCGCTGGGGTTCAAGGCCGGGATCTGGAACATCGGCGCCGAGGGGCAGTATATCATCGGGGCGCTGACGGGGGCGGGTGTCGGGCTTGCCTTTTACCCGCTGGAAGCCTGGTACATTTTTCCGCTGATGGTGATCGCCGGGGCGCTTGGCGGATGGGCCTGGGCGATGATCCCGGGGGTTCTGAAAGTCCGTTTCGGCACCAACGAGATCCTCGTTTCGCTGATGCTGGTCTATGTGGCCGAGCAATTACTGGCCTCGATGTCGCTGGGTCTTTTGAAGAACCCGCAGGGGTTCGGATTTCCGGGGAGCCGGAATCTGAACGAGTATGAATCGGCCAACAGCTGGATCAACCAGAATGCGGGTCTGCACTGGGGCGTGGTTGCCGCAACCATAGCGGTGATCTTTGCCTATGTGCTGCTGAACCGGCATATGCTTGGCTTTCACATCCGCCTGACCGGGGATGCGCCCCGGGCGGCCCGGTTCGCCGGTGTTTCGCCGGGACGGCTTGTGTTGTTCTGTCTCGGGACTTCCGGCATGCTCGCCGGTCTTGCCGGGCTGTTCGAAGTTGCCGGTCCCGCCGGCCAGGTCAGTATCGATTTCAACACCGGTTACGGTTTTACCGCGATCATCGTGGCCTTTCTGGGACGGTTGCACCCGATCGGTATCCTGCTGGCCGGGCTGCTGATGGCGCTGACCTATATCGGCGGGGAAATCGCGCAGAGCCAGATGGGCCTGCCCGCCGCCGCGATTCAGGTTTTCCAGGGGATGCTTCTGTTCTTCCTGCTGGCGCTGGACCTGCTGACCAATTACCGCATCCGACCGAAAAGCCGCGAGGTTGCCTGATGGATCTGTCCCAGATCAACCCGATACTGCTTGTCGCCTCGCTGATGGTGGCGGCGACACCGATCCTTCTGGCCGCCATCGGAGAGCTGGTCGTCGAACGTGCCGGGGTTCTGAACCTTGGCGTCGAGGGCATGATGATCACCGGCGCCATCTGCGGCTTTGCCGTCGCGGTGGAAACCGGCTCGCCCTGGCTTGGATTCCTGGCCGCGGCAATTGGCGGCGCGGCGCTGTCGTTTCTCTTTGTCATCCTGACCCAGTTCGCGCTGGCCAATCAGGTGGCTTCGGGTCTGGCGCTGACGCTTTTCGGGTTGGGGCTGTCGTCGCTGATGGGGCAATCCTATGTGGGGATCAAACCGCCGCCGACGCCGGATCTGCATATTCCACTGCTCAGCGATATCCCTATCCTGGGGCCGGTGGTGTTCAGCCATGACCTGATCCTTTATCTTGGCATCGCTATCGTGGCCGGTGTCTGGGCCTTGCTGAAGTTCACCCGGGCCGGGCTGATCCTGCGGGCTGTCGGCGAAAACCACGACGCGGCCCATGCGCTGGGCTACAAGGTCGTGCGCATCCGCGTGATGGCCATCCTGTTCGGCGGCGCCTGCGCCGGTCTGGGCGGCGCCTATATCAGCCTTGTACGGGTGCCGCAGTGGACGGAAGGCATGACCGCCGGTGTCGGCTGGATCGCGCTGGCGCTGGTTGTCTTTGCAAGCTGGAAGCCGTGGCGTGTTCTGCTGGGGGCTTATCTTTTTGGTGGCATTACCGTGTTGCAGCTGAACCTGCAGGCGGCGGGTGTCGCCATCCCGGTCGAGTACCTCGCCATGTCGCCCTATGTGATCACCATCGTCGTGCTGGTCATACTGTCAGCGGACAAAAGCCGGGCACCGGGGTCATTGGGGCGGATTTTCCATGCGACCAGTTAAGGCGGACTGCAAAAACACTGCCTTGCCCGGTGTAACCCGCCACGCAGTCGACGCGCGTGAAAGCCTAAATTTTAGGCTTTCCGGGCGTTTCATCTCTTTCCGTGACAACGGAGAACGGGGCCTGCCGCTGGGGCGGCCCTTGAACAGCGGGAGGCGATCATGGATGGTCTCCCTGATAGAAAAACACCACCAATAGGGGATTACCTGTAATGACGATACTTCGCAGAACGCTGCTGGCCGGAGCGGCGGCCGTGACGGCACTGGGCATGGCCACCGCGGCCGGCGCACAGGATGACAAGACCAAGGTCGGCTTTGTCTTTGTCGGGCCGGTCGGCGATGGCGGCTGGACCTATGAACACAACCAGGGCCGTCTGGCGGTTGAGGAAGAATTCGGCGATCAGGTCGAGACCGTGTTCGTCGAGAACGTGGCCGAAGGTCCGGATTCCGAACGTGTGATGACCCAGATGGCGCTGAACGGCGCAGACCTGATCTTTACCACGTCCTTCGGTTACATGGATCCGACGATCAACGTCGCCAAAAAATTCCCGAACGTGAAGTTCGAGCATGCAACGGGTTACAAAACCGCCGAGAACGTGTCGACCTATTCCGCGCGTTTCTACGAGGGCCGCGCCATTCAGGGTCTGATCGCGGGCAGCATGACCGAAAGCAACATCATCGGCTACATCGGGTCCTTCCCGATCCCCGAAGTGATCCGCGGCATCAACTCGGCCTATATCCAGGCCAAGAAGGTCAACCCGGATGTGCAGTTCAAAATCGTCTGGGTCTATACCTGGTTCGATCCGGCAAAAGAGGCCGATGCGGCCAAGGTGCTGATCGAACAGGGCGCTGACGTCGTGCTTCAGCACACCGATTCTACTGCGCCTCAGGCCGCGGCTCAGAACGCCGGTGGCGTCTATACCTTTGGTCAGGCTTCGGATATGTACGAATACGCGCCCGAGCCGCGCATTTCCTCGATCATCGACAACTGGGCGCCCTATTACATCGAGCGCACCAAGGCTGTCATGGACGGAACATGGGAATCGGTCAGCCGCTGGGACGGTATCGGCGCGGGCATGGTCGGCATCGGCGAGATCACCTCGGCCGTTCCGGAGGACGTGAAAGCCGCCGCGCTGGAAATGAAGGAAAAGATCGCGTCAGGCGAGATGCATCCCTTTACCGGCCCGCTCAAGAAGCAGGATGGTTCCGACTGGCTGGCCGAGGGCGAGACCGCCGATGACGGCACGCTGGCGGGCATGAATTTCTACGTCGAAGGCATCGAAGGCGAGATTCCGCAGTAAGCCAATCGGACCGTTTGTGTCTGACGACCCGCGCCCTTGTCGGCGCGGGTTTTTCTTTTTGCGGGACTCGTCTGGCGTGGCAATTGGCGGATTTGCCTCCGGCGGGGATATTTTAAGACCCAAAGAAGCAAGGGATTCTTGAGGGAGGCCGGTGTGGCGTCCTGTCGAAACGGGGCTTTCCCTGTGCCCGAAGCCGTGCCAGAACGCAGGGTATGACAGAGCTTAAAACACTTGCCGGGCAGCCGGTTTCCCGATTTGCCTTTGGCACCATGCAGTTTGGCGGGCGGGCCGATGCGTCGCAGAGCCGCGCCATGTTCGACGCCTGCCGTGCAGCCGGTATAACGCATTTCGATACGGCTTTTGCCTATACGGATGGGAACTCCGAGACCCTGCTGGGCGAGATGGTCCGGAATGAGCGCGACAGGCTGCTGGTCGCGACAAAGGTCGGCTATATCGGCGGTGCCAGTGCGCAGAATATCCGCGAACAGTTCGATAAATCGCGTCAGCGGCTGGATCTGGACATGGTGGATCTGCTTTACCTGCACCGGTTCGATCCGGATACCGATCTGTCGGAAACGATGGAGGCTTTTGCCCGGCTGCGCGATGCGGGACAGATCAGATATATTGGCCTGTCGAATTTCGCGGCGTGGCAGGTGATGAAGGCACAGGCTGTCGCTGCGCGTTTCGGCATCCGGGTCGATGCCTTGCAGCCGATGTACAATCTGGCCAAGCGGCAGGCCGAAGTCGAGATCCTGCCCATGTGCGCTGACCAGCAGATCGCGGTCTGTGCCTATTCGCCGCTGGGCGGCGGGTTGCTGACCGGCAAATACCTTACCGGTGGCAGCGGCCGGTTGAGCGAGGACGACCGCTATGGTGCCCGCTACGGACAGGGCTGGATGCAGGAAACCGCCGCCGGTCTGGTCGAGATCGCGGGGGAACTGGCGGTGGATCCGGCTGTTCTGGCCGTGGCCTGGGTCGCTGCTCATCGGGACCGGCCTATGCCGATCATCTCGGCGCGTGATGCAGCGCAGCTTGAACCGTCGCTTGCCGCTCTGGATTTTGATATGGATGAGGCGCTTTACACACGGCTTGCAGCGCTTAGCCCTGCCCCGCCGCCGGCCACGGACCGGCTTGAGGAACAGACGCTTGGGGCGCTTGGGACATGAGGGAATTGGCTGTGGTTGGTACCGTCAATCCTGCTGAAATTTCGACGGTAAGTTCACTGTCCGCTCGAATCGACCCTGCCCCCATGAATACTTTCGACCGCGCCCCTGTGATTGAGGTTTGTCCACCATGCCCAAACGCCTGATCCCCTCTGCCGAAGGCTATGCGGAACCGGACACCGACGGTTTTCTCCATGCCCCCGCCGCCGCTCGAAACGCCGAGGCGATCCGGAACCTGTTGAAGTCACATGCCAGCTCTCCGGGTCATGCGCTTGAGCTGGCGAGCGGTACGGGCCAGCATGTGGTCGAATTTGCCCGTGCCCTGCCGCATCTTCACTGGCAACCCTCCGAAGTTGACGAAAAACGGGCCGCTGCCATTGACGCGCGCGTCGCGCGGGCAGATCTTCCCAATCTCTCAAAGGTCTGCCGTGTCGATGCGACGGCGCCGGGATGGGGCAAGGAAAACACAGGTAAGACCCTGGTTCTTCTGGTGAACCTGCTGCATCTGGTCAGCGATGAGGAAGCGAAAGTGCTAATTGCCGAAGCGGCACTCGCTTTGGAACAGGGGGGGCTCTTCGTGATCTACGGCCCCTTCAAACGCGCTGGCAAACTGACGAGCGAGGGCGACGCGGATTTTCATGCGATGCTGCAGGCGCAGGACAGCGCCGTGGGGTACAAGGACGATACCTGGATCGTGGACTTGTTGCAGAGTGCAGGTCTCGAGCTAGTCGATACCGTCGAGATGCCCGCCAACAACCTTGCCCTGATTGCGCGCCACCCTTAGCCAGAAGGCCTCAGGCGTAGAAAGGCAGGTAGTCCACGTCGGTCATGATCGGGAAGCTTGCAGACGGAAAGCTGTCGGGCGCAGCGCGCAATCCGGGGAAGCATTCATCCAGCTCTTCGCGGATTTCACCGGCGAGCGCGGCAATCGCGGCGGCATCCGGCAGGAAGCTTTCGACCGGCAGGCCATTTGCCGCCAGCACCTGATGTTCTTCGAAAACAAGCTGGTAGTAGGTGATGCTCTCCATCGAGCTGTCGGCAAAGATCGCATCGCTTGAACCGGCGATCTTGCGGGCCTCGGTCAGGACGGATTTGTCATCGGCGACACCGCCCAGCCGGAAACCGGGTATCAGCAGGCGGTGATCGGGAGCCACGAGCAGATCGCGCTGCGGCATCATCGGTCCGATCGCGCGCGGACGTAGTCGAATGGGCGCCAGTGCAGGCTGCGCCAGCATCTGTTCCTTCGTCACGCGCCGTTTCCAGACCATCTGAACCGGCTTTAGCCCGTTCCGCGTCACGATCAGGTCACCGGCACGCACGATTTCGATTCGACGCAAACCGCAGGGGGTGCGAAGGTTCGCCCCCTCCGCGATACCTCCGGTAAAGCGATGCGGGACAAGCTCCGGGACGGCGATTTTGGCTTGAAAGCTCACGATGATCTTTTCCTGACTGCCTGCAATTGATTTAACCACTCTACACCGAACTAAGGCGGAAATTGGGACGCGCTATGCCGGTTCCCGGACAAAACCGGGGCAGCAACCTGTCCCGTTTCTGAAACCGCATCAAAACTGTGCACCAAACGGATTGCCAATTTTCCTGCCGCGACCCGGCATAGTGTCCGGATTTTTCCGAAAATGAAACATGGGCCGCCTCTGTCGTTTGCCAAGAAAAAGGCCCGGCGCAAATGGCCGGGCCTTGTCTTGTTGCATCGCGGAACTGATCGGGCGTGCTTGTGACCGTCGTCGTCACCCGACTTTGCTGGCCCTGTTCGGCAATAGGTGAAGACAGGAGGGCGGTTTGCGGTAAACTCTTTGAATTGCGGCGATTGCTGCGCGCCTCCCCGTTTCGGCATTTGACCGTGAGACGCGGAATCCAGCCGATGCAGATCGCCCGGATGGCCATATCGGACATGCCTCCCTTACCTCTGACCCGGATGAACGGGGCCAAAAGGCGCCACGAATACCGGTTGCGCTTTCATTAAAAGAATAGCCGGGTCGCGGCAAAACGGATGAAGGTGTTAACCTATCGCCGACAGCTTATCGCAAACTGGCAGAAGATTTCTGACGCAAACAGGAATTGGCCCCGGCTTCTGGCTTGTGCAGAGCGTCCGGGGCCAGGCTTTCACGCGGTCTTAGGCGTCTTTGCGGATGACGGCATTCGACGGATCATAGGGGCTGTCCTCGACGATTTCCGCGTCCCAGAGCTGATCGAACATCTTGACCTTCAGCTTGGTGCCGACAACCGCCAGATCGGGCTTTACATACCCCATGCCGATGGACTTGCCGAAGGCCACGGAATACCCGCCCGAGGTCAGGCGGCCAACCTTGGTGTTACCATCATAAAGCGCCTCGCGACCCCAAGGATCGGCATCTTCGGGTCCGTCGATCAGCAGGGTGACGCATTTCGACCGGACGCCCAGCGCCTGCATCGCTTCCTTGCCACGGAAGTCCTTGGAGAGATCCACAAAGCGCGGCAGGTCGGCCTCAAGCGGGGTCGCGTCGCGGCCAAGTTCGTTGCCGAAGGCACGATAGGATTTCTCCTGCCGCAGCCAGTTCTGCGCCCGGGCACCGACCAGTTTCATCCCGTACTTTTCACCGGCCGCCATCAGCTGATCCCAGAGATAGTTCTGCATCTCGATCGGGTGATGCAATTCCCAGCCAAGTTCGCCCGTATAGGCCACGCGGATCGCGCGGACCGGGCACATACCCAGCTCGATATTGCGGCAGGACAGCCATGGGAAACGCTTGTTCGACAAGGCAGTCGCCGGATCGGCATCCTTGATGATCTCGTTCAGGACATCGCGCGATTTCGGCCCGGCGATGGCAAAGACACCCCATTGCGTAGTCACGTCCTGAATTTCGATATAGCCGAACTCGCCTGCCTTATCCTCGGCCGATTTGCGCAGGTAATCCGCGTCATAGGCCGTCCATGCACCGGCAGAGACGAGGTAATAGGCATCCTCGGCGATCCGCACGATGGTGTATTCCGTCCGGGTCGTGCCCGCCTCGGTCAGCGCATAGGTCAGGTTGATGCGGCCCACCTTGGGCAGCTTGTTGCAGGTGAACCAGTCAAGGAACTGGGTCGCGCCCGGTCCTTTGACTACGTGCTTGGTAAAGGCAGTCGCATCGACAAGGCCGACGCCTTCGCGGATCGCCTTGGCCTCTTCCACCGCATGTTCCCACCAGCCACCGCGACGGAAGCTACGCGAGGCATGATCGTCGAATCCGACCGGCGCGTAATAGTTCGGGCGCTCCCAGCCGTTCACATGGCCAAACTGCGCGCCCAGCGCCTTTTGCCGGTCATAGGCCGGGGCGGTACGCAACGGGCGCGCCGCTTCGCGTTCTTCATCCGGGTGGTGCAGGATGAAGACATGCGCATAGCTTTCCTCGTTCTTCTGCACCGCGTACTCGGTTGTCATCCACGAGCCGTAGCGTTTGGGATCAAGCGAGGCCATGTCGATCTCGGCCTCTCCCTCGACCATCATCTGGGCAAGGTAATAGCCGGTGCCGCCCGCCGCCGTGATCCCGAAGGAAAACCCTTCGGCAAGCCACATGTTGCGCAGACCCGGCGCCGGGCCGACCAACGGGTTGCCATCGGGCGTATAGCAGATCGGGCCGTTGAAATCGTCCTTGAGACCCACGGTTTCCGAGGTTGGAATCCGGTGGATCATCGACATGTATTCCTCTTCGATCCGGTCCAGATCGAGCGGGAAGAGATCGGCGCGGAAGGTTTCCGGCACTTCGTACTTGAACCGCGCTGGTGCGCCTTCCTCATAGGGGCCAAGGATCCAGCCGCCGCGTTCCTCGCGCACGTACCACTTGGCATCCGCATCACGCAGAACCGGATGTTCGCCGTGGGTCTTACGATATTCAACCAGCGCCGGATCGGGTTCGGTCACGACGAACTGGTGCTCGACCGGGATCGCCGGGATCTTGATGCCCAGCAGCTTGGCGGTGCGCTGCGCATGGTTGCCGGTCGCGGTGACCACATGCTCGGCCTGAATGACGATCTGCTCGTCCGAGGTGACAAGGTTGCCGCCTTTCTCGACCATCTTGGTGCAGGTCACGTTCCAGTGGCTGCCGGTCCATTCATAGCCGTCGACCTGCCACTTGCGCTCGATCATCACCCCCCGCTGGCGCGCGCCCTTGGCCATCGCCATGGTCACGTCCGCCGGGTTGATATAGCCATCGGTCGGGTGGAAAATCGCGCCTTTCAGGTCTTCGGTGCGTACCAGCGGCCAGCGCTCCTTGATCTGGTCGGGGGTCATCCACTCATAGGGGACACCAGCGGTTTCCGCGGTCGACGCGTAAAGCATGTATTCGTCCATACGGTCCTGCGTCTGCGCCATGCGCAGGTTGCCCACCACGGAAAAGCCCGCGTTCAGACCCGTCTCTGCTTCGAGCGACTTGTAGAAATCGACCGAATACTTGTGAATATGCGTCGTCGCGTAGGACATGTTGAACAGCGGCAAAAGCCCCGCCGCGTGCCAGGTCGAACCGGACGTCAGCTCGTCCCGTTCCAGCAGCATGACATCCGTCCAGCCGGCTCGGGCAAGATGATAGGCGATCGAGGTACCGACGGCACCACCGCCGACGACAAGGGCTTTGACCTGGGTTTTCATGGAAGGCGACTCCGTTCGATTTCGCCTCCTCAATAGCGTCAAATGAATCGGGCGTAGAAGCGCCCCCGACACGTCACGGCTGGAATGCGACATGTGCAATCTAATGCAGCTATCCCAGCCGACAGAATTCTTCGATTTGGACGCGAATACGTTTCAATTCCGCCTGTTTTACAGGCGGATTCGGCCGCTTTCCCGCGCGACCATCCCTGTCGCAAATCGCATCAGGCCGTGGTGAAAACGTCTAGGGATCGACCTTGCAGAAGGTGCCCGCACCGCAGTTCTGGTTCAGCCGCTGGCTCAGCGACGGGCGTTTCGATGTGGTCGGCTCATCCACCATCTGCTGCACAGCGACATCTCTCTGCGAGGTCAGAGAGGTCACCCCGCTGCCACCGATCAGCGATTTTTCAAGCTGGCTCGGCTGAAACGCCTTGTCCATCGCTAGCTGCGCTGCCTTGCGCTGTCCCGGTGCCGCCCGTTTCAGCGCCTCGGCGTGTTGCGCCGAGATGAACTGCGCCTGCGCCGCGCTCAGCGGCACGGCATCGGATCCGACCCCGACCAGTGGCGTATCCAGCATCGCGTTCAGCGCGTCATAATCGATGGTCTCCAGCACCGCGCGAACCGAGTCAACCTGCGCCCGGGCCGAGACTTTCAGCGTGATAGAATCGCCCATCTTCGCCTCGAACACCGACCGCTCGGGACCGTCGCCCTTTTCTTGCATCCACGACGTCCGACGCAGGAATGTAACGCCCTGAATCACGTCAAAGCCGCTGAACGATGACATGCTCTGCATGTTCGCCGCCATCAGGTTGATTGCCGCATTGGTGCGATGGTTCGCCTGGGCGGGTTGCGCAAATTGCGCCGAAACAAAGATCAGCTCATCGCCCCGCGCATAAATCCGCATGGACTTGCGTTTTTCCTTGGCACGCACCTCTTCATTCGCGCCAAAAAGGGTCTTGATCTTGGGATCGTCAAGGAACTCCTTTTCGAAATCCTGCATCTCGCGCTGCGGTGTCATCCGCGCATCCAGTTCTTCGCTCCACGCCAGCATTTCCCAGCCCTCGGGCGCGGCGCCCAGGTGACTGGCGGGATTGCCCCGCTCGCGGGCGCCCTGTTTCGCATCCGGCAGGACCCGTTCCTTGAACTGGGCCATCTTTCCTGCAATCTCGCTTGTGTCGAGATCGGCGGCCGCCATCCATTTTCCCAGATAGGCACCCGGCGTGTAATCGCCCCTGTGCTTCTTTTGCTCGGCAAGGTAGTCCGTTCCCATGAACGCCAGCCCTGCGAGGGCCCCGAAGACAATAAGATATCCCTTACTCATTTCCGGCAATTCCTCGGCTCAAATGCTATCGTTAATTTAGCCGTCGAATGCGGGCAGGAATGCGGCACATTCCGCTCGATTGAATGAAACCTCCCCGGCTTTCGGGAAATACGCGCGGAGAGCCTGTAAGCCGGATTTTGTTCCGGGGTTGCCCCCTTCGATGACCATTCATCTACGGTACATGTTGCCATGCACCTTTAGCTGCCAACCCGACCCCTCTCGGCAAAAGCGAGCCTAGCGGCGGTATCCCCAAGGGGACCAGCCCGCGCGGGGGTCCTATTTGGCATTGCTCCCGGTGGGGCTTGCCATGCCGCCCCTGTTGCCAGCGGCGCGGTGGGCTCTTACCCCACCGTTTCACCCTGACCCCGACCTGCGGGGCCGTCTGTTCTCTGTGGCGCTATCCGTCGGGTTGCCCCGCCCGGGCGTTACCCGGCACCGTTGCTTCTTGGAGTCCGGACTTTCCTCGGAGCTTTACGCCCCGCGGCCATCCGGCTCTCCGCGCAAGGCGCATGTGGCAGCAAGCGTCGCGCCGGTCAAGCCCCAAGCCCGCCGGGCGCAGGCCCGCGCAACGCGTCCAGATCCGCCTCGCAGAGCGCTCCATGTCCCCATGGCCGGAACCGCAGGCGCACGGCCTCAAGCAGGTCCGCGTCGCTGACCTCCGCCGTGAACCCCGCCGCCCGCGCGAGATCGTGGAACGTCTCCCCTGCTGCACAGGGCGGCCCCAGCGCCAATCCCTGTCGCGCCAGCCGCGCCCAGTCAAATTTTGGCCCCGGATCGCACTTGCGCCCCGGCGCCATGCAGGAATGCCCGATCACCCCCTCTGGGCCAATCGACCATCGTTCCATGATTCCGGCCAAAAGCTCTTCAAGCACCGTCATCTGCGGCTCGGCAAAAGGATGCGTCCCGCGATTATCAAGTTCGATCCCGATCGAGCGCGAATTGATATCGCTCAGACCGGCCCATTCCCCCGCCCCGGCATGCCATGCCCGCTGGGATTCCTCGACCATCTGCCAAAGCTGACCATCGCCACCGATCAGGTAATGCGCGGAAACCTCGGCCTCGGGGTCGCAGAGCCGCTCAAGCGCCGCCCCGGCGCTCTCCATGGCGGTGTAATGGATCACCACCAACGACGGCACCAGCCCGTCGCGCCGTGCCGTGAAATTCGGCGAAGGCTGCCAGATCGGCGAAATCAGTTCTGGACCGCCGCGCGGAACGGCGCCGGGTTCCATGCGCACGCATACCCGTCGCCATCCGGGTCAAGCCCCCGGCGGTCGCGCTCTGGTCCGCCACTGGCAAGAAATTCGATCTGCGCCTGATCGGGCGAGGCAAACCCCGCGCAGGCCCGCTGCGCCCGCGCGGCAAGGTTGATTCCGCTGCGTGAATAAAGCCGGGTGCCCCGGGGGTGGCTGGTCTGCAGCGCGTAGTTCACGATATTCGGATCCGCCGAAGCGCTGCGGCTCGGCAGCGCCGTCGGCTCGATCACCTGGTAGTTCTCGCGCAACGCCTGTGTCCGCGCCGCGTCGCTCTGGATCGTACGCTCGGCGGACACCGCCGAAAAATCGTTCTCGTCCGAGATGCCGGGATTATCCAGACCGATCTGGGGCGTGGCGGCCGGTGGCTGCGCCGTCGCCCCGGCTACAGGAGCAGCGGAGGCATTCGGCGAGGTCGCCTGAAGCGCCGCCGCCGTCTCGGCCGCGATATCCGCCGAATTCGCGCTGCTCGACGACCCGGGCGTCGCATACGGCGGCACTGGCTCAAAGCCAGTGTTCGTCGTCGCCGACAGAGGCTCGTCGGAAATCGCCACCGGCGGCACAAAACCGCCCCCGGCGCCGGTCAGTTCCAGATCCCGCGCCCGCTGCGCATCTTCCGAATTGTCAAAACCCGTCCCGCCGCTGTCGGGGATCTGCGGCGCGCAGGCGCCAAGAAATCCGGTAACGGCAATGGTAAGAACAATGGGGAATACACGCATACTACAGCCTCATGGCGTTGTTTACAGGGCTAACCGCCTACCACCATTTCGCCGGCTTGGCCACAAAGCCCGCCGCGGATTCCAGCGCATATGCCGTGTTAAGCAGCTCGCCTTCTTCCCATGGGCGACCGATAAGCTGCAAGCCAAGCGGCAGACCCTGACGGTCGGTCCCGGTCGGCACCGCGATGCCGGGCAGACCGGCAAGGTTCACGGTCACGGTGAAGATATCGTTCAGGTACATCTGCACCGGATCCGCATCCGCCATCTCGCCCAGACCAAAGGCCGCCGACGGTGTCGCCGGGGTCAGGATCGCATCGATACCATCTGCGAAAACCTGTTCGAAATCGCGCTTGATCAGAGTCCGAACCCGTCGCGCCCGGTTGTAATAGGCATCGTAGAAACCGGCCGACAGCACATAGGTCCCGATCATGATCCGGCGCTGCACCTCGTCGCCAAAGCCTTCGGCGCGGGTCTTCTCATACATCTCGGTGATCCCGTCGCCCTGGCTCAGCTTGGCACGATGGCCATAGCGCACGCCGTCATACCGGGCGAGGTTTGACGACGCCTCGGCTGGCGCGATCACGTAATAGGCGGGCAGCGCGTACTTCGTATGCGGCAGGGAGATATCCACGATTTCCGCCCCGGCATCGCGCAGCATGGCCGTACCATCGGACCAGAGCGTCTCGATCTCATCGGGCATGCCTTCCATGCGGTATTCGGTCGGGATACCGATCTTCTTGCCCTTGATATCCCCGGTCAGCATCGCTTCGAAATTCGGCACCGGCAGATCGATCGAGGTGGAATCCTTGGGATCGGTGGAACACATGGCTTCCAGCATGATCGCCGCATCGCGGACCGACTTGGTCATCGGACCGGCCTGATCCAGCGAGGAGGCGAATGCGATGATCCCCCAGCGCGAGCAGCGCCCGTAGGTCGGCTTGATCCCCACCGTGCCGGTAAAGGCGGCCGGCTGGCGGATCGACCCGCCCGTATCGGTGCCGGTCGCGGCAAGGCAAAGGTCCGCCGCCACGGCCGAAGCAGACCCACCCGAGGATCCACCAGGCGTCAGGGCCGCTTCGTCATTGCCGCGCCGCCACGGGTTGATCGCATTACCATAGGTCGACGTCTCGTTGCTTGAACCCATGGCGAATTCATCCATGTTCAGCTTGCCCAGCATCACCGCCCCGGCATCGCGCAGGTTCTGGCTCACGGTGGATTCATACTGCGGTTTGAACCCTTCGAGAATCCGGCTCGCCGCCTGGCTCGGCACACCCTCGGTGCAGAACAGATCCTTGATCCCGATTGGCAAACCGCACATGGCCGGCGCATCGCCATCCGCAAGACGTGCATCGGCCGCTTTGGCCCGCTCCAGCGCAATCTCCGGTGTCTTGTGCACGAAAGCATTCAGCGCCTCCGCCGCGTCGATCGCGCCAAGACAGGCTTCGGTCAGCTCGACAGAGGTGGTCTCGCCCTTGCGCAGCAGGTCACGGGCCTCGGCCAGCCCCAGCGTGTTCAGATCAGTCATTATTCCACCACCTTCGGCACGGCAAAAAAGCCTTCGCGGGCATCCGGCGCATTGGCCAGAACCTTTTGCTGCTGGTTGCCGTCCGTCACCACGTCGTCGCGACGCTTCAACCGCACCGGCGTGACCGAGGTCATCGGCTCGACGCCCTCCACATCCACCTCGTTCAATTGCTCGATGAACCCGAGAATCCGGTTGAAATCGCTTGCCAGCGCCGGCAACGCCTCATCCTCGACCTTGATACGGGCCAGCTTTGCCACGCGGGCAGCGGTATTTTCGTCAATCGACATCAGAACCCTCTTTCTCCGTCATCCGCGCATTTACCCCTCCTGTGCCCCGCTCGCAAGTCCGCGCCTCTTTGCAAAGGTTTTCCAACCACTCCCTTCGCGCAGAAGACCTGTTTTTCCTCTTGCACGAAATACTCCGGGGGCCGCGCAGCGCGCGGCGGGGCAGAGCCCCTCCCGAACCATCGGCAAAACTCGGGGCTTGGAAAACGCGGCTTCCACACTAGGCTCGACAGAAGCAGTGAAACCCAACGGAGCGATACATGAAACTCACCTGGCTCGGACACGGCAGCTTCCGCCTTGAAAGCAATGAAACCATCATCCTCATCGACCCGTGGCTCAACGGCAATCCGATGCTCCCCGAGGATCAGCATGACGCGGCCACCAAGGGCGCGACCCATATCCTGCTCACGCATGCGCATTTCGACCATGCGGCAGACGTGGTGGGTCTTGCGCGGAAAATGGACATCCCCATGGTCGGACAGTTCGACCTGATGTCCTACTGGGCCGACAGCGAAAAAATCGAAACCGTGGGCTTCAACAAGGGCGGGACGGTTGATCTCGGCGGCATCTCCGTTTCGATGGTGCGCGCGGACCATTCCTCCACCTTAGCCTCAGACGATGGCCCCAAGGCGGCCGGTTCCGAGGTCGGCTACATGATTCGCGCAGAAGGCCGCGTGATCTATTTCAGCGGCGACACGGATATCATGGCGGATATGGAGTGGTTGGGCGAATATTACCAGCCCGACGTCGGCATCCTGAGTGCCGGGGGGCATTTCACCATGGACATGAAGGCCGCCGCCTGGGCCGCAAAGAAATACTTTGATTTCAAAACGGTCATCCCGATGCATTACCGCACTTTCCCGCTTCTTGCACAGGATGCGAAAGACTTGCGTGCGGGTCTGCCGGGAGTCGATGTGATCGAGCCAGAGGTGATGTCCGCCATCGAACTATAGCGGCGTCGTTCTTTCGCGCCGGTGTCTCGACGGGGGCTCTGCCCCCGCCGGACAAAATCGATGATTTTGCCCGCCCCCGGGATATTTGAAACCCAAAGAAGGGCGGAGCGGTTCAACCGGTGCGGCGCGCCGCGAAAAAGGTTTTGAGAAGTTCTTCGGAGTCGGCGGCGGCGAGACCGTCGTAGACTTCGGGGCTGTGATGGGTCTGTGCGCGGGTAAAGACTTTAGCGCCATGCGCGACGCCCCCGGATTTCGGATCCGCCGCGCCGTAGTAGAGCCGTTCGATACGGGCGGCGGCGATGGCGGCGGCGCACATGGCGCAGGGCTCAAGTGTCACGTAGAGACGGTGACCCGTCAGCCGCTCGGAACCGGCGGCGGCGCAGGCCTGCCGAATCGCGAGGATTTCCGCATGGGCCGTCGGGTCGCTCAGCTCTCGGGTTCGATTCCCAGCCGCGCTGAGCACCGCACCGTCGGGCGAGATCAAAACCGCACCGACCGGCACTTCGCCGCGTTCACCGGCGGCACGGGCCGCGGCAAGGGCCTGATCCATATACGACGTGAAGCTCATATGCCTTACTGGACCGCAACTGCGTCTTTCGCAAGCGCACGATATGGTCTAACGCTCGGGCATGAACAACTCTGCCCCTCCCCCCGGCGACCGGATCGCCAAGGTTCTGGCCCGTGCTGGTCTCGCCTCTCGCCGCGAGGCTGAACGGATGATCGAAGCCGGACGGGTACAGGTGAATGGCAAGAAGATCGACAGCCCGGCACTGAACGTCACCGCCTCTGACCGCATCCTCGTGGACGGACAGCCCCTGAAAGAACCGGAACCGGTACGGCTCTGGCTCTATCACAAGCCACCGGGGCTGGTGACCAGCAACCGCGACGAACAGGGGCGTCGGACGATTTTCGACGCTCTGCCCGAGGACATGCCGCGGGTCATGAGCATCGGCAGGCTCGACCTCAATTCCGAGGGGCTGCTGTTGCTAACCAATGACGGCGCGATCAAGCGTCAGCTCGAACTGCCGAGCACCGGCTGGCTGCGCCGATATCGCGTGCGCATCAACGGCCGCCCCAAGGACGAGGATTTCGAGCCGCTGCGCAAAGGGCTCACGGTCGAGGGAGAGCGATTTCTGCCGATGGTGGTGACGCTCGATCGCCAGCAGGGCGCGAACGCCTGGGTAACCGTGGGTCTGCGCGAAGGCAAGAATCGCGAGATTCGCAGGGCAATGGAAGACCTTGGCTTTGCGGTGAACCGGCTGATCCGGATTTCCTACGGGCCGTTCCAGCTGGGTCAAATCAAGGCGGGCGAGGTCGAAGAGATACGCCGGCGCGTGATGCGCGAACAGCTCGGTCTGGAGGCAGAGGCGCCGGAAGGCACGACCAAGCGAAAAACCCCCGCCCGGCGCCGCAGCACCGCGGGCAAACCCGGCCCCGGCCGACCGGGCCTGCCGAAAGCTGCCCCCGAGAAACCAGCCGGCACCGGGAACAAACCGGGTGGACGCCCGTCACCGGCTCGTGGTGGCGGGAAACCGGACCGGCCGCGGCGCAAGTAACGGCGACCGGGAAACCGCCCTGCCCCAAGCGTGAGATGTCCCCGCTTCGGCAGGCTTCAAAGCAAGGGGTGGATCGCCTCTTTTATGCGCGCCTCGAATGGCTTATCTGTAGCTAAAGATTTCGGGAGACTTATCATGTTGCGGCTCCTCATGGTGGCTGCGGCGATCACCGTGTTCATTTTTGCCGTTGTCCTGCTGACGTCGGCGTTGACTAGAACCGCAGGGCGCGCCGTTGAAAGGGCCGATATGGGCGGCAAGACGTTCAGCAAACTGGCTTATGTTGCGTTGATCCTGCTTTTGTTCGGGGTTGGCACCGGCTGGCTTGGAGGGCTCTAGCCCATGGCCCAGCGTTTCGGCGGCAAGTACAGCCCAAAAGGTGATCCCGGCAAGGATCCGGATGACTTCAGGAATGCCGATGTCGAACCGGCGGCCTTTCGTGTCAACCTGCTCTTCGTGCCGCCCGCCATTCTTCTGATCCTGTCGCTCGGCAAGGGCGCGCTGGCGCTCACAGCCGGGGCGGCCGGGGCGGCGGTGCTGCTTCTGGCGGCGTGGCTGCTGCGCGAAGGTCTCCGGGCGCAAGCAGCATATGAGGCGCGCAAAGTGGCCCGGCGTCCCGCATTCCCGCGCAAACTGGCGGCAAGCCTTCTGACCGGCGTGGGCGTTGCGCTGGCGGCATGGTCGAACGAGCCGGGGTTTCTTGCGCCAGTGCTTTATGGTGTGGTGGCTGGTGGATTACACCTCGGCGCCTTTGGTCTAGATCCGTTCAGGAACAAGGGGATGGAAGGCATCGACACCTTTCAACAGGACCGGGTCGCCCGCGCGGTGGGCGAGGCCGAGGCCTATCTTGGCGACATGACCTCAACGATCCGGCGCACCAAGGACCGTCAGCTTGAAAACCGCGTGGCGCGGTTCCAGGCCACCGCCCGTGACCTGTTCCGCACGGTCGAGGAGGATCCGCGTGACCTCACCGCTGCACGGAAATACCTGACCGTCTACCTGATGGGCGCGCGCGACGCGACGGTGAAATTTACCGATATCTACGCGCGCAATCCCGATACCGAGGCACGCGCCGATTACCTCTCGCTGCTCGATGATCTCGAACAGAACTTCGATGCCCGAACCCAGAAGATGCTGCTCGACGACCGCAGCGACCTTACCGTTGAAATCGACGTGCTGCGCGACAGGTTGCAGCGCGAAGGGGTGCGCCCGGAATGAGCCGGTCCGCCAGAGTGTCCACTGCCGTTAAGGAACTTGCCCATGTCTGAAATGCTGCGCCAAAAGGCCGAGGATTCCCAAGAGCTTGTCAAGGAAGCGACGGCGGTGACCCTTCCCGAGCCCCGCGCCGAGATCACCCCCCTCGAACAGGCCGACGCCCCGATGAGCGAGGCGATCCGCACCCGCATGGCCGAAATCGATATTGACGACACCAATTCCATCGTTTCTTTCGGGTCGCGGGCGCAGGCGGAACTTCAGGAAATCAGCCAAGCGATGCTGCAGGACGTCCGCAACAAGGATGTCGGCCCCGCAGGCGATTCCCTGCGCGACATCGTCACCACCATCCGCGGTTTTTCGGTGAACGAGCTGGACGTGCGCCGCAAGCGCAGCTGGTGGGAAAAGCTCCTGGGCCGCGCCGCGCCCTTTGCCAAGTTCACCGCCCAGTTCGAAGAGGTGCAGGGCCAGATCGACCGGATCACCGATCAGTTGCTGGGTCATGAGCATACGCTGCTCAAGGACATCAAGTCGCTCGACATGCTCTATGAGAAAACGCTCGATTTCTATGACGAGCTGGCGCTTTACATCGCGGCGGGTGAGGCCAAACTCAAGGAACTCGACGACACGAAGATTCCCGCCAAGGCGGCCGAGGTCAATGCCGCGCCCGAGGATGCGCAGGTGATGAAGGCGCAGGAGCTGCGCGACATGCGCGCCGCGCGCGACGATCTGGAACGCCGGGTGCACGATCTCAAGCTGACGCGACAAGTCACGATGCAATCCCTGCCCTCGATCCGGCTCGTGCAGGAAAACGACAAGTCGCTGGTGACCAAGATCAACTCGACGCTGGTCAACACCGTGCCACTCTGGGAAACCCAGCTGGCGCAGGCGGTCACCATCCAGCGCAGTTCCGAGGCGGCAGGCGCGGTGCGCGAGGCCAATGACCTCACGAACGAGCTGCTGACCTCGAACGCCAAGAACCTGCGCGACAGCAACAAGGCGATCCGGACCGAGATGGAACGCGGCGTGTTTGACATCGAGGCGGTCAAGGCCGCCAATGCCGACCTGATCGGCACCATTCAGGAAAGCCTCCAGATCGCGGATGAAGGCAAGGCACGCCGCGCCGCCGCCGAGGAAGAGCTGCAAAAGATGGAAGCCGAACTGCGCGAAACGCTGGCCGCCGCCCGCGCGCGCAAGGATGGCATGGGCGATACCGCGTCTGGCGCGATACCGGTCTGAGATACAAGTCAACGGTGCCGGGCCATCCGGCGCCGGGGTCGAAAGAGTTCCAAGGGTTCAGGGATACGGACAGCAATATGATCGGTCGTTTGCAACTGGCGCTGATTCTGGGCGCGGCTTTGGCATTGTCCGCCTGCGAACAGGGCGGGCCGCGCACCTCCCTGCCGCCACAGGCCCGGCCCGAACGCGTCGCCGTTCAGGCCAAACCCTATGAGCCGTCGCAGCGCAGCATCGACCTCGCCCGCTATTACGTGGCGGTGCAGAACGATCTGCTGACCCAAGGCCTTTTGCGCACCGATGGCGGCGGGCCGGACACGCCCTTTAGCGTCGACGACCTGATCGAGGATTTCGAGACTATCGTCTTTTATCAGGAATACAGCCGCTCCGGCGGTATCAACTATCGCAGCGACGGCACCAGTGTTGCCCTCAGCCGCTGGACGGTGCCGGTGCGCCTTGGCGTCGAATTCGGCGACAGCGTTCCCGAGGACAAGCGCGAGATCGATCAGGCGGGCATCGACAATTATGCCCAGCGCCTGTCCCGGATCACCGGACATTCCATCTTTACCACGCGGACCAACCCGAATTTCCACGTGTTTGTCGCCGGTGAAGACGACCGGACCTTCGTGCAGGACCGTCTGCGCAAGTTGATCCCCTCGATCAGCCAGAGCGAGCTTGAGCTTTTCGGCAACCTGCCGCGGTCTTTCTACTGTCTCGTGGTTTCCGTGGCGGGCCGGTCGCAGCCCTACAACTACGCCCATGCGGTCGCGCTGATCCGCGCCGAACACCCAGACCTCGTCCGGCTCAGCTGTATTCACGAGGAAATCGCCCAGGGCCTTGGCATGCCGAATGACAGCCCGCACGCGCGCCCCTCGATCTTTAACGACGATGATGAATTCGCGCTGCTCACCAGCCACGACGAGCTGCTGCTCAAGATGCTTTACGACCCAAGACTGCAACCCGGCATGTCACTGGAAGAAGCCCGCCCCATCATCCGCACCATCGCGACCGAGCTGATGGGCGAGGAACTGTAATTACGGCAGGATCGCAACAAAGGATTTGAGCCATGAGTATTTTCGATTTTCTTTCCGGACAGTTCATCGACGTCATTCACTGGACCGATGACACCCGCGACACGATGGTCTGGCGGTTCGAACGCCACGGCCATGAAATCAAGTATGGAGCCAAGCTGACGGTACGCGAAGGTCAGGCGGCGGTCTTTGTCCACGAAGGCCAGCTTGCCGATGTCTTCACCCCCGGTCTCTACATGCTCGAGACCAACAACATGCCGATCATGACGACGCTCCAGCACTGGGATCACGGGTTCCAGTCGCCCTTCAAATCCGAGATCTATTTCGTCAACACGACCCGGTTCAACGATCTGAAATGGGGCACCAAGAACCCGATCATCGCCCGCGACCCCGAATTCGGCCCGGTACGGCTGCGCGCCTATGGCACCTATTCCGTCCGCGTTACCGACCCGGCGCGCTTCCTGCAGGAAATCGTCGGCACCGACGGGGAATTCACCATGGACGAGATCTCGTTCCAGATCCGCAACATCATCGTGCAGGAATTCTCGCGCGTGCTGGCAAGCTCCGGCATCCCGGTTCTGGATATGGCCGCGAACACCGCCGACCTGGGCAAGCTGGTCGCCTCCGCCATTGCCGAGCCGGTCGCCGCCTATGGCCTCGCGATCCCCGAGCTTTACATCGAGAACATCTCGCTGCCGCCCGCGGTCGAGGCCGCGCTCGACAAGCGCACGTCAATGGGTCTGGCGGGTGATCTGGGCAAGTTTACCCAGTATTCCGCCGCCGAGGCGATGACCGCAGCCGCCAACAACCCCGCCGGGGGTGGCATGGCAGCCGGTCTGGGCGCGGGCATGGGCATGGCGATGGCCAACCAGATGGCGCAACAGGGTCGCAGCGGACCCTGGGGCGCGGCCCCCTCTGCCCCGGCTGCACCTCCGCCGCCGCCCAGCCCCGAAAAGGTCTGGCACCTTGCCGAGAATGGCGAAACCTCCGGCCCCTTCTCGCGCGCCTCTCTGGGCCGCATGGTCTCGCAAGGAAAGCTGACCCGCGAAACCTATGTCTGGACCGAAGGTCAGGACGGCTGGTCCCGCGCCGGCGACGTGACCGAACTGGCGCGGCTCTTCACGGTGATGCCGCCGCCGCCGCCCGGTGCGTGATCGCGCGCCAAGACAAGACATCAAGATGACCCAAGCGCCCGCCCCCGCCGCCCCCGCCGCCTCGGCCGAACACCGCTTTCCCTGCGATCAATGCGGGGCCGATCTCCGTTTTGATCCGGCGGCCAACGCCCTTGTCTGCGCCCATTGCGGCCACAGCCAAGACATCGGCGCAGGACCTTGGGGCGGCACCGCGCTGAAAGAGCTCGACTTTCGCACCGCCATCGCGAAACAGCTCCCGCAGGCCGAGATGGAGGAAACCCGCACGGTTTCCTGCACCAATTGCGGCGCGACCGTAGAATTCGACCCGGACACCCACGCGACCGAATGTCCGTTCTGCGCCAGCCCCGTTGTTACCGACACCGGCACGAGCCGGCATATCAAGCCCCGTGGCGTGCTGCCCTTTGCCTATGACGAGAAAGGCGCCCATGACGCGATGAACACCTGGCTGGGTCGGCTCTGGTTCGCGCCCAACGGGCTCAAGCAATACGCGCGCAAGGGACGCCGGATGGAGGGCATCTATGTCCCCTACTGGACTTTTGATGCCCATACCGCCTCAAGCTACACGGGTGAACGGGGCACGATCTATTATGTCACACAGACCGTCGTTCAGAATGGTAAGCGCGTCCAACGGCAGGTGCCCAAGGTCCGCTGGAACCCCGCCCGCGGCCGGGTCGCGCGGTTTTTCGACGATGTGCTCGTGCTCGCCTCAACCGGCTTGCCGAAATCCTACACCGACGCCCTGCAACCCTGGGACCTGTCGCGGCTTGAAACCTACCAGCCGCAATACCTCGCCGGTTTCCGGGCCGAGGCATACTCCGTTGAACTCGAAAGCGGCTTTACCGAGGCACGCCAGTACATGGACCGCGTGATCGAACGCGATGTGCGTTTCGACATCGGCGGCGACCAGCAGCGCGTGCACAGTATAGACACCTCCCTCTCGGACGTGACTTTCAAACATATCCTGCTGCCGGTCTGGCTTGCCGCCTACAAGTACCGGGGCGAGACTTACCGTTTCGTCGTCAACGGCCAGACGGGCCGGGTGCAGGGCGAACGCCCCTATTCCGCCGTCAAGATCGCCATCGCCGTGATCTTCGGCCTGATCCTCGCCGCCGCCTTCGGCTATATTGCCAACCAGTCCGGCTGATCCTGAAAGGACACCTCATGCGCCGCGTTCACTACCTCGAAGATTCCCGCGCCCACCGCATCCTCTGGCTGCTTGAGGAACTCGGGCTCGACTATGACATCAAAACCTACAAGCGCGGCCCCGACATGCGCGCCCCGCGTGAGCTGAAAAACATCCACCCCCTCGGCAAATCCCCCGTGCTGGAAGAAGACAACGCGGTCTATGCGGAAAGCGGCGCGATCACCGGCTACCTGATCGACCGCTACGATACCTCGGGCGCGTTCAAACCCGCCCCCGGCACGGAAAACGGTGAACGCTATCGCTACTGGATGCACTATGCCGAAGGCTCGGCCATGCCGCTCCTGCTGCAAAAGCTGCTCTTTACCATGCTGCCGAAACGCGCCCCCGCCCTGATCCGCCCCGTGGCGCGCAAGATCTCGGACACGGCGCTCGACAAGATGGTCGACCCGCAACTGGCCGATCACCTCGCCTTTTGGGAATCGGAACTGGCCCGCGACGGGTACTTCGCCGGGCCCGATTTTTCAGCCGCCGACATCATGATGAGCTTCCCGGTAGAGGCCGCCGCCGACCGCGCCATGGAAAACGGCCCCGGCCCCGCCACCGCCGCCTATCTCAAGGCAATCCGCGCGCGCCCGGCCTATCAGAAAGCTGTCGAAAAAGGGGCCTATCGCTACTCTGGCAGTTGATCCTTGCCCTTGACCCGGGGTCGCTCCATGCTGCGCCAAAGTGAAGGCACGCAAGGACAGATCATGACAGTCGACCCCGGTTCCCTCGATACGCTGATGGCAAGCCGCTACTCCTGCCGGGGCTTCCTGCCGGACGCGGTGCCGCGCGAAACAATCGAACAGATCGTCGCCACCGCGCGCCGCGTGCCCTCATGGTGCAACGCCCAGCCGTGGCAGGTCGCGATTACCAGCGGCGAAGAAACCAACCGCTTTCGCGAGGCGCTGAAACAAGAGGTCATGCAGGCCAAGCACAGCAGCGACCTGCCCTTCCCCGACAGCTATTCCGGCGTCTATCAGGACCGCCGCCGCACCTGCGGCTGGGCGCTTTACGATGCGGTCGGCGTGACCAAGGGCGACCGCGAAGGCTCGCGCCAGCAGATGCTGCGCAATTTCGATCTCTTCGATGCGCCACATTGTGCGATCGTGTCCTCGCCGGTCGAACTCGGGGCCTATGGCGCGCTCGACAGCGGCGGTTTCGTCACCGCCTTTACCCTTGCCGCGCAGGCCGCCGGAGTAGCTACTATCGCGCAGGCCGCGCTGGCGGGCTACAGCCCCTTCCTGCATCGTTACTTCGACATTCCCGAAGACCGGCTGGTGCTCTGCGCGATTTCCTTCGGCTATGCCGATCCCGATCACCCGGCCAACCAGTTCCGGACCGAACGGGCCGATCTCGACCAGATCATCGACTGGCGAGGCTGACATGCGGGTTCTCATCCAGCGCGTGACCGAGGCGTCGGTTGCCGTCAACAACACCGTCATCGGCGAAATCGGCCCCGGCCTTATGCTGCTGGTCTGCGCCATGCAGGGCGATGGCGAGGCCGAAGCCGACAAGCTGGCCGCCAAGATCGCCAAGCTACGCATCTTCCGCGACGAAGAGGGCCGCATGAACCGTTCCCTCCTCGACGTGAAAGGCAGCGCGCTGGTGGTCAGCCAGTTCACCCTTGCCGCCGATACCTCGCGCGGCAACCGACCCGGCTTTTCCACCGCCGCCCCGCCGGACGAGGGCGAAAGGCTGTATGAATACTTCGCCCGCGCCCTGATGGAACAGGGCATCCCCGTCGCCACCGGCCGGTTCGGCGCGGATATGGCCGTGTCTCTGGTCAATGACGGGCCGGTCACGATCTGGATGGAATCATGAGCGCACGGCAGCAGACCCGGGAAGACGCCCGCGCCATATGGCAGGCCGGGGTCGATGCGGTCGGCGGCTGTAACGCCGTGACCCGCGCGCTGAAAGAACAGTCTGCCAAACCGGATCAGATCGTCGCCGTTGGCAAAGCCGCCGCCGCCATGACCCGCGCCGCGCTTGACCATTTCGGCCCCCTCCCCGCGCTGGTCGTAACCAAGGACGGGCACGGCACCGGTCTCCCGACCAAAGTCACCCTGATTGAATCCGCCCATCCCGTCCCCGACGAACGCAGCCTCAAGGCGGGCCGCGCCCTGCGTGAATGCGTCGCCGGAATGACTGCGAACAGTCACCTGCTGTTGCTCGTCTCCGGCGGGGCCTCCTCCCTTGCCGAGGATCTGACCAAGGGCCATGACCTTACAGACCTCGCCGCGCTCAACCGCTCTCTGCTCGCCAGCGGCAAGGACATCACCGAGATGAACGTCGAACGCCGCAAGATCAGCCGGATCAAAGGCGGCGGGCTGCTCTCGGCCTTTGCCGGTGCCACGGCGCAGGTACTCGCGATCTCCGACGTGCCGGGCGACGACATCGCCGTGATTGGCTCGGGTATCGGCGCACTGCCTCCTACGCCGAACTTTGCGGCCACCACCCGCATCGTCGCCTCCAACACTCACGCCCGCGACGCCGCGCTGGGTGAAGCAGAACACCGGGGCTACAAAATCCTGAAAATTGGCGAAGAGCTGCATGGCGATCTCGACGCGCTGGCCAGCGATTGGGGTCCGCGCCTCAGCCACATGGAAAAAGGCGCAATCATCCTTGGCGGCGAACCCACCGTTCGCCTACCCGACACCCCCGGTCGAGGCGGGCGCAATCAGGCCCTCGCCCTTGCCCTGTCGCGCCATATCAAGGGGCGCGACGATATTGCCCTGATCGTCGGCGGCACCGATGGAAACGACGGCCCGACCGACGCGGCAGGCGGCATTGTCGATGGTTCAACCTGGACCGACAGCGCGCAGGACGCGCTCAACCGGGCGGACAGCGGCACCTATCTTGCTGATAACAAAGCCCTTCTCACCACCGGTCCGACCGGTACAAATGTCATGGACTTATTGATCGCTCTACGCTGTTGACATAAGGTCAGCATTGCGTTGAAAGCATGCCCATGTCCACAAATACTCTCCGCGAGATCGAAGAGCTGCCCGATCTGGGCATCACTCTCTCCGACGGCTGCCGTCTCTCCGCCCGCGTCTGGCGTCCTCTCGATGCCGCTCAGGACCCGGTGCCGGTCATCCTCGAATACCTGCCCTACCGCAAACGCGACGGCACCTGCGCCCGCGATGCGCTGACCCATCCCTATTTCGCCAAGCGCGGTTATGCCTGCCTGCGCGTCGACATGCGCGGCAATGGCGACAGCGAAGGCCTGATGGAGGATGAATACACCGCGCAGGAACAGGCCGATGCGGTCGAGGTCATCAACTGGGTCGCCGCGCAGGACTGGTGCAACGGCAATGTCGGCATGATGGGCATCAGCTGGGGCGGCTTCAACTCGCTTCAGGTCGCCGCTCTGCAACCCGATCCGCTCAAGGCGATCATCACGCTCTGCTCGACCGTGGATCGCTTTGCCGATGATATTCATTACAAGGGCGGCTGCCTGTTGAACGAAAACCTTGGCTGGGGGGCGACCATGTGGGCCTATTCCAGCCGCTCGCCCGACCCGGCCCTGCGCGACGACTGGCGCGAACTTTGGCTGAAACGGCTTGAAAACGAACCCTTCCTTGCCACCCGCTGGCTCTCTCACCAGCGCCGCGACGCCTATTGGCAGCATGGCTCTGTCTGCGAAGATTATTCAGCGCTCAAGGCCAAGGTACTGGCGGTCGGCGGCTGGGGCGACAGCTACAAGAACGCGGTGCCGCAGCTTGTGGAAAACCTGCCCGGCGCCAAGGGCATCGTTGGCCCATGGGTCCATAAATATCCGCATTTCGCCGTGCCCGAACCGCGCATCGGTTTTCTGCAAGAGGCGCTGCGCTGGTGGGATCACTGGCTCAAAGGCATCGACACCGGCGTCGAGGATGACCCCGATTGCCGCGCTTACCTGATGGACGGGGTCCGCCCGGCCACTTGGTATACAGAACGCGACGGGCGCTGGATCACCGAAGCCGAAGGTGCCTCACGCCACCTGCCCGTCGAAACATGGCACCTGACCGATGACGGTCTTTCCCCCGATACCGGACCGCTCAAGCAATCCGTCACCTCCCCCGCCCATTGCGGCGCGGCCTCGGGCGAATATTGCGCGATCTGGCTGGGGCCGGAAATGCCCGGCGACCAGCGCGGCGACGATGCGTTTTCCGCCTGTTTCGACAGCGCCCCCGCAAGCGAGGACATGGATATCGTCGGCGCGCCCCGCGTCACGCTGACCCTTGCGGCGGACAAGCCGCAGGCGCAGATGGCGGTGCGGCTCTGCCATATCCACCCGGATGGTGCCTCGACCCGGATCACCTACGGGGTGCTGAACCTCAGCCACCGCAATAGCGCGGCCAACCCCGAACCGATGACCCCCGGCGAGGCTGAGCAGATCACGCTCGATCTCGACCACATCGCCTATCGTCTGCCCAAGGGCCACCGCCTGCGGGTTGCGATCTCTTCTGCCTACTGGCCGCTGATCTGGCCCGCGCCGGAAATGGCGACACTGTCCCTCACCGGCGGCCAACTCGCCCTGCCCGTGCGCAAGACGGCGGACAAGGACGAATGGACCTTCCCGCCCCCCGACGCGGAAACCCCGTGGCAGATCACCACCCTGCGCGAAGGCTCCAACACCCGTGTGAGCGAAACCGACCATAATAGCGGCGATATCCACCTCGTGATCACCGACGATTTCGGCAAGGTTCAGGACGATGTTCACGGGCTGATCTCGGGCGGCATTGCCCGCGAACGCTGGTCGATTCATCCCGACGATCCGCTTTCGGCGCGTGGTACCTGCCACTGGACGACCGAATTGGAGCGGGATGATATTATTCTGCGCACAGAGACATTTAGCGAAATGTGGTCTGACCAGACACGGTTCTATCTCAAAGGCCGGATCGAAGCGTATGAAAACGACGTGCTGATTTACGCGCGCGATGAAAACGACGCCATCGAAAGGGATCACCTTTAACACCACCGTTACATCAGCCCCCAATAAGACTTGCGGGAGGCAGGTAAATACGCAACCATTGACTCATCAATCAAGAAAAACTGCACAACAGATGCAGCGTTCTCAAACGGGAGATTCCTATGAACGACGACCAACTCAAGTATTACGCAAGCCGAGTGACGGCCCTCAAGATGGGCCGACGTGAATTCATCGGCCGCGCCACCGCGCTTGGCCTGACCACGACACTCGCAAGCGGCCTCTACACCACGTCGGCCCGCGCCGCAGGCCCGCAAACGGGCGGCACCATCCGCGTCGGCATCCAGGGCGGCGCCTCTTCCGACAGCCTCGACCCGGCAGTGGCCGCCAACGCCACCGCAACCTCCGTCTCCCGTCTCTGGGGCGAGCCGCTGCTGGAACTGCACCCCGAGGGCGGTCTGGAAATGAAAGTCGCCGAGAGCTATGAAAGCTCACCGGACGCCAAGGTCTGGATGTTCAAGATCCGCCCCGGTGTCACCTTCTCGAACGGCAAGACCGTCACCGCCGAAGACGTGCTGGCCACGATGGAACGCCACTCGGGCGAAGACACCAAGTCGGGCGCGCTCGGCATCATGCGCGGCATTGCCAACATGCGCACCGAAGGCGACACCTTCATCGTCGAGCTGGAACAGCCCAACGCTGACCTTCCCTACCTGTTGACCGACTACCACCTAATCATCCAGCCCAACGGCGGCAAGGACGATCCGACCGCCGCCATCGGCACCGGTCCCTATGTCCTGCAAGAGGTCGACATGGGCGTGCGCTTTGTCGCGACCAAGCGTGACGACTACTGGGGCGACCTCGGCTATGCCGATACGATCGAATACGTGGTCATCAACGACGACACCGCCCGTATGGCGGCGCTGCAGTCCGGCCAGGTCGACATGGTCAATCGCGTTCCCCCGCGTACCGCCGCGCTGGTCGGCCGCGCGCCGAACATCGACGTGCGCACCACCTCCGGTCCGGGCCATTATGTGTTCATCATGCACTGCAACACGTCGCCGTTTGACAACAACGACCTGCGTCTGGCGCTGAAATACGCGATCAACCGCGAGGAAATGGTCGAAAAGATCCTCTTCGGTTACGGTTCCGTCGGCAACGACACCCCGATCAACTCGTCCTACCCGCTCTACACCGAGCTGGAACAGCGCAGCTACGATCCGGACAAGGCCCGTTTCCACTACGAGAAATCCGGTCATGACGGCCCGATCATCCTGCGCACCTCGGACAACTCCTTCCCGGGAGCGCCCGACGCATCGGCGCTGTATCAGCAATCCGCTGCCGCAGCAGGCATCCCGCTGGAAATCAAGCGTGAACCCAACGACGGTTACTGGTCCGAAGTCTGGAACGCCCAGCCCTTCTGCACCAGCTACTGGGGCGGTCGTCCGACTCAGGACGCGATGTTCTCCACGGCCTATCTCTCGAGCGCGGACTGGAACGACACCCGTTTCAACAACGAGCGTTTCGACGAGCTGCTATTCAAGGCCCGCGCCGAACTGGACGAAGCCAAGCGCAAAGAGATGTACCACGAGATGTCGCTGCTCGTGCACGACGAAGGCGGCCTGATCTGCCCGATGTTCAACGACTTCGTCGACGGCGTCTCGCAGCGCGTGACCGGATGGGAAGAACCCAAGGTCGGCTTCGAGCTGATGAACTTCTACGCACCGCAGAAGATGTGGGTCGCCGCCTGATATGGGGCCCATCGCAAAACTGCTGGCCCAGCGCATCGCGCTGGGCCTGCTTCTCCTCTTTCTCGTGTCGATCCTGATCTTCGCGGGAACCCAGATCCTGCCCGGCGACGTCGCGCAGTCGATCCTCGGCCAGTCGGCCACGCCCGAAGCACTTGCCAACCTTCGCGCCGAACTGGGCCTCAACGAACCTGCCGTCAGCCGCTATTTCGCTTGGCTGGGAGGCGCCATCACCGGAGACCTGGGCACCGCGCTCACGTCCGGTCAGGACATCGCCAGCCAGCTCGGCTCGCGTATGGCCAATACGCTGCTTCTCGCCTTCTGGGCCGCCGTCATCTCGGTGCCGCTGGCCATCTTTCTCGGCCTCCTCGCGGTCCGCTACCGCGACCGCTGGCCCGACAAGCTGATCTCGGCCGTGACGCTGGCCTCGATCTCGGTGCCCGAATTCCTGATCGGTTACGTGCTGATGTATATCATCGGCGTGAAACTCGGCTGGGCGCCTTCCGTATCCACGATCTACCCCGGCATGAGCCTCGGCGCCAAGCTGAACGCCATTGCCCTGCCCGTCACCGTTCTGACGCTGGTGGTACTCGCGCATATGATGCGCATGACCCGCGCCGCGATCCTGAACGTGATGCAGTCGGCCTATATCGAAACGGCCGAACTCAAGGGCCTCACGATGTTCAAGATCATCTGGAGACACGCCTTCCCGAACTCGATCGCCCCGATCGTAAACGTGGTCATGCTGAACCTTGCATACCTCGTGGTGGGCGTCGTCGTGATCGAGGTGGTATTCACCTATCCCGGCATGGGCCAGTACCTTGTCGATCACGTCTCCAAGCGCGACGTTCCCGTCGTACAGGCCTGCGGCCTTGTCTTTGCCGCCGTCTATATCGGCCTGAACATGGTCGCGGATATCGTTTCGATCATTTCCAATCCCCGGTTGAGGCACCCGAAATGAGCGTCGTCACGACGCTCGTTTCGCCCGCGGCATCCGCCGCGCCCTCCCTGCAACCGGCAACAATAAATAAGACCGCCCCCCGACAGGAGGCACGAAAATGAAAAACATACCCTTATCGGCCCTGATCGGGCTGGCGCTTACAGGCGCCTATTTTCTCGCCGCGATCTTCGCGCCACTGATCGCGCCCTATGGCATGGCGCAGATCGTCGGCGGCGTGTGGGAGCCGTCCTCGTCCGAGTTCCTGCTCGGCACCGACAACATCGGCCGCGACCTGCTCAGCCGCATGATCTACGGCGGGCGCACCACGATCTTCATCGCCACCGCCGCAACGCTGCTCAGCTTCATCACCGGCTCGGTGCTCGGTTTTCTCGCCGCTGTGCTCGGCGGCATCTGGGATCACATCCTCGCCCGTTTCGTCGACCTTATCATGTCGGTGCCGACGCTGATCTTTGCGCTGGTCGTGCTCTCGGTCATGCCCGTCACCATCCCGGTCCTGATCCTCGTCATGGGGCTGCTCGACGCCACCCGCGTCTTCCGCCTTGCGCGCGCTGTCGCCGTGGACATCAACGTGATGGAATTCGTCGAAGCCGCCCGCCTGCGCGGCGAAGGCAATATCTGGGTGATCTTCCGGGAAATCCTGCCCAACGCCCTGTCGCCGCTTGTCGCGGAAATGGGCATGCGCTTCATCTTCATGGTTCTCTTCGTCTCGACCCTCTCTTTCCTCGGCCTCGGCGTTCAGCCGCCCGCCGCTGACTGGGGCGGCATCGTGAAAGAAAACAAGGACGGGATCGTCTACGGCATCCCGGCGGCCCTGGTCCCGGCCATCGCCATCGCGACGCTGGCCATTTCGGTCAACCTCGTCGCCGACTGGATCCTGAACCGAACCACCAGCCTCAAGGGAGGGCGCGGATAATGAGCGATCCCCTCGTCAAAGTACGCGATCTGAAAATCGGCGCCACGGTCTACCCGCCGGGCGAAAAACCCCGCGAGATCGAAATCGTTCATGGTGTCTCCTTCGATCTGGAAAAGGGCAAGGTGCTGGGCCTCATCGGAGAATCCGGTGCCGGCAAATCCACCATCGGCCTGTCCACCCTCGGCTATGGCCGGGGTGGCGTCGAACTCACCGGCGGTGAGGTCTGGGTCAACGGGCGCGACATCCTCAAGATGAAGCTCAAGGGCCTGCGCGGCCTGCGCGGGGCCGAGGTCACCTATGTCTCGCAATCCGCCGCAGCTTCGTTCAACCCGGCCAAGAAGATCATGGAACAGGTGATCGAGGCCGCCATCGCCCACGGTCGCTGCACCAAGGCCGAGGCGGAATCCCGCGCCATCGACCTGTTCCACAAGCTGGGCCTGCCCAATCCCGACACCATCGGCAACCGCTACCCGCATCAGGTCTCGGGCGGTCAGCTTCAGCGCTGCATGACGGTGCTGGCGCTTTGTCCGCAGCCCGATATCGTGGTGTTCGACGAACCTACGACCGCGCTGGACGTGACCACCCAGATCGACGTTCTCGCGGCGATAAAGGATGCCATCGAACTGACCGGCGTGGCCGCGCTCTATATCACCCACGACCTTGCCGTGGTGGCGCAGGTTTCGGATCACATCATGGTGCTGCGACAGGGAGAGATGGTCGAATACGGGGAAACCGACCAGATCATCAACAACCCGCAGGAGGACTACACCAAGGCGCTTGTCTCGGTGCGTTCCATCGAACACGAGGAAAAGATCCCGTCCGAGAAACCGGTCCTCAGCGTCAAGAATATCACGGCCCGCTATCGCGGCACGAACTTCGACGTGCTGAAAAAGGTCAAGGTCGACATGCACCCGGGCCAGACCCTTGCGGTTGTGGGTGAATCCGGGTCCGGCAAATCGACGCTGGCGCGGGTTATCACCGGGCTCTTGCCGCCGACCAGCGGCACGATCGAATTTGCCGGACGCACGCTCAGCCCCGATCTCAAAAGCCGCAGCAAGGAAGACCTGCGCGAGTTGCAGATGATCTACCAGATGGCCGACACCGCGATGAACCCGCGCCAGACCGTCGGCACCATCATCGGGCGTCCGCTGGAATTCTACTTTGGCCTCAAGGGCAAGGCCAAGCGCGACCGGATTCAGGAGTTGCTGGACGAGATCGAGCTTGGCACCGGTTTCATCGACCGCTACCCGGCCGAACTCTCCGGCGGGCAGAAACAGCGTGTCTGCATCGCGCGCGCGCTTGCCGCGAAACCCAAGCTGATCATCTGCGACGAGGTCACCTCGGCACTCGACCCGCTGGTGGCGGACGGTATCCTCAAGCTCTTGCTGAACCTGCAGAAAATCGAGGACGTAGCCTATCTCTTCATCACCCATGACATCGCCACGGTCCGCGCCATCGCGGATTCCATCGCGGTGATGTACCAGGGCAAGGTGGTGCGCTACGGGCCGAAATCGCAGGTGCTCTCGCCGCCCTTCGACGACTATACCGACCTGCTGCTCTCCTCGGTACCCGAAATGAAGCTCGGCTGGCTCGAAGAGGTCATCGAACACCGCAAGATGGAAAGCGCCGGGAACTGATCCCTGCCCCGCCGATCATTTGAAACGCGCCGCCTCACCCGCGGCGCGTTTTTCATTTTGGGGATGTTCGCATACTGTTTTGGTCGGCTACGCGGACTTATCGGACGCTCTCGATAATAGGTATTTCTGTAAACGAACTCATTCTCGAGAGAGACGCTCTGCCGCAGTCCCGAAGTTGCCAAGTTGGTATACCGCGATGCCCTCGGCGCCAAATGTGAACGGCTCGAATGGTTCGGTCTCTCGCGCCTCAACCCAAGCGAGCGGACCTACACCCGTGGTGACATGCGGGTTAAACTTCTCGCCTGACTGGCCGGCAACGAATGTATCTACGTAGGTGAACAGCAGCGGATCGAAGGGCGCCCCCGATGGGTCAGGTACAAACGCTTCTTCTCCGGCAGCCGGCTTGCGATACGGCTCGACCGCTTCGATAATCGCATCTTGAAGCGCCCGTAGGTCCTGCGAAGGCTCGATCACGATACCCTGCAAGCCGATGTCACCGGAAGGAACGTGATAAAGACCGGTTGCCGTCATCTGGAGAGCCTCAAGATCGAATTGGCGGCTGACTTCCGCAACAGTCGCGAGAATAGCGTCCAAATCATTCCGCAAAACGAAGGTCTGCAACAGTGTGACGTGAGGCGCATGCGCCTCATCAAGCTCGAAGCCTTGCGGAAATTCGTCGCGCAGTCGCGCGTTCCACTCTTCCGCTTGTTCCATCATCGTCTCGTCGGGTTCGATCAGAACGTCAATCGCAATGACGCCCGACTGGGCAAAGACGGATAACGGCATGATCGCAAAGGCAAGAATGTATTTTAGCATGATAATGTGCTCTCCGAATATGCGATGTCGTAACTCGAAAGGTGCTCTAGATCATACCCTTCTCAGCGCGATCAAGCTATGTTTTTTGCCCAACCGAGAAGAGCTTTCGAATGTCTTGGAAGGTCAAAAAGCCGACGTTCAATGCTCGTGGCCCAACCCGACTTTCGGGCACCGCCTTTCCTTACTTCACGGAGTCACGCCGGTATCTTGAATTGGCAGGACCCGCAGGCGCCCAGCGGCGACTGCCCCAGCAGCTGGCTCAGCACCGCCATCGCCTCGAGCAGCGGAAGCGCGGCCAGGGTCGGCGGTTTCATCGACATCGACGCTGACATCACCGGCGCCGCCGCCTTGGCCGTCGCCGCGCCCAAACGCACGTTCTCAAGATCCGGCAGATCGCCAAGCTGCGACATCAAAAGGGTCGCCGGGTTCGGCAGCGCAATCCGCAGGCTGGCCACATAGGCCAGCATCGCGTTGACCCGCGCCACACCCGCCGGGGTCAGCGCATCCATGCCGAAGGCTTCCTGTATCACGGCGATACTGTCCAGCTTGGCCGCCGCATCCAGAAGCCCCAGCGCATCGAGCGCCATCATCGGCAGGGCCGCGACCGCCTTGATCATGTTCACGGCCATCTTCATGAAATCGGGCGACGTAACGGGCGGCAGCCCCATCGCCGCCGGCGCCGAGGCCAGCGGCGCAAAGGCCGCCATGCTCATCGCAAGGTTCAGCTTTGCGGGCGGCAGCGCAAAGGGCTGCACCTTGAGAGAGGCCGAGAACCGCGCCGCCTGCTGCAAGCGCACCCCCGGATCGCCGAGGCTCAACGCGGCGGAAAAGCTCGGATCGACCCGCGCCAGCGCCATCGGGCACAGGCCTTGCGCGCGCAGTTGCAGCGTCAGCCGGGCCGCCAGAGTCATGTTCTGCAACTGCATCGGCGGGATCGCCTGAAACGGCGACAGCGCCTGCGTCGCCTGCGCCATCAGGCTGGCCACCGCCTGCTTGATCTGTAGGATCAGCTTTTTCGGGTCAAGCAACGGAAAGATCATCCCCGCCGCCGCCAGCCGCATCACGAGGCTCAGCACCGGCCCGCCCGAGAGCGGCAGAGGCGCGCCCAGCGTCGCGTTCATCCATGCGGCACCGGTCATATCCGGCAAGGCCGCGTTCATCTTCATATCCGCCCGCATCGCCACGGGACCGCTGGCCGCCATCGATTCCAGCCCCAGCAGATCCGCCAGCATCGCCAACTGCGGTGGCACCGGGGCCACGGCGCTCAGGCTGACCTTGGGCGCCATCGCTGGCAGCCGCATCATGTTGGTGGCACAGAAACAGGGCATGGCGTTACCTATGAAACGGATTCAGCCGCCGATCATCACCGTCGGCGCGCCCGCAACGATCGAACCACCATGCGCGGTCATATCACCGATCCGGACGGCGGGCTTCTTGCAGACCATCACCGTCATCGAACCCTTGACGATCACATCCGGCGGCCCGACGCAGACGCAGTTATCTGTCACCACCGATTGCGGCAGCTTGCAGGTCAGCACGGTCGGCGCGGAAACCCCGATGATCGGACCGCCCACATGCGGCACCGGCACGGGCGCGGGCGTGACCATCGGACAGACATGCATGTCAGTGATACGAGAGGCGAGCATTGGCAAAATCCCCGGACGGGCTGAAAACAACTCTGCTCAATAGACACCCCGCCCCCCGGTCTGACAAGCAATCTGGTTCACACATCCTCGAATAAATTTCGGGGCTTGCGCGAAATCCCCGCCCGAAAGGTGCCTCTCTGATGTACAGGGGGTGTACAGAAGGTGCACAGATGTCACCCCCGGATTTGCCGCCTCAAACCCGGTTGCAACCGGGGCTCAAGCGTCCTTAGATGCGCGCCAGAAAGCCTACCCATCGGCACGAAAAAACGGAGCGCGCCCATGCAGAACAAACTTCTTTTGATCATTCTCGACGGCGTTCCGTGGCGCAACTGGCGTCGGCTCTTCGGCAATCTCGAAGGCTGGGTCACCGCCGGAGAGGCCCGGGTCTGGAAGCACCGCGCTGTACTCCCCTCGATCTCGGCAAGCTGTTATGCTTCGATCCACACAGGCGTCACCCCGCAGGAACATGGCTGTACAGGCAACGGCAATGTCTTCCGCCTGAGCCAGCCCGACGTCTTCAGCCAGGTCCGCGCGGCGGGCGGTGTCACCGGGGCCGTCGCCCATTCCTTCTGGTCGTCCTTCTTCAACCGTCATCCCTTCGATCTGGTGCGCGATATCGAGTATGACGAACCCGAGAGCGACACCATCAACCACGGCCGGTTCCACACGATGACAGGCTATGGGCTGATCAACCAGATGACGCCTTCCGACGTCGATCTCTTTGCCTCGCTGACCAATCTCTGTCTGCGTTTTGGCTTGAATTACGGGATGTTACATACCTGCACGCTCGACAGCATGGGGCACCGTTTCTTCCACGATTGTCAGGAAATGGACCACGCCTGCGCGGTCATGGACGAAATGCTCGCCCCGTTCATCCACAAATGGCGCGCCGCCGGGTACGAAATCATCGTGACCGCGGATCACGGTCAGGACGAACGCGGTCATCACGGCGGCCACAGCGCCCTGCAACAGGAATCTGCGCTCTATTACTTCGGCCCCGCCGAAGGCCCGGACGCCGGTGCGGTGATCGATCAGCTACAGCTCGCGCCGACCATCCTGTCGCGCCTCGGTGCCCCCGTGCCGGACACGATGAAGGCTGGCAGCTTTCTGATGTGATCCGCCAATCTGTTCCACCGCAACCCGGGTCGTACTCTGGGTAAAGCACCGGTTTACCTGACACGGGTAAACCACCTCCACGCCACGCTGTCTCATCAAAAAGACCCTATTCCCATGCCGCAGCTTAGAAACGGGTCAGGGGCAGCGTGACGGTCCCTACCGCCCCGTTGCGCGGCGCTTTTCCTTGCCAAAGTCGATCTGCGCGGGCTTGTCGCATTTGGTGGCCTGCGCTGGAAACAGGCTGATCGCGCCCTCGGTCCGGCGCGCGACGACCGGAGCTTCCTCGGCCTCATATCCAACTTCGATGTTCGCGCCATCGCACGAAAAGACCGCCTTCAGCCGCATAGTCCCCCCATTCTGCAACCGGCCCCATGCGCGGTATGCAGGGGCTCGAAAGCAGGATTATGCGACAGAACAATGAATAGTGGGGAAAAACTTTTGATTATTCCTGTTTTTCCAGCGCTTCTTGCCTTCGCGCCACGGCAGCATCAAATTCGCGCTGCTGCGCTTCGCCCCATGCGGCAACGGTAAATCTCTTCACAACCGAGCGCAGAGTTTTCATCCGGTGACGGCGCTCTTCCTCGGGCATATCCAGCGCCGAGAGAATCGCGCTGTCCATCGAGCGATGCGAAAACGGGTTGGTGATGACGGCGGAATGCAATTCAACCGCGGCTCCGGCGAACTCGGACAGGACCAGAACCCCGTCGCCATCCACGCGGGCGGCACAGAATTCCTTGCAGACAAGGTTCATGCCATCAACCAGCGGCGTGATCCAGGCCACGTCAGCAGCGAGGTAATACTTGATCAGATCGTCAAACGGGATCGCCCGGGAGATCAGCGCAATCGGCTGCCAGCGCAGCGTCCCGTAACGCCCGTTGATCCGCCCGGCGGTTTCCTCGATCCCGGTCTGCACCGGCGCATAGGCCGACATGTTGCGATCCGCGCTGACCGAGACATGCATGAGCTTGACCTTGCCGCGCAATTCCGGGTGTTCGGCGAGCACACGTTCGAAACTCTCAAGCTGGTCGACCCCGCCCTTGGTGTAGTCGGTGCGTCCGACAGACAGAATCAACTTGCAATCGCCCATGTCCTCGCGGATTTCGCGGGCGTTTTTCTGAACCTCCGGGTCGTTGGCGCGCGCTTCGATGAAATCCGGGTTCACCCCCACATTCGCCGAGCTGATCGCCACCTTGCGCCCCTCGTAGGACAAAAGCTTTGGATAGCTGCGCTCGCTGAGCGCGGTCCCGTCCGAGACCATCTCGGGGTCGACCTTGTGCCGTTCCAACACATCCACGTCAAAAAGGCTCTGCGCGACCGAAACGAAGTTCGACGCATAGCGCGCGATGTGGAAACCGACGATATCACAGGCCAGCAGGCTGCCGACAATCTCGCGCCGCCACGGCAGCACGTTGAACATATCTGCCGCCGGGAAAGGTGTGTGGTGAAAGAAGGAGATCGTCACGTCCGAGCGCAGGGTGCGCAGATAGCCGGGCACCAGCCAGAGATTATAGTCATGAATCCAGACCCTTGCGCCTTGGGCTGCCTCGCGGGCGGCGGCCTCGGCAAAGGCCCAGTTCACTTCGCGAAAGGTCGGCCAGTCGACCGGATCGTAGTTGAACTTTTCCTTGAAGCTGTGAAGGATCGGCCAGAACGCCTCTTTGGACGACACGTGGTAAAAGCTGCTCACCTGCTCATAGGTCAGCGGCAGGCGCGACACGTTGTATTTGCCGTACTGGTCGTCGATTTCCACGACCTTCTCGAAATCGGGATTGGCCGGATCTTCGGCCAGCTTCCACGCGATCCAGGATGCTTTTTCGGCGGTTGCAAAAAAGCTCTTTAGCGTCGGAACAATGCCGTTCGGGCTCTTGTTCTCGCGAAACTTTACGACGCCGTTTTCTTCAACCTCTTCATAGGGTTGACGGTGATAGACGATGACCAGATCAGACGACATTTTTCAAAATTTCTTTGCTGCCGGGATGAAGGTTAAACTGGGTCATGGCCTCGGCGATTCCGGCGGCGCCGATGGCTTTCGCCCGGTGAATTTTCTCGTCCTGCGGCAGCGCTTGCAACAGTGGCTGCTCTGACCCGCCGACCGCCACCGCATAGGTGCCCGCGATCAGCATCGAAAGGTCGTTCAGCGTATCGCCCGACGCCAGCACCCGCCCCTGCGGCACCCCGAGGTGGTCAAGCAGGCGCAAAAGCGATGGCCCCTTGCTGACCCCCGGCGGCAGGACATCGAAAAAGCGGTTGTCCGAAATCAGGACATCCAGCCCCATGTCGCCAATCAGATCGGCAGCGGCAGGGTCATAGCTTTCAGGATCGTAGTGATAACTGACCCTATATCGAAACGGGGTGTCCTGCAAACGCAGCCCCGCCGCATCGGCCAGCGCCGTGCGCACCCTATCGCCGCTGTCGCTCCACCGGCCCGAGATATCCTGTTCCAGCGCTTCGATTGGGCGAATATCGCCGTCTTCTACCTTGGCGATGGTCGTACCCACATCTCCGATCACATATTCGGGCCAAGGCAGATCGCCGCTCGAACAGGTTTCAACCATGAACTCCGGATCCCGTCCGCTGACAAAGATCAAACCCACCGTATCGCGGTTATCCTCGATCCAGTCGTAAAGCTGGCGCCGGTCCTCATCGGTGCCGCCAAGGAACGTGCCGTCAAGGTCAGTGGCCAGAACGAACTGGCGCTCGTGAAAATCGGGCAGGCTCATGCTGCACCTCCATCAAGGCGCGTGCCGCTGGTCATCGCCGGGTTGTTCATTTCAATCGCCAGCGCGCGCGGTTCGGATTCGATGGGCCGCGTCCAGAGATCGGCAAAGGCACGCGACATGCCCACCTCGCCGGTCAGGATGCTGTGCACGGTTTCGCAGATCGGCATGGTGACATTCACGCGCCGTGCGAGATCGACGACCGAGGCGGCATTGGCCTCGCCTTCGACCACAACAGGTTTGCCGTCAAAGCATTGATCGCGCGGTATTCCCTGCCCTAGTTGCACGCCAAGCGACATGTTCCGCGAGGTCTGGCTGGAGCAGGTGAGCGTCAGATCCCCTGCCCCGGCAAGCCCGGTCACGGTTTCACGCCGTCCGCCCAGTGCCTCGGCCAGTTGCTTCATTTCGTCCATGCCACGGGTTATCAGCGCCGCGCGGGTGTTTTCCGCATAGCCCGCCCCGGTCATCATCCCGCAGCCGATGGCGATCACGTTCTTGATCGCGCCACCAATTTCGACGCCCACCAGATCGTCCGAGATATAGGTCCGGAAGAACCCGGTGCTCATCGACAGGGCAAGACGCGCCGCCGGGCTGGCATAGGGATCAAGACGGTCCTGATGCGAGAAATCAAAGGCCACGGTCGCAGCCGTCGGATGCCCCAGCGCGGTTTCGCGGGCAAAGGTCGGCCCAGAGATCGTGCCGACCGGAACATGCCGGATTTCCTCGGCCACCACCTGCGACATGAGCGCGCCAGTCGACGGTTCGATCCCCTTGGTGCAGACCGCAACCGGTGTGCCGTCCATGATCAGATCACGCAGCTGCGCCGCCGTTTGCCGTACCGCGCCCGAGGGCACCACAAGCAAAACGGCGTCCGCACCGGTCACCGCTTCGGCTAGATGATGCGTGGCCTTCAGCGTCTCGGGCAGTGCGATATCGCCAAGATAGCGCGGATTGCGGTGCTCGTTGTTGATGGCGTTAACAGTGGCCTCATCCCGCGCATAGATCCGCACCTGCCGGCCGGCCCTTGCTGCGACGCTTGCAAGGGCGGTGCCCCAGGCGCCGCCGCCGACAACGGCGATACGGGAATACGGGGTGCTTTGCGAAGTCGGGGATATGAGCGTTGATGTCATTTCTCTGGTTTGCGATCTGCACGTTTATTACGAGTTCAATGGGCATTTCCGCCCGCGTGATCCGGGCGCGGCCATTCAGTTTTATCGAAACATGGCGCGCCGCTTCTGTTGCTTAACGAGCTATACTGTGCACCTGCGGTATCAAGGCGGTATAGTCCAAAAAAGGCATCCAGACCCGTAACCGTTTCCAATTCGCCTAGCTTTTAAGCACAATTGACCTGCGCAAAATCTGGCCTTCCGGCGGCAAAAATCCCCGGTTCGTCACATTTTGGCCCTCTAGGTCTTTGATTTCACTAATTTTCCGAAAATTCGCCGTTATGCAGCCCGAGACTCATCCGATCTTGCGCATCAGAAAACTGATCCGGCGACCGCAATTTTAGCGGTGTCGTTTTTTGACATTCCGGGTGTGAAACCTACAGTAAAACCATTCGCTGCAATGCGGCATGACGACCAGAGGATTAACAATGACGAAAACTGTAAGAACTGCGATTTTCCCAGTTGCCGGGATGGGTACCCGCTTTCTGCCTGCCACCAAGGCGATCCCGAAAGAGTTGCTTCCGGTTCTTGATACGCCCCTGATCCAGTATGCCATCGACGAGGCGCGCGAGGCCGGTGTCGAGAAGATGATCTTTGTAAACCACCCGTCGAAATCCGCCATCGAACAGCATGTGCTGCACGACGCCAAGCTGAACGCGACGCTGTGCGAGCGTGGCAAGGGCAAGCTGGCGGCTGAACTCGAAGCTGCCGCGCTGAACGAAAAAGATATCGAAGTCGTGTTCACACATCAGGAGGAACCGCTTGGCCTTGGCCACGCGATCCTCTGCGCCCGGGAAGAGGCGCTGCCCGGTGCGGTGGCGGTGCTTTTGCCCGACGACCTGATCCTTGGTCGCCCCGGTGCGCTTGGCCAGATGATCTCGGCATATGAAAATGGCGACGTCGACCACATGCTCGCCACGATGGAAGTGCCGCGTGAAAACGTGTCGGCCTATGGTGTGCTTTCGGTGTCCCGCCGCGACGGTCCCTTTGCGATCTGTGACGGTCTGGTCGAAAAGCCGGATGCGGATGTTGCGCCCTCGACCACGGCGGTCGTCGGCCGCTACGTGCTCGACAACTCCATCTTCGAGGCGCTCGCCACACAGGAACCCGGCGCGGGTGGTGAAATCCAGCTGACCGACGCGATTGCCAGCGCCATCGGTGACAAGACCGTCGCGGGTTACCGCTTTGCCGGGAACCGTTTCGACTGTGGCTCGAAAGAAGGAATGCTAAGCGCCCAGCTTTTCCTTGCCGCGCAGAACCCCGCCTATGACGCGGTGATCTCGGAATTCCTCGGCACTAGCGCACAGGCCGAGGTGGCCTGAGCAAGCTTTCTCTGACATAGAGACTCGGAACACGCGTTGCCCCCGACGGGGCCGCGCGATCAGAAGACCAGGACGCAGCCATGAGCGATTTTGCACAAACCGCCACCGAAACCGACAAGGACTGGTGGCGCGGCTGCACGATTTACCAGATCTACCCGCGCAGCTTTCAGGACAGCAACGACGACGGGATCGGCGATCTGATCGGCATTGTCGAGCGGATGCCCTACATCGCCAGCCTTGGCGTGGACGCGATCTGGATCTCGCCCTTCTTTACCTCGCCGATGAAGGATTTCGGCTATGACGTCAGCGATTACTGCGACGTCGATCCGATCTTCGGCACGCTGGCCGATTTCGACATGCTTATCGACGCGGCGCATGGGCACGGTCTGAAGGTCATTATCGACCTCGTGCTGTCGCATACCTCCGACCAGCATCCGTGGTTCCAGAAAAGCCGTGTCTCGCGCGAAGGCCCGATGGCCGACTGGTATGTCTGGTCGGATGCGAAACCAGACGGCACGCCGCCCAACAACTGGCTGTCCTTCTTTGGCGGAAGTGCTTGGCACTGGGATCCCCGGCGCGAGCAGTATTACCTGCACAACTTTCTCGCCTCCCAGCCCGATCTGAACCTGCACAGCGAGGCGGTGCAAAGCGCGCTGCTGGGCGTCACCCGGTTCTGGCTGGATCGGGGTGTCGACGGCTTCCGGCTCGATACGGTGAACTTCTACTTTGCCGACAAAGAGCTGCGCGACAACCCGGCGCTGCCGCCCGAAGGCCGTAATGCCATCCACGCCCCGCGCGTGAATCCCTATAACTATCAGGAACATCTCTATTCCAAGAACCGGCCCGAGAATTTCGACTTTCTCCGCCGGATGCGCGTGCTGCTCGATGAATATCCCGCCGCGACAACTTTGGGCGAGGTCGGCGATGCCCAGCACGGGCTTGAGTTGCTCGGCCAATACACGTCTGGCGATGACTATCTGCACATGTGCTATGCCTTCGAATTCCTCGCGCAGGAACCGCTGACCGCCGCCCGCATTGCCGAGGTACTCTACAAGGTGCATCAGGTCGCGAATGACGGCTGGGCCGCATGGGCGTTTTCGAACCATGACGTGATGCGCCATACCTCGCGCTGGGAACTTTCGCCTGCCGCGCAGCGCCTTTATGCGACGCTTCTCTTGTGCCTGCCGGGATCGGCCTGCCTGTATCAGGGCGAGGAACTTGGACTCGAAGAGGCCGACGTGCCCTTTGAGGACATACAGGATCCCTACGGCGTTGAATTCTGGCCGGAATACAAGGGCCGCGATGGCGCACGCACGCCGATGGTCTGGGAAACCCACGAACGCAACGCAGGTTTCAGCGAAGGCGAACCGTGGTTACCTATTAGCCACGAACATGCCCGCCGCGCTGTGGACGTGCAGGAACATGAACCCGGCGCAATCCTGCATCACTATCGCCGCGCGCTGGCCTTTCGCAAACTGCACCCGGCGCTGATCTCGGGCGTGCAGGACGGCGTCTACGCCTTTGGCGACGTGCTGCATTTCCGCTGTGTCCATGACGATGAGACGCTGTTCTGCGCCTTCAACATGTCGGACACGCCTTCGGTCCATGCCCTGCCCGGCGGCGACTGGGAAACCATCGGGCAGGAGGTCGGCGGCGCGAACAAGAGCCCGGACGGCAGGCTCCACATGGGGCCGTGGCAGGTCTGTATCGCGCGCCTGCTCGACTAGACCGACATCGTCGCCTTGACCGCGCGTTTCCACGCCGCGTATTTGCGGTCGCGCTCTTCGTCCGACATCTGCGGCTTAAAGGTCTGATCCAGCGCCCATGTCTCGGCAAACCCCTGCATGTCCGGGTAAACGCCGGCCCGCTGACCAGCCAGCCAAGCGGCACCCAGTGCCGTCGTCTCAAGCACCTGCGGCCGATCCACCGCCGCGCCAAGGATGTCTGACAGGAACTGCATCGACCAGTCGCTCGCGCTCATCCCGCCATCGACGCGCAGGGTCGCCCCGGCGGCATCGCTCTGCCAGTCCGCATGCATCGCCTCAAGCAGATCGCGGGTCTGGTAGCCCACCGATTCAAGCGCCGCCTTGGCAAATTCCGCCGGTCCCGAATTGCGGGTCAGGCCATAGACGGCGCCTCGGCAATCCGCATCCCAATAGGGCGCACCCAGCCCGACAAAGGCCGGCACAAGGATCACGTCCTGATTCTCATCGGCCTTTTCCGCAAGCGGCTGGGTTTCGGGCGCGTCGCGGATCATCTTGAGCCCGTCGCGCAGCCATTGCACCACCGCCCCGGCGACAAAGATCGACCCCTCCAGCGCATAGGTCGGCTTGCCATCGAACTGGTAGGCGATGGTCGTCAGAAGCCGGTTCTTCGACGTCACCGCCTCGGACCCCGTGTTCAGCAGGGCAAAACAGCCGGTGCCATAGGTCGATTTCAGCATCCCCGGTTCAAAGCAGGCCTGACCGATGGTCGCCGCCTGCTGATCGCCCGCCACGCCGAGAATAGGCAGCGGCGAGCCAAAGAGATCGGCGCGGGTCATGCCAAAATCGGCGGCGCTGTCCTTGACCTCGGGCAGCATCTCCATCGGAATGTCGAAGAGGTCGCAGATCGTGCTGCTCCACTGCCCCTTATGGATGTCATACAGCATCGTGCGCGCGGCGTTGGTTGCGTCGGTGACATGGGATTCACCACCCGTGAGCTTCCAGATCAGGTAACTGTCGACGGTTCCGAACAGCAGCTCCCCTTTAGCCGCCCGCTCGCGCGATCCATCAACATGGTCGAGGATCCATTTCAGCTTGGTCCCCGAGAAATAGGGATCAGCCAACAGACCGGTGCGTTTGGTGATCTGCGTATCCTTGCCCGCCTCGCGCAGGCCTCGGCAGAATTCGGCGGTGCGCCGGTCCTGCCAGACAATCGCGTTGTAGATCGACTTGCCGGTGGTCTTGTCCCAGACAAGCGTGGTTTCACGCTGGTTGGTGATCCCGATGGCCGCAATGTCACCGGGGCGCAGCCCGGCGCGTTCGATCACCGCGCGGCAGGTGCCCGCGGTCGTCGACCAGAGATCGTCTGGATCATGCTCGACCCAGCCGCTGTCGGGGAAGTGCTGCGGGAATTCCTCCTGCGACACGGCCTTTACCTTCATATCGGCATCGAAAATGATAGCCCGCGACGACGTGGTGCCCTGATCGATTGCAAGAATATGGCTCATCTGCCCCCTCCCCATGAGATGCGTTTCTGGTTATCCCACCTTGTGCCAAGAATTTTTGCGCAGGTCACGGGGGTTTGCGGCAACCGGCCGCCGAAAGCGGAGGTTACGCGGCGCTGGAAGACTTGTCGCTGCGCTGAGAGGCCATCCATTTATCGAGACGCGCAACATCATCGGGTTTCATGCGCAGGCCCAGCTTGCTGCGCCGCCAGATTACGTCCTCGGCGGTCCGCGCAAATTCCCGGTCCATCAGCCATTTGACCTCGCGCTCGGTCAGGGTAGCGCCAAAGAGCTGTCCCAGATCCTCTTCGCTCTCGGCCTCGCCGATGATTTCGAAAGTGTCGGTGCCATAGGCCCGCGCCATGCGACGCGCCCAGAAATCGCTGAGATAGGGATAGGTCCGGATCACCCGGTTTACCAGCTGCTCGGCCTTGTCGACGTCGAACTTGCCACCCGGCAGAGGCGCGTCGGCGGTCCAGCTCTCTCCGACGCCGGAGAAGTAAGGCGATATCTTTGCCAGCGAATCCTCCGCCAGTTTGCGGTAGGTCGTGATTTTACCGCCAAAGATGTTCAGGATCGGCGCGCCGCCCGTATCGTCGACCTTGAGCGTGTAGTCCCGAGTCGCCGCCGTGGCGCTGCTGGCCCCGTCGTCATAAAGCGGGCGCACACCCGAATAGGTCCAGACGATATCCTTGGCCGTGATCTGTTTCTTGAAATACTGGTTCGCGAAGTCGATCAGGTAATCGCGTTCGACCGGCGTGCATTCCGGTTTTTGATCCGGGTCTTCCTGCTCGGCATCCGTGGTGCCGATCAGCGTGAAATCGGATTCGTAAGGAATGGCAAAGATGATCCGCCCGTCCGTACCTTGGAAGAAATAGCACTTGTTGTGATCGTAAAGCCGCTTGGTCACGATATGGCTGCCTCGCACAAGGCGGACACCTTCCGTCGAGTTGACCTCTACCTTGTCATGAATGATATCGCCGACCCAAGGGCCACCGGCATTGACCAGCATCCGGGCGGTCGCCTCGAACTCCCGTTCGGTTTCCTCATCGCGCAGGGTGATCAGCCAGTGATCCGTGACCCGCTCGGCCCGGATCATCTTGGTCCGGGTCATGATCCGCGCGCCCCGGTCCTCGGCATCGCGGGCATTCAGCACCACAAGCCGGGAATCCTCGACCCAGCAATCGGAATATTCAAACGCCTTCTCGAACTTGTCCTTGAGCGGCGCACCCTCGGGCGTGTCGCGCAAATCGAGGTTCTTGCTGGGCGGCAATATCTCGCGCCCGCCAAGGCTGTCGTACAGCGACAGGCCCAGCCGGATCATCCATGATGGTCGGCGTCCGCGTGTCCATGGCATGAAGATACCCAGCAGGCGCGACACCGGCGTGTCCGTCTCGAACCGCATCTCTTCGTGATAGGGCAGCACGAAACGCATCGGCCAGCTGATATGGGGCATGTTGCGCAGCAGGACTTCACGCTCGGCCAGCGCATGTTTGACCAGCCGGATCTCGAAAAATTCGAGATAGCGCAGCCCGCCATGAAAAAGCTTGGTCGAGGCCGAAGAGGTTGCCGAGGCAAGGTCGTTCATCTCGGCCAGCCCGACGCGAAGCCCGCGCCCGGCGGCATCCCGCGCGATACCGCAGCCGTTGATACCGCCCCCGATGACAAAGAGATCGTAATGTTCGGGGGTGGTCGTGGCCTCTGGCACCTGGCTTTCCTCGTCCCGTGTCCTTGGTTGAGACCGACGGATAGGGGGCGGATGTGGCGCAGGCAAGGCAATTCTTGGACCTGTCGCGATCTGCGCCACCCTATGCCTGCAAACAGGCGAAACGGCCTGAAAACAAGGCGAATTGCGCCGATTGATCCAGCCCTATCCGGCGAATTTCCGCCCAGCTTTCTCGGCGAATGTGGCAAACCGGCCCTTCCCCGCCCTGCGGCCACAGGGCGCAAAGGTTGACACGAATTAGGCATGTACTTTCCCAATCCAGAGCGTTAGGGAGGCTCTTCTTCGGCGCGCCGAAACCCTATCGGGCGCGCCCGCCACCTCTTTCACGAAACGACACTTCCATGATCCAGACGATTGCCGATGCGTTGGCCGAACGCGGCTATGACACCCTTACCTCGGTTCAAGAGGCCGTCACCGCCCCCGAATTGCAGGACCGCGACCTGCTGGTTTCGGCGCAGACCGGATCGGGCAAGACCGTCGGATTCGGCCTTGCCATCGCGCGGACGCTGATGGGCGATACCGAAACGCTTGGCCCCGCCGCCGCGCCGCTGGCGCTGATCGTCGCGCCGACCCGCGAACTGGCGCTGCAGGTGATGCGCGAACTCGGCTGGCTCTATGCCAAGGCGGGGGCGCGGGTTGTGTCCTGCGTCGGCGGCATGGACATGCGCGATGAACGCCGCGCACTGGAACGCGGCGCGCATATCGTTGTCGGTACGCCGGGCCGTCTGCGCGACCATATCCAGCGCGGCTCTTTCGACATGTCCGCCCTGCGCGCCATCGTGCTGGACGAAGCGGACGAGATGCTCGATCTCGGCTTCCGCGAAGATCTCGAATTCATGCTGGCCGAAGCACCGGAAGACCGCCGCACCCTGCTGTTCTCGGCGACCGTTTCGCCAATGATCGCCAAGTTGGCCGAGCAGTACCAGCGCGATGCCGAACGGGTCAGCACCATCAACAGCGCCAGCCAGCACGCCGACATCACCTATCAGGCGTTGCGCGTGGCGCAGAACGACGCGGAAAACGCGATCATCAACGTGTTGCGGTATCACGATGCCCAGAACGCGCTGGTCTTTGCCAATACCCGCGCCGCAGTGAATCGTCTCGCCGCCCGTTTCGCCAACCGGGGCTTCTCGGTGGTGAGCCTTTCGGGCGAACTCAGCCAGGCCGAACGCACCCATGCGCTTCAGGCGATGCGCGACGGGCGCGCCCGCGTCTGCGTGGCCACCGACGTGGCCGCACGCGGCATCGACCTGCCCAATCTCGAACTGGTCATCCATGCCGACCTGCCCTCGAACACCGAAGCGCTGCTGCACCGCTCGGGCCGTACGGGCCGCGCCGGTCGCAAGGGGATCTCGGCACTGATCGTCACGCCGAAGATCGTCAAGAAAGCCGAACGCCTGCTGAAATTCGCCAAGATCCAGGCCGAATGGACAGTACCGCCCTCGGCGGATGACATTCGCCGCAGCGACGAGGAACGCCTGCTGGCCGATCCGGTTTGGAGCGACGAAAACACCGCATTCGAGCAGGAATTCGCGGCAAAACTGCTGGCCCTGCACGCGCCCGAGAAAATCGCCGCCGCCTATTTCCGCCTGTACCAGACGCGCCAGTCCGCGCCCGAGGATCTGTCGCCGCCCGATGCCGCCCCGGCCCCGCGCGAACGCAAGCCCTTTGGCCCGAGCACATGGATCAGCCTGTCCGTCGGCCGCGACGACCGCGCCGAGGCGCGCTGGCTTCTACCGCTGCTGCTGCGGGCGGGCGATCTCCAAAAGGACCACATCGGCGCGATCCGCGTTCAACAGAACGAAACGCTGGTCGAACTAACCGAAACCAGCGCCGCGCCCTTTATCGAACGCATCGGCGAAGGCGGCGAGCTTGAGGCAGGGGTCAAGATGCGCCGCGCCGATGGTCCGCCCCCTGCACAGGGCAAACCGGGCAATGACCGCACGCCGCAACGCAAGGGTCCGTCGGATAAACCGCGCCGCAGCTTTGACAAGGCCCCGAGAGATCGTGCCCCGGCCGAAGAAAAGCCGATCAACCACACGATTTCGAAACCCTCCAAGCGCAAGCCCGATGCCGACCGGCACGACGCGCCGGCAGGCAGGCCGGATAACAAGCACAAGGGCAAACCAGCCGGAAAGCCCGGTGGCAAGCCCGGCGGAAAACCCGGTGGCAAGCCCGGATTCGGCAAACCGGCAGGCAAACCCGGCGGCAAGTTCACCGCCCGCCCTGCGCGCGACAAGGCCGATCAGGGCGATGGCAAGAGCGCCGAGCGCAAACCGCGCTTTGATGCCTCGGATACCTCGAAACGCATGCCCCGTCCGGATGGCAAACCCGGCCGCGCCCGGCCCGGCGCCGGAAAGCCCGGCGGCTCCAAACCCGGCAAGCGGGCGCGTCCGAACGACAGGGGCAGCAACCCGCCGCGCCGGCCCTGACCGGACGGGCCGCATTCGGCCGGGAACCAGTCGCGCCCATAACAAGTTGACTCTCCGTTACAAAGGAGAGTCAAAATGCATAACATCATTTATCTGGTTGGTCTCGTGGTCGTCGTTCTGGCAATTGTCGGCTTTGTATTCTGATCAACGCCAATCCGTACGGGCAACGCTCGGACCGCTGGCTAGCAAGGAGATGATATGTCCCATCCGTCAAATGCAGGCTTTCCTATCCGTCTGAGTTTCAAGGAGTGGAAAAGCCTTGGATGGCGGGTGAAGGACGCAATCATTGACGAGCGGATTGGACTCGTGGCGGCTGGGGTCGCCTTCTACGCCCTTCTTGCCCTGTTTCCCGCGATCACAGCGATGATGGCAATAAGCGGTTTAGTTGTCGACCCGAACGAGATCGTATCTCAGATTGACGAGCTGCAGGGCATTATGCCCGACCAAGCCGTGGAAATCATCACTGATCAGGCGACTGCTGTTGCGGGAAGTCGGCAGGGCGGCCTCGGCCTGACCGCAATACTCGGCATACTGCTCGCGATTTACTCCTCATCGCGTGGTACGGCCAGTCTCATCCAGGGGATGAATGTCGCCTACAATGAGCGCGAGAAGCGAGGTTTTATCGCTCTGACCTTGACCACCTTGATCCTGACGCTTTTCGTTATTGTAGGAGTGCTTCTGGGCTTGCTTGCGAGCACGGCTATACCCGCTCTCCTGTCCTTCATGGACTTTGGTCCGGGCTGGTCACTGCTGATCTCTATCCTGACGCTTGTTGCGGTGTTCTTCATGACGATTTTCGGGCTGTCCCTGCTCTATCGTTTCGGACCGTCCCGACGTCGCCCTGAATGGTCATGGGCTTCTGTCGGTGCAGTTGTAGGGTGTTCCCTGTGGATCATTGCGTCGGCCGGGTTCGCTTTCTACGTCAGCAATTTTGGTTCTTACAACGAAAGCTTCGGCGCATTGGGCGGCATCGTGGTACTGCTGATGTGGCTCTGGATTTCAGCGTTCATCGTGCTGCTCGGGGCCGAACTGAACGCCGAGATCGAAACCATCCGGGAGCAGAAACAGGCCGACGCCACGGAACCGGAACCCGAAGGGTCCCCAGCGCGTAAGGTCACCACAGGTGAGACGGCCTGAACCGATCCCCGGACCGGGAGACATAGCCAAACGGAAGGCACTACATGGAAAGCAAGCCACCGAGCCAGCCTTCCCCCGAGTTTCAGGGACCAGTGCGTCCCTCAACTCATGGTTTGAAATGGCCCGTCAGGGGCATTTTCCTGATACTGCTTCTGCACACGCTGGTCTGGGCCAGCGATTTCCTCATCCCCGTCACCGCAGCCTTTCTCGGCTATCTGGTTCTGAACCGACCCCGCCGCCTGCTTGCGCGGATCGGTGTTCCCTCTCCCATTTCGGCCGCGCTTTTTACCGGGCTGATGGGGGTCGGCCTGGCCGTGGTAGCGTTCCAGCTCAGCACGCCCGCTGCCGAGATGATGCGCGACCTGCCGGAGATGGTGAAACAGATCAACGAAAAGGTTAACGCTACGGGCGGCCCGATCGAGGCACTGAACGAGGCAACCAAGGCTGCCAAGGATATCGTCGACGAGGACGAGGAAAAGCCGGTGGAGGTCACTGTCGTCTCCGACGCTGGCGTTGTCGGCACAATCATGAGCATGGCACCGTCCTTTGCCAGCCAGGTGCTGATGGCGCTGATCCTGCTGTTCTTTCTTGTCGCCTCCGGCGATCTCTTTCTGACGAAGACGGTGCAAAGCCTTCGTCGCTTTCGCGACAAGCGAAAGGCTGTTGCCGTGCTCCATACCATCGAAGACCGGCTTGGCCACTACCTCGGGGGTATCGCGTTGATAAACGCCGGGCTTGGCGTCTCCATCGGCATCGCCATGATGCTGTGGAACATGCCCGGCGCGATCCTGTTCGGGCTGATGGGGTTCGCGCTGAACTTCGTACCTTACCTTGGCGGTCTGCTCGGTGCCTGTATCGCCGCCGCGGTCGCATTCATAAGCCTTGATGGGCTCTGGCCCACGGCCGGCGTGTTCATCACCTACATCCTTCTGACCTCGATCGAAGGCCAGTTCGTGACGCCAATGGTGATCTCGCGCCGGATGCGGCTCAACACCACCGTCGTGTTCCTTACGGTGGCCTTTTTCGCGTGGATCTGGTCGGTCATTGGCATGATCGTGGCCCTGCCGGTTCTGATCGTGATAAAGATCGCCTGCGACGAAATGGAAAACATGCAGACGCTCGCGCGTTTCCTGGGTGATTTCGACTCCGAACCCGTGCATGACGAAACCGAAAAGCAACCGCGTGAATCCACACCGACCTGACGCCTCGTGGCGTCCGTCCACTTCAGCCCCGACAGGAGCATCAATGTCATCCACCTCAGAGCATTCCGAAACGTCGAGCGACACCAGCGGTCCCGCCCGACGGCTATCGGTGAGTGTGGACCTTGCATATGACGTGGCACAGGCGGCGGATATCTTGTTGCAAATTGGCGTCGGCGACTTCGACCGCCAGACGATGATTGACCATGCCTATTACTCCGACACGCAGCTAACGATCCGCGATGCGCCGTCAAACCTTGTCTGGGCGCATGTGGCGCAGAACTTTTCCTGCCACTATACGGCGCTGATCGATGTGACACGGCCCAATACCGATATACGCGCGTTTCCGACCATGTTGCTGCGCAATCTGCCCGAGGAAGTCATGCCTTACCTCGTACCGTCCCGCTATTGCCCGTCAGATCTTTTCCAGAAATTCGCCGAGGACAATTTCGGCGCCAGCAGTGGCGGTCAGCGCGTTCTCGATATTCTGGACTGGGTGCGCAACAACCTGACCTACGTGATCGGCACCAGCGATGCACAGACCACCGCGCTGGAGACTTTTGTCGCCCGGCAGGGGGTCTGCCGTGATTTTGCCCATCTTGTAATCACGCTGGTGCGGGCCTCAACGATCCCTGCACGCATGGTATCGGGCTATGGACTGGGTGTTAAACCGCAGGATTTTCACGCGCTGGCAGAAGTTTACCTTGGCGGCGCATGGCACCTGATCGACGCCACCGGCATGACCGAGCCGAACGGAATTGCCAAGATATCGGTGGGCCGCGACGCGGCAGACATCGCTTTCATGACGATCTACGGCGGTGCTGCAAGCCTGGTGAACCAATCGGTACTGGTGACCGAGGTATAGGACCAAAAAGCAGGAACGTACAAAAAAGATCTTTTCTGCCGTTTACGAATCCTCGACGGGCTCTAGTTTCCCACGGATTGGGTTGAGATGACCTGCGCTTCGCAGGTAGTGTAACCTATTGCGAATGAAATCAGATGCCTCAACCGTCAGGCACCCAGAGCGGGAAAACCAGTACGAATGACCTCCGATATCTCTGAGCTTCCCAAGAGCCTGAACGAATACTTTGAAAAGTCCCGCGTAGCACTCGCCCTGTCCCGGCAGAATGACGATGTTCCGCTTGTTTTGGTGAACAAGGCGTTCTGCGACCTGACCGGTTACGAACCGGATGATGTCATCGGCAAGAATTGCCGTCTTCTTCAGGGTCCCGACACCAAGGCCAGTTCTATCGACGCGTTGCATGAATTCGTTCACGACGACAGCGTCGACGGCGGCAGATTCCCGATCCTCAATTACCGCAAGGACGGCTCGACCTTTCACAATTTCGTTTTCATGAGCCGGCTGCGTGACCGCCGCGGCCAGACCCAGTTCATCCTCGCTTCGCAGTTCAACCTCGGATCGGCGATGATGCGATCGGAAATCGAAAGAAACGACCGGAATTTGCGCAAGAGCATCACTGATGTGGAATCCGTGGGCCGGGACTTTGGCCTTGCAATGATGGGCTCTGCTGAAATCCTCGCGGATTCTATTGCCACGGTTGCAAAACTTTCGCTGAACGAAGAAAACTAATAAGAAACCAAAGTTGAAAAAGAGACCCGCTGAGAATGAGTGACCCAGTCGACGAGGACGATCGTCGCCTTTGTATCGTCGGAATCGGGGCATCTGCGGGCGGGCTTGAAGCAATCCGCGAGATGCTGGCCTCCGCCAATCCTGAAACCAACCTCGCATATGTCGTGATCCAGCATCTCGACCCGAACCACGAAAGCCTCCTGGCCGAGCTACTCGGCCGGCAGACGGCGCTTGACGCGCAACAGGCATCGGGCGGTGAAAAGGTAGAGGCTGGCAAGGTCTATATTATTCCGCCGGGGCACGGGCTGTCGATCCATGAGGGCGTGCTGGAGCTGACCGAATTCGCCCAGCCGCGCGGGCTGCGCCGTCCGATAGACGACTTTTTCGAAAGCCTCGCGCTGGATCAGGGGCGCTATGCAGCCTGCGTGATCCTGTCCGGCACCGGCGCCGACGGCAGTTCGGGCCTGCGCGCGATCAAGGAACACGGCGGGCTGTGCATTGCGCAGACGCCGGAAACGGCGCGCTATGACGGCATGCCCAACGCGGCCAAGGCGACACGCATGGTAGATTTCGTGCGCCGCCCCGATCAGATCGTCGATACGATCACGCAGTTCTATGCTCACAAATCGCTGGCCCAGGGCGACACTGTCCTGTCGCGCACGGTGGCGGAATGTATCAGCGATATCTGCGATCAACTCTACAAGGTCGTCGGCCACGATTTCACCGATTACAAACCCTCAACCCTTGTGCGCCGGATCGAACGGCGCATTCAGGTGCTCGACCTTCAGGATGGCAACGAATATCTCGAACGCCTGAAAACGGATCAGGAAGAATGTGAGACGTTGTTCCGCGAACTCCTGATCAACGTCACCCGCTTTTTCCGCGATAGCGAACATTTCGAAGTCCTGAGAAACGAGGTGATTGAACCTCTGGTCCGCGACAACAAGGGCGAGGAAATCCGCGTCTGGGTGCCCGGCTGTTCCAGCGGCGAGGAAGCCTATTCCATCGCGATGTTGTTCTCCGAGGAAGTCCGGCTCCAGCAAAAGTCCATCTCGATCCAGATTTTCGCCACCGACATTGACGAACAGATGCTGACAATTGCGCGGCAGGGACTTTACCCAATCGCTGCACTTGCGGATATTCCGGAGGAGATGCGAGAACTCTACACGATTGCCCGCGAGGGCAAGTTCCAGATCAATTCGCGCATCCGGGACATGATCCGCTTTTCGCTGCACTCGGTTGTGCGCGACCCGCCGCTTTCGAACATCGACCTGCTTTCGTGTCGCAACCTGCTGATCTATTTCGGTGACAAGCTGCAATCCAATGCGTTGCCCGTCTTTCACTACGCGATCCGACCCGGCGGCACCCTTTTCCTTGGCCCGTCCGAAACCATCGGCCGGTTCGACTCTGCCTTTGCAACGCTCGATCAGAGCGCACGGCTCTTCCGACGCAAGGATGGCGATTCCGATTATCCGCTGCATCTGCGTGGCAAGCGTAGTTCAGACAATGACTACCGTGATTCCGCTCGTGACGACCGGGAAGCGACGCGCGTGACATGGCAGCGTGGCATCGCTGCAGACCGCATCCTGCAGGCGTACGCACCGGCGACTGTGCACGTCACCGCCGCGGGCAAGATCCTTGGTTCCACCGGCCGTCTCAGCAAGTATCTCGCGCTGGAACCCGGTTCGGAATCCGCCCAGCACATCCAGACGCTGGCCCGCCCCGGCCTGCGCGAGGCGGTCTCGGCCCTGATCCGGCGCGGCCCGGAACCCGGCAAGCGCATTGTCACCCGCGATCTCAGCTCCCGGTCCGAATTCGGCCAGCAGCAGCTTGACCTCATCGCCGAGGGCCTGAGCGATGGCACCACGCTGCTGATTTTTCAGGACCGCGAGAAGTTCGAGGCGATCGACGACGCCGATATCGAGGAACTGAACCCGTCGGACAGCCATGTTCAGAGCCTCGAGGAAGATCTGCGCTCGACCCGCGCTCGCCTGCACATCACGGTCGAGGAACTCGAGACCGCGAATGAAGAGCTGAAAAGCTCGAACGAAGAAATGATGTCGATGAACGAAGAGCTTCAGTCGACAAACGAGGAATTGGCGACCGTCAACGACGAGCTGAAATCAAAGGTCGATCAGCTTTCTGTCGCCAATGCCGACCTGCACAACTTCTTTTCCTCTACGGCGCTGCCACTGGTGGTGGTGGACTGCAACCTGCACATCCGCAACTACACCGAGGCGATCCTTGAAATTTATCCGTTCCGCCGCGGCGACCGGGGGCGGCCGCTGAACGAAGTCAGTAGCGTTGTTCTGGAAAACGGCGAAATCATTCAGGCAACGACCGACGTGATAAACGGCGGCGAGGCCAAAACCCTGCACGTCCGCGACATGACCGGCGGCACCACATGGTCATTGCTGGTCACACCCTACAAGGGCTCTGACGATAGTATCGACGGTGCCACTCTGGTATTCACGAACCTGACGCAGGAACTCCGGCTCGAACAGGCCCTTGCCGAGGAAGGCGACCGTTTGCGGCTTGCGCTCGAAGTCACCGAGCTTGGCGTCTGGGAGTTCATACCCTCGACGCAGATGCTGCGCCTTGACGACACCAGTAAGGCCCTGCTCGGCCTGCCAGAAAAATCACCAGATGACCTTCCCCTGGAAGAGGCGGCCAAGTCGCTCGACCAGGAAAACCAAAAGATATTGTCCGACGCCTTCGAGGATATCTCGCAGCATGACGAACTCGATGTGACCGTCACCCTGCAAGAAGCCGACGGGCAGAGCCGCGAAATCCGGCTCTACGGTCGCGCTGACGGACCGCGGCGGGTGTTCCGTTTACTCGGGGTGATCTCGGATGTCACCGCACAGAATGAAGCGGCGCGTATTCGCGAGCTGATGCTGCGCGAGATGAACCATCGCGTGAAGAACATGTTCTCGATCATCTCGGGGATGCTGCGGCTTGTGGGCCGGTCGGCGACCACGGTGCGCGAAGTTGTCGAAGGCGTGGAAACCCGTGTGGCCGCGCTTGCACGTTCGCACAACCTCAGCCAGCAGCAAAGCGGTGCCCCTGTCAGCCTGAGGGATGTGATCGAGGCAACACTGTCACCTTATGCCGGGGAAGACCGCTACGACATGAAGGGTCCGAATGTCACAGTTGATAGCGGCGATTTGTCACCTCTGTCGCTTATTCTGCATGAATGGGCTACAAATGCAGCGAAATACGGTGTCCTTGGGCCGATTGAAGGCATTCTGCATGTGTCCTGGGAGGCACCCGGTAACGGGAAATTAGAGATATTATGGAACGAATCCTATTCCGACGAATTTGAACATGGAGAGCAAAAAGCAGGGTTCGGTTCAATGCTGGTCCAGATTGCTGCGGATCAACTTGACGGAAGCGTCTCGGTAGACGCCTCACCGAACGGAAGAGAAATGAGATTGAATTATGGCGCATGATATTCAGATGGCAAAAGAAGACAAAATAAAAGTTCTCATCTGCGAAGACGAGATCATCGTTTCGATGGACATCATGTTCATGATGGAGGATCTTGGCTACGACGTTGTCGGCCAGTGCGCGAGCGTGCGCGACGGTCTCAAAATCCTTGAAAACGAACTGCCTGACGCGGCGATACTGGATGTGCGCGTTAAGGACGGTGAGGTTTTCCCACTAGCCCGCGAACTCGAGAAGCGCGGCACGCAGATCATCTTCCACTCGGGCCACGCACTTGAAGACCAGATTTCGGCCTCCTTCCCGGAAGCAGCCTTTTGCCCGAAACCGACCAATGGGCGTCAGCTTGGCAACTGCCTCATGGAACTGCTCGCAAAGAACGCGGACGAAAACGCCGAGCGTTCTTACTAGCTCTCAAGATCCATTATTCATCGGATCGCGATGAAAACGAAAAGCTCAGGAAAACTCCTGAGCTTTTCGTTTTTTAACTACCGTTTTCCGTCGGTGTCCTTGGAACCGCCACGTCACGCATCCCGCTCTAATTAAGCCGCCCTGTCAGATCGGCGATGGTCCTGGCCAGATCTTCCTGCGCCATCGGCTTTTGCACGATCCGGGCGGCTTCCGGCATACCGGGCAGACCGTCCACCACCTCGTACCCGGTGGAATAAATGATCGGCACGCCGTTGCGCGCCAGCTTCTCGGCCAGGGGGAGCGAGGATTCCCCGCTGAGGTTGAGATCAAGGATGGCAATATCCGGACGTCCCTGCGAAATCTTCGCAAGCGCCCCGTCAAGCGAAGACGCGACGCCGAACACGCGATGGCCCATCTCGCCCACCATCTCTTCGAGATCGAAGGCGACGATGATTTCATCCTCGACGATCAGCACCGATTTCTCCCCGCCATATCCCTTTTGCTTGGGCTCGCCGCTCGACATCGTCGCGCCCAGCCGCAAGGCGCTGTCTGCCGGGATCGACAAGCGATAGCGTAATACGCCGGGCGCCGCGCGGCGGTCAAGCTTTCCACCCATCTGCCGCTCGGCGACCCGGTTCAGCAGGACCGACCCGAACCCCGGCGCGCTGTCCAAGACGGCGCTGGGGTCAAAGCCCGGGCAATTCTCTTCCCACGAAAACATCAGCGATCCTTCGGCGTCTATCTCCCAGCCAATGGTTAACTGCCCGTCCAGCCGCGACAGCGCGCCATACTTGGCTGCGTTGGTCGTAAGTTCATGCACCATCAGCGAAATGGTCTGCGCATCCTGCGCGTTCAACCGGATACTCGGCCCCTTGACGCAGATGCGTTTCGCCTTGTCCGCGCCATAGGGCGCCAGCTCTTGCGAGATCAGATCCATCAGTTCGATCTCGGTCCAGTTCGATGCCGCCAGCATCGAATGCACCCGCGCCAGCGCCGTCAGCCGGTCGTTGACCTGCGCCCGGAACGTCGGCACATCCTTGGCCGTGGTCTGGCGCACGACGGAACGGACGATCGCCAGCAGGTTCTTGGCCCGGTGATCCACTTCGCGCTTGATGGTCTCCTCGCGCTCGATTGCAATCGCGAGTTCGACGAATTTGTCAGACACCTCGAGACACTTTTCCAGCGCCGCCTCGTCGAAGGCGTTCCAGTGGCACGTGGTCGAACAATGCGCGAAAAGAACTGCCCGCACGATTCCCCCTCGAACAAGCGGCACAGCCAGAAAGCCGCCTGTCCGAAATCGCTCGGGCATGTCAAAATTCGCGAACGCGCTTTCGCTGGTAACGTCATGCAGCACCAGAGCCCGACCGTCCAGGAAGTCGCGTTTCGCCCAGGCCCAGAGTTCGTCGGGCATCGCGTATTCGTCCCCCGGCTCTGCCGTCAGAACCTCGCCCTGCCCCTTGCTGTCGAACAGGCAAAGCCCGATCTCGACCGGCGCAAGCATCTTCTGAAGCATCCGCATCATGTGCCTGCGGATCTCGACCGGCTCGGAAAGCGTTGCAAGCTGTTCCTCAAGATGCAGCACGAATTGCATCTGCCGCTGAATCAGCACATCGCGCGTCGTTTCCATGCCCGAGTTAAAGACCCCGCCAATGCCGCCATCCTCTTCGTGAATCGGAGTGAAGTTGTAGCTCCAGTAGGTCTCTTCGGGATAACCGAACCTTTCCATCGGCAGCAACTGATCGGAAAGCGAGACTCCGGCGCCTTTCTCAATGACCTGCGAGAATTGTGGCTCGATGATATGCCAGATATCCGACCAGACTTCCTTGGCCGGTTGCCCCAAGGCCGCCGGATGGCGCGGGCCCGGAATATGCGACCAGGCATCGTTATAGATCAGCCGAAGCTCTGATCCCCAGTAGATTGCTGTCGGAAAAGCCGAGTGCAGACAGATTCCAACGGCCGAGCGCAGGGATTGCGGCCAGGTTTCAGGACGGCCAAAGGGATGGTCCGCCCAGTTGAATTCGCGAATTCGGCGGGCCATTTCACCGGACCCCGCAAGAAAACTAAGTGGATCCCTGTGATCCGGTTGACGCCTTAACATCTACGTCGCGACTTCCCCACGCAAGCTAAAGGAAACTTTCACGCTCCCAGGAATGGAAACCGAAATCCGATATCAGGTCATACAGCGCAATCGATACAAAAATAAAGCAACTTTATTCTTGCCGCTGGATTATCCCGTGCTCTCCGGTTTCCGGACCCGATGGACCGCCAGATAAAGGGCCGGAACAAAGACAAGCGTAACGATTGTCCCCGCGATGATCCCTCCCATCATGGCATAGGCCATCGGTCCCCAGAATATTTGCCGGGATATGGGGATCAAGGCAAGGCTTGCCGCTGCGGCAGTCAGCAAGATAGGCCGCGCGCGGCTGTCCGAGGCATTGAACACCGCATCCCAGGCCGACAGCCCGTGTTCACGCTGGATGTCGATTTCATGGACGAGGATGATGGAATTCCGGATCAGGATGCCGATCAGGGCCAGCACGCCAAGGATCGCGACAAAGCCAAGCGGCGCGCCCGAGGGCAAAAGCGCGGCAACAACGCCGATCAGCCCAAGCGGCGCGGCGGCGAAAACCACCAACGCGTTGCGAAAGCTCTGCATCTGCATCATCACCAGCGCCGCCATGATCAGCAGCATCAGCGGCACCACCGCGGCAATCGGGGCCTGACTTTCGGCACTGGATTCAACCGTCCCGCCAACCGTGACCTCGTAGCGGAAAGGCAGCCCCTCGTTGAACTCGGCCACCTTGAGGGCCAACGCATCGACGATGGTCGCGGGCTGGTCCTTGGTCGAAATGGCCGCCTGCACGATGATCGTCGGCATCCGGTTTTCCTGCCGGATCACCGGCTGCTCCGTGTCATACCGGAACACCGCGACCGAAGAGAGCGGGATCGCCACGCCATTGCTGGCGCCAAGCTGAAGGTTCGTCAGCGCATCGATGGAGGAACGCGTCTCGGGCCCGCCCCGCGCGATCAGATCGACAAGATAGGTGCCATCACGGATCTCGGTGACGCCGATACCGTCATAGATCGCGCTGAGCGACGTCGCCACATCCTGCGAGGTCAGCCCCAGCAGGCGCAGCCGGTCCTGAAGGATATCGACCCGGACCACCCGTGACGGTTCGTTCCAGTCCATCACCACGTTCGCCGTCCGCGCATCCGACGCCACCAGCGCCGCCAGATCGCGCGCATGGTCGCGCAGCACATCGATCTCAGGGCCGGTGATGCGGAACTGAACCGGACGTCCGACGGGCGGGCCGATCTCCAGCAGCTTCACGAATATGTCGACGCCGGGAAATTGCGTCTCAGACAGTTCGACCAGTTCCGCGCGCAAACGGTCGCGCGCTTCGACACCCGGTGTCTGGATCACGATCTGGCCAATATTCGGACCTGCTGTCAGAACCTCGTAAGACAGGATGAAACGCGGCGCGCTGCGTCCCACGTAAGAAGACCAGAACAGCACGTCCTCATGCCCCTTCAGCGCCTCTTCGAACCGGTCCATCTCGGCCCTCGTTTCGGTGATCGACGCATTCTGCGGCAGGGTGAAATCGACCAGCAACTCGGGCCGGTCAGAGGACGGGAAAAACTGGTTCTCGACAAATTGCATCGCCCAGACCGACGCGCCGAACGCGACCAGCGTGATGGCAATCGTCACCCAGCGGAACCGCATCGCTGTACGCAGCACCCGGTGGAACAGGCGCCGCACGCGCCCCGGCCCTGCCTCGTGATGTTTCATCTTCGACGGCAACAGCGTCACGCCAAGCAGCGGCGCAAACAAAACCGCCACGATCCAGCTCACCAGCAGCGACACGGCAATCACCACGAAAAGCGAAAAGGTGAATTCCCCCGCCGCCGAATTGTTCAATCCGATCGGGATGAAACCGGCCACCGTCACCAGCGTGCCCGAGAGCATCGGGAAGGCAATCGAGGTCCATGCGAAACTCGCCGCCTTGGTCAGGGACTCGCCGATTTCAAGCCGTGAGATCATCGTCTCAATCGCGATCATCGCGTCATCCACCAGCAGCCCCAGCGCAATAATAAGCGCTCCGAGCGAAATCCGCTGCAGGGTGAAGCCAGCGTAATGCATCACAACGAAGGTAATCGCGAGCACAAGAGGGATCGTCAGAGTCACAACCAGACCGGCCCGCAGGCCAAGGCTTACAAAGCTGACAGCCAGCACGATCACAACCGCCTCGACCAGCGCCTGAATGAAATGGCCGACCGCCTCATCCACCACTTCGGGCTGATCCGCGATATGGTCGATCTGGATGCCGATAGGCAGATTGGCCTCGACCTCTTCCATCACCACGCTCAGCTCTTCGCCGAAATCGACAATATTGGCGCCTTCGCGCATGCCGATAGCCAGACCTATGGCCTCCTTGCCGTTGAAACGGAACAGTTCGGCGGGCGGGTCTTCGTAATCAAGCCGGATATCGGCCACGTCTGTCAGGCGAAAGAACTGGCCATCGACACGCAGGTTCACGTCCAGCACGCTTTGCGCCGAATTGAACGCGCCGCCGACCCGCACCATGATCCGTTCCGATCCGGCGTCAATCTCGCCCGAGGGCAAAATCGCGTTCTGCGCGGCAAGCGTCTGCTGCACCTGCGCCTGGCTCAACCCCAGAGCCGCCAGCCGCTCGGGCGAGAATTCAAGATACACCACCTGATCGCGCGTGCCATAGATTTCGACCTTGCCGGAATCCGGCAGCGCCTGCACCGCGCGGCGCACTTCCTCGACATAGTCGCGCACCTCGCGCGGGGTGAACCCGTCCGAGGTAAAGGCGTAAAGGTTGCCGAACACGTCGCCGAACCGGTCGTTGAACTGGAAGCCCGCGAATTCGGCCGGGAATTCGCCCCGGATATCGGCCATCATGTTACGCACGCGCTGCCAGATTTCCGGGAGGTCCTTGGCCCGGGTCGTGTCGAGCAGTTCGACATAGACCACCGCCTGCCCCGGCCGGGTGATGGACCGCGTCTTGTCCAGTTCGTCCAGATCCTCGAGCTTTTTCTCGATCCGGTCCGTGACCTGGTTCAGCGTCTCGACGACTGATGCCCCCGGCAGCGCCGCCGAGACGACCATCGTCTTGATCGCGAAATTCGGGTCTTCCTCGCGACCGATCTGCACATAGGCCATGGCCCCGGCGACAAGGCTCACGATCATCAGGAACCACACGAATGACCGGTGCTTGAGCGCCCAGTCCGACAGGTTGAAACCGCTCATTGTGTCCCTCCGGGAATAGTCCTTGGCGCAATGCGCCGCCCCGCCACATGTCCGGGTTCAAGCAGGTTCACCCCCCGGATCACGATTTCATCGCCCGTCTCCACGCCAGAGAGGATCACGACGCGCCCACCCGCCACCGGGCCGGTTTCGACGCTTACCTGTTCGACTTCGCGGCTGTCCGGATGGACGCGCCAGACCGTCGGCGGTTCGCTTCCCGCGATCAGCGCGCGCGTCGGCAGGGTGGTGACCGCCGCCTGATGCGTCGACAGGGTCACCGTCGCCAGCGTACCCAGCCGGAACGCCTCGGGCGCATCGGTGTCAAGCGTCAGATGGGCGCTCCGGGTACGGCTGGCGCGTTGGGTGACCGGGTCGATCCGGTCCAGTACCGCCGTGGACCGCACATCCGGATTGGCCAAAAGCCGCACGGAAAATGCCGCACTCTCCGCCATGCCCGCCGCATCCTCTTCGCTGAGAGAAATCACCACTTCGCGCCCGCCCGTGGCGGCAATCGTCATCAGCGCCTGCCCCGCATCCAGCGTCGCCCCCGGTTCGGCCCTGACCGTTGTCACCACACCATCAATGGGCGCGCGCAGGTTGGCATAGTCGCGCGCGTCCTCGGCGCGGGCCGCTTCGGCGCGGGCCTGATCCAGCGCCGCGCGCGCGGCAGACAGATCGTTCTGCGTGTCCTCCAGCGCCGAGGCGCTTGTCACGCCCCGGTCCGCCAATGTCTTGACCCGCTCATAGGCATCGGTCGCAGTGTGGAGATTGGCCTCGGCGATGCTTACCCCGGCCTGCGCTGCCTGAAGCTGCGCCTGCAGGTCGCTCGCATCAAGCCGGGCAAGCACGTCGCCCTTAGAAACCGTGTCGCCAACATCCACGACGCGTTCGGCCAGCGTGCCAAGCCGCAGGAAACCAAGGTCGATCTCGCTTGGCGCGGTAACTGTCCCCACCCAGTTCGAGGCCAGCCCCGACTGGGGCGAAACGATTTCCGTGACAACCGGGCGGGGGGCATGGGCGTCCTGCGCCACAGCCGCGCCGGACAGCAGCAACAGGAGCAGTGAAAGAAACCGCATCAGAGATCCTCCTGTAGGGCGACGATCCGGCCCGGATAAAGCAGTTGCGCGCCCTTGCTCACCACCAGTTCGCCCTCTTCGACACCGCTTTCCAGCAGGACGGAATCGCTGGTGTAGCGTTTCACCTCGATCCCGCGCAGCGAAACGGCGCTGGTCGCCGGGTCGACCACCCAGACTGCGGTCCCTTCGTCGTTCGCGGTCACGGTAGACCAAGGCAAAACGACGCTGCGGCCTTCCAGCGGCTGGCTCGTCCCGCGCACGGTGTCGCCGTAGCTCAGGCCCGGCAGCGGTTCCTCCAGCCCGACGGTGACCTGAACCGTGCCCGTCGCCGGATCGACCAGCGGAGAGATTTCTCGCACGACACCAGGCACTTGCACATCGGGCCGGTCGATCGGCGACAGGATTATGGTCGGCGTCTCCGCTTCCGCTGTGCCAAGCATCTTTTGCTCGGGCACATTAAAGATTGCATCAAGCCCCTCCCCCAGCGCCAGTTCAAGCACCGGCTGCGCTGCGCCGACAACCTGTCCCGGCTCGGCCAGTTTGCGGATAACGGTGGCATCGTTCTGCGCGTGGATGACGGTGTCCTCAAGCGCATCGCGGGCCTGCTGCAATTCGGCCTCGGCCTGCGCTCGTCGCGCCACCGCCGCAGCAAAGCGATCAGCCGCCGCGTTGCGTGCCGCCCGGGTCGTCGCGCCGCGTTCCAGCAGCGCGGTCTGGCGGCGATCCGCATCCTGAGCCGCGTCATACTCGGCACGCGTTGCCGCCAGCTGGGCCTCGGCGGCGCGCAGCGATTGCTCTTGCTGCACCTTCTCAATCCGAGCCAGCACCTCGCCCGCCTTCACCCGATCGCCATCTTCCACGGCAATCTCGGCGATACGGCCACCGGTCGGAAAGGCCGTCTGCACCATCTCACGCGCTGAAATCTCCCCCGTAAGGGACAGGTGCTGCCTGGTCTCGACCTGCTCGGCGCGCACCGCCCGCACCATCAGAGGGTCCTCGGACAGCGCCATGCAGGGCGAAAGACTCACAAGCGCAAGCGCAAGTGCCCCGGTTCGAAATCGATGCGGAATGCGTGACATAACTGGAAACCTCTGTATCCGACCCGGCCAGCCTGCCCCGGAAAAGGTTTCGCCGCCAAGCATGAAACAAGTACTGATCGTCAACTTCGGCTACTAAACAGAACCGTTCAGTTCGATCAAGACCTGATTTGCCGCCCACAACTATCGCGAGCACCTTCGTTTTCAAAGACTTTCGGTCTCACCAAGTATGTCGCAGCAATGCAAAAAGCCCGGCGCAGCGCACCGGGCTTTCCTTTATTCATACTGTCGCACGGGGCTCAAAGGCCCAGATCACCTGCGGCAAGGTCGATGGCCTTGGCCGTGCCGTCGACCATCTCGTCGACCTGCTCCTTGGTGATGATCAGCGGCGGGCAGAAGGCGACCGCATCCATGATCGGACGGGAAATCACGCCGGTTTCCAGCATGCGCGCGGCAACCGTCGCACCCATCGCACCGGGTTTTTCCAGCGCGACCTTGGCGTCCTTGTCGGTTACCAGCTCCAGCGCGGCGATCAGACCGATGCCGCGGTGCTCGCCCACCAGACGGTGCTCGGCCAGTTCGGCGAGCCGTTTCTGCATATGCGCACCGACCTCGGCCGCGTTCTCGACAAGATTGCGCTCTTCGATGATCTTGATGTTTTCCAGCGCGACCGCCGCCGCGACGGGGTGACCGCCACCGGTGTAGCCGTGGCCAAAGGCACCGATCTTGTTGCTTTCGTCCGCGATGGGCCCAAACATCTTTTCGCTGATCATCAGGGCCGAGATCGGCTGGTACGAAGACGACAGCTGCTTGGACATCACGAGGATATCCGGCTTGAGATCATAAGTTTCGGTCGCGAACATCTTGCCGGTCCGGCCAAAGCCGCAGATCACTTCGTCCGCGATCATCATGATATCGTACTTTTCAAGCACTGCCTTGATCGCGGGCCAGTAGCCCTTCGGCGGCACGATCACGCCCCCCGCCCCCATCACCGGCTCGGCGATGAAGGCCGCGATGGTTTCCGGACCTTCCTCAAGGATCATCGCCTCGAGTTCAGCCGCCCGGCGGGCCGAGAAATCCTCTTCGCTTTCGCCCGGCTGAGCCTCGCGCCAGAAATGCGGATTCCCGGTGTGCAGGAAGCCCGGCAGCGGCAGGCCAAAGGACATGTGGTTCATCGGCAAGCCGGTCATGCTGGCGGCCACGGCGGTGATGCCGTGGTAGCCACGTACGCGGCTGATAATCTTGCGTTTTTCCGGCTGGCCGATGGCGTTGGCGCGATACCAGAGCATCTTGACGGCGGTGTCGTTCGCCTCGGAACCCGAGTTGGTAAAGAACACCTTGCTCATCGGCACCGGCGACATCTCGATCAGCTTTTCCGCCAACTCGACGGCGGGCTGGTGCGAGCGCATCGAAAAGACGTGGTAATAAGGCAGCTTGAGCATCTGCTCATGAGCGACCTTGGCCAGACGTTTTTCCGAGAATCCGACGGCAACGCTCCAGAGACCGGCCATCGCCTCGATGTATTTCTTGCCGCTCGTGTCAAAGACATGGATGCCTTCGCCGTGATCCATCACCAGCGGGCCGGATTCCTGCAGGGCGCGGGCGTTGGTATAGGGGTGCATGTGAACGCGCGCATCCCGCGCTTCGATCGAGTTGGGGATATCGTCCATCATGGGGCACCTCTTGCTATTCAGGAAATCATGAGCAACTCGTTGCACCAGCCCGCAGGGGCAGTCAATTCCGCAACCAATAATTTGATCATTTTTTCCCGCGCCTGCCAGATTAAAGGCAAAACTTGGCTTTCGGCCCCGGTGCACAGGGGGTGTACAGGTGCTGCACGGCTTGTGTACGGGTTGTGCCCCGCCTTTTCGGCCCTAGCGGACCCCCCGAAGATCACCAGAATCCAGCACTGGCGAGGCATCGATATCAGAGGCATCAAGCATGCCCGCGACCCGCTCCAGCACCGCGTTCACCATCAACTGTTCCCAAGGCTCCATCGACTCGAAGGCGCGAACGTATCGCTGTTGCAGCGGGTCGGGCGCATCATTGACCTTGTCACGCCCCAGATCGGTGATCAGCAGATCCATCTGCCGCTTGTCGACTTCGGATCTGTGCCGGGTCAGAAGCTGTTTCTTCTCCAGCTTGTCGATGAGCGCGGTCATCGTCGCCTGAGTCACCCCCATGCGGGTCGCAAGATGCTTGGCCGTACTCGACCCGGTTTCAGCAATGATCTGAAGCACCCGCAACTGAACCGCCGTCAGACCTGCCTCCGCAGCGAGCTTGCGCCCGTAAAGCTCGGTTGATCGAAGAATACGACGGAGTGAAATCAGGCTTTCATCGGTGCGGCTCATCGGTGTCTCGTTCGAAATTACCAGCATACGCTAAAGTTCAGTGGCACTTTTGCAACCCAATAATACAAGTCGATACTAAGCCTTGCGCAGTAAGTTTAAGGCAAAAATCGCCAGAAAACAAAAGGGTTCTCCCTACGGGAGGAACCTTTTAGCCGGTTTATAGTTTATTTAACGATGGTGTTGATTATTTCAGCGCCACACATATACTAAGCCTTGCGAAATAAATGTAACAACGGATAATGACGGACATGGCTGCAAAAGATGAAATCACACTTCGCGAACCTGTAGGCGAAGATGGATCGGCAGTGTGGGAGCTGGTCAAGGATTGCAAACCGCTGGATGAAAACTCCATGTATTGCAACCTGATCCAATGCGATCACTTCGCCGAAACCTGCGTGCTTGCCGAGATCGATGGCGAAGCCGTGGGCTGGATTTCTGCCTATATCCGTCCCGATGACCCGGACACCCTTTTTGTCTGGCAGGTCGCCGTTTCCGCAAAAGCGCGCGGCGCCGGGCTTGGCACCCGCATGCTTGAACATATCCTCGACCGCGAGGTCTGTGCAGATGTGACCCAGATGCAGACGACCATCACCAAGGACAACGATGCATCTTGGGCGCTGTTCTCCCGATTTGCCGATCGTCAGGACGGCGCCATGGATAGCGAACCGCATTTCAAGCGCGAAGAACACTTCGATGGCGCGCACGCGACCGAACATATGGTCACCATCGAATTCCCTGTCGAGGAATTCAAGAAAGCGGCCTGAACCGCGCCGCACATCCCCTTTTAGTTATAGACCTGGAGGTCTCCTATGCCGACTGAAAATTCAGCCGATAAACAAGTTTTTGCCCGACGTGAGTCGGAGGTGCGCAGCTACTGCCGCAGCTTCGATACCGTTTTCACCTCTGCCAGCGGGTCGGAAATGACCGATGCCAATGGCAAGACCTACATCGACTTTCTGGCCGGTTGTTCCTCGCTGAACTACGGGCATAACGACCCCGACATGAAGGCCGCGCTGATCGAGCATATCCAGAACGATGGCATTGCCCACGGTCTGGACATGTATACGGACGCCAAGGCCGCCTTTCTAGAGAGCTTCGAGAAGCACATTCTTGAGCCGCGCGGCATGGACCACAAGGTCATGATGGTCGGCCCGACCGGCACGAACGCCGTCGAGGCCGCGCTGAAACTGGCCCGTAAAGTCACCGGTCGTACGAACGTTATCGCTTTCACCAACGGTTTCCACGGCATGACGCTAGGATCGCTTTCGCTGACCGGTAATGCTGGCAAGCGTGATGGTGGCGGCGTGAGCCTCGGCGACGTGACCCACCTGCCCTACGAGGGGTCGATGGGTGACGTGGATACGCTGAAGTTGGCCGAAGAAATGCTCGACAACCCGTCGAGCGGCATCGACGCCCCGGCTGCATTCATCTTTGAGCCCGTGCAGGGCGAAGGCGGGCTGAATGCGGCGTCTAAGGAATGGATGCAAGGCATCGCCAAGCTCGCGAAAAAGCATGGCGCCAAGCTGATCTTGGATGACATTCAGGCCGGACTTGGTCGCACAGGCACCTTCTTTTCCTTTGAGGAATACGATGTCGAACCCGATATGATCCCGCTGGCTAAATCGCTGTCGGGCATGGGGCTGCCGTTCGCGGCGCTGCTCCTCAAACCGGAGCTCGACGTGTGGAGCCCTGCCGAGCATAACGGCACCTTTCGTGGCAATACCCACGCCTTTGTCACCGCGCGGGTCGCTATCGAGAAATTCTGGACCGACGATGCGTTCAAGAACGAGATCGCCGAAAAGGCACAGGTCCTCGAAGATCACCTGACGACGCTGGCGGGTATGGTCCCCGGCGCCAAACTCAAGGGCCGCGGCATGATGCGCGGCGTCGATGTGGGCACCGGTGAACTGGCAGGCGATATATGCGCCCGCGCCTTTGAAAAGGGCCTGATCATCGAAACATCCGGCGCCAATGACGAAGTCGTCAAGGTGCTCGCCCCCCTTACCACGCCAGAGCAAACCTTTGTGAAGGGCCTCAACATCCTGCTGGATGCTGCACAGGACGTGCTTGGCGCCACCAACAAAATCGCAGCGGAGTAAAACAATGATTGTACGCGACCTGAACAAGCTGAAAGACACCGACCGTTCCGTATCCGACGCCCAGTGGACATCCGTCCGTATGCTGCTTGCCGATGACGGCATGGGCTTCAGCTTTCACATCACCTACCTGCAAGCTGGTTCCGAACACACGTTCGAATACAAGAACCACTTTGAGTCGGTTTTCTGCATGCAGGGCAAAGGCTCGATCACGGATATCGCCACCGGCGAGACCCATGAGATCACGCCCGGCGTCATGTACGCGCTGAACAAGCACGACCGCCACATCCTGCGTGCCGAAGAAGAGCTGGTCATGGCCTGCTGCTTCAATCCGCCTGTCACCGGCAACGAAGTGCACCGCGAAGACGGCTCTTACGCATTGGCAGATGCCTGACAAAAGGAGAGTCCGGGGCAACCCGGGCTGATACATATGAACTTTCCCGAGCATACAGTCGAAAAGATCGGCGGCACGTCGATGTCCCGCGCGCGTGAACTGGTGGACACTCTGTTCATCGGCGACCGCAAAGACGTCTACAACCGCATCTTTGTCGTTTCCGCCTTTGGCGGCATCACCAACCTGCTGCTGGAAGACAAGAAAACCGGCGAGCCGGGCGTTTATGGCCTGTTTGCCAGCGGCGACCAAAGCCATGCTTGGCTCGACAAGCTGACCGAGGTTGCGAACGCGATGCGCGAAGCGCATCGGGCTTTGCTTGACCATCCGGGCGACCTGAAGGAAGCGGATGATTTCGTCCGCGACCGGATCGAGGGCGCACGCAGTTGTCTTCTCGACCTGCAACGCCTGTGTTCCTATGGCCACTTCCGGCTGTCCGAGCATATGCGTATCATTCGCGAGCTGCTTTCCGGTCTGGGTGAGGCGCATTCCGCGCTAGCTTCGGCCCTGATGCTGCGCCGCGCGGGTGTCGAAGCGCGGACCATCGACCTGTCGGGCTGGCGCGACGAACGCGAGATGTCTCTGAAAGAGCGCATCGAATCGGGCCTTCAGGACGCCGACCCTTCACGCGAAATCCTGATCGTGACCGGCTACGCGCAGTGCCGCGAAGGTCTGATGAAGGAATACGATCGTGGTTATTCCGAGGTCACTTTTTCGCGGATTGCGGCTATGACCGGAGCGCGCGAAGCGATCATCCACAAGGAATTCCATCTGTCCTCGGCCGACCCGAAACTGGTTGGCATGGAGAACGTGCGAAAGCTGGGGCACACCAACTATGACGTGGCCGACCAGTTGTCGAACATGGGTATGGAAGCGATCCACCCGAAAGCGGCCCGTACCCTGCGCCAGGCGCAGGTACCGCTTCGCGTCACCAACGCGTTCGAACCGAAAGATCCCGGCACGCTGATCGACGACCAGCCGACCGACACGCCGGCAGCGGAGATCGTTTGCGGTCTGGATATCTACGCGCTGGACCTGTTCGAACAGGACATGCTCGGGGTCAAAGGATACGACAGCACGATCCTTGAAATCCTGCGCCGTCACAATGTGAACATCGTTTCGAAGACGTCGAACGCGAATACGATCACGCATTTTCTCGATGCGTCTTTCAAGGCGATCCGCCGGGTGGAACGCGACCTGATCGAGACGTACCCAAACGCGGACGTGTCGGTGCGGGCGCTGTCGCTGGCCTCGGTGATCGGGCGCGACCTGTCGGGTCTGGGCGTTCTCGGCCGTGGGATGACCGCGCTCGACGAAAAGGGCATCGAGGTCGTGGCCGCACAGCAGCCGCCGCGACTGGTGGACGTGCAGTTCATTGTCCCGAGAGATCAGCTCGACGATACGATCTGCACGATGCACGATCTGTTCTTTGGCAAGGCCAGCAAGGCCGTTGAGAAAAAAGCCGCCTGATCGGTCGACATTTTATCGCAATATTGGGGGCGTGCCGCTGGCGCGCCCCTTTTGTTGCTTGGGAGCAGCCGCTGATGACGCCTTAGTGGAATTCATTTCCCGTAAGCCGCCGAATTTCAAAAACCATTTCTCAATACAGGCCACCTACATTTCATTGACGAAAGCATCCTTTTGCCAGCCGTGTTTGCGTCAAAATTTCGCCTAATCATCATTTTAGATCGATTTACCAACATCGGGAAAAGCCTCCGCCGGGGCATAATTATCAGGGCGGCTGAAAATGAAGAAAAACATCTGGGGCGGCGTGTCGCGAACCTATCTGCTTCTGGCATTCTGCACGGCAGTGCTTTGCGTCGGGGCGGGTTATGCGATCATCAAGAAAGATCAGTCTATCTACCTGAACGAAAAACACGCGGAGCTTCAGAGAGACCTGAGTCACGTGGCCGATTCCCTCGCGGCCAAGCTGTTCGGCATGGAACTTGTGGCCAACCGTCTGGCAAGCTTCGTTTCCCTCTCCCCCGATCTAACAGACGAGGCGGTCGCACAGGCCGCCGATCAGCTGCTCGACCGGTACCCCGGCATCCTCAACGTCGCCATCGCGCCCGATCTGAGAGTGACGCATGTGTCGCCCCTTAAGGGCAACGAATCCGTCATCGGGCTTGAATACGCCTATGTGCCGACGCAACTGGCAAGCGTCGCACGCGCCTATCGCCAGAGCGCGGCGGTATTCGACGGGCCTATCAACCTTGTTCAGGGCGGACGCGGCTACGTCCTGCGCTACCCGGTCATCACCCCGCATCTGAATGGAAGAACGGAAAGCTTTTGGGGCGTCATTTCGATCGTCATTTCCGAGGAGGGGCTGTTTCGTGGCGACGAAGGGCTGGCCCATATCATCGACAGCCTTCAGCTATCTCTCCGGGAAGTGTCGCCAGCGGGAAAACTCATCAAACATCTCTACGGCGCGCCCGAACTGTTCAGTTCGGATCATTCCACCAAGGCGCTGACTGCCTTTGGTCGCAGTTGGGAACTCGCCGCGGCGCCGCATGAAGACTGGGCACCGTATTCCCCGAACATGTGGAAATTCCTCGCGACGACTATTCTATCGCTGTTGACCCTCGTCGGGTCCATCCTGCTGATCCGCCGCTTTGCAATGCGCAGCCAGAACGCGCACAGCATCCTTGAACATGCGGTAGAATCGCTCGACGCGGGATTTGCGCTGTTCGACCATAACGGCAGGCTTCTCATGGCAAACGACGCCTATGCCGATATCCTGCATCTGGACAGGGACGAGCTGAAACCGGGCCTTTCAATCGCGAGCATCTTTTACATGTCGATCCGTCAGGGCCACGTGCCCGAGGCCGTAGGCCGCGAAGACGCATGGGTCAAATCCCAGCTCAAGAACTATGATCGCAACGCGACGAGAGTCGAACACCTGCCAGACGGGCGCTGGCTCAGCATTTCGCTGTCGAAAACGCCCGAAGAGTACACGGTTGTCATCTGCGCGGATGTCACGGCCCAGAAAGAGGCGCAGATTGCCGCCGAGGCCGCGAACAAGCAAAAATCGGAATTCCTTGGCAATGTCACGCATGAGCTGCGCACACCGTTGACAGTGATTTCGGGCTACGCCTCTTTCCTGCGCCAAAGCCAGAGCATGCCAGCGGCACGGGAAATCAACAACCTGCTGGATCAGCCCGACAATGACGACAAGGTGGACAGTGCCAAGATGCGCGGCCTGATTACAAAGCAGGCGGATGCCATCTCGGCCCAGAGCGAAAAGATCCTTGGCGCGTCGAAACACATGCTGAACATGGTGAATGACCTGCTCGACTGGGCCAAGGCGGAAGGTGGCGACCTCAAGATCGCGCCGGAAACCGTCTCTGTTGCGAACTCGGTCCAGACGATCATTGACGATCTGAACCCGCAGGCCGAAAAGAAAGGCATCAAGCTGGTCGGCCAGATCGAGGATGTCATGATCGAGGCGGACCCGCTGCGGCTCAAGCAGGTGCTATACAATCTTGTCGGCAACGCGCTGAAGTTTACCAACGAAGGCTCGATCACCATTTCCGTGCATCCCGACGGTACCCGTACGCGCATCGCGGTCGAGGACACCGGCTGCGGCATCCCCGCCAAGGACCACGCGCTGATCTTCCAGCGGTTCCAGCAGGCGGACGGGTCGGACACCCGCGCGCACGGTGGCTTTGGGCTTGGTCTCACCATTGCCCGGCAGATCGTGAAACTGCATGGCGGCGATCTGGGCGTGACCAGCGAGCCGGGCGTCGGCAGCCGTTTCGAGTTTGATATGCCCAGCGCAAATGTCACGCCTATATCGCAAACGCACAAATCCCGGCGCGCATCGACCACACAGCGGGCACAACTGCGGTCGGCCGGGTAATCCGACCGCCAACGGGCAGCAATTCGCTTGCCGCGACCAATCCGAGACGATAAACGACACCTGTGATGTGGGAGAACCGGCAAAAGCCGGTGCCGAAGGAGCAACCGCCCCGGAAACTCTCAGGCGCAAGGACCGCATCCGCCAAGACGACTCTGGAGAGAGCCCGGCCACGACCGGGACGCCGAAGGGATAACGATCTCAGGCAAAAGGACAGAGGGGGCATCACACTTGCAGGCAATCGCCTGCGAAATTTGGGATGCCGCATGATTTCCTTGAGAATCACGCTGGTCTTGGACTTGGATCGGGTATGACGGATTTACTGAGAACCCCTTTGCACGCGCTGCACCTTGAGTTGGGCGGCAAGATGGTCGGCTTTGCGGGCTATGACATGCCCGTGCAATTCCGCGCCGGCATCATGGCCGAACACAGCCATACACGCGAAAAGGCCGGGCTTTTCGATGTGAGCCACATGGGGCAGGTCGTGATATCGGGCGGGGACTGGGACGCGCTGGCGACCGCCTTTGAAACGCTCGTGCCGATGGATGTGCTCGGTCTCAAGGAAGGCCGGCAACGCTATGGTCTTTTCACGGATAAAAACGGCGGCATCACCGATGACCTGATGTTCGCCAACCGGGGCGATCACCTGTTCGTCGTGGTCAATGCCGCCTGCAAGGATCAGGACATCGCGCATATGAAATCCGTGCTGGAACCGGCGCTGGATGTGGCCCCCGTGACCGACCGCGCGCTGCTGGCGCTGCAGGGGCCTGCCGCTGAAACCGTGTTGTCTGAACTGGCCCCCGAGGCGGCCCAGATGACATTCATGGACGTGAAAACTCTGATGCTCGACGGCGCGGAATGCTGGGTTTCACGCTCGGGGTATACGGGCGAAGACGGCTATGAAATCTCGGTCCCGTCGGAACATGCCGCGTCGTTGGCCCGCCGCCTGCTGGATCATGACGATGTCCTGCCCATTGGCCTTGGCGCGCGGGATTCCCTGCGGCTCGAAGCGGGGCTTTGTCTGTATGGGCATGATATCGACACCACCACCCTGCCCGCCGAAGCATCGCTGACATGGGCGATCCAGAAGGCCCGGCGGCAGGGCGGCGCGCGCGAGGGCGGTTTCCCCGGTGCCGAAGCGGTCCTGAGCCAGATGCAGGACGGGCCGGCACGCAAGCGCGTCGGGTTGCGCCCCGAGGGTCGTGCGCCCATGCGCGAAGGCATCGAACTCTTTGCCGAGGACGCAGGCGGTGAACCGGTCGGCACCATCACCTCGGGCGGGTTTGGCCCCACGGTCGGCGGCCCGGTCGCGATGGGCTATGTCCCCGCCGACAAGGCCGAACCGGGCACCGTTCTTTTTGGCGAGCTGCGCGGCAAGCGCCTGCCCGTCACCGTTTCCGCGATGCCCTTTGTCGCGGCCAATTTCAAACGATAGTCAACAGGGAAGAGACCTCCATGAAATACACCGAAGAGCATGAATGGCTGCTGGAAGAAGACGGCCTGATCGTGGTCGGCATCACCGCCTATGCGGCGGAGCAGATGGGCGACGTGGTCTTTGTCGAACTGCCCGAAGAAGGCACCGAAATCACCAAGGACGACGAAGTCGTGGTGATCGAAAGCGTCAAGGCCGCCTCGGACATCCTCGCGCCGCTGGATGGCGAAATCGTCGAAGTGAACTCGACCCTTGCCGACAACCCCGCGTTGGTCAACGACGACCCCACAGGAGATGCATGGTTCTTCAAGATGAAGCCGTCGGATCTTTCGCCGATGGACGATTACATGGACGAAGCTGCCTACAAGGAATTCATCGGAGACTGATCCTTGGCCGTCAGACGCATCGTAAGCAATATCCGCACGGATGATTCGACGGCGCTGGCAGCCTTTTACAGCGAGGTCTTCGACCTTGATATCGTGATGGACATGGGCTGGATCGCGACGCTTGCAGCGCCGGACAGCCCTGCGACGCAGCTCTCGCTCGCGCGGCATGGCGGATCCGACACCGATCTGCCCGCGCTGTCCATCGAGGTCGATGATCTGAACGACATACTGGATCGCCTGAATACTCGGGGCATCCGGCCCGAATACGGACCGACAAACGAAGACTGGGGTGTGCGGCGTTTCTACTTTCGCGACCCCGCCGGGACATTGATCAATGTCCTGACCCATATTGCGCCTTAACCCGAGGAGCCTTTCTCATGGCCTACGCGCCTATCGACTACCTGCCCTACGATTTCGCCAACCGCCGTCACATCGGCCCTTCCCCGACCGAGATGAGCGATATGCTCGAAACTCTTGGTGTGGCGTCGCTTGAGCAGCTGATCGATGAAACCGTGCCCAAGGCGATCCGGCAGGAAAAACCGCTGGATTTCGGCAAGCCGAAATCGGAACGTGAGCTGCTGCATCACATGCGCCAGACTGCCAAAAAGAACAAGGTGATGACCTCGCTTATCGGTCAGGGGTATCACGGCACGGTTACACCGCCCGCGATCCAGCGCAACATTCTTGAGAACCCGGCGTGGTACACGGCCTATACCCCCTATCAGCCGGAAATCTCGCAGGGGCGGCTTGAGGCGCTGCTGAACTTTCAGACCATGGTCAGCGACCTGACCGGGCTTGAAATCGCCAATGCCTCGCTGCTGGACGAAGCAACCGCCTGCGCCGAAGCGATGACGATGGCGCAGCGAGTGGCCAAGTCGAAATCAAAGGCGTTCTTTGTCGATGAAAATTGCCATCCGCAGAATATCGCGGTGATCCAGACCCGAGCCGCGCCGCTGGGGATCGAGGTCATCGTGGGTGCGCCCGAGGATATGGACGCAACCGCCGTATTTGGGGCGATTTTCCAGTATCCCGGCACCTATGGAGATCTGCAGGATTTCTCGGCACCGATTGCTGCGCTGCACGAGGCCAATGCCATCGCGATCATGTCTGCCGATATCCTTGCGCTGACCCTGCTGAAAGAGCCGGGCGCGATGGGGGCCGATATCGCTGTCGGCAATACGCAGCGCTTCGGCGTGCCGCTGGGCTATGGCGGGCCGCACGCGGCCTATATGGCCACCAAACAGCAATACGCGCGCAACATGCCTGGGCGGCTGGTCGGGGTCAGCGTCGACAGCCATGGCAACCGTGCCTATCGCCTCTCGCTGCAAACGCGCGAACAGCATATCCGCCGCGAAAAGGCGACATCCAACGTCTGCACCGCGCAGGCGCTTCTTGCGGTGATGGCCGGTTTCTACGCGGTCTTCCACGGCCCAGACGGATTGCGTGCGATTGCCCAGCGCGTACATCGCAAGACCGTTCGGCTGGTGCGAGGTCTGGAAGAGGCCGGCTTTACGGTCGAACCCAAGACCTATTTCGACACGATCACCGTGGATGTGGGCCTGCTTCAGCGTGGCGTTTTGCAGGCTGCCGAACGTGAAGGCGTGAACCTGCGCCGGGTCGGCAAGACCCGTGTCGGCATCACGCTTGACGAATGCACCCGCCCCGCGACGATCGAGAAAGTCTGGCGCGCTTTCGGCATCATCCGCAAGGACGATGACCTCAGCCCAGAATACCGCCTGCCCGAAGATCTGATCCGTCAGTCCGGCTACCTTGAACATCCGATTTTCCACATGAACCGGGCCGAGACCGAGATGATGCGTTATATGCGTCGTCTTGCGGATCGCGATCTCGCGCTCGACCGGGCGATGATCCCGCTGGGGTCCTGCACGATGAAGCTGAACTCGGCCGCAGAGATGATGCCGATCAGCTGGGCCGAGTTTGCCCACCTACACCCTTTTGCCCCGGCCGATCAGGCGCAGGGCTACCGGATGATGATCGATGACCTGTCGGCCAAGCTCTGCGATATTACCGGTTACGCCGCGATTTCGATGCAGCCGAACTCGGGCGCGCAAGGCGAATATGCGGGGCTTCTGACCATTGCGGCATGGCACCGGGCGCAAGGGAACGACAACCGCAACGTCTGCCTGATCCCGACGAGCGCGCACGGCACCAACCCGGCCAGCGCTCAGATGGTGGGCTGGAAGGTCGTGCCGGTGAAATCCTCAGAAAACGGCGACATCGACCTCGACGATTTCCGCGCCAAGGCCGAGAAATACGCCGATCAGCTTGCCGCCTGCATGATCACCTACCCCTCGACCCATGGCGTGTTCGAGGAAACCGTGCGCGATGTCTGCCAGATCACCCATGAGCATGGCGGTCAGGTCTACATCGACGGGGCCAACATGAACGCGATGGTTGGTCTGTCGCGTCCCGGCGATCTGGGCGGCGACGTGAGCCATCTGAACCTGCACAAAACCTTCTGTATCCCGCACGGCGGCGGCGGACCCGGCATGGGACCGATCGGCGTCAAGGAACATCTGGTGCCGCACCTGCCCGGTCACCCCTCGACCGGCGGTGTCGAAGGCCCGGTATCCGCCGCGCCCTATGGTTCGCCCTCGCTGCTGCCGATTTCATGGGCCTACACGCTGATGATGGGGGGCGAAGGGCTGACACAGGCAACCCGCGTCGCGATCCTGAACGCCAACTACATCGCGCAGCGGCTCGAAGGCGCTTACAAGGTGCTTTATCGCGGCAAGCAGGGGCGCGTGGCGCATGAGTGCATCATCGACACCCGACCCTTTGTCGATAGCGCCGGGGTCACGGTGGATGACATCGCGAAACGTCTGGTCGACAGCGGGTTCCACGCCCCGACCATGAGTTGGCCCGTCGCGGGCACGCTGATGATCGAACCGACCGAAAGCGAAACCAAGGCCGAACTTGACCGGTTCTGCGATGCGATGCTGGCGATCCGCGAGGAAATCCGTGCCATCGAGGAAGAAAAGATCGATCGCGAGAACAACCCGCTCAAGAACGCGCCGCACACGATGGAAGACCTCGTGCGCGACTGGGACCGGCCTTACAGCCGCGAACAGGGCTGTTTCCCTCCCGGTGCCTTCCGTGTCGATAAATATTGGCCGCCGGTCAATCGCGTCGACAACGTCTATGGCGACCGTAACCTCGTCTGCTCTTGCCCGCCGATGGAGGATTATGCCGAGGCGGCCGAGTAATCCGCGCCCTCTGGACCTTGATGCGAGGCGCCCTGCGCGCCTCGCCATTCCTATTGTCAACGGCGCTATTGATCTGGTCGCTGAACCAGTCGCCGTTCACCCGGCCCTTTGTCGAAGCCGCCCCGGCTCAGATCGAACGCAGTCTGCAACGGGCGATGGCACGGCAGGTTTCAGCGGACTGGCTTGCAGCCGAACTTGGCCACGCGCTCGAGGCGCGCGATCTTGACCGGATCGAAACGCTGGTTCTGGTGGCAGAGGATCACGGGCTGGTGCCCCTCCGCGAACAGCAGGAGGAAATCGAGGCGTTGCGTGCGGACTCCTCGGGTTTCTGGGCGACCACACAGAATTGTGCACTCTGCATGGCCGATATAGAAAGCTGCCCTTCGCTGGCCCTGATGGGTAGCTGTTCCATTCCCTTTGAACTGACACCGCTGGGCGATGCCAATGCGCTGCGCCGTGCCGGTCTGGCCGCCTGGGAAGGCGAACCGGTAGACAAGCTTGACGTGTCGCTCGCCTTGGTGGGCTTGGGCGCGACGACGGCAGTCGTCGTCACCGGGGGCAGCAGCGTAACCGTCAAGGCCGGTGCAACGGTCCTGCGGCTTGCCCGGCGCATGGGGACACTGACTCCCTCTTTCATGCGCACCCTCGCCCGGCTCAGCGACATCAGCCTGCGCGGTGACCTTATTCTGCCTTACATGCGCGGCAGCGTCCCTGCCTCGCGCGTTGTGGATACCGCGCGGCTTAGTGGCCTTGGCGAGGTCGCCACCGACCTCTCGCGGGTTGCCGCGAACACCTCCGTTACAGATACAGTCCGGCTTATGCGGCATGTGGATGACACTGCGGACGCGCGCCGTCTCGCAAGGGTTTCCGAAGTGACCGGGCCGCGCACGGCGGCGGTGTTCGACTTGCTTGGCAAGCAACGCGTATTCCGCGCCCTTGTGCGCCTGTCCGATGCGGCCATTGCCGCCGCTGCCCTGATCTATTTGACATTGCTACAGATTTTCCTGTACATCGCGGGCCGTGCCGGACTGGCCCTGTATCGTGTGGCGATCCGAAGATTGCCGCGCTGACAGCCTCTGCCACAGCATTCTATTGCGCGCGCCCGACCCTTGGGTCATGATCCGCACCTGTAAGGGAGACCTGAAATGCGCAAGTTCCTTGTGGTTCTCGATGACAGCCGCGAATGCCTGAACGCGATGCGTTTTGCCGCCATGCGGGCGGCCCATACCGGGGGCGGCGTCAGTGTGCTCTCGGTCATTCCGCCGGACGAGTTCAACCACTGGATCGGCGTGGGCGAGGTCATGCGCGAAGAGGCGCGCGAACGCATCCATGCCCATTTCGAGGTTTTTGCGAAATGGATGCGCGACCGGCAGGGTGTCGACCCCGAGCTGGTTATCCGCGAAGGCGATCCGGTGCAGCAAATTATCGAGCATATCGGGGAAGACCCGGAGATCGGCGTTGTCGTGCTCGGTGCGGGCACCGACAAGAAAGGCCCCGGACCGTTGGTGACGCATATGTCGCGCTCGGCCGGGTCGCTGCCGGTGCCGATCACGATCGTTCCGGGCGACCTTTCCAAGGAAAAGCTTGAAGCGATTACCTGACGTTCCCGTTCCGGGCGAAATTAGAATCGTTCCAATTCTTGACGATCCGCCCGCGGAAGCGCATATATGAAGCAACCGAGAAAAGGTGCACATCAGATGTTTATTCAGACCGAATCCACGCCGAACCCGGCAACGCTGAAGTTTCTCCCCGGCCAGTCCGTTCTGGAAATGGGCACTGCCGATTTTCCAAGCGCCGAGTCCGCGGGCAAGTCGCCGCTGGCCAGCCGCATTTTCGCGGTCGACGGGGTCGAGGGTGTCTTTTTCGGCAATGATTTCGTGACGGTCACCAAGGCCGACAGCGTCGACTGGGACCATATCAAACCCGCCATCCTTGGCGCTGTGATGGAGCATTACCAGTCCGGCCAGCCGGTCATGAACGAAGGCCAGACGACGGCGTCGGGCCATGCGGAACACTCCGGCGACGATTCGGAAGTCGTGGGCCAGATCAAGGAACTGCTCGACAGCCGCGTGCGCCCTGCCGTTGCTCAGGACGGTGGCGACATCACCTTTCATGGCTTTGAGCGCGGAGTGGTCTACCTGCATATGCAAGGGGCCTGCGCCGGTTGCCCGTCCTCGACGCTTACGCTCAAGATGGGGATCGAGAACCTGCTGCGTCACTATATTCCCGAAGTGACTGAAGTCCGCCCCGTCGCTGTCTGATCCGGCAGCTTCACTCGCACCATCGAGAAGGCGTCCGGACGGGCGCCTTTTTCTTTATCACAATGGTAATGGTGACACCGGGCGATTGCATCCCCGGTCCAAGCCCGGCATAGCTGAACGAACCTGAAACGCAGCAGATGCCCGACCGGATGACCTCAGCCCCCCAACACGCGGAAACGACACTCGCCTTTGACACCTCGGCCGGTCATTGCGCAGCGGCGGTTTTGCGCGATGGGGAGATCGTGGTCGCGAGGGGTGAGGACATGACGCGCGGACAGGCGGAACGTCTGGTGCCGCTGCTCGAAGAAGTTCTGACCGAAGCCGGGTTGGCATGGTCCGACATCGACCGGATCGGCGTTGGCGTCGGTCCCGGCAATTTCACCGGCATCCGCATATCCGTTGCAACGGCGCGTGGGCTGGCGCTTGGTCTGGGCGTGCCGGCGATTGGCATCACAACATTCGACGCCATCGCGAACACCACGCCCGGCGATACGGCGGTGCCTGCCCCACGCGACCAGGTGTATCTGAGCCGCGCAGGTCATGCACCGGAACTGGTGCCAAAAAATCAGGCGGGCCCAGCCACGCTGCCCCCGCCCCCGCCAGATCTTGCCGCAGCCATCGCGCGCTGCGCCGCTGCGGCCGATCCGGCAGAATGCCCGGCCCCTGCCCCCTTTTACCTGCGACCGGCAGATGCGGCTCCGTCCCGCGACCTGCCACCCGCGCTGCTCGATTGATGACCCCGGAAACGCTCGCCCTTGTTCACGGAGCGGCCTATGCGCCGGACAGGCCGTGGTCGGTCGAGGAATTCGCCGTGCTGCTTGACCAGCCCGGCACCGTGGTCACAGGGGACGAACGCGGTTTTGCCCTTGCCCGGGTGCTTTTCGACGAGGCCGAGTTGCTGACCATCGCAACCCATCCCGATCACCGCAGGCAAGGGATTGGCTACCAGCTGATGCAGGCATGGCAAAGCATCAGCGCCGAAAAAGGAGCGACGCGCGCGTTCCTCGAAGTTGCCGCCGACAACACCCCCGCGCGCGCACTTTATGCACGCTGCGGATACGAGCAGATTGGCCAGCGCAAGGGCTATTACGCGCGGGCGGATGCACCGGCTGTCGATGCAATAGTCATGTCCCTGCCCCTGACCTGACGGCAGATTGCCGAATCCGGCTGGAGCGGACAAAAAGCGGTTGACCGTCGCCGCGCCTGCGTCCTTATTTGAACTATCTCAGCATGACCGCATGTTGGATCGGGCGGAGCGACAAAACCCTGCCGCCCCAAACACATAAACCGGGAGAACAATTATGACCCTCATGAAATCCCTGATGGGCGCCGCTGCAGGCCTCGCGCTTTGTGCCGGGGCGGCTATGGCCGAGCCCGCGGTGATCTACGATCTGGGTGGGAAATTCGACAAGTCCTTCAACGAAGCCGCCTTTGCCGGTGCCCAGCGCTGGGCAGATGAAACCGGCGAGAGCTTTCGCGACATCGAACTGCAATCCGAAGCCCAGCGTGAACAGGCGCTGCGTCGCTTTGCCGAAAGCGGCTCCAATCCCATCGTGATGGTTGGCTTTGCCTTTGCCGATGCGCTGGGTCAGGTTGCCGCCGATTATCCGGATACGAAATTCGTCATCATCGACATGGTCGTCGAGGCACCGAACGTGCGTTCCGTCGTCTTCAACGAACACGAAGGTTCGTATCTTGTGGGCATGATGGCCGCGATGGCATCTGAGTCGGACACGGTCGGCTTTATCGGCGGTATGGACATTCCGCTGATCCGCAAATTCGCCTGCGGCTATGCGCAGGGCGTCAAGGCTGCCAAGCCGGATGCCACCGTAATCTCGAACATGACCGGTACGACCCCTGCCGCCTGGAATGACCCGGTCAAAGGGTCCGAGCTGACCAAGGCGCAGATCAGCCAGGGCGCTGACGTGGTCTATGCCGCCGCTGGCGGCACCGGCGTTGGCGTACTGCAGACCGCAGCCGATGAAGACATCCTGTCGATCGGCGTGGACAGCAACCAGAACTACCTGCACCCGGGCAAGGTTCTGACCTCGATGACAAAACGTGTCGACAACGCGGTCTATGACGCGCTGACGGACGGGGCCGACATGGAAACCGGTTTCGAAGTCATGGGTCTGGCCAATGGCGGCGTCGGCTATGCGATGGACGAATACAACAAGGATCTCGTCAGCGCTGACATGCAGTCCGCCATCGATGAAGCCGCTGAAAAGATCGCCAGCGGCGAGATCGAAGTTCACGACTACATGTCCGACGACAGCTGCCCGGCTCTGAGCTTCTGAGCATGGCAATGAACGACCAGACGGAGCGGCAGGACACTGCCGCTCCGGCGATTGAACTGAAGGGCATTTCCAAGTCCTTTGGCCCGGTGCAGGCCAACAAGGACATCTCCATTTCGGTGCGGCCCGGCACCATTCACGGCATTATCGGCGAAAATGGCGCCGGAAAATCGACCCTGATGAGCATTCTCTACGGCTTTTACAAAGCCGACCGGGGCGAGATCTTTATCAACGGAAAAAAGACTGAAATTCCCGACAGCCAGGCGGCGATTGCGGCCGGTATCGGCATGGTCTTTCAGCATTTCAAACTGGTGGAAAATTTTACCGTCCTCGAAAACATCATTCTTGGTGCCGAAGACGGCGGCCTGCTGAAACCCTCGCTCGCCAAGGCGCGCAAATCGCTGATCGAGCTTGAGCGGGAATACGGGCTGAACGTGGACCCGGACGCGGTTATTCAGGATATCGGCGTCGGCAAGCAGCAGCGGGTCGAAATCCTCAAGGCGCTTTATCGTCAGGCCGAGGTTCTGATCCTCGACGAACCGACGGGCGTGCTGACACCGGCCGAGGCCGACCAGCTTTTCCGCATCCTCGGGCGGCTGCGCGACGAAGGAAAGACCATCATCCTGATCACCCACAAGCTGCGCGAGATAATGGATATCACCGACACGGTCAGCGTGATGCGGCGGGGCGAGATGACCGCAACGGTCAAGACCTCGGAAACCAGCCCCGAGCAACTGGCCGAATTGATGGTGGGGCGCAAGGTCCTGCTCCGCGTGGACAAGGTACCGGCCAAGCCCGGCAAGCCTGTGCTTGAAATCGAAAACCTCAAGGTGACCGACGAAAAGGGTGTCGAGCGGCTCAAGGGGATCGACCTGGCCGTACGTGCGGGAGAAATTCTTGGCATCGCGGGCGTGGCCGGTAACGGACAGTCGGAACTGCTCGAGGTGCTGGGCGGCATGCGGCGGGGCGAAGGAACGATCCGGCTGAACGGTGCGCCGCTTGCGCTGGACGGGCCAAATTCCGACGGCCGCGCGCGGCGGGCGCAGGGCGTTGCCCATGTGCCCGAGGACCGCCAGCGCGAAGGTCTGATCATGGATTTCCACGCGTGGGAAAACGTGGCCTTTGGCTATCATCTGGATGCGAGCTATCGCCGGGGGCCGTTCATGGACAATACCGCCCTGCGCCGCGACACCGAAGCCAAGATGAAGAAGTTCGACGTCCGCCCGCCCGACCCTTGGCTCACGGCCAAGAATTTCTCCGGCGGGAACCAGCAGAAAATCGTCGTCGCGCGTGAGATCGAACGCAACCCCGACCTTCTTCTCGTTGGGCAACCGACGCGCGGCGTCGACATCGGCGCAATCGAGTTCATCCATAACGAGATCGTCGCCCTGCGCGATCAGGGCAAGGCAATCCTGCTGGTCTCGGTCGAACTGGAAGAGATCTTTTCGCTTGCGGACCGGATCGCCGTGATGTTCGACGGGCATATCATGGGGGAACGCTTGCCCAATGAAACAGACGAAAAAGAACTGGGCATGCTGATGGCCGGCATGTCAGGAGAAGCGGCGTGAATACCGATCTGCCAAACGTAAAACGGGGGCCTTTCTGACATGGATGTCATGCCGAAATGGGCCGAAGTCGTCCTTGTCCCTCTCATATCGCTCCTTCTGGCGGCGATCCTGTCGGCACTGGTCATCCTTGCCATTGGCGAAGACCCGGTCGCGGCGGTCGAACTCATGGTGCAGGGCGCGCTGGGGTCGACCTATGGCTGGGGTTATACGCTTTATTACGCGACGAATTTCATGTTCACCGGGCTCGCCGTCGCGGTCGCCTTCCATGCCAAGATGTTCAACATCGGCGGTGAAGGTCAGGCAATGCTCGGCGGGCTTGGCGTCGCGCTCGCCTGTCTCTACTTTCCATGGCCACACTGGTCGCTGGCGCTGATCGCGGCCACGGTGGGCGCTGCGCTGTTCGGTGCGGCTTGGGCGGCGATCCCGGCCTATCTGCAGGCGAAACGCGGCAGCCATATCGTGATCACCACGATCATGTTCAATTTCATCGCGGCTGCCGTGCTGAACTACATGCTGGTCAACGTGTTGCGTCCCGAAGGGTCGATGGACCCGGCGACCGAGCGGTTCTCTCCCACGGTACATCTCCCGACCCTGCACGAAATTCTCGCCCCCTTTGGGATCGAGTTTTCCAAGGCCGCCCCTGCCAATTTCTCGCTGCTCGTGGCGATTGCGGCCTGCATTTTGGTCTGGGCGCTGATCTGGCGCACGCGGCTTGGATATGAGATCCGCGCCTATGGTTTCTCCGAACCGGGCGCGCGGTATGCCGGTATCTCGCCCACACGTATCATCATGATTTCCATGTTGATTTCCGGCGGTCTTGCCGGTCTGATGGCGATAAACAATGTGATGGGCGAGGCCGAGCGGCTAGTGCTCAACGCGACCGAGGGTGCAGGCTTTATCGGAATTGCCGTGGCGCTGATGGGCCGGTCGCACCCGCTGGGTGTCTTCCTTGCCGCGATCCTGTTCGGGTTCCTCTACCAAGGCGGCGCCGAGCTTGCGCTGTGGACATCGATACCGCGCGAGTTGATCGTCGTCATTCAGGCGCTGGTCATCCTCTTTACCGGCGCGCTGGACAACATGGTACGGATGCCGCTTGAAAGCCTCTTCCTGCGCTATCGGAAAGGACGGTCGTGATGGATTTCCTGACGATCATCCAGATCCTCGATTCGACGATCCGACTGGCGACACCGCTGCTGCTGGCTTGCCTCGCGGGGCTGTTTTCGGAACGGGCGGGCATCTTCGACATCGGACTTGAAGGCAAGATGCTCGCGGCGGCCTTTTTCTCGGCGGCCACGGCGGCCATCACGGGGTCGGTCTGGCTTGGCCTCGTGGCCGGGACGCTCGCCTCAATGGTGCTTTCGGCGCTGCACGGGCTGGCCTCGATCACCTTCCGGGGCAATCAGCTCATCTCGGGGGTGGCGATCAACTTCCTTGCCGCCGGGATGACGGTGCTGATCGCGCAGGACTGGTTCCAGCAAGGCGGTCGAACGCCTTCGCTGATCGGACAGGGCCGGTTCAACGCCGTCACCCTGCCCTTTGCCGACGCGCTGGCAAATGTCCCGGTTCTTGGCCCCATCTACAGCGAATTGATCTCGGGCCATTCGATCCTTGTCTACCTCGCGTTTCTTTGTGTGCCGGCGACTTGGTGGCTTTTGTTCAGAACCCGGTTCGGTCTGCGCCTGCGCGCCGTGGGCGAAAACCCGGCAGCCGTCGATACGGCGGGCATTTCGGTAATCGGCATGCGCTACGCGGCGGTTGCGATCTGCGGTCTGCTCTGCGGTATCGCCGGAGCCTACCTCGCGACGGCCTTGCAGGCCGGTTTCGTCAAGGACATGACCGCCGGACGCGGCTATATCGCGCTGGCAGCCCTGATCTTTGCCAAATGGCGCCCCTGGCATGCGATGTTCTCCTGCCTGCTGTTCGGTTTCCTGCAAGCCGTCGCCCTGCGCTATCAGAACATCCATATCGGTGACTTCGTCATCCCGGTTCAGGCGATGGACGCGCTGCCCTATATCCTCACCGTAGTGATTCTCGCCGGCTTCGTCGGCAAGGCGATCCCACCCCGCGCGGGCGGCGAACCCTACGTGAAAGAACGATAAAAACCTGCCCGTTTCCAACGGGCGGGATTGCGAGTATGCCCGATCAAGCGCGGCGGCGATCAATTTCAAGCCAGCCGGATTGATTTGTCAGTCGGGGACGGTTTAGGAAACGCCATGCAAATCTACCTCCCCATCGCCGAGGTATCGGTAAACGCTTTCCTGCTTCTGGGCCTTGGGGGTCTTGTAGGCATCCTTTCAGGCATGTTCGGCGTCGGGGGCGGGTTCCTGATCACGCCGCTCTTGTTCTTTGTCGGCATTCCCCCTGCGGTAGCCGTTGCGACATCCGCCAACCAGATCGTCGCCTCGTCTTTCTCTGGCGTGCTTGCGCATTTCCAGCGAAAGACAGTCGATCTCAAGATGGGGACGGTGACCTTATGCGGCGGCCTTGTCGGGGCTGCGCTTGGCGTTTTCGCGTTCAACTACCTGAAATCCATCGGTCAGGTCGATCTGATGGTCCGGCTCTGCTATGTCCTGTTCCTTGGGATCGTCGGCGCGCTGATGTTCGTGGAAAGCCTGAACGCCCTGCGCAAGACGCGCAAGGCCGCCACTTCGGGCCGACCGACCCCGACCAAACGCAACAAGCACAACTGGGTGCACGCCCTGCCCTTCAAGATGCGATTCCGCACCTCGGGCCTTTACATCTCGGTCATTCCGCCGCTTCTCGTAGGCCTGACCGTCGGGGTACTGGCCGCTGTCATGGGTGTGGGCGGCGGGTTCATCATGGTGCCCGCGATGATCTATATCCTTGGCATGCCCACCAAGGTCGTGATCGGAACGTCGCTGTTCCAGATCATCTTTGTCGCGGCCTTTACCACGATGCTGCATGCTACCACGAACTACACGGTAGACGTGGTTCTGGCGCTCTTGCTGCTGATCGGCGGGGTGATCGGTGCCCAGTTTGGCACCCAGATCGGGCTGCGCATGAAGGCGGAGCAACTGCGCGTTCTGCTGGCGCTCTTGGTGCTGCTGGTGTGTTTCAAGCTGGCGCTGGATTTGCTGATCGAACCGCATGAGCTTTATTCGCTCACACCGCTGGAGCCTCGCTGAACCATGCGGTTTCTGCTCCTCATCCTGCTCATTCTTCCGATCGGTGCTGCCGCGGAAAGTGTCGTCCTCGGTCTGTCGCGCGACCGGATCAACATCACGGCGAATTTTGACGGCTCCGAAATCCTTGTCTTTGGCGCTGTGAAACGCGAAGTGCCGATCTCGGACGAGGAACCGCTGGAAGTCATCGTAACCGTCGCAGGCCCGTCGACGCCCGTCGTGGTGCGCCGAAAGGACAAACGATATGGCATCTGGGTCAACAATGCCGCCGTCGAAGTCGATGCCGCGCCCAGCTTTTACGCCGTGGCTACCTCTGGCCCGCTTGAGGACGTGCTCCTGCGAGTCGAGGACCTGCGCCACAAGATCACGACCACCCGCGCGATCAGGTCGGTCGGCGCGCCGGACAACATCCGCGATTCAAGCAAGTTCACCGATGCGCTGATCCGTGTCCGGCAGCAGAACGGGTTGTATCAACTGCTGGAAGGCGTCGTGTCTTTCGACCAGCAGACGCTTTTCAACACTTCGATCCGCCTGCCCGCCAACCTGACCGAAGGCGGGTACACCACCCGGATTTTCCTGACCCGTGGCGGCGCGGTCGTTTCGGATTACGAGGCGACGATCTTTGTCGGGAAGGTTGGGCTTGAGCGCTGGCTCTACGCCCTCTCGCGCGCCCAGCCGATGGTGTATGGGATCATGTCGATCACCATCGCGGTGCTGGCCGGATGGGGTGCTTCGGCCGCCTTCAGACTGCTGCGCAACTCCTGAGACTTGGGTTATCCCCGCCCGATATAGGGCATCTTGGTCGCCATCACCGTCATGAACTGAACATTCGCGCTGAGCGGCAAATCTGCCATATGCAGCACCGAACGGGCTGCATCATTGACTTCCATCGTTGGCGGCACATCGATCCCTTCGGCCAGCGCCTTGGACTTGAGGTTTGCCACCATCGGAGTTTCGGCATTGCCAATATCGATCTGACCGCAGGCGATGTCATAGGGGCGGCCGTCCAGCGACAGCGATTTGGTGAGACCGGTGATCGCGTGCTTGGTGGTCGTATAGGTGACAGATCCCGGACGGGGCACATGGGCGGAAATCGATCCGTTATTGATGATCCGCCCGCCCTGCGGATTCTGTCCGCGCATGATGGAAAAAGCGAAGCGAGCTGCAAGGAACATGCCGTTCAGGTTCACCGCCACGGAATCGAACCAGTGCTCGATCGGGATTTCATCAATGGGACCGGCGGGCGTGAACATGCCCGCGTTGTTGAACAGGACATCGAGCCTTCCGGCCTTGCCGACAAAGCTGTCGAAGGCAGCCTGCAGCGCGTCCATATCGGTCACATCCGCGATCAGGGGCACGGCGTTCTCATATTTCGCCGCGATCTCTTCCAGCAGGTCGCCACGCCGCGCCAGAATGCCAACGCGCCAGCCTTCGCTCAGGAAAAGCTCTGCCGTGGCCCGGCCAATGCCCGAACTCGCCCCGGTGATCAGGATGGATTTCATGTTTCTTCTCCTTCAAGCGTCAGCGCTACAGCGGGCGCGCGCAGGTCATCGACCCTCAACTCATGTTGCGGTTTGGACAGGCGATTGCGCACGACCCAGATCAGTCTTTCCTGCGCCCGCGTGATCGCGACATAGGCGAGCCTTTTCCACAGCGGTTGGCCCGCCTCCATTCGGCCCATCCGGGCGGCGACAAAAAGGTCCGGCGCAAAGACCTGCACCGTGTCCCATTGCGACCCCTGCGCCTTGTGAATGGTGCAGGCTGCGCCATGAAGGAAAGTCGCGCCCATCCCCGCGGCGAAGGGAATAAACGGCTCCTCCTCGTCCGGCTTTTCAATCTTCACGATGGAGGCCGCGCTGATCTGCGGATCTTCGGCCCCCATCACGTGCAGCCGCGAAAATCCGGGTTTGCGACCGGGCCCCAAATACACTACCTGCGCGCCCTTGATGAGACCCCGCGCCTCGAGGTCGAGGCGCTTCTTGCGATGTTTCAACGGCAGTTCCAGCCCGTCGCAGATCAGCGGCTCGCCCGCCAAAAGCGCGTCCTCCGGCGCCTGGTACACCGTGCGAAATGCATTGATCAGCCGGATCCGCGTGGCATTTCGCCAGACCAGAACAGGGCTGCGCGCCATAAGGTCAACCTCGACCCGTTGGCCCCAGACGACCCGCTCATCGCTCTTGGCCAGATCCTCGACCATGCGTTCGAAATCGTGAAATTCCATATGCGGGTCGGCCAGCGCATGGGCCAGATCAAGGATCGGGTTGTCGGCTTCTTGCCGATGCACGCGGCTTAGCTCGAGTTTGCGCGGCTCCGGCAACCCGTCAAAAACCATCGCGCCCGACTGGTTCACCGGCGCCAGCTGGGCCGGATCGCCAAAGAGGAGAAGGTTGGGAAAGATTTCCTGAAGGTCGTTAAATTGCCGGTCGTCCAGCATCGAAGCTTCATCGACGAACCCGATATCAAGCGGTTCTTCCCGCCGTTTCCAGCCCGTGATGAAATCCGATCCGCGCAGACCGGCAGCGGCCAGCGCGCCGGGGATCGATTTGTTGTTGGCATAGAACGCGGCCGCGCGATCCAACGCCTCTTCGCTCATGTCGTCGATGTCGGGGCGCTCACCCTCACCCGCCAGCCATTCGGCGATGCGCTCATATTCCGGATCGTAGACCGGCGTATAAAGAATGCGGTGGATCGTGGTGGCAGGAACCCCTCGCAGCCGCAAAACACTGGCCGCCTTGTTGGTCGGGGCAAGGATGGCCAGCGACCGTTTGTCCTTGCGTTTACGGCTTTCGTAATCGCCGGAAACGATCTCGACCCCCGCCTGTTCAAGCGCTTTGTACAGCTCTGCCAGCAAAAGCGTTTTGCCCGATCCGGCCTTGCCGATCACGGCAAGCACGCCCTTGCCCGAACCGACGGGCGGTTTCAGCAGGTTGTCGTCGAGATCGACCCCCGCTTCGCGCAGCATGGCGGCAACACTGTCAAAGGCGCTTGCCTGATCTTCGGAAAATTGTACGGGCGTCAGAGTCATGGCGCGACCCTACAGTCGCGCCTGACCAATGCCCAGATGCCAAAATGATTATGCCGTCATGCGAATTTGATCCGTGTGCGCCATGCCGAACGACCGGTCGAACCAAAGCCGCGAGAGATCGCAGGATATCCCCGCACGACGGGCGACGCGTAACTTTGCATCCTGACTGAAAGACCAGAGGCCAAGGCTGACCTTGTTGCGGCCAGTCCCCTCGGACCCGAGAATTTCAGGCGATGCCCCGATCACCCTATAGATCCGCTCCATCCGCAGATCAAAAACGCCGAGGAAATGCTTGATCCCAAAGCGGCTCATGATCTCGCCGCCGGCAAGCATCAGGGCTGCAGCAACCCGCGGTTCGGCGTCACGGGACAGGCAAAATCGCGTGCATTCCCATATCAACGGGCTCGAAATCGTGCTACCGCCTGTCAGGTGTCCGAAAACTTCATTGGCCATCACCCGGCCGGTTGTCGGCAGAAAGCGCATCGATCCGCCGTGACGACCGTTTGCGTTTTCCCAGATAACATAAAGCGGGTTCAGCTCGTCGTAACCGTCGCGTTCCTCACCCTGCTCATCCACATCCACATCCCATTCAAGGCGCGTGCGAAACTGGTCCGCACGGTCCTGAAACATGCTGTGAGCAAGTTTCTGGTACTTGTGAAGATCATGTCCGTAAACATAGCGCAGCATTGTTAAGTCCCCTGTCTGGCTGTCCGATGCCGAAAGGGTAACGAAACCTTGGTTAATGCCCGCTGGCCGAAACGTGCGTTTTGTTAATCATGCGCCTTTTCAAATCCGCCGACGTATAACATCGGCGGATCCGGTTGATGAACTAGCCAAAGAATTCAGACGACAATAAGTCCGCAACCAATGGCCCTTGCTACGGCGTGAGTGGTGTTCATTGCCCCAAGTTTGAAACGGGCGCTTTCGATGTAGACCCGCAGCGTGTGTTCCGAAATCGAGAGCGCATGCGCCACCTGCGGTCGGCTGTACCCCATGGCCAGCAATGTCATCGCGTCGATTTCCCGCGGCGACAAGGCACGTGACTGCTCCAACCTCCTGTCCGCTTCGAATTCAAGTGCCTTCCGGTTAAAGTAATGCGCGATCAGAATAAGATCTCGCCCGTTCTGCTCGATAAATTCCGCCCAGGTCCCGTCATCGCAGGTATGGCTTGCCGTAAAGAGCGCAAATTGCCCCTGTGGCCCCCTTACAGGTATCGAGTACCCCTGATTGCCTACTCCGAAAGTTTGCGCGTCCGCGAAAAATTGCCTTGCCTGTTTCGAAGACCAGTCGAGCCTCTTCCAGTCGACCGGGTGAAAGCGCTGGTAACACCCGATGATAACCGGATCGACCCTGAGATAATTCTTCTCCGCATAGTGGTCGATCCATTTGAGTGGATAGGTCCCGCACCCATACTGCTCTCCGGCGCTGTCGACCCAGTGATAAACCATATGATCGATGCCAAAGACCCGTCGGAGCGAGACGATGGCTTTCTGCAGCCCCTCAAGCTCTTCTGTTTTCTCCAGACCGGCGAGAATCTGGTCCAATTCGGCTCGGTTCACCATTGATGTGTACGCGCGTCTCTTTTTCCTTCGACGCCAGTTCGGACGCGGCAATCATTGTCGTGTCGTCAAGCTGTTCAGCCAGAGCCGCCAATTCGTTCGCTACCGCAAATGTTTTGAGGTCCGCCAGTACGTCGAGTATCCATTCATTCTGCATCTTCAACCTCGCCTTTGGGGAGTTAACAAAAGATTAAACTGAATATAGCACTTCCAAATTTCTCAGAAAATTCGCCGATTCCAGTTCCCCATAAATAGCGAGGTCCGGATTTATAAACCGTTGATGCAACTTGTGCGTGTTCTCTTGACAAAGTTGCGCCCGCGAATCACGGGGATCCGGCGGGCGCATGGATTGTTCTTTGTCGGGCTGGAATCAGGACTTGTGGTCAAGAACCTCTTCCAAAGTGCGCAGACCTGTCCTTGGTGACTGGACCAGAACAGACATGTTCCCCGGTTTATGCTCGTTGCGCATCATCTTCATATGCGCCTGCGGCAGGTCCGCCCAGGTAAAGACTTCGGACATACAGGGATCTAGGCGACGCTCGAGCATCAGCTTGTTGGCCGCGCTCGCCTGCTTGAGATGCGCAAAGTGGCTGCCCTGCAGGCGTTTCTGGTGCATCCACATGTAGCGCACGTCGAATGTCAGGTTGAACCCCGAGGTACCGGCGCAGATCACGACCATACCGCCTTTTTTCACCACGAAGGTGGACACGGGGAAGGTGGCTTCGCCCGGATGCTCGAACACCATGTCGACATTGATGCCCTTGCCGGTGATGTCCCAGATCGCCTTTCCGAAACGGCGCGCTTCCTTGAACCACTCTGCATATTCGGGCGTGTTCACCGTGGGAAGCTGACCCCAGCAGTTGAAATCCTTGCGGTTGATGACACCCTTGGCACCGATATCCAGCACGAACTGGCGCTTGGATTCATCCGAGATCACGCCAATGGCGTTGGCACCCGCCGTGTTGATCAGCTGGATCGCGTAAGAGCCAAGACCACCTGACGCGCCCCAGACCAGAACATTCTGACCGGGCTTGAGATCGTGCGGCTCATGACCAAAGAGCATACGATAGGCGGTGGCCAGGGTCAGCGTGTAGCAGGCCGACTCTTCCCATGTCAGATGCTTGGGACGCGGCATAAGCTGCTGTGACTGCACACGGGTGAACTGGGCAAAGGAACCGTCCGGTGTTTCATAGCCCCAGATCCGCTGGCTGGGCGAATACATCGGATCGCCGCCGTTGCATTCCTCGTCATCGCCGTCGTCCTGATTGCAATGGATGACAACCTCGTCGCCAACCTTCCAGCGCGTAACCTTGTCGCCCACGGCCCAGACGATGCCCGAGGCATCGGAACCCGCGATATGAAAGGGCTGCTTGTGGCCGTCAAAGGGGCTGATCGGCTTGCCGAGCGCCGCCCAGACGCCGTTATAGTTCACGCCGGCGGCCATCACGAGCACGAGCACATCGTGGCTGTCGAGCTGCGGTACGTCCACGACTTCTTCCAGCATGGCCGTATCCGGCTCGCCGTGCCGCTCTTTGCGGATCGCCCAAGCGTACATCTGCTTGGGGACATAGCCGAGCGGAGGGATTTCACCCATTTCGTACAGGTCTTTTTCTGGCGCTTCATAGGGCGCGATATCGGCGTGGGTATCCAATGCCATGTCGTCCTCCGTACATATCGAGCTTGCCGCGATGCGGAATCGGCGGCGTCTCACAGTCGAATATGATCTACCACGCAATATTGCAATATGTTTGCGCCAGATATTGAAACTTTATGACCCAGCGGATGCAGAAATTTACTTTGCGCCCGCAGAATAATCGAGAGCTTCCAAAGGCATGAGATGACCGATGGAGTTCGCGTAAAACTGCAACAGATCCTCTTGTCCGGCGCGCACACTGTACTTCCCGTTATCGTCCAGGGTCAGAATTTTGCGCCGGGTTAGGTTGTCGAGGCCGGCTTCGGCCGCGTAGCCGCGACTGTCCCGGGGCAGATGAAGGTTCGACCGTCCGAGAACGCGCGCGACATCACCCATTGCGATTTCGAGCCCGGGCCGGGTGATGCTGCCCTTTTCCCGGATGATCCAGCAGATCAGCGGCACCGGTAGAACCGGGACGATGGCACCGATCCTTTGCATCAACTCATCTGCCAGCTCTTCAAGGTCGATCAATTCCGCCTCGCCTGAAAAACTGCGCAACGACAGAGGTTCCCCGAAACTGACCGCCGCCGAACCGAAACGGCGATACCGCCCGGTCAACCGCAGCCAGACTTGCCGGAGCACGTTCCGCATCGCCACCCAAAGACCGGCGCGGAACCGGTGCCCCTTGCGATTTGCCGCCGCGATAAGGGTCCGGTCTTCCAGAACACGGTCGTAATTCAGCGAGACGGGGACAAAAACCACGTCCCTGCTCTCGGGTCCGAAGCCATCGGTGATATACTTGAGCAACCCAAGCTTTGGCGAGGACAGCGCACCGGTTCGCGAAAGCCCGCCCTCCGGGAACATCGCCTGTGTCACGCCCGCCGACGTTGCAAGCTGTACATAGCGGGCCAGAACCATCCGATAGAGATCATTGCTGGAAGCGCGGCGAATAAAATACGCCCCCATCGCCCGGATAAGCCAGGAAAGCGGCCAGATCCGCGCCCATTCCCCGACCGCGTAGGACAGCGCCGACCGCTCGGCCGCAAGGTATGTCACCAGCACATAATCCATGTTCGAGCGATGGTTCATCACAAAAACCACCGTCGCATCCGGGTCGATATCCCCAAGAGGGCCGGCATTGTAATGGCCCAGGCGGACGTGAAACAGAGCGTTGCTCAGCCAGCGCGCCGCGCGGATCGCAAAGCCGAAATAGGCTGTTGCTGAAAAGGCTGGCACGATTTCACGCGCATATCTGCGGGCCTTTTCAGCGGCAACATTCTCGGGAATGCCCTCTTCTGCCGCATGGGCCGTGACCGCCCGCAATACATCGGGATCGTAAGTCAGGCGCTGAATCATGTCATAGCGGCGTGCGAGCTTGAATGGCTGGATCGGTCTTTCCAGCCGTTGGTTCAAACGCGCCACCGCTCTTTCCAGTCGCAACCGGAAAAACCAGCGCACCGAGGGAAACAGAAAATGCGATGCAAACGTCACCGCCGCAAAGAGCAGGATCAGGATGAACAGCCAAAGCGGCAGACTGACGGTGGTAGACATAGGAAATTCTTGCCGTTCCCCTTCGCATCGGTAAACAGGTTTTAGTTTAAGGAAACGGATTAGCCGGGCGTCAGATGCCGTTGCGACACGCGCCCAAGGGCCAAAAGGCAGGCAATCAGGAATTTCGACGAGCCGGTGCGAGGAAATTTAACTAACGCAGGAATACACTTGCCAATTTCAATCAATACTGCGGATTCATTTTTGCAGTCTCCACCCGGCGCCCTATCTTCCAGCACAGCTTTTGAAGTCGAACCAATCGACGGGATGCCGCAGCGCGGCGAATTGACATAAGTCGAAAATTTCTGTTTAGACGGTTTTGACGCAACATTATTACTCACCCGACTCGCGAGGCACTTCATGACCCAGACTGAAAAAGACCGTCCTTGGCTGATCCGGACTTATGCGGGCCACTCCACCGCCAAAGCATCGAACGCCCTTTACCGCGGCAATCTCGCAAAGGGACAGACCGGCCTGTCAGTTGCTTTCGACCTTCCGACGCAGACGGGCTATGACAGCGATCATGTTCTTGCTCGGGGCGAAGTGGGTAAAGTGGGCGTTCCCGTCGCTCATCTCGGCGACATGCGCACGCTTTTCGATTCCATTCCTCTGGAACAAATGAACACCTCGATGACAATCAATGCCACCGCCCCGTGGCTGCTGGCGCTGTATATTGCCGTGGCAGAGGAACAAGGCGCGGATATCTCCAAGCTGCAGGGAACCGTGCAGAACGATATCATCAAGGAATATCTGTCGCGCGGCACTTACATATGCCCGCCGAAACCGTCGCTGAAACTGATCACCGATGTCGCGGCCTATTGTTATCGGAATGTTCCGAAATGGAATCCGATGAACGTTTGTTCTTATCATCTGCAAGAGGCGGGCGCGACGCCGGAGCAGGAATTGGCCTTTGCGCTGGCCACCGCACAGGCCGTTCTTGACGGAATGAGGGAAATCGTTCCCGAAGAAGATTTCCCTACGGTTGTCGGGCGCATTTCGTTTTTCGTGAATGCCGGGATTCGGTTCGTCACCGAAATGTGCAAGATGCGAGCTTTCGTGGACCTCTGGGATGAAATCTGCCTGACGCGATATGGCGTCACGAATCCCAAACTGCGGCGATTCCGATATGGGGTTCAAGTTAATTCGCTCGGGTTGACGGAACAACAACCAGAAAACAACGTCTATCGAATACTGATCGAAATGCTTGCGGTGACATTGTCCAAAAACGCGCGCGCCCGCGCGGTGCAATTGCCAGCGTGGAACGAAGCATTAGGTCTGCCGCGTCCTTGGGACCAGCAGTGGTCTATGCGAATGCAGCAAATTCTCGCCTATGAGACAGATCTTCTCGAATACGACGATTTATTCGACAATAACCCCGCAATTGACGCGAAAGTTGCCGAATTGAAGAAGAACGCTCGTGCTGAATTGGACAATCTCGAAGGCATGGGCGGCGCGATCTCCTCGATCGAATACATGAAATCGCGTCTCGTCGACTCCAACTCGGACCGGCTGAACCGGATCGAATCCGGCATGACAACGGTCGTTGGCGTCAACAAGTTCACCACAAGCGAGCCTTCCCCGCTCATGAGCGAGGACGGCGGGATCATGACCGTCGATCCAGCTACCGAACAGGACCAGATCGATCGGCTGAATGATTGGCGTGAAACCCGTGACGAGAACGCTGTGAAGAGCGCTCTTGAAGGCCTCAGGGCGGCTGCGAAATCTGGCGCGAATATCATGGAACCCTCTATTATCGCAGCCAAAGCTGGCGTTACCACTGGCGAATGGGCGGAAGAGATGCGCCGGGCCTTTGGCACCTACCGCGGACCCACTGGGGTCTCTGCGTCGCCCTCCAACAAGACCGAAGGGCTGGATGAAATCCGCGCGGCCGTGGATGCGATCAGCGACACGCTCGGGCGCCGCCTCAAATTTCTTGTGGGTAAACCCGGCCTCGACGGACATTCAAACGGCGCCGAGCAAATCGCCGTTCGAGCCCGCGACAGTGGCATGGATATCACCTATGACGGCATCAGAATGACGCCGGAGGAAATAGTTGACGCTGCGTCAACTCAGGATGCGCACGTAATTGGCTTATCAATTCTGTCAGGAAGCCATCTTCCTTTGGTTGAGGATGTAATTGAGCGGCTCAAAGCCAAACAAATGAGCCACATTCCTGTGATCGTGGGCGGCATTATCCCCGATGAGGATGCCGAGAAACTTATCAAAATGGGAGTTTCAAAAGTTTATACGCCCAAGAATTTCGAGCTGAATACAATCATGATGGATATTGTTGGCTTGGTTAACCATTCGTTAATTGCGGCATAATATTTCTTAGATCGTAAAAAAAGACGTGTATCCCGCGATTGAACGTTATATTAACGTCATATGTGTCAAGTATTGACGCCAATTAGCGTCAATACAGAGTTAAGGATGGTTACATGGCTATTGATCTAACGACGATGTCGCGCAAGGAACTTTTGAAATTGCGCGATGATGTCGAGAAGGAATTGACGCTTGTTGAAGAGCGCGAACGCAAAGAGGCACTGAAAGCAGCCCAGGATGTGGCAGCTCAATACGGCTATTCCCTTTCGGAACTCGCCGAAGCGGCTGGCAAAAAAGGCCGCGGCAAAGGCAAACGTTCCAAAACCGGGCCGAAATACCGCAACCCGGATGATGCCGAACAGACATGGTCGGGACTAGGCCGGAAGCCGCAATGGTTCCATGATGCGCTTGCAAATGGTGTCGACATGAAAGACCTTGAAATCTGATAATAATATTCGGATTTCGAAATGACGATACACATCGGCGCTCAACCGGGCGATATTGCACAGACAGTGCTGTTGCCCGGCGATCCTTACAGGGCCAAATGGGCAGCCAGCACGTTTCTTGACGATGCGCGCCTGGTAAATGATGTGCGGGGTATGCTGGGTTATACCGGCACCTGGAAAGGGAACCCCGTCACCATACAGGGAAGCGGCATGGGAATGCCTTCCCTGTCAATCTACGTAAATGAACTCATCCGCGACTATGACGCTAAGACCCTGATCAGGATCGGGTCCTGCGGCGCTATGCAGAATTCGGTGAAGGTTCGCGATGTCATTATTGCAATGACGGCCAGCACGATAAGCACGCCGTCACGCGGAATCTTCCGCGAATTGCAGTTCGCGCCCTGCGCTGACTGGTCCCTTCTGTCAGCCGCAGCCAAGGCTGCCGAGGCCAAGGGCACCCGCACCCATGTAGGCGGCATTTATTCTTCTGACACATTCTACGACGAGAGACCGGACTTGAATGAGGAAATGACCCGCCACGGTATTCTCGGCGTCGAAATGGAAGCGGCGGAGCTGTACACGCTCGCAGCGCGCTACGGACGGCGCGCCTTGGCGGTGCTTACGGTTTCCGACCATCTTCTGACCGGTGACGCGCTGCCCTCGGATCAGCGTGAGACCAGCTTTGGCGATATGGTCGAGATCGCCCTGCAATCAGCGTTTGAATAAAAAACAGCGACCCAAATGGGTCGCTGTCATCACGAGCATTTATTGCCGATCAGGATTTCGACTTGCGGCGTCGCATCGCTGCCAACCCGCCGAAACCAGCCAGCATCAGCCAACCTGCCGCCGGAAGAGGCACTTGAGCTCCCGGGTTCGGGTTGCCCGGGCTTTCGCCCGCTGTCGTAATCACCGACTTGGCGAGGGTCACGATCCAGCCAGCGGTCAGCACGTCGATGTCCATCCAGAGTTTCAGACCGGTCTCGACATCGTCGTAGAGTGCCGTATCAAGGGTAAACTCGGTGAAAGAATAGGCGTTATCCTGACCGGTCAGCGCCCCGATCAGCAGCCACTCACCAGCTCCGCCATTACCCGCAGCGTCATACCCGAAGATATTGTCAACTTCACAGGGACCACTGCCGCAAGCGTCATCAACGTCATAATTCGAGACGTTCAATTTGATTTCGCTAGAGGAACTCGCCCCTGGAATGGCATCATGCATCCAGCCCCAGTCCTCACCTGAGCCCCGGTAATACGGGCTATCGGTTGGCGAATTGCCGGGCGGGATGAAATAGTTGGAGTTCGAACTCGACCCACCGAAGTCGACCAGAGCGGCCGCGTCCGTGTAGTCGTAAGTATCGACTGCGGCGCTTGCCATGCCTGCCGACAATGTCGTGGCCAGGAGGGCAGCTAGAGTTACTTTGAACTTCATCATATTAAAACTCCGAAAACGTACAATATTAGGTCACAAGCACGCGCAGCTTGCCTTATTTTTGCCTGAATTCAAAATAGTTTCCCGCGTTCAGACATAGCACAGAGCGTTCACACAACCCTGAGGGAAAAATAAAAACAATGATTTCAAGCTGTTGACGAAAAATAGGGTAATAAGTTTTTTCTTGCCCCCGCTCGGCCCTGCCCTCGCGAAGCTAACAATTCAAAGCAAATTTGAATCAGAACCCGATTTTAAGACCAAATGTGGGCGCTAACTGATTCCGTGACCGCCCTCATAGGCGCTTGGCGCAGGTTGCTCCCAACCAGCCAAGTCATTGGCAGCCGGAGCAAATATCTCGACATGTAGAGGATGGCACGCTGCGGTGTCGCTTGAATGTTCCGCGCTGCAATCTCCGCCGGGACAGGCGCTGAGCGATCCGATCAGATCGATCTCGGCAAAGAATTCCAGGTAATCGCCGGGCCGCACCGGGCTGGCTTTCATGAAGTACTGGCCAGTATCCCGGGTGAACCCCGTACACATGAAAACGTTCAGCACATCGTGCACGTGGGTCTCTGCGACCTCCGGGGGCATATCCAGAAAGGCCGACAGACTGCGCGTCAGGTTCGAATGGCAGCAGTGATGATAAGAGTTCCCGGACAGCAGAACGCCGGTATAGGGGTCGCAACGCGTTCCGATCACATCATGAACAGAACCACCGAACTGATCGATACCGTACCAGTCCAGCGTGTCCTCGATGATCGTCGCCATCGGTCGCATGTGCGGAAAGCTCGACCAAAGACGATCCCCGGTGCTGACATGCGTGCCGTGCAGCGCGCGGGTCTTGCCGGAATAGAACCTTTCCGAAAGGTCATTCGCGTTCCAGAGGTTGAGATCGCCGACCTGCGGCCCCTCCACCGAAGAGATCCGAAAGAAGTGCCCAGCAGGAACCCGAAAGCAGCGCGCGTCCCGCGGCGGCACCAGAACTTCGCCCGTTGACACAGCCCCTGCCCTTGCCGCGATATAAAGCGCGAGGTCGGGCTTCGGCACGGTCTCGGTCGGGTAACAGATCACCGGCGCAATCGCGCGGCGGGCCTCTGCATCATCAGGTATATCATTCATGCCAGCAGGTTGCGTCGAAACAGCCGGCACCGCAAGCCCGTCACGTTTTCATGCAGGTTTGCGGCGGTTTGCCCGTGTCGCTCATGACTTCGGCACCGCAGGCCACGCAGCGGAAAAAACTTTGCTCTTCCGTGTCGCGCCGCTTGTCCATGCGCCACCGGCAACTGCGGGTTTCGGGGCGCGAATAAATCATTATCAGAACAAGGGCGACGATAAAGATAATGGGATAGATCATGTCCTTTCCTATCCCCTTTCCTGCCCGAATTGCAAAACCTGGATCAGGCAACTTCGGCGTAATCGAACAGGTCAGGCTCGCGTGTTTCAGCCTCGGCTTTCTCGACCGGGGTGAAATAGCCCCAGGTATCTTCAAGCAATGCGAGCGCACGTTGGGCGGGGGTTTGGTTCTGATGGTCTTCCAGCATGGGAGTCTCTCCTAGACGTATTTTCCTCCCTGCCCCCGATGTAATCCTACAGCGTGCGAATGACCTCCGATGATACCGAAAACACGCCATGCAATTGGCGCAAAGCTTACCCGAGGTTAGTTCAGTCGCCAGACCTGCAAGGTGTCTGTATCGACCACCCAATCCACTATTAGCGTCGGGCAGCAGCGCGGATCATTTGGCCCCGGCATCGTCGTCTTGAGCCGCACCTGACCGGGGTAGAAATTCGCCTCGCGCGGGCTGGTGCCGAAAACCTCGACAGGGCCGGTAAAATGCCATCCATCGGGTTTACGCCGGAAAAGCCCGACATTCAGCATTGTCGCGTTGCCGCCGTCGCGGTTGTCAAAGTAATGAAAGATCAGTGCGGTTTCCGCGACGCCGGGGTCGGGATTATCCGAAAACAGGATCGGGGCGCTGTCGCCGGGCCGGACATCCAGCACCTGTGCGGTCAGCGGAGAGATAAAGCTCCAGTCCTGCGCGAGAGCAGGACCGGAAAAAAGGGAGAACGCCAGCAAAAGTCCTGCCAGCGTTCCCCGCGTCAACATCAGACGGCGCGCTCCACCATCATCTTTTTGATCTCTGCGATGGCCTTGGCCGGGTTCAGCCCTTTGGGGCAGGTCTTGGCGCAGTTCATGATCGTGTGGCACCGATACAGCTTGAACGGGTCTTCCAGCCCGTCCAGACGCTCGCCCGTGGCCTCATCGCGGCTGTCGATGATCCAGCGATAGGCGTGCAGCAGCGCTGCTGGCCCAAGGAAACGGTCGCCATTCCACCAGTAGCTCGGGCAGGCGGTCGAGCACGAGGCGCACATCACGCATTCATACAACCCGTCGAGCTTCTTACGGTCCTCGATGGACTGCCGCCACTCTTTCGCGGGGCGGTTCGTCTTTGTTTCGAGCCACGGCATGATGCTGGCGTGCTGGGCATAGAAATGCGTCAGGTCCGGGATCAGGTCGCGCACCACCGGCATATGCGGCAGCGGATAGATCTTTACGTCGCCTTTCACCTCGTCCAATCCGTAGATACAGGCCAGCGTGTTGATCCCGTCGATGTTCATCGCGCAGGAGCCGCAGATACCTTCGCGGCAGGACCGGCGGAAGGTCAGCGTCGGGTCGATCTCGTTCTTGATCTTGATGAGCGCGTCCAGAACCATCGGGCCGCACTTGTCCATATCAAGGAAATAGGTGTCGACCCGCGGGTTTTCCCCGTCATCGGGCGACCAGCGATAGATGTCGAACTTGCGCACGTTCGTCGCGCCCTGAGGCTTGGGCCATGTCTTGCCCTTTTTCATGCGCGAATTCTTGGGAAGTGTCAGTTGTACCATGTCCTACAAACCTTTCGCACGTACGCAGGCGTTGGCTTTATCCGCCTGAGCCTGTGTCACCGTGTCCGACGCTTCAACCTCTGCCGAGAGGGCGCCAGCGCTGTTCCTCACCAGATTGGTGGTAACCGGGCCGCTGATGCCCGCCTCGGCAACGCAGGCACGGAATGCGGCTGCTTTTGCTTCGCTTTCCGGCGAAGAGCCACAGGCCGAAACAATACCAGCCAGCACGAATGCGCCAAGAAGAGAAACGCGTTTTGTATCAAGAACCAGAGATTGGATCTTCATCAGAATGTCCTTTCTTTGGGTGCGATCTTTTTCAGCGAGATGCCGCCTTCGGCCTCGGTGCTGAGCGGATCCTTGATCACGTCGCGGTAGGTCAGCTTGACGTTTTTGCCGTCGAGATGCGCAATCGTGTGCACCCGCCAGTTTTCGTCGTCGCGGGCTGTGAAATCCTCATGCGCATGGGCGCCGCGGCTTTCCTTGCGGGCCTCGGCCCCGGCGATGGTCGCCAGCGCGTTTGGCATCAGGTTCGTCAGCTCCAGCGTTTCCATCAGGTCCGAGTTCCAGACAAGGCTACGGTCCGTGACCTTGATATCGTTCAGCTTCGCCGCGATGGCATCCATCTTCTCGACGCCTTCGGACAGCGTTTTCGAGGTCCGGAACACCGCCGCATCCGCCTGCATCGTCCGCTGCATCTCAAGCCGCAGCTCTGCCGTCGGCACGGCGCCATCGGCGTTGCGGAAATGATCGAACCGATCAAAGGCCGCATCCACGCTCGCCTGATTCAGCACCGGGTTCTTGCTCGATGGATCGACGACCTTACCGGCCCGTATCGCAGCCGCGCGGCCGAACACCACAAGGTCGATCAGCGAGTTCGAGCCGAGACGGTTCGCGCCATGCACGCTGGCACATCCCGCCTCACCTACGGCCATCAGACCCGGCACAATGGCGTTCTTGTCACTTTCGGTCGGGTTCAGCACTTCGCCCCAGTAGTTGGTTGGAATGCCGCCCATGTTATAGTGCACGGTGGGCAGAACCGGGATCGGTTCCTTGGTCACATCGACACCGGCAAAGATCTTGGCCGATTCCGAGATACCCGGCAGCCGTTCCGCCAGCGCTTCGGCAGGCAGGTGGCTCAGGTTCAGGTGGATGTGGTCGCCATGTTCGCCAACGCCCCGGCCTTCGCGGATCTCCATCGTCATCGAACGCGAGACATAATCGCGCGGCGCAAGATCCTTGTAGGTGGGCGCATAGCGTTCCATGAAACGCTCGCCTTCCGAGTTGGTCAGATAGCCGCCTTCGCCACGAGCACCTTCGGTAATCAGGCAGCCCGAACCGTAGATGCCGGTCGGGTGGAACTGCACGAACTCCATGTCCTGCAGCGCAAGACCGGCGCGCGCCACCATGCCGCCACCGTCACCTGTGCAGGTATGGGCCGAGGTCGCGCTGAAATAGGCTCGGCCATAGCCGCCGGTCGCCAGCACAACCATTTTGGCGTTGAAGACATGCATCGTGCCATCGTCGAGCTTCCAGCAGACGACGCCCTGACACTGCCCGTCCTCGGACATGATCAGGTCGATGGCGAAATACTCGACGTAGAATTCCGCTTTTTGCTTCAGGCTCTGGCCGTAAAGCGTGTGCAGGATCGCGTGGCCGGTCCGGTCTGCCGCCGCACAGGTCCGTTGCACCGGGGGGCCTTCGCCGAATTCGGTGGTGTGGCCGCCGAACGGGCGCTGGTAGATTTTGCCTTCTTCGGTACGCGAGAACGGCACACCGTAATGTTCCAGTTCATACACCGCCTTGGGCGCTTCGCGGGCGAGGTATTCCATCGCATCCGTGTCGCCCAGCCAGTCCGAGCCCTTGACGGTGTCATACATGTGCCACTGCCAGTTGTCCGGACCCATGTTGGACAGCGAAGCGGCGATCCCGCCCTGCGCCGCAACCGTGTGCGAACGCGTCGGGAAAACCTTGGTCACGCAGGCGGTGCGCAGCCCCTGCTCGGCCATGCCAAGCGTCGCACGCAAGCCCGCGCCACCGGCGCCGACAACTACGACGTCATATTCATGCGTCTCGTATTCGTATGCGGCCATTTTAGTCTCCTTACAGGGCGAGCTTGATCAGCGCATAGACGGACACTGCGATGATGGCATAGGCCACGCAGGTAACGGCGATGATCGTAATGCGGCCCGTGAAGCCGTGAACATAGTCCTCGATCGCCATCTGGGCGCCGGACTTAAAGTGAAGCATCCCGACCCAGATCGTCAGCGCGGCGACGATGGCGGGGAACGGACGGCTGTAATAGGCGGTGACCTCTTCATAGGTGCCGCCCAGCGCCGAGCCAAAGGTAAAGACGAACAGCGGAACCAGAATGATCAGCGCAATCGAGCTGATCTGCATGTGCCAGTGATGTTCGGTGCCGGATTTGGCCGAACCAAGGCCAACGGCGCGCTTGCGGTCGGTAAGATAACGCATCTGGGCCTCCTTAAACGATGATGACGGTCAAGAGCGTGAGAACAACGGATCCGCCAATGACCACCCAGCCCAGCTTGTCGGCGGTTTCCATCTCAAGGCACAGCCCCTGATCCCAGATCAGGTGCCGGAGACCCGCCAGCGAATGGTACCAAAGCCCCAGCACCGAGAAGAACATGATGACATCGCCGATAAACGACGTGACGAACCAGTCAGCCCGATTAAAAGCGGTCTCGGACGTGGCGGCGGCGATCAGCCACCAGGCGATCATCAGCGCGGCTACGATCATCGCATTTCCGGTGATACGGGTCAGGATGGAAGTGACAGAGTTGAGCTGAGGCCTGTAGTATTTCCCCAACATAAAGGGTGACAGCGGGCGATTGCCCCGATTGACATCGGCCATCTTGGCTCCTTTCAGGTTGGCTGCCCCCGTTAATAATGGATTTTTGCGCCGTGTCACGCGGCTGCATCCATAAAAGGCGCGGTTTTTTGGCGCGGCTGGCAATGTTTCCACATTTTGTGATCACGAAGTTTTCCGGTGTGATCACACTAGAGCGAATTGCGCCGGTTTCGAGGCGACTCGCTAAATTCTTACTGAAAATCTGAGAATTACGCAGGATGACGGAAGATGTTCAGTTTCAAACCTCGCCTGTCCTTTCCCCGAAACCACCACCGATCAGAGCGTATCCAACTGCTCCATCGGCGCCCATATAGCCCTTACCGCGCGGTTTTCGGGATCGAACCTGTACCAGTTACCGCCACCCTTCTGATCATGGCTCCGGCTGATTGGTTTCCCGGCCAGCGCGCACCATAAAAGCGTCCCCACCGCCCCATGTCCGACAAAGACAAGCGGCCCCTCCGGGACCACGCGCACGACCTCATCCACTTCGCGCAGAATACGTTGCTGCGCCGCCTCGGCGGTTTCCCAGCCGCGCACAGACTCTCCGGGCCGGGCAAAGAATTGATCCGCAACCTGCTCGAATTCCTCGCGCGGGAGGTACCCTGTCGACGAGCGGTCGTTTTCGTGCATGTTCGGGCGCGTGATAACAGGCTTACCGCTCCGAACAGCCAGCGGTGCGGCGGTTTCCAGCGCCTTTCGCTCGGCGCTAGACACCACCTGCGCGCCCGACAAGCCCCGCAACCGGGCGGCAAGCGCTTCGGCCCGCGCCAGACCAACGGCGGAAAGAGACCAGTCAGTCACCTCTCGCCCCGGGTCGATTTCGACTTCCGGGTGGCTCAGATAGATCGCCCGGAACCCTTTGCTCACAGCGGCATCAACGCCCAGTAATCGAGATCAAGCAGCACCTCGGGCAGGTACTTGCCATCCTCGCCTTTCAGCTTGAACGGCTCTCCGCCCTTGGTCGCGACCAGCCGCAACCGGATCGCACCGACACCCGGCGCGCTTGTCTCGGCCTTGTCCAGAACTTCGGACCACGCCTTGACCGTATCGCCCGCGAAACAGGGGTTGGCATGGGCGCCGCCGTTCAGCCCTACGATCATCTGCGCATTGGCCAGACCGTTAAAGGACAGCGCCCGCGCCATCGAAATCACGTGCCCGCCATAGATCAGGCGTTGCCCGTCCGGCCGGAAGGTCGCGTCGAAATGCACCTTGGCCGTGTTCTGCCACAGCCGTGTGGCGATCATGTGCTCGGCTTCCTCGATGGTCACCCCGTCCACATGATCGATTTGCTCGCCGATCTCGTAATCGCCCCAACGGTGCGGTTCACCCGCCAGCGCAAAATCATAGCCGCTGAAATCCAGCCCCTCGGGAATCACCAGATCCTCCGGCGCCACCACCTTGCTCAATTCCGGCACGACCGCCTCCGGCGCGGGCGCGTCGAGATCGTTCTTGCGCACCATCACCCAGCGAACATATTCCATTACGGTCTCGTCCCGCTGGTTCACACCGCGAGAGCGCACGTAAACCACCCCGGTGTTGCCGTTCGAGTTCTGCTTGAGCCCGATTACCTTGGATTCCGAGCGCAGTGTATCCCCCGCCCAAACCGGTTTCAGCCAGCGCCCTTCGGCATAGCCAAGGTTCGCCACCGCGTTCAGCGACACATCCGGCACGGTCTTGCCGAACACGACGTGAAACGCGGCCAGATCGTCGATGGGGCTTGCCGCCAAACCACTGGCGCGGGCGAATTCATCCGAAGAATAAAGCGCATGCCGCGCCGGATAGAGCGCATGATACAAAGCGCGCTCCCCTCCCGAAACAGTACGCGGCACCGCGTGGGTCAGCACTTGACCAAGCTGGTAATCCTCAAAGAAACGGCCCGAATTGGTCTTGGCCATCACTGCTCTCCCAGCTTGATGTCCGGCGTATAGGTCCCGTCCACCTCTTTCGTCACCGCCTGACCGCAACGCATCGACCCTGTCGCCGCGTCATGCGCATAGGTCGGAGAGCCGTAGAGCTCCCACCCCTTGTTCAAGGCGTCAGTAACCTTGTGGCAAAAGGCCGACGTGTCGTTTTCGCTGAGAAAGCGGTAAAGTTTCATTCAGATCTCCTGATTTCGGGTCACCCGAAAGGGTTATAGCCAAGCAGCATGTGGATCACGGCGACGACGGCAAAGACCACCACACCGCCCACGACAGCCATGATTTCCTTGCGGACCGGTGCGGGTGCCGGCGGTGTCCACGCGGGTTCGGTGCGATTGATAAGGACCATCGTCACAATTGCCCATACGAGCAGCCCACCCCAGAGAACGAAGGACGGCGTATCCCCGTTGACCAGCAAATGCCCCACGCACCAGAGAGAAAAGCCGATGAGCTGCGGATGCCGCGTCAGGCGCGTAACGCGCGTTTTCATGCCCGAGGCCGCGAAAAGGTAGAACGCCACCAGAACCAGCAGGTTGTTGATGCCGGTCATCGCCGGGCTGCGCCCCCAATAGAACGCGCCATCCGCGGCGCGATACCCAATCACCATCAGCACGACCGACAGGAGCAGCGCGATTGCAACCGGACCCTTGCCCTTTTCCCCCATGCGCGCCCGCGCCTCAGGCGCGATGAACTTGAACAGATGTGCTAGCGCCCAGAGAAGGACACCGAGAATGAGGATGAGCATGGCTTACTCCGTAAAGCGGCTGGGAAAATGTGAATCTATTTCACATAGCCCTTATTGCGCCATCGCCGCAATAGCCTCGGCTTTGGCCAGTGTCTTTTGAGCGGTTTCCACGTGCAGGTTCTCGACAATTCTTCCGTCGACCACGGCAACGCCCTGCCCCGATTTATGCGTTTCCTCATAGGCCGAGATCTGACGCCGAGCGAGGTCGACCTCTTCTTCCGAAGGCGCAAAGGTCCGGTTGGTCACATCGACCTGCGCCGGATGGATCAGGGTCTTGCCGTCAAAGCCCATGTCACGGCCTTGGATACATTCTTCTTCCAGCCCGTTTTCGTCGAGATAGGCGTTGAACACGCCATCCACGATGATCAGCCCTTCGGCCTTGGCCGCCAGCAGGCAAAGCCCCAGCGCCGTAATCATCGGTTCACGGTCGGCCCGGAACCGCGTCTGCAATTCCTTTGCAAGGTCATTGGTGCCCATCACCATGCCCTGCAATTTCGGATGCGCGGCGATTTCGGCTGCACGCAGCATCCCGCGCGGCGTCTCCATCATTGCCCAGATCGGCAGATCGCCGGTGATCTCCGCCAAAGCGTCCAGATCGGCGGCACTGTTCACCTTGGGCAACAAAACCGCGTCGACATCCATTTTACGTACGGCTTCCGCATCGGCCTTGCCCCACGGCGTGTCGAGCCCGTTGATCCGTACGATCCGCGCCCGGTTGCCATAGCCGCCGTCTGCAATCGCCTTGGCCAGAACCGCGCGCGAGGCGACTTTTTCTTCGGGTGTCACCGCGTCCTCAAGATCGAAGATGATCGCGTCCACCGCCAGACCCCGCGCCTTGTCCAGCGCGCGTTCTTTCGACGCCGGAATATAAAGAACGGAACGATAGGGGCGGTTCATCGGGTCCATACTGGCCTCCAAAGGTCATAATATTGCGTGGAAAGGGACATTTTTTTACGGAAAGTTCAAGGTGAAATGCGCCGCGACGCAGCAATTGAACCAAATTCTTCGTATTTGAATGCGTCTGGCCGGCCGGAATTCAAAAGAACGGGCGCTCGATTAACCATTTCTCAGCCCGACTCGCCCTAGATTTTCTTATCGGATCCGGGAACTCGGCATCGGCTGACCTGCCCCCTTTGAACAGGCAACGGATTCAAAAGCATACAAACTGGGCTTTTCCGCCCGGCACACCGGGCGACCGGCGTGCCAGTCCGGATCGGCACGACTCATGGATAGGTATAGAAGATGAAAAACGCATTCTTCCCGCTGGCGATCACCGCCATCACCTTGGCGTCGGCGGCCGAAACCGCCCAGGCGCAACAAACCCGTAATTGCGCGCCGCGTGAGGTAGTCGTAGGCCGCCTTGCAGGTGGGTATGGCGAAACCCGCCAAAGCATGGGACTCGCCGCGCGCGGTTCCGTGGTCGAAGTTTTTGCCTCAGACGAGACCGGCACGTGGACGATTACCGTGACCAACCCGGCCGGCGTGACCTGCCTCGTCGCCTCCGGCCAGTCATTCGAGGCTTTGGCCGAGGCGCTTCCCCCGAAAGGCAATGATGCCTGAAACAGGCTTTCCTTCCGGCTGGCGCGGCTCTGGCGCGTCGCCAGCGGAACTCCACACGACACCCCACGCTGAAAGTTCACTCCACACAGGCTTTCCAAAAGAGGACTTTCAGGTAAGCCCCTCCCAGATCAGCTTTACACCGGTCACGACCAGCAGCACATAGGTCAGACCGAAAAAGAGCCTTTCAGGCACGATCCGGTGCGCCTTTACCCCGACCAGAGCTCCCACTATCGCGACCGGCGCAAGCGCCAGATTGGCAAGCGCGGTTTCGGCCGTGAACAGGCCCAGATACGCGTAGGGCACGAACTTCACGATATTGATGACCCAGAAGACCAGCACTGTCGTGCCCTGAAAGCTTGTCTTGTCGAGCTTCCGCGACAACAGGTAGACGGCGGCAGGCGGGCCGCCCGCATGGCTCACGAAACTGGTGAACCCCGCGACCAGACCGGCAAGCCCCCCAACCCAGGCTGACAGCCGGGTGCCCCCGGCCCGGATCAGCCCCATGCGCTGCCCCGCCTGCCAAATGACAAAGGCAAGCGAAATTCCCCCGATCAGCACCCGGAACACGTCCGGCTCGGCAACCTTGTAAAGCAACGCGCCTAGAACCACTCCGGGCACGGCACCAAGGATCAACAGCCGCGCATCCGGCCAGCTCCATGTCTTCCAATAGGGCCGCAGCGTCGTCGCATCGATCAGCATCAACAGCGGCAACATGACCCCAAGCGCCTGTCCCGGCGTCAGAAAAAGCGCCAGAATCGTCGAAGAGGCAAAGGCTGCCCCGGATCCGAATCCGCCCTTGGAGATGCCCGCAAACAAGACCGCAGGCACCGCCACCGCGAAAAAAGCGCCGTTCAACTCAAGCATTGGCCACCCCCTAAGCACCTCGTTTGCCTAGGGATTAACCGATCGTCAATCTTTCCGGCAGACCGTCCCGCGACGTTTGGAGTTGCACTGAACACGTGCAGGACTCTTGCACAACCGCGTGTTACGCACTACGCAACCCGCAAATTCACAAGGACCGGAGAACTTTCCAATGGCCAGACCCAAAATCGCCCTGATCGGGGCAGGTCAGATCGGCGGCACGCTCGCCCATCTCGCCGCGATCAAAGAACTTGGCGACGTCATCCTTTTCGATATCGCCGAAGGCACGCCCGAAGGCAAAGCGCTCGACATCGCGGAATCCGGCCCGTCCGAAGGGTTCGACGCATCGCTGAAGGGCACGCAGTCCTACGCCGATATCGCGGGCGCCGACGTCTGCATCGTCACCGCCGGTGTGCCGCGAAAGCCGGGCATGAGCCGCGACGACCTGCTGGGCATCAACCTCAAGGTCATGAAATCCGTGGGCGAAGGCATCCGCGACCACGCGCCCGACGCCTTTGTCATCTGCATCACCAACCCGCTCGACGCGATGGTCTGGGCGCTGCGCGAATTCTCCGGCCTTCCGCATGAGAAAGTCTGCGGCATGGCAGGCGTTCTCGACTCGGCCCGCTTCCGTCACTTCCTCAGCCTCGAATTCGGCGTGTCGATGAAAGATGTTACCGCTTTCGTTCTGGGCGGTCACGGCGACACCATGGTGCCGCTGGCCCGCTATTCTACCGTTGCCGGTATCCCGCTCCCCGATCTGGTGAGCATGGGCTGGACCACGCAGGACAAGCTCGACAGCATCATCCAGCGCACCCGTGACGGCGGCGCCGAGATCGTCGGCCTGCTGAAAACCGGCTCGGCCTTCTACGCGCCCGCGACCTCCGCCATCGAAATGGCCGAAGCCTATCTCAAGGACCAGAAGCGTGTCCTGCCCTGCGCCGCCTATGTGGACGGCGCTCTCGGTCTCAAGGGCATGTATGTCGGCGTTCCGACCGTGATCGGTGCCGGTGGCGTTGAAAAGGTCATCGACATCCAGATGACCAAGGACGAGCAGGCCATGTTCGACAACTCGGTCAACGCGGTGAAAGGCCTCGTCGAAGCCTGCAAAGGAATCGACAGCTCGCTCGCCTGATCGGGGCGATTTTCGACCTTTTACGCCGCTCCGGACCATCCGGGGCGGCGTTTTTCGTGGCGCAACGCCCTTTCACAAGGGTCAAGCCGCCAAAGCGGCGCACGACTCTTTGCCGTTTTCCGCCTAATTCCCCCGCACAGCCGCCGTTTGTGATCACAGCTTTTTGGCCTGTGATCACAAATGTCGTTTTTTTTGTCAAAACCTGTGGCCACACCCCATTTTTGGGTTAACCCGTTATCAAGACAGGGCGTATAGCCCCGAGCAAACGCAAGCAGACGGGAACGACTTTCATGAACATCCACGAATATCAGGCCAAGGCCCTTCTTCGCAGCTACGGTGCCCCGGTGTCCGACGGCAAGGTCATCCTCCGCGCGGAAGACGCGAAAAACGCGGCCGGCGAACTTGATGGACCGCTCTGGGTCGTCAAGGCGCAGATCCACGCCGGCGGCCGCGGCAAGGGCTCGTTCAAGGAAGCCGAAGCAGGCGAAAAAGGCGGTGTCCGTCTTGCCAAATCGGTCGAGGAAGCCGCCGAGGAAGCCAAGAAGATGCTTGGCAAGACCCTTGTGACCCACCAGACCGGCCCCGCGGGCAAGCAGGTCAACCGCATCTATATCGAAGACGGCTCGGACATCGAGCGTGAGCTTTATCTCGCCCTTTTGGTCGATCGCGTTTCCAGCCGCGTTTCTTTCGTCTGCTCGACCGAAGGCGGCATGGACATCGAAGAGGTCGCCGCCTCGACCCCTGAAAAGATCCTCAGCTTCAGCGTCGATCCCGCCACCGGCTACCAGCCCTATCACGGCCGCCGCGTCGCTTTCGCGCTGGGTCTCGAAGGCCCCGCCGTCAAGCAATGCGTTCAGCTCATGGGCATCCTTTACAAGGCCTTCATCGAGAAGGACATGGAGATGCTGGAAATCAACCCGCTGATCCTGATGCCCGGCGGTCAGCTCAAGGTGCTCGACGCCAAGCTCGGCTTTGACGGCAACGCAATGTATCGCCAGCCCGAGGTCTCCGAACTGCGCGACACGACCGAGGAAGACCCCAAGGAACTCGAAGCCTCCAAGTACGACCTGAACTACATCGCGCTCGACGGTGAGATCGGCTGTATGGTGAACGGTGCAGGCCTTGCGATGGCGACGATGGACATCATCAAGCTCTACGGTGCGGAACCGGCCAACTTCCTCGACGTGGGCGGCGGCGCGACCAAGGAAAAAGTGACCGAAGCGTTCAAGATCATCACCTCGGACGAGCAGGTCAAAGGCATTCTCGTCAACATCTTCGGCGGCATCATGCGCTGCGACGTCATCGCCGAAGGCGTGGTCGCCGCGGTGAAAGAGGTTGGCCTCAAGGTGCCGCTGGTTGTTCGTCTCGAAGGCACCAATGTCGAGGAAGGCAAGAAGATCATCAACGAAAGCGGTTTGGACGTCATCGCCGCCGATGATCTGAAGGACGGCGCGGAAAAGATCGTGAAAGCGGTCAAAGGCTGATCCATGTTTCCCGTCCGTCAGGTCTGGCAGAGGTTAAAGCACACCGTCGGGGAACCGACGGTGGTTTTGGCCGTTGATCTGCAACAGGACAAAAATGGACGGAACAATGGATTTATCTGGCAAGGATTACTTGGACAACGACAGGATCACACCGATTGCAGTGGGCGTTGGCCTGCTCGCCGTCGGGGCTCTCTTGTGGAAAACCAAGCCATCATTGCTCGACATGCCCGACCCTCTGCCGCTGGGCAAGGAACCGGACGACAGCTTTTCGCGCCGCGCCCTGCGCAAGACCCGCGACGGGGTAAGCCATGTGGCTCCCAGCAATCTCAGCATCTCTCTGGGCCGTTCTATGGTCATCGGCGGGCTGGCCCTGGTGCTGACACGCATTCTGGACGAGCTCACCGGCACCAAGGACTGACGGCACTAGTCGCGAAATCTGCTGGCAATGGACCGACCGAGCGCCTAGGGCCTTTTGTTCATATGAATGGCATCACGCCGAAGCTGAGCACAGCCTTAGGCGCGGCAGCCTTGGCTATATCCGCATCTCTCTTCTTCCCCGATACGGTAAACGCGCAAACTCCCGGTGATATAAAGGCTGCAAACGAACTTCGCGTATGCCTCTGGGAAGAGGGCGGAATTCGCAGTGCTCCCAGAGCCGGAGAATTGCAGCTCGGCATCGACCGGTTCCAGAACGAGAAGATATGGTCCGTCAATCAGGTAGAGACTGGGGTCTACAGGATCACCCGCAACCAGCCCTCTGGCCTGACCGCTGAAATCCGCCTGCCTGATGAGAACGGGAATGCCACATGTCTCGTCTACGGTCCCGCGATGTCAGCAGGTCAGGCCGCTGGCGCAGCAGATAAATTCGTGGAATTTGGCACCCTTAAAGGTTTCCCCGAGGGCGGAGGGTTCGTCGCCGCCGAACCCCTGCAGAACATGTCACGCCGCTACGTCGCTCAGGGCTTGCCTTTCTCTCTTGAACTCGTGGCCTACGAAGCGCCCGGTTTCGGACAGATCGTAGGGATGACCTTTGCAGGTCTCGACAAGGTGGAAGATGCCCGCCAGTTGACAGTTGGCCAGGCTCCGGCATCTCGCGAAACGCTGCGTGCTTACTCCGCCTGGGCCTTACAAACCTGCGCCCAGAATATTGCCGACAGTGACTGGTTGCGTTCTGCATTCGATAACAGCGGTTTGGAATACGGCTGGCCCGCATCGAACGGCCATGTGTATTTCCTGCCCGACAACTCGCTATCCGTAAAATTCAACTCGTACACGTGCGAAATCGACACTCACTACATGGGTGTGGCCGAGGCACGACAGCTTGTTCGGGAAACGCTTAATCGAGCGTACCCGGGACAGTTCAGCGACATGCAATCGAGCGATGGAAGTGGCTGCCAAAGCTTCATCAGCCACGCCAACCCGAACATGCCGATCATCGTCAATGTCGAAAACCTCGATAACGATGCCCGGCGAACATGTGTAGAAGACGGCTCGAGCCGCATCTATTTCGAAATTCCAGGATAACCACAAAGGGACCATCATGGCCGTACTTATCGACGAAAACACCAAGGTGATCTGCCAGGGCCTGACCGGCTCGCAGGGGACCTTCCACACGGAACAGGCCATTGCCTACGGCACCAAGATGGTCGGCGGCGTCACCCCCGGCAAGGGCGGCCAGACCCACCTCGACCTGCCGGTCTTCAACTCTGTCCACGAAGCCAAGGCCAAGACCGAAGCGAACGCGACCGTAATCTACGTGCCGCCCCCCTTCGCGGCGGATTCGATCATGGAAGCCATCGACGCCGAAATGGAAGTCATCGTCTGCATCACCGAAGGTATCCCGGTGCTCGACATGATGAAGGTCAAGCGCGCGCTGGAAGGCTCCAAATCGCGTCTGATCGGGCCGAACTGCCCGGGCGTCATCACCCCCGACGCCTGCAAGATCGGCATCATGCCCGGCCACATCCACAAGCGCGGCTCCTGCGGCGTGGTTTCGCGCTCCGGCACCCTGACCTACGAGGCGGTCAAGCAGACCACCGACGTCGGCATCGGCCAGTCCACCTGCGTCGGCATCGGCGGCGATCCGATCAAGGGGACCGAGCACCTCGACGTGCTGGAATGGTTCCTCGCGGATGACGAAACCGAAAGCATCATCATGATCGGTGAAATCGGCGGCTCCGCCGAAGAAGAAGCCGCGCAGTTCCTCGCCGACGAAAAGAAGAAAGGCCGCTGGAAGCCGACCGCTGGTTTCATCGCGGGCCGCACCGCCCCTCCGGGACGCCGCATGGGCCATGCCGGCGCCATCGTCGCCGGTGGCAAGGGCGGCGCCGAGGACAAGATCGAAGCGATGAAATCAGCAGGCATCGTTGTGGCAGACAGCCCCGCCCAACTGGGCGAAGCCGTGCTGAAAGCGATCGGCTAAGACATGCAGGCCGGTCACCTCATAATTGCGGGGGCGATCGCGGCTCTTCCCGGGTGTGCTGAACACCCGGGCGGCAGCCTCTTCGATCCCGAAAAGCAGGTGACCGTCATCGACCCGGTGACGAAGAAACGAAAATACGTGACCGAAGCGGAACTGCCGTTTCTGCCCGAAGTCGCGCAATACAAGCGTTCCTACACCTTGTTTTTCCAAGGCGATTTCGATGTGATCCTCGTCCGTCACGGTTATGAAGACGCCTCCAAACCAAGAAAAACGAACGCCGAGCTTGAAATCGAAGGTCTGGAATGGTGCCGCGAAGAAGGCACCGATACGCAGCGCGCGGTCGTGCGAAACCACATCGATGGCGCCAGGGCGCGTATCCATACATACATATATTGCGAGGACGAGGCTTAGACCCATGCGCTTTTCCGCCTTGCCTTACACCGGCCCAACTTTGGCCATTGCCGAAGGGCAAAAAGCGGCCTACGAGGCCGCCGCACAGACTCCCGGTCAATTCGGGAACGACTTTGGAATCAAAGGCTAACCAAATGACCCGACAGGGCAGAGAACAGGACGGACAAGCGGCGCAAATCGCCCTGCGCCCCCGTGCCGAGGCCCCTCTGGCGGGAGGTACCGCATGACCTTCAAAGAAGCCGTCCGCACCTGTTTTTCCAAGTATGTCACCTTCTCGGGCCGCGCTTCGCGCTCGGAATACTGGTACTTCGTGCTCTTCGTGATCCTTGGCAGCATCGCCTGCAGCATCCTCGACACGATCCTGTTCGGCTCGGCAATGGTTGAAACCGTCCCCGGCGAATTCAGTGCCAGCACCTCGAGCAACGGTCCGATCAACGCGATCTTTTCGCTTGCCACCTTGCTGCCCTCGCTCTCGGCAGGCTGGCGTCGCATGCACGATACCGGCCGTTCGGGCTTTTTCCTGCTTTACCCGCTGATCGTCATGATCGGCATCTTTACCTTTGTCGGGTTCCTCTCCGGCTTCCCGGCCCTCATGGCCGGCGATTTCAGCGGCATCATCGGCGGTACAAGCTCCGTCATCCTGTTCATCGCCGTCATCGTCCTCATCATCTCTCCGCTCCTGGTCCTTTGGTGGCTGACCCGCCCCTCCCAGCCCGGCACGAACACATTTGGTCCAAACCCTCACGAGGTAACCCCATGACCGACCAATCCTCAAACGCGCAGTTTCATGCCTCCTCATTCATGCAGGGGCATAATGCCGAGTATCTCGAACAGCTCTACGCGCAATACGCCGGTGACCCTTCGGCCGTAGACACGGCATGGGCCGAATTCTTCAAGGCTCTGGGCGACAACGGTCAGGATGTCCGGGCCGAGGCACAGGGACCAAGCTGGGCGCGCCCCGACTGGCCGCCGATGCCCGACGACGACCTGACCGGCGCGATGACGGGCGAATGGGCGCCCGCCCCCGCCGAAGCCAAGGCCGCCAAGGAAAAAATCGAAAGCAAAGCCAAGGAAACCGGTGCCTCCGTCACCGACGACCAGATCAAACGCGCCGTGCTGGATTCGATCCGCGCGCTCATGCTGATCCGCGCCTACCGGATCCGCGGCCACCTTGTGGCCGATCTCGATCCGCTGGGCATGCGCGACCAGACCCCGCACCCCGAGCTTGATCCGAAAAGCTATGGTTTCAACGAAGAGGACATGGACCGTCCGATCTTTATCGACAACGTGCTCGGCCTTCAGGTCGCGCCGATGCGCCAGATCGTCGACATCGTCCAGCGCACCTATTGCGGCACCTTCGCGCTGCAATACATGCACATTTCCAACCCCGAAGAAGCCGGCTGGCTGAAAGAGCGCATCGAAGGGTTCGACAAGGAAATCAAGTTCACCCGCGAAGGCCGCAAGGCGATCCTCAACAAGATGGTCGAGGCCGAGGGCTTCGAGAAATTCCTCCATGTGAAATACATGGGCACCAAGCGTTTCGGTCTGGACGGCGGCGAAAGCCTGATCCCCGCGATGGAACAGATCATCAAGCGCGGCGGTGCGCTTGGCGTAAAGGACATCATCATCGGCATGCCGCACCGGGGCCGTCTTTCGGTGCTCGCCAACGTGATGCAGAAACCCTACCGCGCCATCTTCAACGAATTCCAGGGCGGCAGCTTCAAGCCCGAGGATGTCGATGGATCGGGCGATGTCAAATACCACCTCGGCGCCTCCTCCGACCGTGAATTCGACGGCAATGAGGTCCACCTGTCGCTGACCGCGAACCCCTCTCACCTCGAGGCGGTAAACCCGGTGGTGCTGGGCAAGGCCCGCGCCAAGCAGGACCAGTCCCACGACCACGACCGTTCCAAGGTGCTGCCGATACTCCTGCACGGCGACGCGGCTTTTGCCGGTCAGGGCGTGGTGGCCGAAGGGTTCGGTCTCTCGGGGCTGAAAGGCCACCGCACCGGCGGCACCATGCATATCGTGGTGAACAACCAGATCGGCTTCACCACCGCGCCGCATTTCTCGCGCTCCTCGCCCTACCCGACGGACATCGCGCTGATGGTCGAGGCGCCGATATTCCACGTCAATGGCGACGATCCCGAGGCGGTGGTTCACGCCGCCAAGGTCGCCACCGAATTCCGGCAAAAGTTCCACAAGGACGTGGTGATCGACATCTTCTGCTACCGCCGCTTTGGTCACAACGAGGGCGACGAGCCCATGTTCACCAACCCGGTCATGTACAAGCGGATCAAGACCCACAAGACCACCCTGTCGCTCTATACCGAGCGGCTGGTCAAGGATGGCCTGATTCCCGAGGGCGAGATCGAGGATATGAAGGCGGCCTTCCAGGCCAAGATGAACGAAGAGTTCGAGGCCGGCAAGGAATACAAGCCCAACAAGGCCGACTGGCTCGACGGGCGCTGGTCCCACCTCGACCACAACAAAGAAGACTATGTGCGCGGCACCACCGAAATCGCGCCGGAAACACTCGAGGAAATCGGCAAGGCGCTGACCACCGCGCCCGATGGCTTCCCGCTGCACCGCACCGTCCAGCGTCTGCTGGATGCCAAGAAGGAAATGTTCGAGACCGGCAAGGGCTTTGACTGGGCTACCGGTGAGGCACTGGCCTTTGGCTCGCTCCTGACCGAGGGTTACCCGGTCCGTCTCGCCGGGCAGGACTCCACGCGCGGCACCTTCTCGCAGCGCCACTCGGCCTTCATCAACCAGGAAACCGAAGAGCGTTACTTCCCGCTGAACCATGTCCGTGACGGTCAGGCCCAGTACGAAGTCATCGATTCCATGCTGTCGGAATACGCTGTGCTCGGGTTCGAATACGGCTACTCGCTGGCCGAGCCCAACGCGCTCGTCATGTGGGAGGCCCAGTTCGGCGATTTCGCCAACGGCGCGCAGATCATGTTCGACCAGTTCATCTCTTCGGGTGAATCCAAATGGCTGCGCATGTCGGGCCTCGTCTGCCTGCTGCCCCACGGCTACGAGGGTCAGGGCCCCGAACACTCCTCGGCCCGTCTGGAACGCTTCCTGACCATGTGCGGTCAGGACAACTGGATCGTCGCCAACTGCACCACCCCGGCGAACTACTTCCACATCCTGCGCCGCCAGATCCACCGGTCCTTCCGCAAGCCGCTCATCCTGATGACGCCGAAATCGCTGCTGCGTCACAAGCTGGCGATCTCCACGGCCGAGGATTTCACCACCGGGTCGAGCTTCCACCGCGTGCTCTGGGACGATGCCGAAAAAGGCAACTCGGACACCAAGCTGGCCAAGGACGACAAGATCAAGCGCGTCGTCATGTGCTCTGGCAAGGTGTATTATGACCTGCTCGAGGAACGCGATGCCCGCGGGATCGACGATGTCTACCTGCTCCGGATCGAACAGTTCTACCCCTTCCCGGCGATCAGCCTCGTCAAGGAACTCGAACGGTTCAAGGGCGCGGAAATGGTCTGGTGCCAGGAAGAGCCCAAGAACCAGGGCGGCTGGTCCTTTATAGAACCCAATATCGAGTGGGTGCTGAACCGCATCGGCGCCACGCACCAGCGCCCCGTCTATGTGGGTCGTGCCACCGCCGCCTCGCCCGCAACCGGGCTCGCCAGCCAACACAAAGCCCAACAAGCCGCCCTCGTGAACGAGGCGCTGACCATCGAAGGAAACTAACCCATGACCACCGAAGTACGCGTCCCGACGCTGGGCGAATCCGTGACCGAAGCGACCGTGGCGACCTGGTTCAAGAAACCGGGCGACCCGGTTGCGGTCGATGAAATGCTCTGCGAGTTGGAAACCGACAAGGTAACGGTCGAGGTTCCCAGCCCGATCGCCGGTGTCCTCGCCGATATCGTCGCCAACGAAGGCGACACCGTGGGCGTCGATGCGCTCCTCGCGAATATCGCCGCCTCGGGCGAAGCAGGCTCCGAAACGATCGAGGAACGCCCCTCGCAGAAAAAGGCCGATGCGGAAAAGAATGCGCCATCCGAGGAAGAGGCCCAGACCGTCGACGTGATGGTGCCGACGCTTGGTGAATCGGTCAGCGAGGCCACCGTCTCCACATGGTTCAAGAAAGCCGGCGACAGCGTCGAAGCGGACGAGATGCTCTGCGAGCTGGAAACCGACAAGGTCTCGGTCGAGGTCCCCGCCCCCGCAGCAGGTGTCCTTCAGGAAATCCTCAAGGGCGAAGGCGAAACCGTCGAGGCGGGCGGCAAGCTCGCGGTGATGACCCGCGGCGGACAAGGTCAGCCCTCCTCGACGCCTGCCGGTACACCGGAAACCACCGAACAGCCCGGTGGCCGCAAAGGGGCCGACACCGAGGGTAAAGACGTTGAAAACGCGCCCTCCGCGCAAAAGGCAATGGCCGAGGCCGGTCTCAGCGCCGATCAGGTCACCGGCACGGGCCGTGATGGCCGTATCATGAAGGAAGACGTGCAAAAGGCGCTTGCCGCAGGCACCAGCGCCGCATCTGCACCCGCCCCGGCGGCACAGGCCCCGCGCGCGCCTTCCCCGGCAGCCGATGCAGACCGCGAAGAACGGGTCAAGATGACCCGCCTGCGCCAGACCATCGCCCGCCGCCTGAAAGAGGCGCAGAACACCGCCGCCATGCTCACCACCTATAACGAGGTGGACATGACCGAGGTCATGGCGCTGCGGAACGAATACAAGGACCTGTTCGAGAAGAAGCACGGCGTGCGTCTCGGCTTTATGTCGTTCTTCACCAAGGCTTGCTGCCACGCGCTGAAAGAGGTGCCCGAGGTCAACGCCGAAATCGACGGCACCGACGTGGTCTACAAGAACTTCGTCCACATGGGCATCGCCGCCGGCACCCCCACCGGGCTTGTCGTGCCGGTCATCCGCGACGCGGATTCCATGTCCTTCGCGGAAATTGAGAAAGCCATCGCCGAAAAGGGAAAACGCGCCCGCGACGGCAAGCTTTCGATGGCGGAAATGCAGGGCGGCACCTTCACCATCTCCAACGGTGGCGTCTATGGCTCGCTGATGTCCTCGCCAATCCTGAACCCGCCGCAGTCGGGCATCCTCGGCATGCACAAGATCCAGGACCGTCCGATGGTCATCAACGGCGAAATCAAGATCCGCCCGATGATGTACCTCGCGCTCTCCTACGATCACCGCATCGTCGACGGCAAAGGCGCCGTGACCTTCCTCGTCCGCGTCAAGGAAGCGCTGGAAGACCCCCGTCGCCTGCTGATGGATCTGTGATCTCTCCCGCGTGACCTGACCGCGCATGAAAGAAACCTTGGCGGGCGGCACGACTTTCGCCCGCCGCCCCCGGAACCGGAGCCAGCATGACCACCGAACTCACCGTCCTGACGCTTGCGGCGCTGCTCCAGTTCGCGCAGTTCCTGATCTACTCGGCGCTTGCCAACAAGCAGGTCGGGCCGAAAAAGGCGCTCGGGCCGCGCGATACCAAGATCGAACTCTCAGGCTATGCGGGCCGCGCCCAGCGCGCGCTGAACAACCATTTCGAGGGTCTGATCCTCTTCACCATCGCGGTTGTCGTCGTCACCCTTGGCGGTCAGTCCACCGGATTCACCCAAGGCTGCGCCTGGGTATACCTCATCGCGCGCGTCTTCTATGTGCCCGCTTATCTCATGGGACTTTCGCCCTGGCGCTCGGTCATCTGGACCTTTGGCATTGGTGCGACGGTGCTGATGCTGCTGGCGGCGCTGGTCTGATGCGCACCCCCAACCCCATACCCGATCAAATCCCGGCCGCTGTACGACCGGTGTACACATGCTGCACAGCCTGTGTACGGAAATCACCCCCCCCCCATTTCCGGCCACGTCTCGGATAAAGGAGAACACATGTCCAGCTACGACGTCATCATCATCGGCTCCGGCCCCGGCGGCTATGTCTGCGCCATTCGCTGCGCGCAACTGGGTCTCAAGGTGGCCTGTGTCGAAGGTCGTGAAACGCTTGGCGGCACCTGCCTGAACGTGGGTTGCATCCCCTCCAAGGCCCTGCTTCACGCCAGCCACATGCTGCACGAGGCCGAGCATAATTTCGCCGCGATGGGCCTCAAGGGCAAATCCCCCTCGGTCGACTGGAAACAGATGCTCTCCTACAAGCAGGACACCATCGACACCAACACCAAAGGCATCGAATTCCTGTTCAAAAAGAACAAGGTAGACTGGATCAAAGGCTGGGCCAGCATCCCCGAGGCGGGCAAGGTCAAGGTCGGCGACGACGTGCACGAAGCCAAGAACATCATCATCGCCTCGGGGTCCGAAGTCTCCCCGCTCAAGGGTGTCGAGGTCGACGAGAAAGTCGTCGTGACCTCCACCGGCGCGCTGGAACTGACCAAGGTGCCGAAAAAGATGGTGGTGATCGGCGCAGGTGTCATCGGGCTCGAACTCGGCTCGGTCTACAAACGACTGGGCGCCGAGGTAACGGTTATTGAATACCTCGATGCGATCACCCCCGGCATGGACGGCGAGGTGCAGAAGTCCTTCCAGCGTCTGCTGAAAAAGCAGGGCATGGAATTCGTCATGGGCGCCGCCGTGCAAAAGACCGAGGCGACCAAGACCAAGGCCAAGGTGACCTACAAGCTCAAGAAGGACGACAGCGAACACGAAATCGACGCGGACGTGGTTCTGCTGGCCACCGGCCGCCGCCCTTATACCGAAGGTCTCGGCCTCGACTCTCTGGGCGTGGAAATGTCCGAGCGCGGCCAGATCAAGGTTGGCAAGGACTGGCAGACCAACGTCAAGGGCATCTATGCCATCGGTGACTGCATCGACGGCCCGATGCTGGCCCACAAGGCCGAAGACGAAGGCATGGCCGCCGCCGAACAGGTTGCGGGCAAGCATGGTCATGTGAACTACGGCGTGATCCCGGGCGTGATCTATACCCACCCCGAGGTCGCCAATGTCGGCGAAACCGAGGAGACACTGAAGAAAGAGGGACGCGCCTACAAGGTCGGCAAGTTCTCCTTCATGGGCAACGGCCGCGCCAAGGCGAATTTCGCCGCTGACGGGTTCGTCAAGATCATCGTCGACAAGGAAACAGACCGCATCCTTGGTGCCCATATCATCGGGCCAAGCGCAGGCGACCTGATCCACGAGATCTGCGTCGCGATGGAATTCGGCGCCAGCGCCGAGGACCTGGCGCTCACATGCCACGCGCATCCGACCTATTCCGAGGCCGTGCGCGAGGCGGCGCTTGCCTGTGGCGACGGGCCGATCCATTCCTGACGCCCCGCAGGCGCAGATTGCCAAGACAGTCAGAACCCCGGTATCACCGCCGGGGTTTTGAGTTTATGAGGGGGGAGGCCATGTCCGGCACCGGCATCGCGAAAAGCCTGCTGGCCGTCTGGGCCGGAGTCTATGCGGCCTCGGTGCTGCAATTCCTGTTCATTGAGCCCAGCGGCGAAGGGTTCACTCGCGGCCTCAACCAGATCATGGCCTTCCTGTCATGGCAACTGCTGGCCGCGATCATCGGCTTTACCGCATGGTTCGTCGGGCGCAAACACAGCCCCGGGCGCGCCCTGCGCCTCTTGCTTCGGTTGCCGCTTATATTGGCCGGACTGCTTTCCGGTGGGCTGATCCTGCTGATCGCCTACGCCCAGCTGGCACCACCTCCCGAGCGTCCGGTTCTGCCGCCCGAACAGCCCGCCAGAACCGCAAGGCCCTGATTCACCAGAGCGTTTCCGCCGCCCGCTTGGGCCATGCCTGATCATAGGGAGCCCCGCCCTCCTCTCCTTCGGTCATCTCGGCAAGGATGTCTCCGGGGCTTGGCAGGTCTTCGGGCGCAGGCTCACCCGACCAAAGGCCCGAGCGCAGCAGGGCGCGCGCGCATTGGGTATAGATTTCGGCAATGGAAATCACGATCACCGTCGCAGGCAACCGCCCCTTCTTCTCAAAACGCTGCCGCAGATCCGCATCCGCCGACAGTCGCGCGGTCCCGTTCACCCGCACCACCGTGTTCGATCCCGGCACCATGAACATCAGCGACACCCGCCCGTCCGTCACGATATTCCTGAGCGAATCCAGACGGTTATTCCCGCGCCAGTCGGGCATCGCAAGCGTGCCGGGGTCCAGTTCCAGAACGCAGGGGCCATCGTCGCCCCGGGGGCTGCCGTCGGTGCCGCCTTCGCCCACCGTGGTCAGCACGCAAAGCTTCGAGGACATGATCCACTTGCGATAAAGGGGCGTCATCTGCCGCGCCACCTTGCGGATCGCCGCGCTTGGGGGCGTGCCATACAGCGCCTCGAGCGAGGCGATATCGTCAATCCAGTTCATTAAGATCAAACCCCGCTTCTTTCATCAACGCGTTTGAACCTGTCTCGACACGTTTTTCCAGCTCGGCCATGAACTCGGCCCGTGGCATGCCCGGCGCGATCGGATCGAGAAACTCGACCACCGCAAGCCCCGGATAGCGCATGATCCCTTTACGCGGCCAGAACAGGCCGACATTGGTCGCCGCCGGATAGCATGGCTCTTCCAGCCCGTCATAGAGCAGCGCCGCCCCGACTTTGTACGGCAGCCGCGCGCCGGGCGTGACCCTTGTGCCCTGCGGATAGATCACCAGCTGACCGGGGTCGACGAATTCGGCCGCCACATCCTTGACCAGCTGCGCGATTGCCCGGCCACGTTTTTTGCGATCCACCGGGATACAGCCGATCCGCTTGGCATACAGCCCGATGACCGGCGTCCAGAGCAGCTCGCGTTTCATGATGAACTTGGCCTGCGGAACCGCCTGAAAGATCAGGATGATATCAAGGAACGACTGGTGCTTGGCGGCGATGATGACTTCACCCGTGGGCACCGTGCCGCGCACTTCGCTGCGGATACCGACCAGCACCCGTGCCAGCCAGCGGGTCCAGACGCAGAACAGCTTGCAGGCGCGCCGCGCGGCCTTGCGCGAAAAGAGCGCGAAAGGCGCGAAAACCAGTCCCAGCACCGCCATCCCCGCATAGGTCAGGATGATGAACATCACCGAGCGGAGCCAGCGGAACGCATGGGACATCAGCTTATCTCCTCAAGCCGGCGCCGGGCCGCAAACCACGTAGCGGCAAAGGCCACCAGCGCGCCAAGGATCGGGATCAGCAGCGGTGCGAACCAGCCCGCCCCCTGAAAGCCAAGCCCGGTCAGGAACCCGCCCGCATCCGACGCTTCGGGCAGCAAAAGGACACCGGCCATGCCAAAGGCCACCCCCGCCGCCGCCCCGAGCAAGGCCCGGATGGTGAAACGGCGCACGAAAGCCTGCGCGATATAGCTGTCGCGCGCACCGACCAGCCGCAGCACAAGGATCACCTGCGCATTTGCCGCCAGCGCCGCATTCGCCGCCAGCGTGATCATCGCCGCCGTCGCCCCCCCGATCAGCAGAATCGAGAACACCCCCAGCCGTCGCAGGCTGTTCGCCGCCTCGACCAGCGGACGCCGCCAGCGTGTATGATCGTCAAGCACCGCACCGGGCACTTCGGCGGCAAGACGCAGGCGCAGACCTTCAGCGTCATAGCCTTCGTCATCCTCGATCACCTCGATGAGCTGCGGCACCGGCAGGCTGTCGAGCGGCAGATCGGCCCCGAACCACGGGGCCAGCAGGGCCGCCTGTTCCTCGTCGCTCAGAGCCCGTGCGCTGGCGATGCCCGGCGTCTGCTCCAGCACCGCAAGTGCCGCACTGGTCTGCGCCGCTTTCTGATCTGCCGGTGCGCTGATGCGCAGCGTGGCGCTGCGGGCCAGCTCATCCGACCAACGATCCGCCAGCCTCCCCGCCGCCAGTGACAGGGCCAGCGCGAAAACCGCAAGGAAGGCCATCGCGGCCGATGCAAACAACGTCAGATGCGCGGTAAAACCCGAAGGCGGCACAACCCGGTCGGCCTGAGCATCACCGAGCAAAAGAGAACGGATACGGCCATTGCTCACAGGTCCGACCCCGCAAGTTGCAGCCTGCGGTTGGAAATCCGCAGCACCCGCGCTTGAACCTGGCTCTTGGCGGCCCGGATCAGCGCCAGATCGTGGCTCGCGATCAGCACGGTCTTGCCCATCTTGTTCAACTCCACCAGCAGATGCAGCAGGCGTTGCGACATCTCCCAGTCCACATTCCCGGTCGGCTCGTCCGCCAGCACCACGTCGGGCGACATGATGACCGCCCGCGCAAGTGCTGCGCGCTGCCTTTCGCCCCCCGACAGTTCCGGCGGCAGGGCATCCGCGCGCCCGGCCAACCCGACCCATTTCATCAATTCGGCAAGGTTCTCGCTCTCGGCACGCTTGTCGCGGCCCGAAACGGTCAGCGGCAGCGCGATATTATCGGCAACCGGTAAATGGTCGAGAAACTTGCAATCCTGATGCACGACACCGATCCGGCGGCGCATCAGCGCGGTCTGGTCGCGATCAAGGCGGCGCATGTCCGCATCGAACACCTTGACGGTGCCATGGGTCGGCAAAAGCGCCCCGTAGCACAGTTTCATCAGGGTGGTCTTGCCCGCGCCCGAGGGGCCGGTCAGAAAATGAAATGACCCGGGCATCAGGCGCACGGATACATCGCTCAGCAGCTCGCCACCGCCATAGCTGTAGCCCACATTTTCCAGCTCGATCACGTAAGACCCCCTGTACGCCCCGGGTCTTTTGCCTGACTGTCCCGGCAGATTCAATGCCGATTGGACACGGTCGATTCATCGCTCTGGTTTCGTTGAGAATTCGACTTTGCGCAGCGACTCAACACGGCCTATGATAGCGAAAACGAAAAATCGGCAGGCATTTCCCGAGGAGCTGAGCGCCATATGCGAATAATTTGCCCCAATTGCGGCGCGCAATATGAGGTGCCCGATGAGGTCATCCCTCTCGACGGGCGCGACGTGCAATGCTCCAATTGTGGCGATACCTGGTACCAGACCCATCCCGACGCCATGCTCGATCAGGAGCTCGCAGGCGATGACAGCGACGGGCTGCCCGAAACGGCACCCGAGTCCATGCCCGCGCCGCCCCAGTTCGAAACGGAAACCGAGATCGAGGAAGAGCTCGACATGGAATCCGATATCGACGAGGTGCCCGATGTGCTGCGCGAACGTGCGGGCCAGCCACGCCGCGAGCTGAGCCCGGATGTTGCCGACATTCTCCGCGCCGAAGCCGAACACGAAGCGCGTCTGCGCGAGGCCGAAAGCAGCGTTTTCGAAAGCCAGGGAGAATTGGGACTGGAAGAAGCCCCGGCCACGGACACCGTCCGCCGGGTACGCGAAGCCCGCGAGCGCATGGCCCTGATGCGCGGCAAGACCCCCGATGCCCAGCCCACCCTGACACCGGACGAAGCCCCGTCACGCAAGCAGTTCCTGCCCGATATAGACGAGCTGAATTCAAGCCTGCGGGCCGAAGGCCCCGGTGGCAAGACCGCCGATCTGCCGGTGCGCCACCAGTCCAGCGAAAAATCGAGACGCGGTTTCGGGCGCGGCTTTACGCTGATGCTGCTGCTGGCCGCGATCCTCGTGCTGGTCTATGTGAATGCCGACCGCATCGCGACGAACCTGCCGGCGCTGCGCCCCACGCTCGATACCTATGTGGCATTCATCAACGATGCTCGGATCTGGCTAGACACCCAGATCCGGCAGCTGACGCCCTGACCGGACGCCCCGGCCCTCAGAACCGGTCCAGCAACCTTTCGAGGTAGTCGAGTTCCATCTGCGGACGCTCGCCCTCGCCGGTGCGGCGGCGGATCTCGTCCAGCAATTCGCGCGCGCGGCGATAGACATCCTCGCCCTGCAACAGGTTCTCGTCTGTCCCGATCGACCCGTTGGAACCCGCGTTGCGGCCAAGCGGATCACGGTTGCGGGCGCGTTCCTGCCCCTCGGCCATGCCCTGCCCGGGCTGCGATTGCTGCTCCTGCTGGGCCATTGCCTCGCCAAGGGCCCGCATGCCTTCGCGCAGCGCCTCCATCGCTTCGGACTGCTGATCGATGGCCTCGGCCAGATCGTCGCGGCGCAGGGAGTCCTCGGCTCCCTCCATTGCACGGCCCGCCCGGTCCAGCGCATCCCGCGCGGCCTGACCTTCCTCGGTGCCGCCGCCGGGAAGATTACCCTGCTGGCGGCGTAGTTCATCGCGCAGCTCACGCTGGCGCTGTGCAAGGTTCTCGGCCATGCCGCCCTGCCCCTGCTGATCGCCCTCCGCCTGTCCTTGGCCTTGGTTCTGCCCCGGATTTTGGCCTTGGCCCTGACCCTGATTTTCGCCGGGGTTCTGGCCGTTTTGACCCTGATGGCTCTGGCCCCGGCCCTGACCGCCGCTCTGGCCTTCGTTGTTCTCGCTCTGTCCGCTCTGGGCGTTCGGGTTGAACTGTTCCTGAAGATCGCGGAACGCCTGATCCGACAGACCCTGCTGCTTGCGCAGCGTCTCGGACAACCCCTGCATCGCCTGCTCGCCCGGCGACTGACCGCCCTGACCTTGCGTGACGCGCATATTCTCCATCATCTGCTGCAATTCCTGCAGCGCCTGCTGGGCTTCGGCCATGCGGCCCTGTTCCATCAGCTCCTGAATACGGTCCATCATCCGTTGCAGATCGTCCTGCGACATCTGCATGGAATTCTCGGACATCTGCTGTTGTTCGCCCTCTTCGCCATTCTGTTGCTGCTGCTGGGCAAGCTGGCGCATGTATTCATCGGTGGCGCGGCGCAATTCGTCCATCAGTTCGGCGATTTCCTCGTCCGAGGCGCCGTTCTTCATCGCCTCGGCCAGCCGTTCCTGCGCCCGGCGCAGACGTTCCAGCGCGTCGCTCAGATCGCCCTCTTCCAGCAGGATGGCAAGATCCCACATCGCCTGCGACAGCTCAGCCTGCTGTTCGGCCTTCAGACCATAATCCATCATCGTTTCAAGACGACGCAGGATGGTGCGGAACCGCAGGTAAGCGGTTTCCGAGCGGAACACCTCGTCCGGGCGGTGCGACACGGCACGCATGATCTGCGAAATGCGCGGCGCATTTTCCCGCGTCCAGAGCAGGTCGCGGCGCATCTCGATCACCGCCGCCGCCATCGGATCAAAGAACCGACGACCGGGCAGAACCGCCTTGAACTCGGCAGGGGCCGATTTCTGGCCCGCCGCATCTTCCACCACCAGCGAGAAGGTCACCGGCAGGTTGGCCCATGCGTGCTGCGAAAAATCCTCGATCAGGTTCTCGTCGAATGCCGCCCGGTCGCCCGCAATCGGCATCGGCAGCGGCACTGCGATATCGTCGCGCGGCTGCGGCTCGCTGCTCAGCCCATAGCGACGATCCACCGCCCCAAGGTCCAGAGTTATCACCGCTTCGCCAGCGACGACCCCGTAATCGTCATGCGCCGAATAGGGCAGCGTCATCTGCCCAAGTGCCTCGGCATCGGGCGGGCCGGTCACTTCGACACCGGGCAGTTCGTCCTCGATCAGGGCGATGGTCCATTCGGCCCCACCGCTGCCTTCGATGCGCAAATCGCCGTCTTGGTTGACGTCGAATTCGTGCATCTGGTCCGCCGCCGGTGGCAGCTCGCCCACGCGGCCGGAAACGGATTCGACCAGCGACAGCTCGCCGGGCTGACCATAGAGCCGCAGGGTGATCCGGCTGCCCTGAAGCACTTCGATCACGTCGGAATCCATATCGGCAAGGTAGAGCGTCGGCTTGCCGGTGTAGCGTGGCGGTTCGATCCAGCCTTCCCATGTAGGGCCGACCGCCGCCTGCGCCGCACCGGGCGTCATTTCGGTCACGGAACTGACCCGCCAGATAGAGCCAAACACCAGCGCCACAGCCAGTGCCAGCATCGCCACGTAGCGCAGCGCAAAGGGATCGCGCCGGGCAATGCGCAGATCTGGACGCGCCGGTTGGGCGCGCGAGGCACGGTCTGCCATGCGCTGCTGATGCGCGGCCCAGACCGCCGCCGAGGCGGAATCGCCCGCGCCGACCGCCTGTTCGTCAAGCAGCGCCTGAATCGGTCGCCCCGGCAGGGTTTCGTCCAGACGCACCAGCGCCTCGTCCCGGCTTGGCCAGTGGAACCGTCGGATGCCGATATAAAGTGTCGCGAGCAGGGCCAGCGCGAAAATCGCCCCAGCGGCCCAGACCAGTTCGACCCCGACATGATCCTGAACGCCCAGCATCAGCAGGGCGGCGCCCAGCATCAGAACCGACCCGGCGGGCCAGAACGCGCGCAGGGTGCGCTCGGCTACCAGACCGCATTGGGTCAGGAAGACAGGCAGGCGCAGTTTCAGAAGGGCGGTTTCAATGCCATGTCGTTGGGCCATAAAGCTCTCCAGTCGGCAATGACCGCTGGTTCACGTCAAAGCCACGAAGGGATCGTATCGCGATTTATCATATCTTCAAAGCTCGGACGTTGGCGGATAACCGCGAATTGATTGTCTTTGACCAGAACTTCGGGAATCAGCGGTCTCGTATTGTACTCGCTGGACATTACTGCGCCGTAAGCCCCCGCACTGCGAAACGCGACCAGATCGCCCGAGGCAAGCGGCGGCAGGTTTCGCTGCTTGGCAAAGGTATCGCCGGATTCGCAGACCGGGCCGACCACGTCATAGGGCTGCTGCTCAACGCCCGCCTCCGGTTCGATCACCGGAACGATGTCATGCCATGCATCGTACATCGCCGGACGGATCAGGTCGTTCATCGCCGCGTCGAGGATCAGGAAATCGCGCCCCTCGCCGGATTTGACAAAAATCACCGAAGAAACCAGCAGACCGGCATTCCCGGCGATCAGGCGACCGGGCTCGATTTCGATCTCACAGCCCAGATGTCCCAATGTTTTCTTGATCAAGGCCCCGTATTCGGTGGGCAGCGGCGGCGCGGTGTTTGACCGCTCATAGGGAATGCCCAAGCCCCCGCCAAGATCCAGCCGCCGGATGTCATGGCCATCGGCGCGCAACGTCTCGGTCAGTTCGGCCACCTTGTTGTAGGCAAGCTCGAACGGTTCCAGCTCGGTCAGCTGGCTGCCGATATGCACGTCGATCCCGATCACTTCGAGTCCCGGCAGAGCGGCGGCCATCGCGTAGACCTCGCGCGCGCGGGAAATCGGAATACCGAACTTGTTCTCGGATTTGCCGGTCGCGATCTTGGCATGTGTCTTGGCATCCACGTCCGGATTGACCCTCACGGTGATCGGCACGACCTTGCCCAAGGATTGAGCAACCGCGCTCAACAGCTCCATCTCGGGCTCGGATTCGACGTTGAACTGGCGAATCCCCCCTTCGACGGCAATGCACATTTCCTCAACGGTCTTGCCCACGCCCGAGAACACGATCTTGTCGCCCGGCACCCCCGCCGCCTTGGCGCGCAGGTATTCCCCGATGGATACGACATCCATGCCTGCGCCCGCCTCGGCCAGCGTCTTTAGGATCGCCTGGTTGCTGGCGGCCTTCATCGCGTAGCAGACAAGATGGTCCATCCCCTCCAGCGCCTCGTCGAACAGACGGAAATGGCGCAGCAGCGTGGCGGAGGAATAGACGTAGAACGGTGTGCCGACCTCGGCCGCGATATCGGCAAGGGGCACATCCTCGGCGTGCAAGGCGCCGTTTTTGTAAAGAAAATGATCCATGCCGCGCTTTAGACGGAAACGGCGGCACAGATCAATTGATTTCCCTTTTTCCCGGGCGGCCTCGCGCCCTGCCCGGGATCTCGATCAGGCGCGTTTCTTGGTACGCCGGATTTCCTTGGTGCGGGCTTTTTCCAGCGCCCGGCGTCCTTCCAGCAGTTCCTTGGAATAGGCCGAAACCCGGTCGAATATCGGCATGAAGTCCGGGTTGTTGATGCCCCGACGATGGGAAAGCTGGTAAAGCGTGTGGAACGGGTTGGCGTTATGCTCGATGATCATCGGGCCATCGGGGCCGATCGCCACATCCCAGCCGACGATGCCGAACTCGGGCACCACCGCATGGGCCTCACAGACCATCTCGCGCACGCGGTCCCACATGGGAAGCTGCTTGCCGGTGATCTTCGCGCCGGAAACCGGGTGATCGTCGATGTCTCGCGCGTCGAGCCCGGTACCGATCCGCGCCTGCCCAACCTTGCCCGTCATCGCATCGACCGGCGCAATCATGCTGCCGCTCTGCCAGAAATTGTCCGACATCGCGTCGGGCGCGGGGATTTTCCACGCCGAGTAAAGAACCTGTGGACGGTTGCTGTCGCGCACCGTGACCACGCGCAGGCTGCCCACCGCCTTGCCGGTCACCGCGACCATCTCGGGGTGCTGCACCAGCGCACTCTGAAGCAAATAGCCAGAGCCGTATTGATCGATGATTTCCTTGCAGAACCCATCAAGCGCGACGCGTTTGCCATTACCCAGCAACAGCATGTCGCCCTCGACGCCAAGCAGCAGGGCCGAGCCGTAGCTGCCGCTGAAGCTCTGCGGCTTGCCAAACAGCGGGTATTGCGCCTTTTCCGTGAGGAAGCTGCGCAGTTGCTCGACGGTTTCCAGCGTCGGGATCGAACCGAACCGCGAAACCGCCGAAACCACGGCCTGCGTCTGCGTCGTGCCAAAACCCAGTTGCCGGATCAGCGAAGTGAACAGGACCTTGTCGGCAGCAAAACTGCGCATGGTGACAAGCCCCTTGGCGCCCAGCCGCGTGTTCAGCTTGTAGCTGGCGCGCAGCCCGACATACTGGCGTTTTTCCTCGGCACTGATTTCGGGATCATATAGCCCGGCCGTGTAATATTCATGCAGGTGAAACCGCTGTTTTCCCATCGCAAGGCCAAAGCTTTCACGCATCTGGCGCAGCGGGCTGACCCCGTATTTGCGGGCCACCTCGACCATCATCGCCGCAGGCGGTGAAGGCGGACGTTCCGGAACGGCAAGCAGGGCCTTGTCTTGAACCTCATCAATCACTGCGGTCGTCATGTCGGGTCTCCTGGCAGGATCAGCGTTGGACAGGGTCAGCATGGCCGGGGCCATGTCGGTTTTCTGTCCTGACAGGTAACAATGAAAAACGGCTGAAATGGGGCGCGATTGTTTCCCAAAGCGGTCAAATCAACCGTTTCAGGCAGGGGTTGTCGATGACCTTACGGCAGGTGGCTCAAAGCCCCAGAAAGACCGAAAACGGCCCGCGGTTCAGCCCCACGCCACCGGTGGCATGAACCCCGCTGCGCGACACCGAGACCCCGCCGCTGACGGTCGGCTGCACCGGTTCGCCATCCGCGCCGCAGGCGGCAAGGATGCTCAGGGACAGCAACGCGGCAAAGGTTCGGGTCAGGTTCATTTCAGCGCTTTCTTCCACCGTTCGACCTGCTGGCGCACGCCCGAAGGGGCGGTGCCACCATAGGATGTACGCGAGTTTACCGAATTTTCGACGCCGAGAACAGCAAAGACATCTTCGGTTATATCCGCGTGGACCGATTTCATGTCCTCAAGCGTCAGATCCGGCAGGTCGCAGCCCTTTTTCTCGGCCAGAGCGACAAGCGAACCGGTGACGTGATGCGCATCGCGGAACGGCAGCCCGAGCACCCGCACCAGCCAGTCCGCCAGATCGGTCGCGGTCGAGAAACCTGCACCGGCGGCGGCGGCCAGCGCCTCGCGGTTGGCGCTCATGTCGCTGACCATGCCCGTCATCGCGGCCAGCGCCAGCATCCAGTTGTCGGCGGCGTCGAACACCTGTTCCTTGTCTTCCTGCATGTCCTTGGAATAGGCCAGCGGCAGCCCCTTCATGACCATCATCAGCGCGGTATTCGCGCCAAAGATCCGGCCCACCTTGGCGCGGATCAGCTCTGCCGCATCGGGGTTCTTCTTTTGTGGCATGATGCTCGACCCGGTCGAGAACCGATCCGAAAGGATCACGAACCGGAACTGGGCCGAGGACCAGATCACCAACTCTTCGGCGAACCGGCTCAGGTGCATGGCGCAGATGCTTGCGCAGTTCAGGAAATCCAGCGCGAAGTCACGGTCGCTCACCGCGTCCAGCGAATTGGCCGAGGGCCGATCAAAACCCAGCGCCTTGGCGGTCATGTGCCGGTCGATGGGGAAAGAGGTCCCGGCCAGCGCCGCCGCGCCCAACGGGCATTCGTTCATCCGCGCCCGAGCATCGCGCACACGGGACAGATCACGGCCGAACATTTCCACATAGGCCAGCATGTGATGGCCCCAGGTGACGGGCTGCGCGGTTTGCAAATGGGTAAAACCGGGCATCACCCAGGCGGCGCCGGCTTCGGCCTGTTCCAGCAGCGCACCGATCAGCGCCAACAGCCCGGTTTCAGCCGCGTCCAGCTGATCCCGCACCCAGAGTTTGAAATCCGTCGCCACCTGGTCGTTGCGCGACCGGCCCGTGTGCAGACGCCCGGCAGGCTCGCCGATGATCTCTTTCAGCCGCGCCTCGACATTCATGTGAATGTCCTCCAGCGCCGTCGAAAACGCGAATTCGCCGCTTTCGATTTCTGACAAAACGGTGAGCAGCCCTTCCCTGATCGCCTCGGCATCGCTATCGCTTATGACGCCCGTTTCGGCCAGCATGGCGGCATGGGCGCGCGAACCGGCGATATCCTGAGCCGCCATCCGCTTGTCGAACCCGATGGATGCATTAATTGCCTCCATGATGGCGTCCGGTCCGGCGGCGAAACGGCCACCCCACATCTGGTTTGCGCTTTTATCGGTCATCTTGCCAACCCTTGGAGAAATCATGCGTCGCGTTCATTTCCTGCTCCTTTATATGGCCCTCGCGCTGGGTGCAAACACCGCCATGGCCGAGCTTGCCGAAGTCGCCGACCTGCGCGATGGCGACATGAAAAAGCTGACGCTGCATGAAGAGCCCAAGCCGGTTTCGGACATCGCCTTTACCACGCCGGACGGCGGCACCATGACGCTGGCCGACCTCCAGGGCGGCTATGTTCTGCTGAATTTCTGGGCGACATGGTGCGCCCCCTGCCGCGAGGAAATGCCAACCCTCGCAGCACTTCAGGATGAATTCGGCGGCGACGGCTTTCAGGTGGTGACCTTGGCGACCGGTCGCAACTCGCCGCAGGGCATCCAAAAATTCTTCAGCGAAAACAATATCTCGAACCTGCCGCAATACCGCGATGAAAAACAGGCCGTAGCGCGCGACATGGGCATTCTCGGCCTGCCGATCACGGTTCTGATCGACCCCGAAGGGCAGGAAGTCGCCCGGTTGATCGGCGATGCGGACTGGCATTCCGACAGCGCCCGCGCGATCATCGGCGCATTGGTTTCCGGCGGAAGCTGACGCGCCGCCACGCATTTTAGCACCGGGCGCGCCGCATCTGCTGCCCCGCGCGGCGGGGGAACCCGCCCGGACAGATACACGTTTCAATCAAGAGTATATACAGAACCAGATTTCGCCATGCCCTGCACCTACGCGCTCTACCCTGATCTCGCGACCCTGCACTGCCGCTTCAGCGGCCGGTTCAACATGCGGGACGCGCTTAACATGATTGAGCGCGCAGGCGCCGAACCCCGGCATGAGGACGGCACCAACGTGATCGCCGACTTTCTGGACGTCACCCGTTTTGACATCGACATCAACTCGCAATGGCGCATGTTCCGCTATCTCGCGGCGCTCGAGGACTGGCCAGGCCTCCCCCGGAGCTGCGCGCTGATCGCCGATGGAGAGCCAGTCTGGGCGATGGCCGGAACAATCGTCGATCAGACCACGCTTGAATCGCCGCTGGTTTTCGAACGTTTCCGCGCCCCCTCTCCCGCCCTGCGCTTTGTCGGTCTCGACCCGAACCGCCACGGGGGCCGCTTTGGCTATGGGCCCGTGCATTAAGCGCGAAGGCCCGGCAACACGCCCCGAATAATGCATCGAATGCGCCGAAGGCGCTCCTTTAAAGACCGGGCTTCTCTAACCGCGCGACTTTCCCATTTCCGCCACAGGCCCGTGGCGATGACACGTAACAATATGGTCGTTCACCATGCCCACCGCCTCCATGAAAGCATAGACGATGGTCGGCCCGCAGAATCGAAAACCCGCCTTTTTCAGATCTTTTGAGATCTGCTCTGACAGCGCCGTCTGGGTTGGCACTTCCTGCTGTGTGGCCCATGCATTCTGGATCGGCTCGCCGCCGACGTAATCCCATAAAAAGCGGTCAAAGCCCTGTTGCGCCTCGATCTCCTGCCACGCCCGGGCATTGGTGATCGTCGCTTCGATCTTGCCGCGATGGCGAATGATGCCGGGGTTCTGCAACAACCGCGCCACCTCGGGCTCGCCCCAATCGGCCACCACGTTCGGATCGAACCCGGCAAAAGCCTCGCGGAAATTGTCGCGCTTGCGCAGGATCGTGATCCAGCTTAGCCCCGCCTGAAACCCGTCGAGGATCAGCTTTTCCCACAGCGCGCGGCTGTCATATTCCGGTACGCCCCATTCCGTGTCGTGATAGGCCACGTAAAGCGGATCATCCCCCGGCCAGCCACATCGTTCCATCATCCGTCCCCTTCTCGCGTCCGCTCATGGGTCTAGCGGCAAACCGCCCCTGCCAGCAAGCGCGGGGCGGCGCCCGAGCAGAGTTGCAGCCCCCCGCGCAAAGCATTAGGTTCACCCTCGGAGGACGTAAGGTTAAGACGCATGCCCGCTCGGACAGGCGTTTTTTCTTGCCACCCGCATCTTGGCAAAGGACAGACAGTCATGACCAACGTAGTAATTGCATCCGCCGCTCGTACGGCGGTCGGCAGCTTTGGCGGCTCATTCGCAAACACCCCCGCGCATGACCTTGGCACAGCGGTTCTCGAGGCGATCGTGGAACGCGCCGGGATCGACAAGGCCGATGTGAACGAAACCATTCTCGGTCAGGTGCTGACCGCCGCGCAGGGCCAGAACCCGGCCCGGCAGGCCCATATCAACGCCGGCCTGCCGATCGAAAGCGCGGCCTGGGGCATCAACCAGGTCTGCGGTTCGGGCCTGCGCGCCGTGGCGCTTGGCGCTCAGCACATCCAGCTTGGTGATGCCGATATCGTCGCCGCCGGCGGTCAGGAAAACATGTCGATGAGCCCCCATGCCGCGAACCTGCGTCAGGGCCACAAGATGGGCGACATGTCCTATATCGACACCATGATCCGTGACGGTCTTTGGGATGCGTTCAACGGCTACCACATGGGTCAGACCGCCGAGAACGTCGCCGAGAAATGGCAGATCAATCGTGAATCGCAGGACGAATTTGCGGTCGCCAGCCAGAACAAGGCCGAAGCCGCGCAAAAGGCCGGCAAGTTCAAGGACGAGATCACGCCCTTCACGGTCAAGACCCGCAAGGGCGAGAACGTGGTCGACTCCGACGAATACATCCGCCACGGCGCCACCATCGAAGCGATGCAGAAACTCCGCCCTGCCTTTACCAAGGACGGCTCGGTTACCGCGGCCAACGCATCCGGTTTGAACGACGGTGCCGCCGCCGTTCTGCTGATGAGCGCGGATAACGCCGAGAAACGCGGCATCACCCCGCTGGCGCGTATCGTTTCCTACGCCACCGTCGGGCTCGACCCCTCGATCATGGGCGCGGGTCCGATCTATGCCTCGCGCAAGGCGCTGGAAAAGGCCGGCTGGAAACCCGAGGATCTTGACCTTGTCGAGGCGAACGAAGCCTTTGCCGCGCAGGCCTGCGCCGTGAACAAGGACATGGGCTGGGATCCGTCCATCGTGAACGTGAACGGCGGCGCCATCGCCATCGGCCACCCTATCGGTGCCTCGGGCTGCCGCATCCTCAACACCCTGCTGTTTGAAATGCAGCGCCGCGACGCCAAGAAAGGTCTCGCCACGCTCTGCATCGGCGGCGGCATGGGCGTTGCCATGTGCGTCGAACGGCCCTGATCATTTCCGGAGGGGCGGCGTTGACGCCGCCCCTCCCCACCGGACGCGGCCCGGCAGCGCCGCCACATATTCAGGCACCTCCCGGCAATCTCGTGCCGATCAGGGCGAAACCCCTGCCAGCACCTGAAATTCGCTTTATAATCAGAACTATGGCACACTCGATCCGGTCGTGATCCGACCGGCGATTCTGCCATCAATGACGCGACCCCGGTCCAAGGGAGGAACGACCGGAACGGCAAATCGTGCCGCAAGATAATGGGAAGTGCCGGGTTTCGTGAAATTTTTACGAATTCAGCGCGCAACATTCTTGCGCACACGACATCGTTAACGTAACAACGTTTCAATAGGATACTGGAGGAAAACATTAATGTCACGCGTCGCCCTTGTAACAGGAGGCTCCCGGGGAATCGGGGCTGCAATTTCAAAAGCACTCAAGGACGCCGGGTATTCCGTCGCCGCCACCTACGCCGGTAACGATCAGGCCGCGGCGGATTTTACCGATGAGACCGGGATCAAGACCTATAAGTGGAACGCGGCGGACTATGAGCAAAGCAAGGAAGGACTGGCCAAGGTCGAAGCCGATCTAGGCCCCATCGACGTGGTTGTCGCCAATGCGGGCATCACCCGCGACGCCCCCTTCCACAAGATGACTCCCGAGCAGTGGAAAGAGGTGGTAGACACAAACCTCACAGGTGTTTTCAATACGGTCCACCCGGTCTGGCCCGGCATGCGTGAGCGCAAGTTCGGCCGAGTCATCGTCATCAGCTCGATCAACGGCCAGAAGGGCCAGTTCGCACAGGTGAACTATGCTGCGACCAAGGCGGGCGATCTGGGCATCGTCAAATCGCTGGCACAGGAGGGAGCGCGCGCAGGCATCACCGCAAACGCGATCTGCCCCGGCTACATCGCGACCGACATGGTGATGGCGGTGCCGGAAAAGGTGCGGGACTCGATCATCGCGCAGATCCCGACCGGACGCCTGGGCGAGCCCGAGGAAATCGCGCGCTGCGTGGTCTTCCTTGCGTCGGACGACGCCGGGTTCATCAACGGCTCGACGATTTCCGCGAATGGCGGTCAGTTCTTCGTCTGAGCCCGGAACAGGCGAACAAAAAACAGGTCGGTCCGATCGGACCGACCTTTTCTTTTTGCGTATGATCGCCCGTCGTCATCACGGGTCGTATCACCGCGCGCGGCGCTATTGGCCGCAGAGATCTGGCGCAAAGACAAAAGCCCTCACGCACTTGCGTGTCCGCCGGATGATCCGGACAACCCGCCAGTTTCTTCGAATGTGATCAGGATATGATTGCTCGGAAAGCAAAAGAGCGGGTCACGCAGACAGGCGCTCGATTTCTTCCTTTAGCTTCAGCTTCTGCTTTTTCATGGCGGCCAGTTCAAGCCCGTCGATGCTTGGCGCGCGCTGCGCCTGCTCGACTTCATAGCTCAAATTCTGGTGCTTCTTTTTCAGTTCCGTAAGATGCGAGCTCAAGCTCATGGCAATCCTCCTCTGAATAAGTTGCATTTTCAGTTCAGCATATTCCAAAGCGTCTGTCACGTAACGTTAACCTTGGTCGGCTATCATCGGCAAAGAAGCGTGAAGTTTCTCTTAATTTCTGGGCTATGCAGGCCAGTCCAATTCGGCTGCTTTTCGCAAAATCCCGTCAATTTCGGTCCGGTAGCTCTCGCCATCGCGCTGGTGAACGGCTCCTTCATGCAGAATCAGCGGCGCATGCAGTCGAAACGCGGCCCGCCCGCCCTTGCGCATCCGCAGGATCACCCGGTCCGCTTCGCGCCCCTCCCGCGCGGCCAGCGGCAGCACTTCGACAGACCCCAGCCGCCCCTCTGCCGCGACCAGAAGGTCGGGCAGACGCTCGGCATTCTGGATCACGTGGAGATAGCCCTTGGGCGCCAGACGGCGTGCCGCCACCTCGATCCAGAGCGACAGCGGCGTGATCTCTCCCAGCGCCACCTGACGCCCCGCATCGCGCGCAGAACTATGCGCGCCCGCCCGGTAATAGGGCGGGTTCATCAGCACATGGTCGAATCGTCGCTGCCGCAGCTCTGCGGGCAGCTGCGCGAGATCCGCCTCGACCACTTCTAGCGGCTTCACATTGTCGCGGGCGTTGCGCTCTGCAAGGGCGGCATACTCGGCCTGCAGCTCGACCCCCGTCAGCGTCAGGTCAGGTACCCGCGCGGCAAGACACAGGCTCGCCGTCCCTGCCCCGCAGCCCAGCTCCAGCACGCTCTGACCGGGCCGCGCGGGCACCGCCGCCGCCAGCATCACAGGGTCAATACCCGCGCGATATCCGGCCCTTGGCTGCCAGATCCGCAGCCGCCCGCCCAGAAAGGCGTCGCAGCTCAGCGCGTCCTCCTCGAAGCGGCTCATCACCTCAGCGGGATTTCATTGTCGGTCATCACCCGCACCGCCCGGTCGTAATCGTGCTCGCGCACCATCATCCGGCGCGGGAAAATTCCGATGCCGCCTTCAAGGATGCTCATGTTTACGTCCATCTGAAAGCAGTCTATATCCTCGCCTTGCAAAAGAGCCGAAGCAAAGGCCAGGATCGTCGGGTCGGTACTACGCAGAAGCTCTTTCATAACGTTGGATGTAAGAGCAAGCTCGTACCCTTGTCGAGCCTTGTTGCAGGAGAGTGATGGACATCGCCACCAATCCCAAACCGCAGGACCGCCTGGCCGAACTTCTGGCCGATGAAATGGCTGCGGTGAATGCCCTGATCCGTGAACGAATGGTCTCTGAACACGCCCCGCGTATCCCCGAGGTGACGGCGCATCTGATCGAGGCCGGCGGCAAGCGACTGCGCCCGATGCTCACGCTCGCGGCGGCGCGGATTTGTGGCTACGAGGGAAGCGATCATGTCAAGCTCGCCGCGACGGTGGAATTCATCCACACCGCGACCCTGCTGCATGACGATGTGGTGGATGAAAGCGAGCAGCGGCGCGGCAGGCCCACCGCCAACCTGCTTTGGGACAATTCCTCAAGCGTCCTGGTCGGCGACTACCTTCTGGCGCGCGCCTTCCTGATGATGGTCGAAACGGAATCTCTGCGGGTGCTCAGCATCCTCGCCGGCGCTTCCGCCACGATCTCCGAAGGCGAAGTGCTGCAACTCAGCGCGGCCAGCAACCTTGCGACCGATGAATCCGTCTATCTCAAGGTGGTGCGTGGCAAGACGGCGGCGCTCTTCTCGGCGGCAACGCAGGTAGGCGGCGTGATCTCCGGCGCGGATGAAAGCCACATTCAGGCGCTCTTTGATTACGGCGACGCGCTCGGGATCGCCTTTCAGATCGCCGATGACCTGCTCGACTATCAGGGCGACAGCTCGGCCACCGGCAAGAACATCGGCGACGATTTCCGCGAACGCAAGCTGACCCTGCCGGTCATCAAGGCGGTCGCCCTTGCCGATGCGGACGAACGCGCCTTCTGGCAGCGCACCATCGAGAAAGGCCACCAAAAGCCCGAAGATCTCGACACCGCGCTCGAAATCATGACCCGTCACGACACGTTCGAGGCGACGCGTCAGGACGCGCTGTCATGGGCCGACAAGGCAAGACAGGCGCTCGCCCCACTCCCCAAGGGAGAGCTGCGCGACTTGCTCGCCGATCTCGCGGATTTCGTCGTCGCCCGGCTCAACTGAACAGCGACAGGACTACCCGGCAAAACTCCGACAGGCGCGGACCCACCAACCCGGCCGGGCCGCCGCAATGTGTTCAGCCGACGCCTTGGCCGTATTCGCATCCGGGTAGAGACCAAAACAGGTCGAGCCCGAGCCGGACATCCGCGCCACAAGCGCCCCGTCCAGCGCGGCAAGCGCCTCGGCAATCATTGGCGCCACGCGGATCGCGGCTTCTTGGAGGTCGTTGCGCTGATCGCCCAGCCAGCCGATGAAATCATCCGCCATCAGCGTCATGGCTGCATTATCCCGCCGCTCCAGCGCCCGAAACACCGCCGGGGTTGGCACATGCACGCCCGGATTGACCAGAACCAGATGGCACTCCGGCACCGCAACCGGGTGAAGCTGCTCTCCGATCCCGCGCATCCGCTGCGGGGTGTGCGACAAGCAGACCGGCACATCCGCGCCAAGGTCCAGCGCATGTTCCCCTGCCCCGGCCCAGCGCAGAACCGCAGCCGCGTCAGATGACCCGCCCCCGATCCCGGCCCCATGCGGCAGGTTCTTTTCAAGCCGGATCGAGAGCACCCGCCCGGCCAGCTTAGCGGCTTGCCAGACGAGGTTGCGCCCGTCCTCGGGCACGCCCTCGGCAAAAGGTCCAGTGACAGACAGCGACATCTCATCCGCATCGCTCAGCCACAGCCGGTCGCCGATATCCGCGAAGACCACCAGCGAATCCAGCAGGTGATAGCCGTCATCCCGACGGCCCGTCACATGCAGGGAAAGATTGATCTTGGCCGGTGCCAGAACCGGAGTGTCAGCCACGAATTACTCGCCGGCGACCTTCAGCGGTTCGGCACCTTCCTCGGCCAGCACCTGATCCAGCCCGACTTCAAGCTTGCGGCGGATACGGTCTGGATCAGCCTCGCTGTTTTCATCCTCGGGGTCGACAAAGGACAGCGCCCGGCGCCACTGGAACTCGGCCTCGCGATAGCGCCCGACCGCCCAGTAGACATCGCCAAGGTGGTCATTCACCACCGCGTCCACGGCCATCAGTTCGACCGCTTTTTCCATGTGTTCGACGGCCTCGTCATAGCGGCCCATGCGGTAAAGCACCCAGCCGAGCGAATCCACGATATAGCCGCTGTCAGGGCGTGCCGCGACAGCGCGCTCAATCATCGATAGCGCCTCTTCAAGGTTCTCCTGCCGCTCGACCAGCGAATAGCCAAGATAGTTCAGCACCTGCGGCTGTTCCGGGTTCAGCTCCAGCGCCTGACGGAAATCCGCCTCGGCCTCTTCCCACTCCTTGAGACGCTCGTGCGAAATGCCCCGCGCATATAGCAGGAACCACGTCGCCTGCGCGCCCTCTTCGGTCAGCTCGATGGCGCGGTCATAGGCTTTCACCGCTTCTTTGTATTCCTCTTCCTGACGGCGCAGATCACCCAGCGAGGAATAGATCATCGGCATGTCAGGGTAAGTCTTGGCGAGGTTTTCCAGCGCCTCAATCGCGGCATCCGGTTTAGCTGCACGGCGCAGCGCCTCGGCCCGGCCTAGTTCGGCGGCGGAATATTCAGGGCTGTCTTGCGGCACCTGCTTGTAGGTCGAAACCGCAAGATCATACTGCCCGAGGTTGTCGAGCAGTTCCGCGTTCAGCAGGATCGCGTCCACATGGTCAGGGCGCAGGAAACTTGCGACGCGGGCATAAACCAGCACGTAATCGTCCGAGGCTTCGCTCTTAAGCGCGAGCGCGATGGAAAAGAACACCTCGGCCAACCCGTCCTGCGGGTTGCGGACCTGTTGCAAGGGCAGGGTTTCCCCGGCCTCCAGCCGGTCCGCCAGTTCAAGCAGCGCCGGATCGACGGTCGCGCCGAACGCATCTGACAGGCTTTCCAGAGCATCCTCGTTACGGCCAAGCTGCGACAGGATCTCGACCCGCGCAATTGCCGCGCGGCGACTGATCCGCGACAGTACGCCCTGATCGGCGGCGAAAATCTCGGCCGCATCCTCAAGTTCGCCCATCGAGGCAAGCGCGAGCGCCTTGTGGTACAGCCCGAACGCCCGCAGCCCGTTTTCTTCGCTCAGCCTGTCAAAGGCCGCCAGCGCTTCGTCACGCTCGCCAAGACCCACCAGCGCCCAGCCACGGACAAGCCCGTCGACCAGCGGCCCGACACCATGGGTTTCGGGATTCCGCGCGGCGAGTGCTTCGTAATCTTCCTGCGCGATCAGGTTCGCCACCACGACCATATGGGCGGTCTGGCTCGACAGCTCCAGCTCTTCCATCGTGCGGGCCACCGGCAGGGCCCGCTCAATCCGGCCCAGCGCCAGCTGCGCCAGCACCGCGTTTTCCATCAGCTTGGGGTTCTTGCGGTCGTAATTCAGCGCCATGCCATAATACTTGGCGGCAGCGTCAAAGTCGCTGGTGAACAACGCCTGCCGTCCCGCGAGATAAGCGCCGGCCCCGGTCTGAGCCGTCAGCCCCGTCGGAAGAATGAGCGATGCGACGACAGCAGCAACTGCCAGTTTTGGAAAGACTGAAGACACGAGCGATCCCTGTTTGCCGAGAATGGTGCATCTCAAGCTAGGCCTGTGGCGCAAGGATCGCAATGGGGCGCACCCGGTCAGGCGGGGAAGTGCCGCATATTTTATAAAAGAAGCGCCGCATTTTTGCGGCGCTTCCTCGTTTTTGTAACGGATCACATGTTCGGATAGTTCGGACCGTCCCCGCCCTGCGGGGTGGTCCAGACGATGTTCTGTGCCGGATCCTTGATGTCACAGGTCTTGCAGTGCACGCAGTTCTGAAAGTTGATCACGAACTTCGGCTTGCCCGCGTCATCCTCGACGAACTCGTAAACCCCCGCCGGGCAATAGCGCGACGACGGCCCCGCGTATTGGGCGTAGTCGACCTTTACCGGCACTTCCGGGTCCTTCAGGGTCAGGTGCGGCGGCTGGCTTTCCTCGTGGTTCGTCATCGAGAAGGATACGTTGGTCAGCCGGTCAAAGGACAGCTTGCCATCCGGTTTCGGATAGTCGAACGGTTCGTGCTTGCTCGCCTCTTCGGTCGCGGCCGCATCGGTTTTTCCGTGGCCTTGCGTGCCGAACAGCGAGAATCCGAATGTGTTGGTCCACATGTCGAGACCGCCAAGCATAAGGCTCGCCGTGAGGCCGTATTTCGACCAGAACGGTTTGACGTTGCGCACTTTTTTCAGGTCCGCCCCAATGGCGCCCTCGCGCACGTCGACCTCGTAATCGGTCAGCTCATCGGCGCTGCGGCCTTCCTTGATCGCGGCGTAGGCTGCCTCGGCTGCGGCCTTGCCCGAGAGCATCGCGTTATGATTGCCCTTGATACGCGGCACGTTGACCATGCCCGCCGAACAGCCCAGCAGCGCCACGCCCGGTGCGACCAGTTTCGGCATCGACTGCCAGCCGCCCTCGGTGATCGCCCGCGCGCCATAGGCCACGCGCTTGCCGCCTTCCAGAAGGTCGGCAACCATCGGGTGGTGCTTGAACCGCTGGAATTCCATGTAGGGGAACAGGTAGGGGTTCTTGTAGTTCAGGTGGACCACGAAGCCCACGTAAACCTGATTGTTATCAAGGTGGTAGATGAACGAACCACCGCCCGCATTCTTGCCCAGCGGCCAGCCCATCGTATGGGTCACGGTGCCTTCCTTGTGCTTGGCCGGGTCGATCTCCCAGATCTCCTTCATGCCAAGACCGTATTTCTGCGGCTCTTTGCCTTCGCCCAGCTTGAACTTTTCGATCACCTGCTTGGAGAGCGATCCGCGCACGCCTTCGCCAAGGAAGACATACTTGCCGTGCAGTTCCATGCCCGGCTCATAGCTGGCGCCATGGCTGCCATCGGCTTCCTTGCCGAATTCACCGGCGACCACGCCTTTGACTTCGCCGTTTTCGCCATAGACCAATTCGGAACAAGCCATGCCGGGAAAGACCTCGACCCCCAGCTCCTCGGCCTGCTCGGCCATCCAGCGGCAGACATTGCCCATCGAAACGATGTAATTGCCGTGGTTATTCATCAACGGCGGCATCGGGAAGTTCGGCACGCGCACCTGCCCCGATTCGCCCAGCATGTAGAAATTGTCCTTTTTCACCGGAACGGTGATCGGGGCGCCTTTTTCTTTCCAGTCCGGGATCAGCGCGTCGATACCGCAGGGGTCAAGAACCGCCCCAGACAGGATATGCGCGCCCACTTCCGAGCCCTTTTCCAAAACGACGACATTGATGTCCGCATCCAGCTGCTTGAGCCGGATCGCCGCAGAGAGCCCGGCAGGCCCTGCCCCGACAATGACAACATCGTATTCCATCGCTTCGCGTTCAACTTCGGCCATGCCTGGCTCCTCATCTGTCTTGCTGGCGCATTCCGCGCGCAATTATATTTCGTGGCTGAGTACCTTTTGGCACCCGCTTCGGTCAATCGCAACTCTGCGTCATTGCGACGTTATATAGGTCCAAACGCGCTCAGGTTCGATTCGTTGCTTTTGAATCGGACATCATGTCGCTCAGGGCCCCATCTCGCACCGCTTCGCGCGCGTAATTGAAAAAGCCCTGTTCAAGCACTTCCTCGGCGGCGCGCATCAGCGCGCCATAGGCCGCGCGGGCAAATGACCCGCCGACACTAATCCGCTTGACCCCGGCCTCGGCAAGGTTGGCGACGGAAATCGACGGCCCGACAAGCCCCATCACCACGTTCACCGGACGGTCGAGCTCGGCACATAAGGTACGGATATCGTTAAGATCCGTCAGGCCGGGCGCGTAAAGTACATCGGCCCCCGCCGCCGAGTAGGCCTGAAGCCGACGGATCGTATCATCCAGATCGTGCCGATCCCACAGGTAGTTTTCGGCCCGAGCGGTCAGCAGGAACGGCTTGTCCCGCTTTGCCTCGGCGGCTGCCATGATCCGGTCCACCGCCAGCGCCTGTTCGTAGATCGGAGCATCCGCATGGCCGGTCGCATCCTCGATCGATCCGCCGACCAGACCCGCGGCGATCGCCAGAATCACCGTCTCGGCACAGGTCTCGGGCATGATGCCAAACCCGTCTTCGAGGTCGGCGGTCACCGGAAGATGCGTCGCCGCCGCGATTTCACGCGCATTGTCGAGAATCTCCTGACGGCTGAGACCCGCAAAGGAATCACGCTTGCCGACGGAAAAGGCATATCCCGCGCTCGTGGTCGCCAGCGCCTGAAACCCCATCTGCGTCAGCACCCGCGCGGTGCCCGCATCCCATGGGTTCGGTACGATGAACGCGCCCTCACCCCGATGCAGCGCCGCGAAGCGGTCGTATTTTTCCTGCTGTGTCTCGCTCATCCCTCACCCCGATATCATACCCTTGAAACCTCTTTTTCAGAACTCGTCCGATCTGTCACCCATCAGGTATCTTGGTCCCTCGCCGCGTGTGGCAGCTTTGTCATGCGGGTTATAAAGTGCGCAGCGGTCAAGCGAGAGGCATCCGCAGCCGATGCAGCCGTCCAGTTTCCCGCGCAGCAGGGTCAGCCCCTCGATGCGGGAATCGATCTCTTGCCGGAACCCTTCCGCCAGCCTCGCCCAGTCTGCACGGGTCGGATTGCGCCCCTGCGGCAGATCGTCCAGCGCGGCGCGGATATCCGCCAGCGCGAACCCCAGACGCTGCGCGATCAGCACAAAGGACAACCGCCGGATATCGCCACGCTGAAACACCCGCCGGCCGCCCCGGTCGCGGCCCGGCTGCACCAGCCCCTCCTCCTCGTAGTAACGGATCGCCGAAACCGCCAAACCGGTGCGCCGGGCGACATAGCCGATGCTCAACCCTTTGTGCATAAAACGTAGCCTTATGATTTTGTTAACTTCTTTTCGCTTGACCTCAACCTTACTTGATATCGGAGCCTTGGGACATGGAAAATCAGACTGGAAAGGAAATCACCATGTCACAACAGACTGCAACTGCACGGCTTGAACATGCAAATATCACCGTCTCCGACGCCCATGCCACGGCGCGCTGGATGAACGACATCTTTGGCTGGAAAATCCGCTGGGAAGGGCCGGCGATGCAGACCGGCTATACGGTTCACGTCGGCACCGACGACAGCTACATCGCGCTGTTTTCCTACGGGGACGAAGCTGAGGCCAAGGGCGACAGCTATCGCACCGTCGGCGGGCTGAATCACATTGCCGCCTTCACCGATGACATCGACGCGGCCGAGAAGGCAGTGAAACGCGCAGGCTTCAAACCGGTGAATCATTCGGACTACGCGCCGGGCCGCCGGTTTTATTTTCACGATACAGACGGAATCGAATGGGAGGTCGCGAGTCACCAGAGTTAACGCCTCCTTAACCCCGGCGTACGTTGGAGGTGCACAGGGGGTGTACGGGACGTGTACGGAAAATGCACAGGTTGTGCACGCCATTTTGTGGCTCTTCCATAAAGGCTTGGTCTCGGTTAGGCTTTGATCCGAACTCTCGCCCCGGCGCAGCTTGCGGCGGGGCGCTGACATTTTTGATGGAACGAAGAAATGGACAAAATACCGATGACACCGGCTGGGAACAGTGCGCTGAACAGCGAACTGAAACAGCTGAAATCCGTCGAACGCCCGGCCATCATCAAGGCGATTGCCGAAGCGCGTGAGCATGGCGACCTGTCCGAGAATGCGGAATACCATTCGGCCCGTGAAAAGCAGTCTTTCATCGAAGGCCGGATCAAGGAAATCGAAGGCGTGCTCAGCCTTGCCGAGGTCATCGACCCGGCCAAGCTGAGCGGCCCGATCAAGTTCGGCGCCAAGGTCACGCTGGTGGACGAGGACACGGACGAGGAAAAGACCTGGCAGATCGTGGGCGAGCACGAGGCCAATATTGAAAAAGGTCTGCTCAACATCAAATCCCCCATCGCCCGTGCCCTGATCGGCAAGGACGAAGGCGACAGCGTCGAGGTACGAACGCCCGGCGGAGAGAAATCCTACGAAGTGCTGAAAATCGTCTATTCCTGACGGAGCGCCGCCCATGTCCTCCCCCAGCCGCGAGCCTCAGGACAGCCATACCACGCCGCTCGGGATCTACGATCGGCCGCAGTATCAAGCGATTACCGGGATCGAGGTCACGGCAATCGCCTTTACAGTGCTGTGGCTGATCGCGGCGCTTGTTTTCTTTGTTTTCGTGCCGGGCGACGAACAGTCCGGCATCGACGGCAACAGTTTCCTGCTGACGCTGATGGGGATTTTCATGCCCATCGCGATGATCTGGGTCGCGGCCACCGCCGCCCGGTCGAACCGGGTGATGCGCGAGGAAAGCGCAAGGCTTCAGGCGGCCATCGACGGCATCCGGCAATCCTATGTGTCGCTGCAGCAGCGCGGCAACATGTCGAGCGACGGCACGGTGGCACGCAAGCTCGATGAAATCGCCGCCGCCGCGAAAAAGACGGAAACCGCGCTGGCGACCTTTTCGACCCGGCGAGATCCGGCGAACCCGCGCAAGAACTCAACCGTTTCCGTACCGGACACCGGCGATCAGGGCTCTCTCGCGCTTGGCACACCGGCCGAGGAACTGGCCCCGCCGCTACCGAGCGAAGAATTCATCCGCGCCCTGAACTTCCCGGAAACCGCCGAGGATCAGGCCGGTTTCGTCGCCCTGCGCCGCGCACTGCGCGACCGCAAGACCGCGCAGATCATTCAGGCGAGCCAGGACGTGCTGACCCTGCTTAGCCAGGACGGGATCTACATGGACGATCTGCGCCCTGATCGGGCCCGTCCCGAAATCTGGCGCCAGTTCGCGCAGGGCGCGCGCGGACGTGCCGTTGCCCCGCTTGGCGGGGTGCGCGACCGGACATCTCTCGCGCTGACCGCCGGGCGCATGAAACAGGACCCGATCTTTCGCGACGCCGCGCACCACTTCCTGCGGCTCTTCGACCGGATGTTCGCCGAGTTCGAGAAAACCGCGAGCGATGCGGACATCTCCGCGCTTGCCGACACCCGCACGGCGCGGGCCTTTATGCTGGTCGGCCGGGTGGCCGGCACATTCGATTGATACCGGGCCGGGAACCTTCGGGAGCCGGTAAAGTTCTGTGATTGCGGCATTCTTAGACCGTGAAAGGAAAATATGTTGGGCTCCTCCAGCAGCAAGACCAAGCAACGTACCTTTGCCATTATCGGGCTTGGCAATTTCGGCAGTACCGTCGCCAAGGACCTGACCCAGTACGGCAATTATGTGATCGGTCTCGACACCAGCGAAAAACGGGTTTCGGACCATGCCGAGATCCTGACACAGGCAATGATTGTGGATGCCAAGGACGACCTTGCCCTGCGCGAAGCCGGAGTCGCGGAATGCGACGCCGCGCTTGTGGCGATGGGCTCGGACCTTGAGGCCAGCATCCTTGCGGCGATCAATCTCAAGACCCTCGGCGTGCCGCTGGTCTGGGCCAAGGCCACGACCAAGACGCACCACCGTATCCTCTCCAAGCTCAAGGTCGACCGGATCATCCACCCCGAGGTCGAGGTCGGCCAGCATATCGCACAGGTTCTCCACAACCCGCTGGTGCGGGATTACGTGAGCCTTGGCAACGGCTTCCACGTGGTGAACTTTCGCATTCCCGAAAGCCTCGAGGGCAAATCGCTCGACACGCTGGCCCATGCGGAAAACTACGACCTGCGCTGTATCGGCGTGATGCGGGGCACCGACTTCCTCGGCCATGACGGTTCGACCTGCGTGCTGCAAAAGGATGACCTGCTGTTGCTGCTGGGCCGTCGCAGCGACCTGCGCGATTTCGCGGCAAGCCTCTGACGCCAATGCGCCCTATCCTGTTTCTGCGCCTGATCCAGCTGCCGCCCCCGGCGGCACTGGCGCTTCTGTACCTCGTCTTCATCATTATCGGCGCGATCCTCCTGCGCCTGCCTGTCGCGCATGACGGGTCGGTTGGCGCCTGGGAGGCGCTGTTCACCTCAACATCGGCCGTCACCGTGACCGGCCTTGCCGTGGTGGACACAGGCTCGGCCTATACGCTGTTCGGGCAGGTGGTCATCGCCCTGCTGATCCAGTTGGGTGGGCTTGGGCTCATGACCTTTGCTGTGCTTTTGCTGCTGGCGCTCAACATTCCGATCGGCATGCCGCACCGGTTGATTCTGCGCGAGGACCTGAACCAGACCAGCATTTCCAACGTCACCACGTTGGTAAAGGTCATCCTCTACGTGGCCGTGCTTTGCGAGCTGGTTGGCACGCTCGCCCTGTCGCTGGTTTTCGTACCCGAATTCGGCTGGCACACCGGGCTGTGGCACGCCTTTTTCCACAGCGTTTCCGCCTTTAACAACGCGGGGTTCGCGCTCTACCCCGACAGCCTGTCGCAATGGGTGGCCAATCCGATCGTGAACATCGTGATCCCCGCCCTGTTCATCCTTGGCGGACTGGGGTTCATCGTCGTCGGCGACGTCTATGAAAAGCGCAACTGGCGCAAGCTGACCCTGCACAGCAAGCTGATGATCACGGGCACCATCGCGCTTATCCTCTGGGCTTGGATCTGTTTCGCGCTGTTGGAATGGAACAACCCCGGCACGCTGGGGGGTCTGGACGGGACCGCCGCCCGGCTTTGGGCAAGCTGGTTTCAGGCTGTGACACCCCGTACCGCAGGTTTCAACACGCTGGACACCGGCGCGATGCACAATTCGTCGTCGCTGATGACCATGACGCTGATGCTGGTCGGCGCGGGCAGTACTTCGACCGCGGGCGGGATCAAGGTGACGACGCTCTTTGTCATGCTGCTTGCGACCGTCGCCTTTTTCCGGCGCCAGAAACAGATCAATATCTTTGGCCGCAGTCTGGGGCTTGAAGAGGTGATGAAAGCGATGGCGCTGACCACGATTTCCATGCTGCTGGTGTTCAGCGGCATCTTCTTTACCTCGATCACCAACCACGTCGATTTCATCGACCTCGCTTTCGAGGTTACCTCGGCCTTTGGCACCGTGGGCCTGTCACGCGGTCTGACACCCCAGCTCGACGGTTATGGCGAAGCGATGCTGATGCTGATCATGTTCCTTGGTCGGGTCGGCCCGCTGACGCTCGGGTTCTTTCTTGCAACCCGAAGCGTGCCTCGGGTCAAATACCCGGGCGGTCAGATATATCTAGGCTAAACGAAAAACGGCGGGAAAGATCCCCGCCGTTTCGCCGATTCAACAAAGGCTTATTCGTACCAGGCGCCCAGCTTGACCTCGACACCCTCAACGAGGCTCGCGAATTCCTCGGGGTCCTGCGTTCCACCATCGCGACCACGGTAATGGTAGGGGTAGACGTAGGTCGGCTGGAACTCGGACACCGCCGACGCCGCCGCGTTCACATCCATGGTGAAGGGCAGGTTCATGCAGACAAAGGCAAGGTCGATATCTTCAAGCTCGCGCATCTCGGGGATGTCTTCGGTATCGCCCGAGATATAGACGCGAAAGCCGTCAAAGCTCAGCACATAGCCGTTGTCGCGGCCCTGCGGGTGAAAGTTCAGCCGCTCTTCGGTCGTGTTATAAGCCGGGATCGCGTCGATCTGGACGCCTTCCATCTGCGACATTTCCCCGTTGGCGATCTGCATGGTTTTACCTTGCAGGTCCTCTGGCATCATCTCGTAGACGGCAGGGTTGGAAATCAGCTGCGTCTCTTCCCCGACCAGCGCGGCCAAGGTTTCCGCGTTGTAATGGTCACCATGTTCATGGGTGATCAGGATCAGGTCGGGCTCGGGGAAATCACCATAGGCCGAGGCCTCGCCGACCGGGTCGACGTAGATCACGCCTACTGGCGTTTCCATCACGAAGGACGCATGAGAGACCGGGTGTACGGTAATCATGCCACCGGGGGTCTTGAACTCGTTCGCGAGATGACCGGCAGCCATCGCGGCATAGGGCAGCAATGTAACCGTACCGGCGGCGCCGGCGGTAGATATCAAGAACTGGCGTCGGGACTGCATGGAAAATCCTCCTGTTTCGCGTCATTAGGGGACTTAGACCGGCGTCAGATCAATTCAATTTCCCGTGCAGGCCTGTGCGCGATCAAAGCGCGAAACTGCCGAAGGGTATATAGCGCACCGGGTCTCCGGGGCGGATGTGGCGTTCGCCATCCTCCAGTTCGACCAGCCCCTCGGCCCAGCTCAGCCCGCTGATGCGGCCCGATCCTTCCGAGGCGAACACCTCGGCGCGGCCTTCGCGGATGCGCGCCCTGAGGTACTCGCGCCGCCCCGGTTTCTTGCGTTTCTCAAAGGCCGCCGGAAGGGTGAAGCCCTGCGGTTCCTGCCAGCCCTCGCCCGCCAGCAGGCAAAGCGCGGGACGCGCAAAGACCAGCGTGCAAACCATCGCCGCCACCGGGTTGCCCGGCAGACCGAACACCGGTTTCCCCGCCCAGAGGCCCAGCGCCAGCGGGCGGCCCGGCTTGACCGCGATCCGCCATTCCTGCATTGCGCCCGCTTCGCGCAGCAGCGCGCTCACATGGTCTTCGTCCCCCGCCGAGGCCCCGCCGCTCGTCAGGATCACATCCGCCTGCTCTGCCGCCGCATCGAGCCGCGCGCGCAGCGCCTGCCGGTCGTCGGGCACGATCCCCATATCCACCGGCTCAAAGGCAAAGCGGGCAAGCATCGCGAGCAGCATGGGCCGGTTCGCGTCATGGATCTGGCCGGGGTTCAACGGCTTGCCCGGTTCGGCCAGCTCATCCCCGGTCGAAATCACCGCCACACGCAGCGCTCGCCGCAGATCGACCCGTGCAGGACCAACTGCCGAAAGAAGAGCCAGATCGGCCGGTGTCAGGCGCCGCCCGGCCGGCAGGACCACATCACCTGCCGCCACGTCCTCCCCGGCCTTGCGGGCATTGGCGCCGCGTTTCAGCGGGCCGCGAAAAGCGATCTGGCCATCGGCAACCGTGACGTCTTCTTCTAGGATCACCGTGTCGACACCCTCGGGCAGTGGCGCGCCGGTGAGGATGCGTATGGCGCGGCCCGACGGCACTTTCCCGTCATAAGGCGCACCTGCAGCGGCCCGTCCCTCGACCAGTTGCAGCCGGTGCTTGCCCTCGGATGCACCGCCGGCGAACCCAAAGCCATCGACGGCAGAATTGGCCGCAGGCGGGTTCGACCTTTCGGCGATCACATCGCTTGCCAGAACCCGACCAAGCGCGGATCGGACAGGCGATTTCTCGGCGCCTGCGATGGGGTTCAGCCGGGTTCTCAGAAGGTCCAGCGCCTGATCGACGGGCGTCCAGTTGACGCCCGCAGGCAGGGCAAAACAATCGTTGCGGAGCGGTGGCGGCTCTGGCCCCTCGCCTGTATCTGGCGCCCCCAGCGCCAATTCGCTCAGGCGCGCGACATGCCCAGCCCCCAGTATCCAGCCTTCCTCGTGGGACTCTTGCGGCGGCGCGGCCATCAACTCTGCCAGCTCGTCATGAGGCAGCCGCGACAGTGCCCGCGCGAGGAGGCGAACCTGAACCCGGTCGCGGATTTCCCCGGAGGCCCGCACCTTGACCTCTTTGACTGCCGGTTCGATCAACCCCGGCCAGATCTCTACCACCACGACAGCGGCGTCCGAGGTATCCTCGAATGGCCATACCGCCACCCCGTCAAGCCGCCGCAGCCGAGAGAGCACCGGCAGTCCCATCAACACTTGCCCACCCACCGTGGGCGGAAAGGCCAGCTGAAAACAGCTCGAAGATGCCTTGCCCGCCAGATCGCAATGGCGCTTCTCGGCCACCTCGTCAAAGACGATCCCGGCTTTGCGGTACGGAATCTCCGGCCAGTCCCTTTCGTTCGGCTTGCCCCAGAAGGGGCCGGGACCGTCGAAAAAGCCATTCATTTCCGAGGCCACATCATAGCGGTTGTTCGCCCCGTCCGGCAGATCGCTGATGCGCTCTTCCAGCCATGCCCACAGGGCAAACACATCATCCGTTCCGGTGATCTTTCGGGCGAGCCCCTTGGGATAGCCAAACGGGAAATCGAATCCGATCATCATGCGCCGGCCCGCATCGCGTTCGGCCGCGATCAACGCGGCCAGATGGCTTTCGGCATCCTGACGGGACCGGCAATAGACCGGTTCATCATCGCCGGTCCCGCGCGATATCCCGATCCAGATAGAATCCTTCGACGGTCGGGCGGGCGCGCGCTTGCCGGCCGACCAGTCGACCACCACATGGGTGTCGAACTTCACAGGCCCACCTCGGCAAGTACGAAATCCGCGATTGCCTTGGTATCATCCAGATCGAAGACCGGCCGGTCGAGATCGAGCGGCGTGTCGCTGGCCACCGCGCGAATGGTCGGATCGTCCGGCGCAATAAGCGGGTTACCGGTTTCCGCGCGATGCGCTTCGATCTTGGGGTGCTGGTCGCGTTTGTAACCTTCGATCAGGACCAGATCGACGGGCGAGAGTCGCGGTAGCAGGTCATCGAGGCTTGGTTCATGTTCTTGCCGCAGCTCATGCATTAATGCAAAGCGATTTCGCGAGGCCAGCAGCACCTCGGTCGCGCCCGCCTGGCGGTGGCGAAAGCTGTCCTTTCCTTCGTGATCCACGTCAAAGCTGTGATGGGCATGCTTGATGGTCGAAACGCTGATCCCGCGCGCGGTGATCTCGGTCACAAGCCGTTCCATCAATCCGGTCTTGCCCGCGTTCTTCCATCCGACAACGCCGTATATTCTCACGCGTTCCCCGCCAGTATTTCTTCGGCCCGGGTCAGGTCTTCGGGCGTATTCACGTTGAAAAACGGATCGAACATCGGCGCGGGAAAAACCGCCTCGCGGCCCTGATGATGATCGGTCCATTGCACCACCTTGCGCAAACCGCCCTGCAAGGCCGCGCGCAGGTCGTCCCGCAGGGACACCGGCCACAGGCCGAAGGTCGGGTGGCGACGCACCTGCCCGTCCGCATCCGGCGTTGCAGCAAGGACGAGCGGGTTCTCCATGTCCTCACCCGCGAGCAAAAGCTGGGGAACGAGATCGCAGGGGAAAAACGGCGTGTCCCCCGCCGCGGTGACCAGCGTATCGGCCCCCTGCGTCGCGGCCCAATCGAGGCCTGCAAGCACCCCTGCCAGAGGACCGGCGAACCCCTCGATGCTGTCGGCAATCACCGGCAGACCGTAGTGCGAGAACCGTTCGGCATCTCCATTCGCGTTTAACGCCAGCGCCGCGACCTGCGGTTCGAGCCGTTCGACCACATGATCCAGCAGGTTCTGTCCGCCAAGAGCAAGTAGCGGTTTGTCACCTCCGCCCATGCGGCGCGCCAGCCCGCCCGCGAGAATAACGCCGACCGGTTGTTTCATTGGCAACGCATCCCGAACCCGCGCCCAAGAAAATTCGAATTTTCTTGGGAATTTTCTGACCAGAAAATTGCCGCCCGGTTCATACCTCTGCTCCCTTGCGGATCGCGCGGCGCTCTTCGGCTTGCGCCGAGGACAGGTCCGCATCGCGGATAAGGCGCTCTTCGCCCGCCAGGCAGACGAACCGCTGGCCGCGCAACCGACCGATCAGCGTCAATCCAACCTGCCGCGCGATATCGACTCCCCATGCGGTAAACCCGGAGCGCGAGGCCAGCACCGGTATCCCCATATGGGCGGTCTTGATGACCATTTCCGAGGTCAGCCGGCCGGTGGTGTAGAGGATCTTGTCCGACGCGCCTTCGCCATGCTTCAGCATCCATCCCGCCACCTTGTCGACGGCGTTATGGCGCCCGACATCTTCCATGTAGACCAACGGTTGGTCCTGTCGGCAAAGCACCGTGCCGTGGATCGCCCCGGCCTCCAGATAAAGCGACGGCATCCGGTTGATCTGCGCCGACAATGCGTAGAGCCACGAGCTGCGCACTTCGGCGGCGGGCAGGTGCAGCCCCTCCAGACCCTCCATCATGTCGCCGAAAACCGTTCCCACCGCGCAGCCGCTGGTGCGGGTCTTTTTCTTCAGCTTTTCTTCGTAAGAGGTCTCGCGCCGGGTTCGAACGACGACGGTTTCAAGTTCATCGTCGTAGTCGACGCCCAGAAGTTCATCATCGCCGCGCAGCATGCCCTGGTTACGCAGGAAACCGAGCGCAAGGTATTCCGGGTAATCGCCGATCGTCATCGCTGTGACGATCTCCTGGCTGTTCAGAAAAATCGTGAGCGGGCGCTCTTCGACGACCGAAATCTCAGTTTCGGCACCGGTATGATCCGTGCCGCGAATTTTCCGTGTCAGGCCCGGCGCCTGCCCGTCCGGCGCGATCAGCAATGCGTCGTCATTCATGCGCGTCACCAATTGCAACCCCTCCCCATCACCGATAGTGCAGTTTCGGTCAGTCTAGGGTCAAGCCATGCCACGTACCACCGCGAAATCGTACTTTTGGAAAGGATGCCGGAACAGCCTGCCCTTCATCTTTGTCGCCGGCCCCTTCTCGCTCCTGTTCGGGGTACTCGCAACCGAAGCAGGGCTCAAGCTTTACGAAATGCTGACTTTTTCCGCCTCGGTCTATGCGGGATCGGCCCAGTTCACCGCGCTGCAACTGCTGCGCGAAGATGCCCCGACGCTGATCATTCTTGCCTCATCGCTCGCCGTGAACCTGCGGGTCGGCATGTATTCCGCCTCGCTGACCCCCTACCTCGGCGCAGCCCCGCTCTGGACGCGGGCCATCGTCGCCTATTTCACGGTGGACCAGTCCTATTCCCTATCCGTGGCCCAATACGAACTGGTGCCGGAAATGACGCTCTCCGAGCGGCTTGCCTATTTCTTCGGGACAAACGCCATCATCGCGCCGCTCTGGTATACCGGCACGCTGGTGGGAGCGATCCTCGGCACCGGCATCCCCGAGAGTTTCGCGCTCGATTTCGCGCTGCCCATCGCTTTTCTCGCCATGGTCGGCCCGATGCTGCGCACCCCCGCCCATATCGTCGCGGCCTTCGTGTCGATCGTCGTGGCGCTGCTCTGCGTTTCCATCCCCTATAACCTTGGCCTGCTGGTGGCCGGCACGGCCGGCATGATGGCCGGGGCGCGGGCGGAACAGTTTCTCATAAGCCGGGGGGTCAAGATATGAACGACGTTGCAACATCGACCACCGGTTTCGAAACCCCGACCCTCTGGATCGTGATCCTTGGCCTTGCGCTAGGAAGCTTTGCCCTGCGGTTCTTTTTTATCGGGATCGTGGGGGACCGGCCCCTACCGGAATGGCTCTTGCGCCATCTGCGTTACACCGCTGTCGCAATGCTGCCCGCGCTGGTCGCGCCGCTGGTCGTCTGGCCCAGCGCAACAGGTGGCGAGCCAGATCTGCCACGCATGGCGGCCGCCGCCGTGACGCTGGCCGTCGGCTACGTCACCAAGAATGTGCTAATGGCCATCGGCAGCGGCGCGGTCACGCTTTACGCGCTGCTCTACCTAGTTGGTGTTTAGCGCTTCGTTGCCCTTGCGCAGACCTTCCTGAAGATCGGCACTGTCGTATTCGTAATAGGTGTCCGTGACGACGCCGGGCAGCTTGGCGAATTGTTCCTGCAGCTTGACCGGATAAAAGGTGGTCTGGACGTTTTCGAAACCCGGGATCTGCTGCACCAGCTGAGAGGTGGCATTGGCACAGAAAGCGCCCGCAACCGGTCCGTTGGCAAGGGCCAGCCGATAGGCGGTTTCGGCCTGTTCTGCGGTTAGCGGCACGTGCTGGCGCACGACGTGGAAGGTTTCCCGTGCGTGGGCGCCCTTGTAGGCTTCCTCGATCTTTGGGGAGATCCCGAACAGCACATCGTCCTGCTCGGGCACGACATCCGCATAGAACGACCCCGCCGGATCGAAGATCACGGTTTCCGAGGCGTTGATCAGCAGGGAGGAATGCGCCCCCTTGCCGGAGCGATTGTTGATCATCGTGTAGAGCGTCATGCGCGGCGGTTCGCTACTGCGATAGCGCGCCGCTTCCACAACTGCATCTTCGGAATAGTGCCCTCCCGTGACGCAACCGGACAGCAGAGGCAGCAGCGCCAGCAGGCACAGGATACGCATATTCAAGGAAAGGCTCCGATTGGGATCAGGTGATGAAGATTGCCATCAGGATGAGCAGCACGATGATGATGCCCGCGGCCCATGTGACAAAGCTCATGAAGCCTTCGAAAGTTTCGGTTTGCGATTTGATGTCCATCTCGCCGTGCTTGTGTTCAGCCATAAGTCTGATCCTGTTCGTGACTCTTGCAGGGGGAAGTACCGGATTCGAAAGACGGTGTCACGCGGTCAATACCGCGCAGCCGTCACTCAGGGGTGTCCTATCCATCGGTGCGGCCAAGAAAATTCAATTTTCTTGGGAAAATTCTTCGCAGAATTTTCACGGTGTCTCAGGCTCTTCGATATCCCGGACCAGCCTGAACCCGATACGATGCGCGGGCTCTTCGGGCTGCGGCTTTGCGATGGCACGCAGCATCACGTTCAACTGGGTGACATGCTGGATCAACTGGGTCTTCGAGCCACGGCCATCGCTGCCGTAAAAAGTCACGATATCCGGGTCGAAATAGCCCATACCCTCGATGCGCAAAACACCCGCATCGCCCCCGGTCAATCCGACTGCGACCTCGTGCTCGCCATCAAGCTGCGCTTCGAAATTGCGGATATAGACAATCAGCCGCTCATAAGCCCATTGCGCGGCGCTTTTGTTTTTCAGCGGCTGCTTCAAGCTGTCCGGCACCGGTGCCTTTTCGGCGCGCGCGGGGTCGGTATGGATTTCCTTCATGCGCGGCAGCACATCCGCCTCGGCGGCTTCTGCCGTCGTCCTGATCTCGTCGCTCATCCCTGGCCTTTCGCCTGATAGACCCATGCGCCATCCGCGCGTCTTTCGCGCGTGACGTCACCTTTCAGGTAGAGATGATTGACATGGGCCACGGATTCAACCAGCGCCAGCCCATATTCCCCGGCACCGATGTTACGCTTGAACAGAACCGAGAAGCATTCCGCCGCGCTGTGCGGTTCGGCCAGATGCTTCATCAGCCGCCGCAGCGCGCCGTGATGATTGTCGATCAACTGCCGCAGACGCACCGGCAACCCGGTGAAAGGCAGCTTGTGCCCGCCCAAAACCAGATGATCGGGGCGTGCCAGCGGCAGGAAACGCTCGCAGGCCTCGAGCCATCCTTCAAGCGGATCGGCCTCGGGTTCGGTCACGTAAACGCCGATGTTCGGACTGATAGAGGGCAGGATCTGGTCGCCAGAGATCACCAGATTGTCATCGCGGCTCCAGAAAGTCGCGTGTTCCGGCGCGTGGCCGTTACCGATGTGGATGTCCCACGTGCGCCCGCCCATCTCGATCACGTCGCCCTGCTTTATCCGCTTGAACCCAAGCGGCATGGGCACGGCGATATCCGCGTAGTTGAACGGTTTTTCCTGTGCCCGCTGATCAAGGATTTCGGGATCCATGCCCGCGCTTTTCCAGAAAGCCAGCGTTTCCGAGGGCGGTCTCTCCTGCGCGTCCAGATGTAGCATCCGTGCAAAGAGCCACGAGGTGCGGGTCGACACCAGTTCGGCCCCGTGTTCGGTCTGGAACCAGCCCACGTTGCCCATGTGATCCGGGTGATGATGGGTCATGATCACGCGCTTCACCGGCTTGCCCGCCATCGGCCCGTTCAGCACTTCGGTCCAGATTTCACGCGTCTTGCGTGATCCGAACCCGGTGTCGATCACCGTCCAGCCGTCTCCGTCATCCAATGCGTAGAGGTTAACGTGATCCAGCTTCATCGGCAGCGGCATGCGGATCCAGAGGATCCCGGGAGCGACCTCGATGGCGCCCCCGTGTTCCGGTGGTGTATCCCAGGGGTAATTCAGCACCATCGGTCTTTCCGTATCCATATCAGGCCACCAGGTCTTCGAGGCTCATCTCGTAGAGATCCTTCGCCCCGGCCTGCGCATGGGCGAGAAGACCGCCATGTTCGGGCAGCAAGCAGGTTATATAGAACTGGGCGAGCGTTTCGCGTGCCGATCCCGGTTCCGCGAGTGCGGCGGAAAGGTGGAAATGCGCCCCGAGCACCCGCGCAAACCCGCGCAAGTAAGGCACCGCGCCCGCGAACCGGTCGTTCATGTCGCTCTGACCGTTCAACCATTCGGTCGCCTCGCGCAGGGTTTCCGCCGCCTGCCAGACCGCGTCGGCCATGTCCGGGAATGTCGCCTTGGCCTGTTCCGCCTGCGTCTCGATTTCATCAAGCAGGTGCATCGCGGCCTCGCCGCCGTCCATCATCTTGCGCGCAACAAGATCCATCGCCTGGATCCCGTTTGTGCCCTCGTAGATCGCGGTGACGCGACTGTCACGATAGTACTGCGCCGCGCCGGTTTCCTCGATAAAGCCCATGCCGCCGTGCACCTGAACGCCCATTTCAGAGACGTCGATCCCGGTGTCCGTCCCGAAGGCCTTGGCAATCGGTGTCAGCAGAGCCGCACGGGCGGCCCAGTCCGCCTCGCCGGTGGCGTTCTGCATGTCGATGGCAACCGCGCAGGACAGGATAATGGCGCGGGCGGCGAACAGCTCGGCCTTCATCGTCATCAGCATGCGGCGCACATCCGCATGTTCCGCGATGGTGCCCGAGGAGCCTTCGGCGGTACGGCCCTGCTTGCGCTCCATCGCATAGGCCAGCGCGTGCTGGTAGGCGCCCTCGCCCGAACCGACGCCCTGACCGCCAACGCCAAGCCGCGCGTTGTTCATCATGGTGAACATTGCCGCCATGCCGCCGTTTTCCTTGCCGATCAGCCAGCCCTTGGCGCCGTCATATTGCATGACGCAGGTCGGCGAGCCGTGCAGGCCCATCTTGTGCTCAAGCGAGACCACCTTGAGCTGGTTCGCCACGCCCGGCGCGCCGTTTTCATCGGGGATGTTCTTGGGCACGAGAAACAGGCTGATCCCCTTTGTACCCGCCACGCCATCGGGCAGGCGCGCGAGGACAAGGTGGCAAACATTCTCGGTGAAATCGTTGTCGCCCCAAGAGATATAGATCTTTTGCCCGGTGATGGCGTAGGTGCCGTCGTCCAGCGGCTCGGCCTTGGTCGACAGAGCCCCCACGTCCGATCCCGCCTGCGGTTCAGTCAGGTTCATGGTGCCGGACCATTCGCCCGAGATCAGCTTGGGAAGGTAAAGATCCTTGATATCATCGCTGGCGTGATGCTCCAGCGCTTCGATCTGGCCCATACTCATAAGCGGGGCCAGTTCCAGCGACAGGCAGGCGCTCGACATCATTTCGTTGACCGAGGTCAGCAGCGTCACAGGCAGGCCCATGCCGCCATGTTCCTCGGGCGCACTGATCCCGATCCAGCCGCCTTCGGCGATCGCTTTCCAGCCCTCGGCAAATCCGGGCGAGGTACGCACGACGCCGTTTTCCAGCCGGGCCGGATTAAGATCGCCATTGCGTTGCAGCGGGGCCATGACCTCTTCGCACATCTTGCCCGCTTCGTTCAGAATCGCCGAAACCACGTCGCTGCTGGCTTCCGAATAACGCTCGGTTCCAGAGACGCGGTCAAAACCGACGACGTGACGCAGCATGAATTCATAATCGGATACGGGGGCACGATAAGGCATTGCTTACTCCTCGCTGGTCAATGGCTTAAGACTACGGACGGGCTTGGATTCTGCCCGGGCCGCCTTTATGGGACAGCAGTCCCCGGCATTCCAGAGCAGTCTGCCGATCCACGCAACTGAAACGCCGCGTCACGCCTAATGAACTCTTCGTCAGCTCTCATGCTCGGCCCTTCGGCCCCGGACCTCGCCCGGGCCGCCGATCTGCTGCGGCAAGGCGCCTGCGTCGCTTTCCCCACCGAGACCGTCTATGGGCTGGGGGCTGATGCGACCAACGGGCGGGCGGTGGCCGGCATTTACGAGGCCAAGGGACGGCCAAGCTTTAATCCGCTGATCGTCCATGCCGCCGATGTGGCCACGGCGCAGCGGTACGTGGACTGGTCAGATGAGGCGGAAACGCTCGCCCGCGCCTTTTGGCCCGGACCTCTTACGCTGGTGCTGCCGCTGCGCGCCGATGCGGATGTGTCACCCCTTGTCACCGCAGGTCTTGATACGCTGGCGATCCGCGTTCCGGCGCACCCGACCGCGCGGGCATTGCTCAAAGAGTTTGGCGGCGTGGTCGCCGCGCCCTCGGCCAACCCGTCGGGGCGGATCAGCGCCACGACAGCGGACCATGTGAGGGACGGGCTGGGCGGACGTATCGCCGCCATTGTCGATGACGGCCCCTGCGAGGTTGGGCTGGAATCGACGATCCTCGGTTTCGGTGAGGATCGTAAACCGGTCCTGCTGCGGCCCGGCGGGCTGGGGGTGGAAGAGATCGAAGGCGTATTGGGCGGACCGGTACAGCGGCGCGCGCCCTCTGCCACGCTGAACGCGCCGGGGCAGATGCTTTCGCATTACGCGCCGAAGGCCGCGATCCGCCTTGATGCACCGTCTGCGGAGCGGGGTGAAATCCTGATCGGGTTCGGCGAGATGCCCTGTGACCTGAACCTGTCGCCCGAGGGCGATTTGGCCGAGGCGGCGGCGAACCTGTTCGGCCACCTGCATCTTGCCGACCGAGACGGTCGTCCTATCGCCCTCGCTCCGATCCCGAAGACCGGTCTGGGGCTTGCCATCAATGACAGGTTGGCCCGCGCGGCGGCACCGCGCGACTAGAACCGCGCCTCAGGCGTTGCCGGAACTGGCCGAAAGCGTCAGCGGGTCGACCCCGATCTCGGCCAGCGCCGCACCCCATTTCGCGTCATTGTCGAGATCGTAGATGATCTGCTCATTGACCTCGGCGGTCAGCCAGCCGTTATGGGCGATTTCCTGTTCCAGCTGCCCCGGCCCCCAGCCCGCATAGCCCAGTACCATCAGGAATTTCGATGGCCCGGTGCCGCTAGCGATATCCTCAAGTATATCGAGCGTCGCCGTCATCCGCAGTGTGTCGCTGATCCGCAGGGTCTGAAGCGGCGACTCGTAATCATTGCTGTGCAGCAGGAACCCGCGCGCGCCCTCCACAGGGCCGCCGAAATGCACGGGCAGATCCCTGCCCGCAGCATCCTTGCGGCCTTCGATTTCAAGCTGGGCAAGCAGATCCGAGAGGTGAACATCCTCGGCGGGCTTATTGATGATCAGCCCCATGGCCCCGTCATCATCGTGAGAGCACATCAGGATCACGGATCGTTCGAACCTAAGGTCGCCCATGCCCGGCATTGCGATCAGTAGCTTTCCGGTCAGGTCCATTTAGAGTTACTTCCTTTAATTCCGAACGCTCCGATCCGGCAGCGGTTCCATGACAGCATGGCCCTCGCTGCCGGGAAGGGCAAGGGACACATCCCTTTTGCTTGACCTGACCGCAACGTGACTTGGCATTTCACCGTTTTGCGGCCATCTAGTATCGATGATCAGACTGATAGCCATTATCGCCATACTTGGCCTATTGCAGACGCCTGCGCCCCTCACCGCTCAGGGATCTCTGGAAGAGATCGTGCGCGTCGACGTGCTCGATGGCGGGCGAATGGCCGACGGCAAGGTACAGGCGGCGCTGAAACTCACGCTTGCGCCCGGCTGGAAAACCTATTGGCGCGCCCCCGGAGATGCGGGCATTCCACCCGAGTTCGACTGGAGCGGGTCGAGCAATATCACCGCCGCCGCGCTGGTCTGGCCAACGCCCGAGGTATTTCACCTCGGTGGGTTGCGCAGCATCGGCTACAAGCACCAGCTTGTGCTCCCGGTGATCGTCACGCCAAAAGAGCCGGGCCAGCCCATCCGTCTTTCAGGCAGGATCGATTTCGGCGTCTGCAGCGATGTCTGCATCCCTGCCTCGCTCAGCTTTGACAGCGCACTGGAACCGGGCGCAAAGCGCAACCCGGCAATTGCCGCGGCGATGGCCGCGCGTCCGCTTTCCGCGAACGAGGCCGGTGCCGGAAAAGCCAGATGCGCCCTGAAACCGACGGTGAACGGCATGGAAGTCACCGCCGAGATCGACCTGCCCCCGACTGGCGGCACCGAAGTCGCCGTGATCGAAACCGGCAATCCGAAACTCTGGGCCTCCGAACCGGTTGTGACCCGGTCCGGCAACCGGCTGCGGGCAACGAGTGAACTGGTTCATGTCGAAGGCAAGCCCTATGCGCTCGACCGGTCGGCCCTGCGCCTGACGGTGCTTGGCAGCAGCCGCGCGGTTGACATCCGAGGGTGCGAGTCCCGATAACGGGGCATGACCAGATCCCCGATACTAGGTGCCATTGCCGTCATCCTTCATCAGGACCGGGTGCTTTTGGTGCGGCGGATCAAGCAGCCCGACGCGGGGCTCTGGGGCTTTCCCGGTGGCCATGTGGAATGGGGTGAGACCGCTCTCGACGCGGCTGCACGCGAGGTGCAGGAAGAAACCGGCGTCATCGCGAAACCGCAGGAATACCTGACAAATGTGGACGTGATCCTGCCCGATGCGAGGGGCGGCACAGCGGTACATTTCCTGCTGACGGCGGTGCGCTGCGCCTATGTCTCGGGCACGCCGGTTGCGGCCGATGACGTGAGCGACGCGGACTGGTTCCCGGTGGACGACGTCCTGTCGCGCAAGATCGAGATGAGCGAGTCGGTGGATGAGATGGTCCGGCTGGCGCAGGCACGGATCTAGGCCCGGCGCATCCGGCCAGAGCGACGGAAGAACATGACCGCAACTGGATAGGCCGCCAGAAGCACTGCCAGCGCGCCTGCCACGAAAAGTGTCAGCGCGGCCTGCAAAGGTGCGGTCGCCGCGAAGCCGGGCATCAGGGCCGCAAGCGGTTGCGCAAGCGCCCCAGTCACCAGCACCCACCCCATCGTCGCCGCCAGCCATGCCAGCAATACGACTGACATACCGCCGGCGACGCCCCGCATCGCCCCGCTACGCGGCCCGAGGGCGCGGCGAAAAGAGGCAAGCGGCCGGATGAAATCGGCCTGTATGGCAATCAGCGCAGGCACCACGAGCAAAACGAGAACCATGCCAAAGCCAAGCCCATAGACCAGCGTGATCACCGTGGGCTTGAGGAACTGGGCCTGGGTGGATTGCTCGTAGAGCAGCGGCGCCAGACCAAGCACCGTCGTCAGCGTGGTCAAGAGAACAGGTCGCAGCCGGTCCGCCGCGCCCGCGACGATAGAGGGAACAAGCCCCCTGTCACGCGCGTATTCGTCGATGGTCGTGACCAGCACGATGGAGTCGTTGATAATGATCCCGGTCATCCCCAGAAGCCCGACGACCGTGAACATCGATAGGGGTGTCTCCCAAAGCGCATGACCCCAGATCGTCCCCACCAGACCGAAGGGAATGATCGCCATCACCACCAGCGGACGGGTCCAGCTTGAAAAGACCCAAGCCAGCGTCAGGTAGATACCCGTCAAAACGAGGATCAGCCCGGTCATGGCGTCGCTGAGAAATTCGTCCTCCTGCTCGCTGAGACCGGCCAGATACCATTCCACTTGCAGCACGCTGGCAATCCTTGGCAGGATCTCGGTTTCCAGCTCGGTGTTGATCTCGGCGGCGCGTTCCGGGTCATCCTCGGAAATGTCCCCGGTCACGCTGATGACCCTAACCCCGTTTTCACGACGAACCGATGAAAAGCCGGTGCGCTGCTCGACGCTGACGATGTCGGCAAGCGGCACGTAACCACCGCCCGGCATGCGCATTTGTGTGCGCTCGAGAAAGTCCGCCGTCAGTTCGGATTCGGGCAGTTCCACACGGATCTTGGCACTACGCGGCCCGTCGGGATAGGTCGCGGCCTCGATCCCGTTCAGCCGCGAGCGCAGCGCCGGCGCAAGGGCTTCGATGGTAAAGCCGACCGCCTGCCCCTGCGGGGTCAGGTCAAGCACCAGCTCTTCCTTGTCATAGGCAAGGTTGTCCTCAATCCCCGAAACTTCGGGGAACCGGGCCAGTTCGGTCTTGAGCGCCTCGCTCGCGGCCTTGAGCGTCTGGACATCCGCCCCGTAGAACTGGACCGAAAGCGCATCGCCCCCCGGTCCGGACCGCCAGCTTCTAAAGGACACGGTTTCGGCCATCGGGTGATTGACGACCTTTTCCTGAATGTCCTTTACGAAGGCCGATGCAGAATAGGGCCGCAGGTCCGCATCGATCAGTTCGATGCTGATCGCGCCAAGCTGGTCCGGATCCTTGTTGTCGGCGCCGTTCAGTCCGGGCCATGCGTTGCCGCCAAGCTCGGCGATCACGTAATCCAGCGGGCTGATGCCATATTCGGCCTCATATTCAGCGGCAACCTCGTCCGTGGCGCGCTGCAATTCCCGCATCATCGCGATTGAATCGGCGCGGGTCGCCCCCTCGGCCATCATGAAGTTGCCGGTCACCGAGCCGCGCTCGGGGCCGCTGAAGAACCGCCACTGGATATCGCCACGAATGAAAATGGCGACCTGGCTTGCCAACAGCGCCACTGCTCCGGCCAGCACCACGTAGCGGGCTTTCACGACCCCACGCATCAGCGGCGTAAACAGGTTCTCACGCACCCAGACAAAGCCCCAGTTCACGTAACGGTTCGGCAGGTCATACCAGTGCTGGCGCGCCGAATGGGTGACCGCGTGGCTCATGTGATTTGGCAGGATCAGGAAGCATTCAACCAGCGAGGCGATCAGCACGACAATCACGGTAAAGGGAATGTCCTTGATCATGTCGCCGAACCGACCGCCGATGGACGTCAGGCCGAAAAAGGCGATGACCGTCGTGACCGTTGCGGCAAAGACCGGCATTGCCATGCGCCGGGCCGCATTTTCCGCCGCGACGACACCCGGCTCGCCCAGCCGTCGGGAGCGAAAATCCACGTGCTCGCCCACGACAATTGCGTCGTCGACCACGATGCCCAGTGTCAGGATCAGCCCGAAGAGACTGATCATGTTGAAGGTCAGCCCAAAGGCGTACATCAGCGCGATCGCCGCGAACATGGCAACGGGAATCCCGGCGGCCACCCAGAATGCGATGCGCGCGTTAAGGAAAAGGAACAGCAGGCCTACAACCAACGCCAGCCCCATCAACCCGTTATCGACCAGCAGGTTGAGACGACCGGTAATGGCCTCGGCCCGGGTGCGGATCAGATCGATCTTGACCCCTTCGGGCGCGGTGGTCTGCATCCGCGCCACGACTTCTTCGACCGCATGCTGGATGCCCACGGCGTCGCCCTGATCGGAACGATCCACACGGATCGAAACCGCCGGGTTGTCGCCGACGAAATAGGTGCGCGACCGGTCGGTTCCCTCGACACGAATGGTGGCGACATCGCCAATGGTCAGGGTAGAGCCATCAGCGTTCGACCGCAGGACGATGTTCGCAAGATCATCGGGTGTGCGTTTTTCGGTCCCGGCCCGTACCCGCGCATTGGCGCCCTCTACGTCGCCAGCGGGGTTGGCCGAAACCTCGGCCCGCACCGCCGTCGCGATCTCCGACATGGTCACGTCATAGCCCACCAGCCGTGACGACGGCACCTCGATCACCGTATTGGGCGCGGCCACCCCGCGCAGTGTCGTTCGCGTCACGCCGCTGGCAAAGAGCCGCGCGACAAGTTCGTCGGCCAGCAGGGCCAGTTGCTGCGCATCGAGCGGACCACTGATGACCACATCGGTCACCCGGTCGCGCCAGACAGCCCTTTGTATCGTTGGCTCTTCGGCCTCGTCCGGAAAGGTTGAAATACCGTCGATGACGCTCTGGATGTCCTCGACCGCGCGTCCTGAATCCCAGCCCGGCTCGAACTCGACAGTGACCTGCCCCCATCCCTCATGCGAAACGGCATAGGTGTTTTCGACACCCTCGACCGACAGCAGCGCCGGATCGAGCGCCTGTATGATGGCGCTGTCCACGTCCTCGGGACCCGCACCCTCCCAGACAACGTTCACGTTGATGTTGCTCGACACCACGTCCGGAAAGAACTGGGTGCGCATGTTGGGCATCGCCGCCACGCCCAGCACCAAGAGCAGCACCAGCAAAAGGTTCGCCGCCGTCCGGTGGCGGGTAAAGTAGGACAGCAACCCGCCCGCCGAGCGCGGAATATTCCGGGCCATTGTCCTAGCCCCCGATCCTAGATTCGATACGGGCCACAAGCCCTGCCGGCACCTTATCGCTGCTGAGCTGCGCCAGCATACGCGCCTTCATCTCGGCCGGCATGCCTTCGTTCGCTTCGACAAAGGCCACCAGCTTGCTGCGCCGTTCCTGGCTCAATTCCAGTAGATCCGAAGGCGGCTCATCGTCGGACGGTGGCAGGTTCAGCGGACGCACCCGGATCCCCGGTCCCAGAACCGGCGTGCGGTCAACCACGACCAGTTGACCGGCAAGGCCTTGGCCCCGCACCAGCACGTCATCGCCCTGACGGCGCACAAGCTCGACCGATAGCGACTGCAACCGGTCGCCATCCTCCAGAACCAGCACCGTATTGCTTGAATCCAGCGCCGATGCGGGCAAGAGCGCGACCTCCGCCAGCGGCGGTTCGTCCACCTTGACGATCACGAAGTCATCCGGTTTGAAACCGGGTGCAGGATCGAGCTGCGCATAGAGCATTCGGCCAAGCTGGCCCTCCCCGGCGCGGGCATTGTCGCGGCTGATCTGCCCTTCGGCCTGTAGGTCGGCGCCATTGGCATCCAGCGTCACCCGCACCGGTGCCTTGATCAGCGATCCGTCGCGACCAAGCAGCCGCGCGTATTGCGAAGTCGAGACGCGAAACGACACTTCGAGCGCGGTGCCATCGACGATATTGCCCAGCATTTCGTTCACGGAAACCAGACCGCCCTCGACGACATTCACATCGCTGAGCGTACCGGCGAACTCCGCCGTGATCACCGTATCTTCAAGATCGCGCTGCGCGTCCTGTTCGGCAAGCTGCATCCGGGAAAGATCGGTCTTTGCCTGATCGATGCGCAGCTCTGCCTGTGCCAGCGACAGGCGGCTGGCCAGCACGGCTTGCCGGGACGAGGCCGCCGCAAGCTCGGCGCTTTCCACCGTCGCCGATGTTGCCACACCGCGCGTTTCCAGATCGATCTGCCGCTGGTAGGCACGTTCCTGAAGCTCCGCCTGTTCCTCGGCGGCGGCCAGCGTGTCGCGGGCAAGGTCAAGCGAGCGCTCTGCATCGCGCAGCTCTGTCTCTGCGTCCTGAAGATTGCTGCGCGCCGTTTCCAGTGCCGACTGTGCGTCCTTGGGGTCGATCCGCAGAAGCATGTCGCCCTGTTCGACCACGCCGCCTTCTTCAAAGGACGCGGCGAGTTCGACGACACGACCGGCCACGGGCGAGCGGATTTCAAGGGTGCGACGGCTCTGTACCTGACCGAAAACTTCCAGCTCGGGGACAACGGTTTCCAGCCGGGCCTCTTGCAGGTTCACTGCAAAGACCCGTTCGTTCGGGGGCATCTCGCGCCCCTCCTGAGACATCCTGTCCTGCACCGCGAGGAAAACGCTCTGCACGGCATAAATCACCAGTGCCAGCGCGAGCGCCGACAGAAACAGGCCGATCAGTGTTTGACGCAGGAATCTCATGCTTGATCAACGTACCCTTATTCCACCGTGACCTGGCCTGTCCGGCACAAGGATACCGGCTGCCGCTTGCGCGGCACAGACAGGGTCACATTCCCTTATACGCCGGGAACGCCTATTTCCGTCGCTGATTTTCCGTTAGGCGCGGAAAAATCTCGACAAAATTGCAGGGTTTGTGACGATAGTCGAGCTGATGGCACAGAATTTCGTCCCATGCATCTTTGCAAGCCCCCGGGCTACCGGGCAGCGCAAAGAGGTAGGTTCCGCCTGCCACGCCACCCGTGGCGCGTGATTGAACCGCGCTGGTGCCGATTTTTTTCATCGACACAATGGTGAAGACCGTGCCAAAGGCATCGATCTCTTTTTCATAGACGTCGCGATGCGCTTCCACCGTCACGTCGCGCCCGGTGAGACCGGTGCCGCCCGTGGAAATCACCACGTCCACGTCAGGGTTGGCGATCCAGTCGCGCAGATGGGCGCCGATCGCCGCGCGGTCATCCTCGACGATCCGCCGGTCGGCCAACACGTGCCCCGCCTCGGACAGCCTGTCCACAAGCACCTGCCCCGAGCGGTCATCTTCCATGCTGCGGGTATCCGAAACCGTCAGCACAGCAATCCGTACCGGCATGAACTCCCTGACCTGCGCGCTCTCGGGCATCTTGCGTCTCCTTGGGGGTGATTGTGGGTCAGTCCGGAATTTCGAACCAGTTCGGCATCGGTCCAAGGTTCACCACTGGCGTCTCGCCGATCTGGCCCGTTTCTCCCCAACTGTCGTGGATGTGACCGCAGACCGCCAACCGGGGCTGAATGCGCCGGATCGCGTCACGGATCGCCACGGACCCGACAGAGAGACCGCTAGAGGTCGAATCCGCTACGCCCTTTGGCGGGGAATGCAGGATCAGGATGTCCGCCGCTTTGCATTCCTTCAGCATGTCGGCGGCAGTTTCTTCGTCGAGGTCGCAGGACCAGTCGCCAAACGGAGTCTCGGGCACCCCGTAGCCAAGCCCGAAGAGCCGCAGGCCCGAGATCGTCATGCCCTGACCGTGCAGCACCGCGAAACCCTCGGGCACCGCCGCGCGCAATTCGTCCGCGCTCTCGGCATTGCCGGGCACAAGGACTGTGGGGCGGCGTATCTCACCCAGCATGTCCATCGCCAAGTCCAGACCCTGCCGCATGTTACAGAAATCGCCGGCACCGATGACCAGGTCCGCGCTGTTGCCCGCTTCGACCAGTTCGGCGGCCCGCGCCGTATCGAGGTGCAGATCGGAAAAGGCCAGAATTCTCATGATGTACTCCGTTTCAGCCGGGCGTTCAGTTCCAGCAGGTCTGCCCATGCCATTTTTTTGTCTCTCGGCCGTCCGAGAAGCTGCGCTGGATGCAGCATCGGCAGCACCGGAAGGCCCCATATCTCGGCCCAGTGGCCGCGCAGCCGCGAAATCCCCCGCTTTTCCAGCACCGCGTCGCAGGCCGTGTTTCCCATCACGATGAGGAACTCGGGTGCCGCCAGCGAGACATGACGTTCAAGAAAGGGGCGCAGCATCGCAAGCTGGTCGGGCCGTGGTTCATGATTCTGCGGCAGACGCCATGGCAGCGCCGTGGTGACGTAAACGCTCTCGGATCGGCTGAGGCCAATGGCCGCCAGCATCGCATCGAGCAATTCCCCCGGCTTGCCGACAAACGGACGTCCAGCGCGATCCTCGTCGCGGTCCGGCGCGTCTCCGATGATCATGACACGTGCGCCCGGTGTACCGTCACCGAACACAAGGCTGCGCGCGCCTTTTTTGAGATCGCAATGCTCAAACGCGGCCAGCGCGGCATGCAGGGCGTCCAGCGAAGCGGCCGCCTTTGCCGCCGCGCGCGCTTCGGCCACGGCATCCACCTCGACGTCCTCGATCTGGGCCACGGCCTGCGAGACGCCGGAGGGTTGCGCCGGTTTCGGCAAAGCGTCTGGCAGGCTGTAGCGATCGATGGGTGCATCGCAGATCGCCTCGGTCGCGCCAAGTTCGATCTGCCATTCCAGCATCGCCCGCGCTGCTTCGAATTCCTGATATGATTCCATTCCCAGCACCCTATGATCTGGACAATTCAGGTTCCAGTGCCAAGTGATACAAGATGTCCCCCGCTTTCCGACCCAGCCTGTCCCGATGGATTCGCAACCTGCATCTAGGCGCGTTGCTGGTGCTTTTCACCGCTGTATTCCTTGCCGAATATGCCGGGGCGCAGGGCAGCCTGCTTGACCCGCCCGCCGGAAGCCTGAGACAGCAGCGCCCCCCGGGCAGCCTCAACCCGCTGCCCCCCTCAAACGGCATGACCCGTTCCGGGCGCATCCCGCCGATTCCCGAACCCGCTTTGCCTGACCTCTCGGGAGGGCTGAAACCCTTTCCGCGGATTGAGCCGCCCCAGTTGAACCTGCCCGACCGGCGCTGCCTGCCCGGTGAATCCGGTGGTCTGGCGTCGAATTGCATTCCCGGGGCAGAGATCTGCTCGAACGGTCTGACCTGCGCGCCGGGCAGCCGCTGTTCCATCGGCGGCGGGTGCATTCCGGCCAACGCGACGGATTGCGGACAGGGGCGGTATTGCCCGGCCAACAGCCTATGTCTCGAGGCAGGCGGATGTTCGGCCATCGGGGCGACCCGCTGCACCGAGGGCACGATCTGCGCGCCCGGCACAAGGTGCACCGACACCGGCAGTTGCTCGCCCACGCAGCGCCCGCCGATCCGCCCCGGCTCGCGCTGAGCCCTTAATCCCGGTTGATGCATCCCCGTCCAGATGCAATAAGCAGATGATCACAAGACAGCGAGGCCCACATGACCTTTTCCCACCGACATCTTCTGGGAATAGAGCATCTGGCCCCGTCGGATATCACGGCCGTGCTGGACCTTGCCGACACCTATGCCGATCTGAACCGACAGCCACAGAAACATGGCGATGCGCTGGCTGGCATGACGCAGATCAACATGTTCTTCGAAAACTCGACGCGCACGCAGGCCAGTTTCGAACTGGCCGGGATGCGGCTTGGCGCCGATGTCATGAACATGTCGATGCAGACCTCCTCGGTCAAAAAGGGTGAAACCCTCATTGATACGGCGATGACGCTGAACGCGATGCATCCCGATCTGCTGGTGGTGCGGCACCCGTCGTCGGGGGCCGTCGATCTGCTTGCGCAAAAGGTCAATTGCGCGGTGCTGAATGCAGGTGATGGGCGTCATGAACACCCGACGCAGGCCCTGCTCGACGCGCTTACGATTCGCCGTGCCAAGGGTCGGCTGCACCGTCTGAACATCGCGATCTGCGGTGATATCGCCCATTCGCGCGTGGCACGTTCCAACATCCTCTTGCTCGGCAAGATGGAGAACCGCATCCGCCTAATTGGTCCCCCGACGCTGATGCCCTCGGGCATCGGCGAATTCGGTGTCGAAGTCTTCGAGGACATGAACGAGGGCCTGCGCGACGTGGATGTCGTGATGATGCTGCGGCTTCAGAAAGAACGCATGGATGGCGGTTTTATCCCCTCGGAGCGCGAATATTACTTCCGCTACGGGCTCGACAGCGAAAAGCTTGGCATGGCCAAGGAAGACGCCATCGTCATGCACCCCGGTCCGATGAACCGGGGCGTCGAAATCGACGGCACGCTGGCGGATGACATCAACCGATCCGTCATTCAGGATCAGGTCGAGATGGGCGTCGCCGTGCGGATGGCCGCAATGGACCTGCTTGCCCGTAACCTGCGACAGAGAACCGCCGCATGAGTGAAACGATTTCAGTCCCGGCAGGCGAGCGCCGCGTCGTTCGGGTTTTTGCCTTGGACATGCGCCCGGAACAGGTGCGGTTCCTGCGCGAAGAACCCGGCGCGATAGCCGATGCGCTTGGCGATGGCGATCTTGATCCCGATCACGTGGTCATCCTCAAGATCTCCGATCTCGACGAGGTCGGGCTTGCCGGCTACCTCACCGAAGGCAGCGGCGTCGATGCCGCCGAGGTCGAAGCCGCGCGCGAAAAGCTCGACGCGCTTTATGGGCATGTTCTGATCCTGCACTCCCGTGCCTTTCATGATCGCCCGGCCGAGCTGCATCCCGCGTCGCGCCTACGGCTTATCGCCACCTTCGGACGCCCGGCGACGGACTGGAGCGGCCCGCCGATTGAAACCGAAAGCGCGAAGCCACAGGCACGACCGCCCTCGCCCAGAGAGGCGCGTGGTCAGGCCCGCCGCATCGGTGCGATCGTCTTTGCCGTCTTCGTGGCGCTGGTCCTGCTCACCTTCGCGATGGTGCTATGGTAACAGCGGCCCCCCTTCGTTTCCGCGTTGATCGGGCGGCCTATTTCCACAGCCAGACCAAGGTCGCGGCGCTGGCGATGGGTGGCGCGATGGGCGTGCTCTGGCTCTTGGACGATCCCAACGTCTGGGTCGGCGCTGTCGCCGGTCTGGCCGCCATCGCCTTTCGCGGCTGGTTCCTCGCCTCCGAGGAACTGCCCGTCGTCTGGGAGGTGCGAGGTTCGCGCCTGATCGGTCCCGGCGGGCGCGAGGTAAAACTCGACGAAATCAGCAAATTCAGGACGATGGGCAGCTTTGTCCAGATCGTCACCATGACCGGGGAAAAGCATCTGATCAAGTATCAGGCCGATCCCGCCGCCACCATCGCTGCGCTGCGCCGCGCCCAGTCCGTCTGCGGACAGGATGCCCCAGCGCCCCGGAGGACCTGACAGTATGACAACCCTTTTTAAAAACGCCCGGCTGATCGATCCCGAGGCCGGCAGCGACGAACTCGGCGCGCTTCTGGTGCACGACGGAAAGATTCTTGCATCTGGCGAGGAAGCGGAGGTCCCTAAAGACATCGACCGTGCCGGGCTGGACATCGTCGAGTGCAATGGCAAATGCCTCGCGCCCGGGATCGTCGATATCGGCGTGAAGGTCTGCGAACCGGGCGAGCGGCACAAGGAAAGCTATCGCTCGGCAGGGCTGGCTGCAGCAGCGGGCGGGGTCACCACGATGGTCACCCGCCCCGATACGACTCCCGCCATCGACACGCCCGAGGTTCTGGAATTCGTCCGTCGCCGCGCGAACGAGGCCGCGCCCGTCAACGTGCTGCCGATGGCCGCGCTGACCAAGGCCCGCGAAGGGCGCGAGATGACCGAGATTTCCTTCCTTTTGGATGCCGGGGCGGTCGCCTTTACCGATTGCGACAACGTGATCCGCGATACCAAGGTGTTCAGCCGTGCGCTGACCTATGCCCGGTCCTGCGGCGCGCTGGTCATCGCCCACCCGCAGGAACCGGGACTAAGCAAAGGCGCCGCCGCGACCTCGGGCAAGTTCGCCAGCCTTCGCGGCCTGCCTGCCGTGTCCCCTATGGCGGAACGCATGGGGCTGGACCGCGACATCGCCCTGATTGAGATGACCGGCGCCCGCTACCACGCGGATCAGATCACCACCGCCCGCGCGCTTCCCGCGCTGGAACGCGCCAAGAAGAATGGGCTCGACATCACCGCCGGTGTGTCGATCCACCATCTGACACTGAACGAGCTGGACGTCGCCGATTACCGGACCTTCTTCAAGATCAAGCCGCCGTTGCGCGCCGAGGACGACCGGCTGGCGGTGATCGAGGCTGTGGCCTCCGGCCTGATCGACATCATCTCGTCCATGCACACCCCGCAGGATGAGGAATCCAAACGTCGCCCGTTTGAAGAGGCCGCCAGCGGCGCGGTTGCGCTGGAAACACTGCTGCCCGCTGCACTGAGGCTGTACCACTCGGGCCAGCTGAACCTTCCGCAACTGTTCCGCGCCATGTCGCTGAACCCCGCGCGTCGGCTGGGGCTGGACTCGGGTCGCTTGTCTCAGGGCGCTCCGGCCGATCTGGTGCTGTTCGACGCGAACGTACCCTTTGTGCTGGACCGCTACACGCTGCATTCGAAATCGCAGAACACGCCCTTTGACGGGGCACGGCTTCAGGGCCGGGTGCTGGCCACCTATGTGGCGGGCCAGCCCGTTTACCGGAGAGACTGATGCCCGTTCTGGATACCGCGCCGATTCTCCTGCTGCTTTGCGCCGTGATGGGCTATGTGCTTGGGTCGATCGCCTCGGGAATGATCCTCGCCCGCGTCATGAACCTTGGCGATCTGCGCAGCATCGGTTCAGGCAATATCGGTGCCACGAATGTTCTGCGCACCGGCAACAAGCTCGCGGCGGCGCTGACGCTGCTGTTTGACGGCGCCAAAGGCGCTGTTGCCGTTCTGATCGCGCGTCAGATCGGTGGAGAGGACGCGGCACAGATCGCCGGCCTCGCCGCCTTCATCGGTCATTGCTACCCGGTCTGGCTTGGGTTCAAGGGCGGCAAGGGCGTTGCCACTTTCCTTGGCCTGTGGCTGGCGCTCGCATGGCCCGTCGGGCTCGCCTGTTGCGCCGTCTGGTTGCTGACCGCGCTGACTACGCGCATCTCGTCGCTGTCCGCGCTGGTTGCTGCCGCAAGCGCTCTGGTCTGGGCGATAGTCTTCGACCGCTCTGAAACGCTATTGCTGGGCGCGCTTGTGGTAGCGCTGGTCTTCTGGCGCCATCGCAGCAATATCGCCCGGCTCATGAACGGCACCGAACCCCGGATCGGCAGCAAATAGTTTGCGACGGAAAGTCCGGCCACATGCGTTCAACCTTTCGTAACGAGTGAAAGGTTCCCCCTTGCCCGACGTCATCGCCGCCTTCCATGCGCTACCGTCAGGCACACATACCGCGAAGTATCAGGGCGCGCGCTACGTCTTTTCAAAGACGAGCTTTGCCAATGGGAAAAGCTGGAAACTGGTGGCCGAGCAACTGGACGGGTCCAATTACATCAGCCTTAACCTGTACGCACTGCAGGACCGGACCGTGATCCGGCCCTGCGAGATGTCGCTATCCAAGGTCTGCGATTTCATTCTGGGTCTGCGCCCGGAACCCGAAGATCAATAGCTGTATTCGCCGTAGATCCGGCTGAGATCACCGTTCCAGTCACCGTTGTAATGCTCAAGCAGTTCATCGGCGGGCACCTTGCCGCTTTCGACGCTTTCCTTCAGCGCGTTCAGGAAATGAGTCTCATCCGGCACCATGCCGCCCGCACCCTTGCGGCCCCGTGCCTTTAACCCGCTTTCGGAAATTGCCACCACTTCGCGGGCCAGTTCGTGCATGTCGATACCGTCGACCTTTGCCTGAAGCCCCTGATCGGCTGCCGCCACGCGGAGCGCTTCACGGGTGGGGGCATCCCAGCCCTTGACCAGATCCCAGGCCGCGTCGAGCGCCGACTGATCATAGGTCAGCCCAACCCAGAACGCCGGGAGCGCACAAAGCCGCCGCCACGGGCCACCGTCGGCACCGCGCATCTCGATGAATTTCTTGATCCGCGCCTCGGGGAACAGCGTCGTCAGGTGATCGGCCCAGTCCGAAAGCGTCGGCGTCTCACCCGGCAGCGCGGGCAGTTCGCCATTCAGGAAATCGCGGAACGACTGGCCCAGCGCGTTGATATACTGCCCGTTGCGATAGACAAAATACATCGGCACATCGAGCGCGTATTCCACCCAGGATTCGAACCCGAAACCTTCGTCGAAAACAAACGGCACCATGCCGGTGCGATCCGCATCCAGATCGCGCCAGACCCGAGAACGCCATGATTTCAGCCCGTTCGGCTTACCTTCGAAAAACGGCGAATTCGCAAACAGCGCGGTTGCAACCGGCTGCAACGCAATCGCGACGCGCAGTTTCTGCACCATGTCCGCCTCGGAGGAGAAATCGAGGTTGACCTGAACCGTGCAGGTGCGACGCATCATAGTCCGGCCCATCGTGCCGACCTTTTGCATATAGCCGTCCATCAGCTTGTAGCGGCCCTTGGGCATCAGCGGCATATCTTCGTGCTTCCACTCGGGCGCCGCGCCCAGACCGATGAAACCGACACCGACCTTGTCCGCGACATCCTTGACTTCGCGCAGGTGGTCATTCACCTCGTCGCAGGTTTCATGGATGGTCTCGACCGGCGCGCCGGAAAGCTCCAGTTGCCCACCGGGCTCAAGCGAAACGTTGGCACCGTTTTTTTCAAGCCCGATCAGCTTGCCCTGTTCCGTGACCGGCGCCCAGCCGTGCACATCGCGCAGACCTTCCAGGACCGCGCGGACAGAGCGTTCGCCTTCATAGGGAATCGGCTTGTGCGTATCCTTGCAATACCCGAACTTTTCATGCTCGGTTCCGATCCGCCAATCGGCCTTGGGTTTGCAGCCATCGGCCAGGTATTGGGCCAGTTGTTCGTGCCGCTCGATCGGGCCACCGCCGGATTGGGGAATGGACATGAGAGATAGGTTCCGTTCTCGTTGTACCGTAGCGGCCAGAAGTGGGACGAATTCGCCGGAGTGTCAATGCAGCCTTTGGTTCACTGGGCGCAGTGGCACCCTCTCCCAGATCACGACAGGGTGAAGGGTTTTACCCTGAAGATGGCTGAGCATGCGTTCCGTCCGGATACCGGGAAGCGCTGAAAACGCATCGAAAAGCGCCTCGGACCCGGCAGCGTTCACCGGGATGTTCAGCGCGGGCTGTTCCTTTTGGCTAAGCACCCAATGCGGCGGGCGGGCCGTCGGATCAAGCGTCAGGCGTTCGATATCTCCAAGCGCCACGGCACCGCCGGTCAGCGGTCCGAAATAGGCGATCTGGCCTTCATCCACCGTCACTACGCCCGGGCCATCCTCGGTCTTGCGGAACCGGGCCCGTTGCGCACCGATCACGACCAGGGCGATACCAATGGCGATGGCGACCCAGCCGACTAGGCCCAGCAGCCCGCGCGGGCCAAGCACCCATGACAGACCCACCAGGGCGACGGCGATGCCGGTCAGCACCTCGCGCCAGCGCCAGATCGCGTCGCGCGCCTCGGGCCGGATAAAACTCATCTCCAATCCCCCCTGTGATACTGCCAGAGCGTGATCGCCGCTGCCGCAGCCGTATCCGCCCGCAGGATGCGCGGACCAAGGCTTAGCGTGCGGGCAAATGGCTTTGATGACAAACGCGCCCGTTCTGCATCGGAAAACCCGCCTTCGGGTCCGATCAGGATCGCGGCGGGCCCGGTGTCATCGGCGAAACCGCTGGGTGTACCGGCTTGCGCCTCGTCACAGAAATAGAGCGTCCGGCGCTCTGGCCAGTCGGCCAGCAGCCGGTCTAGCTTGTTCAGATCGGTCACTTCGGGCACCACCGTCGCGCCGCATTGCTCCGCCGCCTCGACCGCATGGGCCTGCAACCTGTCTTGCCGGATTCGCTCGGAGTTGGTGAATTCGGTCTGCACCGGGACGATCCGCGCCGCGCCCAGTTCCACCGCCTTTTCCACGATGAAATCGGTGCGCGCCTTCTTGATCGGCGCGAAGAGCAGCCAGAGATCGGGCGGTTCCTGCAGCGGCGCGGTCTGCTCGAGAATATTCAGCAATCCGCCGCGCTTGCCAGCCTCGACCACCTCGGCCAGCCATTCGCCTTCATGCCCGTTGAACAGCAGGATCTGCGCCCCCTGCCCCAGCCGCATGACCCCGAACAGGTAATGCGCCTGATCGCGTTCCAAAGGAACCGTTTGCCCCTGCCCCAGAGGGTGATCTACATACAGTCTGATTTTCGCATTCATGGAATGGATATATGCAAGGCAACGCCCCGACACCAGATGGACAGGTTGCGGATGCGGCACGCGGCAACTGGGTCGATCTTTACGCTCCTGCAGCGGCGCGTCCCTATCTGCGACTTTCGCGCGCCGACCGGCCCATCGGCACATGGCTCTTGCTGCTGCCCTGCTGGTGGGGATTGGCGCTGGCCATGCTGGCCGGACAGGATCCGCGCTGGGAAGATCTCTGGATCTTTGTCGGCTGCGGTATCGGTGCTTGGCTGATGCGGGGCGCGGGCTGTACGTGGAACGATATCACGGACCGAGACATCGACGACAAGGTGGCGCGGACCCGGTCGCGTCCGATCCCGGCGGGCGCGGTGACTGTGAAACAGGCACTGGCCTATCTGGTCACCCAGTCGCTGGTTGCCTTTTGCATCCTGCTGACCTTCAACACCGCCGCGATTGGACTTGGCATCCTCAGCCTGTTGCCGGTGGCGGTCTATCCCTTTGCCAAGCGATTTACCTGGTGGCCGCAGGTTTTTCTGGGGCTGGCGTTCAACTGGGGTGCGCTGCTGGCCTGGACCGCCCATAGCGGATCGCTGGGCTGGCCTGCGATCACGCTCTACCTCGCCGGGATCGCCTGGACGCTTTTCTATGACACGATCTATGCCCATCAGGATACCGAAGACGACGCGCTGATCGGCGTGAAATCCACCGCGCGCCTGTTCGGGGCCGACTCGCCACGCTACCTGAAATACTTTCTCGTGATCTGTGTCACCCTGATGGGGCTGGCGATCATACAGGCGCTTCTGGGTCAGGTTTCGGTGCTTGCACTGGTCCTCGCGCTTGCAGGCCCCTGGGCCATGGGATGGCATATGGCGTGGCAATTGCGCGGCTTCGACCCCGAGGACAATGCGAAGATGCTTCGACTGTTTCACGCAAATCGCGATACCGGCCTTATTCCGCTTATCTTCTTCGCATTTGCCCTGTGCGTTTGATTGATCCCCTAGTCCCGTGCCGTTATGAATTCGCCAGTTTCACAAGAAGGAAGGCAAACCGAGTTCAATGCGTTTATCGGTTCTCTTCATCAGCGGTCTGACCTTTGTAGCAGCTGCTGGAATTAGCCTCGCCGCTTCGGGTTTCATTGCAACGGCCGTCGAAGAATCCTCGGAAATCGCGGTACGCGGGGCGCTCGATTCGCACGGGCACGACTGGACCGAGGTCGAAGCCGATGGTCTGCGTGTCATCCTGACCGGAACGGCCCCGGACGAAGCCACCCGGTTCAACGCCGTCACCACGGTGGCAGAGGTTGTGGATACCACCCGGATCGTCGACCAGATGGATGTCGAGGCTAGCAAGGCGCTTGCGCCGCCGCGTTTCTCTGTCGAAATCCTGCGAAACGCGAGCGGGATTTCGATGATCGGCCTGATCCCTGCCGCCACCGATCGCGATGCGCTCGTGGAACGGCTTGAGGATATCGCCAAACCCGCACCGGTCAGCGACCTGATGGAAGTTGCCGACTACCCCGTGCCGGATGGCTGGGAAGACGCGATGGCCTATACGCTTTCCGCCCTGTCGCAGCTGCCGCGTTCAAAGGTGTCCATCGGTGTCGGGCAGGTCACGATCAACGCCGTGGTCGACAGCCCCGAGGCGCGCAAGAAACTCGAAGATACCCTGAATCGCGCAGCACATCCCGGTCTTAATGTCCGGCTGGAAATCTCGGCCCCGCGCCCGGTCATAACGCCCTTTACGCTTAGGTATATCATCGACGACGAAGGCGGCCGGTTCGATGCCTGCTCCGCCGATACCGAAGAGGCACGCGATAGGATTCTCGTGGCCGCCGAGGCCGCCGGGAATACGACTGGTGCGCGCTGTGTCATCGGTCTGGGTGTGCCCTCGCCGAACTGGGCCGAAGCTGCTGTTCAGGCCCTGAACGCGGTGGGCGAACTTGGTGCGGGCTCGGTCACTTTTGCCGATGCGGACGTGACACTCGTGGCGCAGCAAGGTACCGATCCCGCCCTGTTCGACCGCGTCGTGGGCGAGCTGGAGGCCGACCTGCCGTCGGTCTTCGTGCTGCATGCGGTGCTGCCGGAGCCCGAGTCGAAAGACGAAAACATCACGCCGGAATTCACTGCCACACTCAGCCCCGAAGGGCTTGTCCAGCTGCGTGGGCGTCTCAACGACGAAAACCTGCAGCGTATGGCCGACAGCTATGCCAAGGCGCGGTTCGGCTCTGCCAGCGTCTATTCCGCTGCCCGGACTGCCGAGGGGCTGCCCGGCGACTGGCCCGTGCGGGTGCTTTCGGGAATCGAGGCGCTGTCGCGTCTTGTTCAGGGTGTCGTGGTCGTGACCCCGGAAAGCCTCAAGCTGCGCGGTATCGCAAATGACGAGAACGCCAGCGCCGAGATTTCCGGCCTGCTGGCCGACCGTCTGGGCGAAAATGAAACCTATGATCTCGAAGTCGCCTATCAGCCGCCGCCGCCGCCGGCAGATGAGCCGAAGACACCCGAGATGTGTGAAGCGGATATTGCCGAGGTTCAGCGGTCGACCGGCAAGATCACCTTCGAACCGGGCTCTGCCACCATTGCGGCAGAATCGCTGGATACGATGAACGCGATTGCCGACATCCTTGCGGAATGCGGCGACCTGCGGATCGAAATTCAGGGCCACACGGACAGCCAGGGCCGGGAATCGATGAACCAGCGTCTCAGCCAGGACCGCGCGCAATCGGTGCTGAATGAATTGCGCGCCCGCCGGATCCTGACGTCAAGCTACACTGCAAAAGGCTATGGCGAAGCAAACCCCATCGCGGATAATGGTACCGAGGCCGGGCGCGAGAATAACCGGCGGATCGAATTCCGCCTGATCCTGCCTGAACCGACGCAAGAGACACCGTCAACGCTCGACGCCGTCGCGCGCGAGGCCGCCGCGGAGGATGGTGCGACGGAAGAAGACAGTTCGGTCGATGACGCTGCGGACACGGCGGAATCCACGCCCGACGCCGAGACGGAGGAAAAGGCGGAATCGCCCGAAGAAGGATCAGAAAGTGAATAGAATAGAATTCATCATCCCGACGGCTATCGTCCTGTTCGTCGCCTTCGCGGCGGGCTGGTTCGCGAACTGGCTGGTGCACAGGTTTACCCGTGTCAGCCCACAGGATGTGAATGAGCTGGACCGCATGAGCCAGGAGTTGCACGAGGCAGAAGAGACCCGGGATCAGGCGATTGCCTACCTGCAGCAGCGCGAATCTGAACTGTCGAACCAGCTGAGCCAGACCGAGGCCGAGCTGCGCGCCGCGATGGACGGGCTGCGCGAGGCCCGGCACGAGGCCGAAGAGATGCGCCGTTACGTCGAGCATATTCAGGCGCAGCATACCAAGGTCTGAGCCTGCACGCTATCCGGTAGCGAGCGACGCCTGCTCAAGCGGATGCCGCGTTGTCCAGACAATGTAGACCGCCAGCGTCAGCACCACCAGCGGGCCCCCGATCCACATGGCCGGCCCCGGTGCTTCTCCGATGCCGTAATAGACCCAGACCGGGCCGAGCATCGTTTCGAGAAGAATAATCAGGCTGACGTTCGCGGCCTGAGTCAGCCGGGACGCTGCCGACATCGCAAAGAAGGAAAACGGCAGGATAAGCAGACCGCAGACAAGGATCGGCCAGAGGTGTCCATCTGCCATGCCCTCGGGCCCCGCCCTCATGATACCCCAGAATCCGGCCAGTGCGGCGCCACTGCCTACGCTTAGCAGGATCGGAAGGTCAGGACGCAAGCGGAACACCACGAAACTCAGCGCGAGCATGGCCGCCACAAGCAATCCGCAGCCCGCGCCAAGGATGATTTCGGTTCTGCCGCTGATGTCGAACCCGTCCCCCACCGCAGCGATGACGATCCCAACAAGCACAAGCGCCGTGGCCACCCAGGTCGCCCGGCGGGTATGTTCGCCGATGATGACGCGGCTGAAAAAGGCGGCCCAGATCGGCACGGTGGCCACCGCGATCAACACGACCGAGACTGGCGCAAGCGCCACGCCGGTCGAAAAGCCCCATGCATTCAGCGACTGCGCGAGTATGGCGGTGATCCCCGGCAGGCTGAACAAAAGCCGCGTGTCGGCGCGACGGTCGCGGCTGGTGATGGCCCATATCAACAGGAAGACAGCCGCCATCAGCGATCCGCGCCAGCCCACCATCGCCGGTCCGGAAAACTCGGACCATCGCATGAACAACGTATCAGGCGTCAGGACGAGCACGCCGACAAGTGCCACCAGCTTGCCTTTGAAAGAGGGATTCATTTCCAGCGATTCAAGGCGGCTTCGTCATCTTCGCGAGCCGCGACCCATTCGGCCCCGTCGCGCGTGATTTCCTTTTTCCAGAAAGGCGCGCGGGATTTCAGGTAATCCATCAGGAATTGCGCCGCCTCAAATGCATCTCCGCGATGCGGCGCGGCGGTGGCGACCATCATGATCTGTTCGCCCGCGGCGAGGCGTCCGTGACGATGAATGACCAGCGCATCAGCCAGCGACCAGCGTTCCATCGCTTCTTCGGCAATGGCGGTGAGGGCGGATTGGGTCATGCCGGGGTAATGCTCGATCTCCATCGCCTCAAGCCCGCCGGACACATCGCGGACGATTCCGGTAAAGGTGACCACCGCGCCTGCACCGTCTAGATCGCGGGCAAAGGCCTCCGCCTCGAACGCAAAATCAAAGCTGTCGGACTGGATCGCCACCCGCACGGGATCAGCCCCCGGTCATTGGCGGGAAAAAGGCGACCTCGCGCACGCCGGCCAGCGGCGCGTCGAAATCCGAAAGTTCTTGATCCACAGCCACCCTTAGAGCGCTCAGATCAGCGAAAGCGGCCTCATAACGGGGTTCACGCGCCCGCAGTTCATCGACCAGTTCTGTAACGGTCGCTGCGTTGGTCTCGATCTTGTCCTTCGGCGCGCCGATCCGCTCACGGACCCATGCGAAGTAAAGTACATCCATCAATTCACCTCCCGCAGAAATGGCAATGCCTTGCGCAGGTAGTCGAACCCGGTGATGAGCGTCAGCCCGGCCGCGACCCACAAGAGCCAAAGACCGATGCGGCCCGCCCAGACTTCGCCAGCCGATTTCCAAAGCAACCCGTTCGTGTCACGAACGTCGCCCGCGAAGACCCCATTGATGGTTTCCTGTTCCATGCCGGTCAAGGAAATCACCAGGAAATGCTCGAAAATCCCCTGAGAGAACAGCACCGCGATGGCGATCATTTGCGCTGTCGTTTTCCATTTGGCAAGCGCGGTCACTTTCAGCGTGCCCGCCGTATCCCCAAGAAACTCACGCAAGCCCGATACGAACACTTCGCGGAACAGGATGACCGTTGCAGGCAGCACAAGCCAGGGCGACATCGAGGAATACCCGACGATGACCATCAGCGCGATGACCACCATCGCCTTGTCGGCAATCGGGTCCAGCATCGCGCCCAGTTTCGTCACCTGTTTCCGGCTTCGCGCCAGATAGCCGTCAAACCAGTCCGTGACGGCCGCACTGATGAACAGGATAAGCGCGATCCAGTCCGCATAGGGGCGTTCGAAATAAAGGAACATGACGGCAAGGCAGGGTGCCGCCAAAAGACGTAGCGTGGTCAGGATATTAGGCAGCGTCCATTTCATATGTTTCACCTACAAGGAAGGCACGGCATTGAAAAGCACTACCCTGCCTCAACCGCGATCGTGAAAGAAATCATAGATCGTTTCCGCAAGCGTGTCGGAAATTCCATCGACTGCCTTGAGATCGGCAAGATTTGCGCGGGATACCGCCTTGGCCGATCCGAAATGCGCCAGCAGCGCCCGTTTGCGCGTGGCCCCGACACCGGGCACATCGTCCAGCGGCGTCGCGCCGATAGCCTTGGCGCGCTTGGCGCGATGGGTGCCGATGGCAAAGCGGTGCGCCTCGTCCCGCATGCGCTGCACGAAATACAGCACCGGGTCATTGCGGCGCAGCGCAAAGGGGCGTTGGCCGATCCGGTGGAATTCTTCCTTGCCCTGATCTCGGTCGATCCCCTTGGCGACGCCGACCATCGGGATATCCTCGACGCCGTGCTCACGCATGATCTCGGCCACGGCGCTGACCTGCCCCGCGCCACCGTCGATGAGCAGTAGATCGGGCCACATGCCCTTGTCACGGTCCGGGTCTTCCTTGATCAGGCGCGAGAAACGCCGGTTCAGCACCTCTTTCATCATGCCAAAGTCGTCACCCGGCGTCAGGTCGTCCCCGCGGATATTGAACTTGCGATAGCTGTTCTTCATGAACCCTTCAGGCCCGGCGACGATCATCGCCCCGACGGCATTGGTGCCCTGAATGTGGCTGTTGTCATAAACCTCGATGCGCTGCGGCGGCCCTTCGAGCCCAAAGGCCTCGGCCAGACCGCTCAGCAATTTGCCCTGTGTCGCGCTTTCCGCCATCCGTCGGGCAAGCGATTCCCGTGCGTTGCGCAGCGCACCCGAAACCAGTTCGGACTTTTCGCCACGCTGCGGCAAGAGGATCTCGACCTTGCGACCGGCCTTGTCACTCAAGGCCTGCACCATCAGGTCTTCGTTCTCGATTCCGTCGGACAGGATAAGCTGACGGGGCGGTTCCTTGTTGTCGTAAAACTGACCGAGAAATGCCTCCATGACCTCGGCCGGGGCGACATCCGGACCGACTCGCGGGTAAAAGTCCTTGTTGCCCCAGTTCTGGTTGGCCCGGATAAAGAAAACCTGAACGCAGGCCTGCCCGCCTTCCATGTGCAGCGCGATCACGTCTGCCTCGGTCACGCCCCTCGGATTGATCCCCTGGCTCGTCTGTACCTGCGTCAGGGCCCGGATTCGATCACGCAACCCGGCAGCGCGTTCGAACTCCATCGCCTCCGAGGCAGCGGCCATCTGGCTGGCAAGGTCTTCCTGCACGCGGGTCGAACGGCCACTCAGGAATTTTTCGGCATCCGCGACTGAGGCCGCATAATCCTCGGCCGAGATGTAATCGACGCAGGGCGCAGAGCAGCGTTTGATCTGGTACAGCAAGCAGGGGCGCGTGCGGGAGTCGAACATGGAATCCGAGCAATTGCGCAGCAGGAACGCCTTTTGCAACTGGTTCAACGTCCGGTTCACTGCCCCGGCGCTGGCAAACGGGCCAAAATAGGCCCCCTTCTCCTTCTTGGCGCCGCGGTGCTTCTTGATCTGGGGATAGGGGTGATCCTTGGCCACAAGAATATTCGGGAAACTTTTGTCGTCGCGCAGCAGCACGTTGTACTTGGGCTTGAGCTGTTTGATCAGGTTCTGCTCAAGCAGCAGCGCCTCGGTTTCCGTCCGCGTCGTCAGGAACATCATCGCCGCCGTATCGCGGATCATCCGCTCGATCCGCGGCGAATGCCCGCCGGGGCGCGCATAGTTCGACACCCGCGCCCGCAGGTTCCGCGCCTTGCCGACGTAGAGAACCCGCGCCTGCGAATCCAGCATCCGGTAGACGCCCGGGGATGAGTCGATTGTCTTCAGATAGCCCTGAATGCAGGCATAACCGGTCACATCGTCTCGCGTATCGGTATCGGGCATTTCACTCATGCTCCACAGATATGATTCCCGCGCGCTGGCTGCAATCTTGCGCGCGCGGGATCAACCCGAAACAAATCCACGGTTTCTGTGGATAACTACGATGATAACTTTGGGGCATGCGGAAATTTTCATTAGTTTCGGGCGGGTTCGCTGATTTGCCCAATATTTGTGCGCGGCGACAATTTACTGATTTTAGGGCATTCTTTTTCTGCTAGCGCCCAAAACGATGATATCAAACGATAAATTTTTACACTTTTGTAACGACTTGGCTCTGCGTGCAAAACTTTCTGCGAATTTGCTATTCAGGGCCCTGCACATCCGGCGTCTGCCAGGCCAGATGCTGCCCGCCATCGACGCAAAGCATCTGTCCGGTAACCCCCGGCGCGTCCAGAAAGTAGCCCAGCGCCGCGGTGATATCCTCGGGATTCGAACCGCGTTTCAGCACTGTACGCGATCTTTGCTCCGCGAATCCTTCCGCGCTTTGCCGTTCGCCCTGAAGGGTCGGGCCGGGACCGATTCCATTGACCCGGATCGCCGGGGCAAGTGCCCGCGCCGTGGTCTGTGTCAGCGTCCAGAGGGCAGATTTCGCGAGGGTGTAGCTCATGAAATCCGGCGTGAGCTTTCGCACCCGCTGGTCGATCATGTTCAGGATCAGCCCCACTGCAACCGGTTCGCCAGCGGCGTCGATTTCGGGTTGCAGGCCTTGCGCGGCCATCGCCTGGGTCAGAACGAAAGGCGCCCGCAGGTTGCTTTCAAAATGACGGTCCCAACTCTCGCGACTGGCCGATGCAACATCATCCTGTTCGAAAATGGAGGCGTTGTTTACGAGACAGGTGATGGCGCCGCCCAACGCTTCGACAACTTGGGGGAATAATTGCGCGACTGAGTCTTCGTTCAGAAAGTCTGCCTGCACCGCGACCGCCTTGCGCCCCATCTTCTCAATCTCGGAAACAACCTCCTGCGCCCCGTTCCGAGAGCCCGCGTAGTGAACCGCTACGTCAAAACCCCGACCCGCGAGATAAAGCGCCATCTCACGGCCCAGTCGTTTTCCGCCTCCTGTGACCATTGCCCGTTTCATGCCGTGCCTCCGTATCAGGTGAGGACGATGACAAGATAGGCCGCGTAAAGGCCGGTCAATACAACGCCCCAGCGCCGGGTGAGATCACGCCCGAAAAAGACAAAGGGGATCAGCACCAGCGAGGCACCGAGCATCACCCAAAGATCGAAATACAGGAACTCCGGGTCGACCGGGATGCGTCCGAAGAATGTCGCGATGCCGATGATGGCCAGCAGGTTGAAGACGTTCGACCCGATCACATTGCCCAGCGCCACATCGGCCTGCCGCCGGAGGGCGGCCATGACCGTCGTTGCCAGCTCTGGCAAGGACGTCCCGATCGCCACCAGTGTCAGACCGATCGCGGTCTCGCTCACGCCATAGGCACGCGCTATCACACTGGCGTTTTCGACAAGCAGATTGGCACCCAGCGGCAGGCCAATCAGGCCCAGCGCAAGGTAAAGACAGATCCGCCAGTACGGCATGTTCGGATCTGCCTCTTCCGGAAGATCATCTTCATCGTCCTTACAGGCCCGGCGGTGGGCCCTCGCATCGCGAAACTGATCGAAAAGCACCAGCGCTATCCCGGCCAGCAGGATCAGACCGGACCAGACCGTGAAGGTGCCAAAGAACGCCAGCCCGATGAACAGGACAGTCCCCATGAGCATGAAAACATAGGTCTTGCGCGTATCGCATTCGCTCGTGTGCATCCGCGCGAGAATCGCCGGGATGCCAAGCACCATCAAAACGTTCGCCGTATTCGACCCGACCACGTTCCCAAGCGCGATGCCCGGCAGGTTGTCCCGGATCGCGCTGATCGAGATGAGAAGTTCCGGCGCGGAGGTGCCGAAGGCGACGATTGTCAGGCTGACGATCAGAGCCGGGATACCCAGCCGCAAAGACAGGTTCACCGCACCGCGCACAAGAGCATCGCCAGCCAGAAGCAGGATAACCAGCCCCAGCGCCGTCAGGATCCAAGGCATGATCAACGTTTCTTACTCCCCCCGCACGCGCATGGCCCCTTGCCGATCCTGTAGCGCCCGCATGATGGGCATTTCGCGTCACTCAGTCGTTTCGCGCCCGGAAGTCTCAACCGCCCGAACATCGCCAGCACGCCCATCACGATAAGGAAAAGAAGTACAATCTTGAGGATCACGTCAAAGGCCAAAACGGGCGAATTCCGCCCGCTCCTCGATGCTTCCGATGGCGTCCTGCGCCAGTGACGCGCCAAAGCGCGATAGGAAGGGCCGCTTCATCGCATAGCGGCGGAATTTGGTCTTTTCGCCAAACCGGGCAAGCATCTTGGGTTTCAGATGTCCAATCCCGTCGATCAGGCCAAGTTCGGCGGCGCGCCGCGCCAGCCAGATTTCCCCAGTGAAAAGATCATGCTTGGTATCAAGCTTCTCGCCCCGGCGCGATTTAACGTAGGAAATGAAGTTGCCGTGCATGTCGTCCAGCAGGGTCTTGAGACGCGCCACGTCTTCGGGATTTTCAGGGCTGAACGGGTCGAGCATGGATTTCGATTTGCCAGCCGTATATACGCGTCGTTCAACCCCCTGCCGGGCAAGGAATACATGGGCGCCGAACCCGGACGAGATTACCCCGATGGATCCGAGCACAGAACAATCATCGCCATAGATCTCGTCCGCCGCCGCGGCGAGCCAGTAGCCGCCAGACGCAGCAACATCCTCTACAAAGGCGAATACCGGAATGTCGTTTTCCTCGGACAGGCGGCGGATGCGCGCGCCGATCAGTGAGGATTGCACCGGCGATCCGCCGGGCGAATTGATCTCAAGAGCCACAGCGACGGGTTTGCCGCGCTTGAATGCTTTTTCAAGGATCGGGGCCAATGCCGCATCGGTCAGCGAGGCACGCCCCGCCATCCCGATAGTTCCGCTCATCCGCACGACCGATACAATCGGCGGTTTTTTGATAAAGGGCAGCCGTAACATCATGAAGACGGATGTAGATTGGCGACTGCCCCTAAACAAGGTGTGGGGCCAACTTGACTTGCGGGCAAGGCACGAATTCAGGCCTCGCCAGCAAAAATATCACTCAGGATCAGCTCCGGATGCGCCAGCCGGTACGGAAGATCAGCCAGATCACGCCAAGGCACAACCCGGTAAACAAGGCGATTGCTAGCAGGCTGATGCCAATCGGCACATCCGCCATGTCGAAGAACGCCCAGCGAAACCCCGAGATCAAATACAGAACCGGGTTGAAATGCGTGATGGTCTGCCAGACCGGCGGCAACATCGACACGGAATAAAACGACCCCCCCAGAAAGATCAGCGGCGTGACGATCAGCAATGGCACCAGTTGCAACTGTTCGAAATTCTTCGCCCAGATCCCGATGATGAACCCGAAAAGCGCAAAGCTGAGACATGTCATCACCAGAAACGCCACCATCGCCAGCGGGTGGGCGATATTCAGATCCACGAAGAAATTCGCGGTAATCAGGATCACGACACCGATGAACAACGCCTTGGTCGCTGCCGCCCCCACGTAGCCTAGCACGATCTCGAAAAAGCTGATCGGCGCTGACAGATGTTCATAGATCGTGCCGATGAACTTGGGGAAATAGATCCCGAAAGCCGCGTTGGAAATCGACTGGGTGATGACCGACAGCATGATCAGCCCCGGCACGATGAAAGCCCCATAGCTGACTCCTTCGACCTGATCGATCCGGCTGCCGATGGCGGCGCCGAAGACCACGAAATACAGCGAGGTCGAGATCACCGGCGAGACAAAGCTTTGCATGATCGTCCGAAAGAAACGTGACATCTCGAACCGGTAGATGGCGGCGATAGCAATCCAGTTCATTACGCGTCCTCCTCGACCAGATTGACAAAGATATCCTCAAGGCTGCTCTGCCGCGTCTGAACATCGCGCAGCGTCAGCCCCGCGTCGGAAATGGCGTTCAACAGCTTGGTGATGCCGGTGCGTTCCGCATGGGTATCGTAGGAATAGATCAACGTCTCGCCCCCCTGCCCGATCTCGAGACCGAAATCCGCGAGGCTGGCGGGAAGTGTTTCAATCGGTGCGGTCAGCTGCACCTCAAGCTGTTTACGCCCCATCTGCCGCATCAGTTCGGCTTTCTCCTGCACGAGAAGAAGCTCTCCGCGCGTGATGACACCGATCCGGTCGGCGATTGCTTCGGCCTCTTCGATGTAATGGGTTGTGAGGATGATGGTCACGCCATCGGCCTTCATCTCGGCAACGATGTCCCACATGTCCTTGCGCAGCGCCACGTCGACACCGGCGGTCGGCTCATCAAGAAAGAGCACGCGCGGCTCATGCGCCAGCGCCTTGGCGATCAGCACCCGGCGCTTCATGCCGCCCGACAGTTCCTTGATCTGGTTGTCGCGCTTGTCCCAGAGCGAGAGCTTGCGGAGTATTTCCTCGACCAGCGCATCGTTGCGCGGCTTGCCGAAAAGACCACGGCTCAGGCGCACGGTGTTGCGGACGGTCTCGAACTGTTCCACGACGACTTCCTGCGGCACCAGTCCGATCAGTGACCGCGCGGCCCGGTAGTCACGCAGGATGTCATGCCCACCCACCGTCACCGACCCCGAAGACGGGGTCACCAAACCGCAGACCGCGGAAATGAGAGTTGTTTTTCCTGCACCGTTCGGTCCGAGAAGAGCAAGGATTTCCCCCTCTTCGATGTCGAGCGAAACGCCTTTCAGCGCCTCGAACCCGCCATCATAAACTTTGCGCAGATTTTTTACGCTGAGAATTGCGGCCATCTCTGCCTCCTTTTTCAGCAGCGATCTATGCCGATCCGGGTCAGAGGCCAATATATTTTGCCGCACAGGTACCTGTGCGGCCTGTTTTCAAAGCGATGGCGAAGCTCAGGTTTTGCTGAACCAGCCTTTTTTCGCAGGCGCTTCTTCCGCCACGGCCTCGCCTTCTTCGGCGGGGCCTTCGATCTGCTCGACAAAGTTGGAAAAGAACTGATCGGCCATTTTCTTAGCGAAGCCGTCGATCAACCGGCTGCCCAGCTGCGCGAGCTTGCCGCCGACCTTGGCCTCGACATCATAGCTCAGCAGCGTGCCACCGGTGTCGGTTGGCTCCAACGTGACCACCGCTCCGCCCTTGGCAAACCCGGCCGCGCCGCCCTTGCCCTCGCCGGTGATGGTCATCTTCTCGTTTTCGACCATGTCGGTCATCGTGACCTGACCTTTGAACGTCGCTTTGACAGGCCCGACCTTCTGAACGACCGTTGCCTCATAGCCATCCTGCGGATTGCCGGTGACTTCCTGCGCGCCGGGCACGCAGTTCTTAAGCATATCGGGATCAAGAAGGGCTGCGTAAACCGTTGCGGGGTCTGCCTTGATCTCGCGCTGATCGCTCATCTGCATGGGGGTGGCTCCTCTTGATGAATACCCGTGGCCTTGATTTCTAAACGAGAACTTGCCGTTACGCCAATACGAACTCTGCAAGGAAATGTCGGAAACAGACCTTGCAGCAAATACCGACCATGGTAGCACAGTCGTGTACCGGTCGTGGCAGCGCGCCGGAGAGAAGTCGAAGGAACCCCATGAAACTGATGCCGACAAACCATGCTGCCTCGGGCATCTTTTTCATTCTGGCGGGCGTTCTTGCGATGTCCATCAACGATCTGCTGATCAAATCCCTGTCCGGCGGCTATCCCCTGCACCAGATCGTGTTTATCCGCTCAGCGATCGGCATCGGTTTCAGCCTGCTACTTGTGCAGCTTGAAGGCGGCTGGTCGATCCTCAAGCCCAAGGCGCCCTGGTTGCAGCTTTGCCGGGCCTTGTTGGTTGTCGTATCGAACATGGCCTATTTCGTTGCCATCGCGGCCCTGCCACTCGCTAATGCCACCGCGCTGTTCTTTGTCGCGCCGCTGTTCATCACGGTGCTGTCGATCCCCCTGCTGGGCGAGAAAGTCGGCCCGCTTAGGATGGGGGCTGTGCTCGTCGGCTTTATCGGCGTCGTCATCATGCAGCGCCCCTGGGCGTCGGCTGGATCGCTTGAGGTCAGCCGCATCATTCTGCTCCTGCCGGTGTTCGCCGCGCTGACCTATGCGCTGATGCAGCTTTTGACCCGCAGGCTGGGCGCCACCAGCAAGGCCTCGGCCCTTTCCGTGTATATTCAGGGGACGTTCATGATCGTCTCGATAGGGTTTTACCTCGTCGCAGGCGACGGTCACTTCGTCGAAGGCGTGGACAATCCCAGTTTGCTCTTCCTCCTGCGCGCCTGGGTCTGGCCGCAGGATGGCGACTGGGGGCCGCTGATCGGGCTGGGACTCAACTCGGCGATCATCGGCTATTGCGTGAGCCAGGCCTACCGCATGACCGACGCGGCGACGCTTGCCCCGTTCGAATATGCTGGCCTGCCGCTGGCCGTGTTGTGGGGCTGGCTCTTCTGGTCCGACCTGCCGGATCTGACAATCTGGATTGGCATGGCGCTTATCATCGGATCGGGTCTTTTCGTATTCCTGCGCGAAAAGCAAAAGTCGCGCGCCATTGCCAGATCCGTCAGGATCAGAACCCGCGCCTGACGCCCGTTTCATACGAACGGCACGCCGCCAAACCACTTTAGGTTGCGACGCCGCGCGCTGCCGTCTAACCTTTTGACGGAAAGCCCGGCATTCGACCGGGCCACCGACCAGCATGGGGCCCAATCGTTTGAAAACAGACAGGAAATACAAGCCTAAGAAACAGGCAGGCCAGCCCGTCCGACAGACGGCGGCATATTCCCGGCACTGTCTTCTGTTGTCGAAACAAAGAATCCCACTATGGTTAAGTCATGGTTGGTGAAAACAAATTTTTCGACGAGATGAGCGGCCACAACGGCACTGTCCGTGATGCCTATGCGGCCTATCATGACTGGTTCGCTGAGCAGGACGCCGAACGTCTCGCAAAGAAATCGCAGGATGCCGAGACATTCTTCCGGCGGACCGGCATTACCTTTAACGTTTACGGCCAGAGCGAGGCGCAAGAACGGCTGATCCCCTTTGATCTGGTTCCGCGTATCCTTGCCCAACGGGAATGGACGAAGCTGGCAAAAGGCATCGAGCAGCGGGTCGCCGCGATCAACGCCTTTCTGCATGACATCTATAACCGTCAGGAAATCCTGCGCGCCGGACGCGTGCCCAAGCACCTGATCGAAGGGAACGAAGCCTTTCTGCCGCAAATGCTGGGTTTCAGCCCGCCGGGCCAAGTCTACACCCACATCGTCGGCACCGACATCGTGCGCACTGGCGAAGGCGATTTCTTTGTTCTCGAAGACAATGCGCGGACACCCTCGGGCGTGTCCTACATGCTGGAAAACCGCGAAACGATGCTCCAGATGTTCCCCGAGCTGTTCTCCAAGATCAAGGTTCAGCCGGTCAGCGACTACCCCAAGAACCTGCGTCGCTCGCTTGCCGCCTGCGCGCCGAGTTCGGCCGGATCGAAGCCGACCATCGCCGTGCTGACACCGGGCATCTACAACTCGGCCTATTTCGAACATTCCTTCCTCGCCGACCAGATGGGCGCGGAACTGGTCGAAGGCCATGACCTGCGCGTGGTCGATGGCCATATCGCGATGCGCACGACCCAGGGGTACAAGCGGATCGACGTGATTTACCGCCGGATCGACGACGATTTTCTAGACCCGCTGACCTTTAATCCGGAATCGATGCTGGGCGTCCCCGGCATCATGGATGTCTACCGCGCGGGCAACATCACCATCGCCAACGCGCCCGGCGCAGGCATCGCAGATGACAAGGCGATCTATTCCTACATGCCGGATATCGTCGAGTTTTACACCGGCGAAAAGGCCATCTTGAAGAATGTAGAGACATGGCGCTGCGGCGAACCCGGCGCGCTTCAATACGTGCTCGACAACCTCAAGGATCTGGTGGTCAAAGAGGTGCACGGCTCGGGCGGCTACGGCATGCTCGTTGGCCCCGCCGCCAGCAAGAAAGAGCTCGCTACCTTTGCCGAAAAGCTCAAGGCAAAGCCGGGCAATTACATCGCTCAGCCCACGCTTTCGCTCTCCACGGTCCCGATATTCACGGAATCGGAACTCGCGCCGCGTCACGTCGATTTGCGGCCCTTCGTGCTGGTATCGCCACAGGGCATCAATATCGTGCCCGGCGGCCTGACCCGCGTCGCGCTCGCCAAAGGATCGCTTGTCGTCAACTCGAGCCAGGGCGGCGGCACCAAGGACACCTGGGTGCTGGAGGACTGAGAAAATGCTAGGAAAGACAGCCGGCGGCCTCTACTGGATGTTCCGCTACCTTGAGCGTACGGAAAATATCGCGCGCCTGATCGAGGCCGGATTCCGCATTGCGCTGACCCGCTCGACAGACGCCGAATCCGAATGGAAATCGGTCGTGACGACCTCGGGCGTTTCTGCCGGATACGCGGCGAAATACGACAATTACACCGCGACCAACGTAGTCGACTACCTTTTGCGCGACACGTCCAACCCTTCCAGCGTGACCTCGGTCACCGGGGCGGCCCGCGACAATGCGCGGCTGGTGCGCACCGCGCTGACCACCGAAGTCTGGGAAGCCGTCAACGAGACTTGGATGACGCTGACAGAGCTGTTGGCAAACCCGGTTCGCGAAACCGAACTGCCGTCGGTTCTGAACACGATCCGCCAGCAAAGCGCGCTGGTCCGGGGCGCGCTTCACGGCACGATGCTGCGCAATGACATCTACGATTTCTCACGCATCGGCACCTTTATCGAACGGGCGGACAACACCGCGCGGATCATCGACGTCAAGTATTACACCCTCCTGCCGAACACGAGTTTTGTCGGATCATCGCTCGACAACGTGCAGTGGGAAACCGTGCTGCGTTCAGTCTCGGCGCACCGCTCGTTCCGATGGCTCGGCGAAAGCGAAATGACCGCTTCTGGCATTGCCGATTTCCTGATCCTAGACCGCCGCCTACCCCGTTCGCTTTCCTTCTGCATCAGCCAGATCGTCAGCAATCTGGACTATCTGGCCGAGGATTACGGCGAACGTCATGCCTGCCACGAGATGGCTGAAAAGATTCAGTCCCGGCTCAAAAACCGTGACATCGAGTCGATTTTCGACGAAGGTCTGCATGAATTCATCACCGCTTTCATTCGGGATATAAATTCGCTCGGCCAGCAGATCGAAAGCGATTTCCGGTTTGGCGGCTAGAACGGAACCGACGTTTTGCATCTGACCATCACCCACACAACGCGTTACAGCTACGAAACTCCGGTCCATTACGCGCTTCAGAAAATCCGGCTGATTCCACGCGACACACCCCAGCAGCGGATCAATGACTGGAAGGTGCAGATCACCGGCGGCAACCGCGAAGTGATCTACCACGACCAGCATGGCAACGTGACCGAGCTGATGCAGATCGACCCCGGCGCGACCGAGGTGTCTATCACTGCCTCTGGTCGCGTGGAAACACGCGATACCGCCGGGATTCTCGGCAAGGTCTACGGCTCCATCCCACTGTGGCTTTACCTTCAGCACAGCAAATTGACGAAACCCGGCGACGGCATCCGCGAAATCGCGGCCAGGCTCGAGGCGGCGCAGGACAAGCTTACAGGGTTGCACGACATGTCCGCACGGATCGCCGACGCGGTCAAATACGGATTAGGCCAGACCTATGCCGGAACCACCGCAGAAGAGGCGCTGAAAGGCGGCAAGGGCGTCTGTCAGGACCACGCGCAAATCTTTATCTCCGCCGCGCGCGCGGCGGGCATCCCAGCCCGCTATGTCAGCGGATACCTGATGATGAAGGACCGGGTCGAGCAAAGCGCGACCCACGCATGGGCCGAGGCGCATCTGGATACACTCGGCTGGGTCGGGTTCGACGTCTCCAACGCCCAGTCTCCCGACGAGCACTATGTCAACGTGGCAACCGGGCGGGATTATCTGGACGCGGCGCCGATTTCAGGATTGCGTCAGGGCTCTGGCGATGAATCAATGATTGTGTCGCTGCAAGTCCAACAGTAATAAACGGTCCACGCGCCTCCTAATCCTTGTCGGAAATTTCATGACATACTGCGTTGGCCTCAGCCTTGATCGGGGACTTGTTTTCATGTCCGACACCCGCACTAACGCGGGCGTCGATAACTTTTCCGTAACGCGCAAAATGTTCACCTTCGAGGTTCCGGGCGAGCGGTTCATCACCATCATGACCGCCGGAAACCTTGCAACGACGCAGGCCCTGATCAGCCTGCTCGAGGAACGCTCCAAGGCGGCCTCGGATCGCGACCCGACGATCCTCAAGGTGCCGTCGATGTTTCAGGTCGCCCGGCTGATCGGCGCGACGCTCAAGGAAGTCATCAGCGACAGCACCAGCGAAGGCCAGACCTCGGATGCTGGGTTCCGCGCCACGCTGATCGTCGGCGGCCAGATCGAAGGCGGCCCGCCCCGGCTGTTCCTGATCTACCCCGAGGGCAATTTCGTCGAAGCGACCGAGGACACGCCATTCTTCCAGATCGGTGAAACCAAGTATGGCAAGCCGATCCTTGTGCGGACCTATGACCCCAGCATGAGCTTTAACGATGCCGCCAAACTATTGCTCGTCTCGTTCGATTCAACGGTTAAGGCGAACCTGTCGGTTGGCCTGCCTTTCGACCTGATCACCTATGAAAAGGACACTTTTCAGGTTCACAAGAAGATCCGGATCGAGCAGGACGACCCGATGTATCACTCGATTTCCACCGGCTGGGGCGATGCCCTCCGCGCGGCCTTCGATCTCCTGCCCTCCTACGAACTTTAAATTTCGGAAATCTACATTTTTCTGGAACCCAGCGCCGGGTTCAGGAGTTAGGTGAAGTGCCGCTGGCATCGGTGGCAAAAAAGCGGCTCCCCTCGCACAATTTCGGCCTTTGGCTAATTGACTGTTTTAAATGGATTTTGACCGCTTGATGGACAACGAAATTTCTCCGACCACCGAAAATCCAATCACAGAAAAAACCAGCTTGCTGCGCACCCCCGTCCGGGAAAGTTCGGCGCTTATCCGGTTCACCGTCATTCTTGTATCCGTTGTCACCGTGTTCGCGGTGCTGGATTACGCCCAGAATTTCTTCGGCCCCGTGCTGGCGGCCTTTGTTCTGGGCATCGTGCTTTCGCCGGTCTCACGTCTCTGGATGCGGCTGAACCTTCGTCCGGCGCTTGCTGCACTTGCGACGCTGGTCATCGTACTTCTTGCGCTCGCCACGATCGTGCTGGTCCTTGAACCCTACGTCAGTCAGGCGCTGGACCGCGCGCCCATGATCTGGCGAGAATTCCGCGAAGCCATCGAAGGCGCCCGCCAGATGCTGCAGGGTCTGGACGAGATCTCCAAGGATGTTGCCGCCTCGGTCGATCCCGAAACCCCGCGTGAGGCCGCCTCGGAAGGCTCGATGAACATGCCCAGCGCCTCGGATGCGCTTTTCTACGCACCGCAGGTTCTGGGTCAGGTGATGATCTTCGCCGGGACGCTCTATTTCTTCCTGCTCGTCCGTGTCGAGGTCTATTCCTGGATCGGCGCATCGCTCAAAAAGCTGACCGAGCATGACTTTGAATTCGCGGAACAGCAGGTCGCGCGTTACGTGCTAACCATCACCTCGATCAATCTTGTTTTCGGCTGCCTTGTCGCGGGGGCTATGCAATTGTTCGGCATGCCTGCCCCGATCTTTTGGGGAATGCTCGCCTTTCTGCTGAACTTTATCCTTTATCTCGGCCCCATCGTCATGGGTTTTACCCTCTTGGTGACAGGCCTCGTGGTCTTCGACGGGCCGATCAGTGTCGCGCCCGCCGCGCTCTACATGTGCATGAACATGATGGAGGGCCAGTTCGTCACCCCGGCCTTTGTCGGTCAGCAGATGAAAGTCAGCCCCCTGCTCGTCTTTCTGTCCCTGGTGTTCTGGCTGTGGCTCTGGGGACCGCTCGGCGGCATCATCGCCCTGCCCCTGATGATCTGGTTGATCACCATCGCCGAGGCCTCTCTGGGTCAGACCATTTCTTCGGGGATCCCCGGCAAGGAATGACCAAACCGCCGCGCCGGGGCCGAGGTATAGGGCACGATGAACCCCTTGCGATCCTCGGGCTTGGCGCGCGCGTTCTCGCGGGCACGGTTGCGCCATGCTTCGACCGCCTGATCCGGGTCAAAGAACGATTCGTTTATTCCCTCGACCAGCCAGTGCTCGTAACATTTCTTTTTCAGATGCGAGATGTGCTCGGGTTCAGATATTCTCACGCCCGCCTCGGTATCCCATTTCAGCGATCGACCGTTCAGGTTTGCCGAGGAAACGACGGCTTCACGGTGGTCGAAGATCGACACCTTCGCATGCACGTAGATGATCGGTGCCCCGTAAATCCGGCTTCGGTCGGGTGTGTCGCTGGGCACGGGTCGCGCCGGGGACCCTATGAAAATCCTGTCGCCAAAAGCCTCGCGCAGAATCTTGACGCTTTTGGCCTGCAGATATTCTCCGTAGCGGGCATCTCCTGCGGAGGATTGCTCAAAGGCGACGTCATCCGGGGCGGCTGGTAGAATCAGTATGAGCTTCAATGCCGGGTTTTTCTTGGCCGCCTTGGCAAAACTCTTGGCCAATTTCACATCCCGAAAGAACTGGCTTTCGAGGTAGATCAGGTTCTCCGACCGCGCGACGGCAGCGTGATGAAAATCCGACAATTCCGTTACGCAGACGCTCGGCGACAGCCGGAACAAGTTCAGTTTCGGTTTGCGAGACAGAGTCCGCATCAGGTTTGGCAACTCGGGAGGGTCAATCCGGCGCAGAGTGACATCCTCGAAGGTCTCCAGATGCCGCAACGCATCTTCCACTTCGGGACCTTTCACGCTGACCTGTATGTCATGCCACGTCTCGTCGGCCGCTCGTTCATGCGCCGGCGTATCGTAACGCCTGTCGTTCAGGTCCAGCCCGCCGATGTACAAAAGATCCCGGTCGAAAACCGCGAGTTTTTGGTGATGGGTAACCGGGACAAGGAAAGGCAGCGGCAGCAGCCGCGCGCCAAGCTTATCTTTTAAGCGCCGAAGGTTACGCCGCAGAAACGGTACTTCGGACATAAACCGATCAATATGCGCATGCTCGTCGGTGTTGATCTTTGAAACCGTCTTTCGGATTTCAAGATAGGTTCGCGGCCAAAGCGCAAGGCGCGTGATCGCCCCGACGCGTGCCGGATGCATCGACGCATGAACGCGCAGCAGATCCGGGTTCGTAGACAGTTCACCGGCGGCGGCAATCGCACGAATCGAAGACCATGTGCCACGATGCAGGTCGGGGCGCAGCACAGGGTCGAAATCAGTGATGGTCAGGTCGATCGACACACCGCGGCTTAGGGTGTGCGCAATCAGGTCCATCCAGGTGTCGCCGATTTCGAGCGCTTCGGGCGAATGCAGTTTTGTCCACGGGTCGAAAATCCGGAACGCGAGCGTGACCTTCTCGCGGGCACTAAGAAACATGCGTTCGAATTCGGGGTAGGCCTCGCCGGCGGTTATAAAAACCTGAAAATCCCGAGAGGCCGCAGTTTGCGGGACCGGTCTCATCAGTAGCTTTCCGCCTGTGCCATGAAATCCGCCGCATCGAACGTCACGGTAAGGGCATACTCGTCGGGCTGATCTTCCACGTCCAGCTTGGCGTCAAGCTGGATGGCAAAGGCCTTGATCAGTTTGGTGCCCATGCCCGTGCCCTGTATGACCGGCTCGTCGCCCACGCAGTTTGACAGATGAAACACACGAGTCTTGCCCTCGCCCGCAACGAACGACACCTTGATCCAGCGGTCACCACCGTTGGCTGCACCGACATACTTCATTGCATTGGTCGCAGCTTCGGCCGCCAAAAGCGACATCGGCACCGCCTGATCCGGGTAAAGCATGATATCCTCGATATCGGATTCAATCTGAACCGGCTTACTCTGGTCCGAACCTATGTGGACGCTTTTCTCGATGACCTCGTTGATCAGATTCCCAACATTCACCAGCCCCGCAGAATTGGACTGGTAAAGATCCCGATGAATAGTCGCGAGGCTCAGAACGCGATCCTGCACCCGGCGGAGTATCTCTTTAGCCTCCGGGCTGTCCACATTCCGGATCTGCATGTTCACGATCGACGAAATGAGCTGAAGATTGTTCTTCACCCGATGGTGAATTTCTCGGATCAGCACGTTTTTCTCACGCACTGCATCTTCGAGATTAGCTTCGTCCTGCATGATTGAATAAGCCATGGTACTGAAACTTGTTTGTATCTCTCTCAGTTCCGTCGGCATTTCATTTACTGTCTTCGGCTCCTGCAAGGCACGGTCGCGCGCAAAGCGGACCATCTGGCGACGCAGGCTGCGCACATGGCGCAGAACAAGGTGATGGATGGCGCCGATAACAACGGCAAGGCTGACCAGCCACATCAGGATAGGAAAGATAAGTTGCGGATAGCGCCCGACGATCTGTTCGGCGAGCCCCGACTGCGCATCCCATATCCCCAGCACGAACAATTGACCGTTCTGTATCGGTACAACGCTGTAAATACGGTCCTGACCCAGACGGTTCAGGCTTGAAAACGCGTTCGACGTATCCGTCGTCAGGGCTGTAAGGTTCAACCCCGCCGGAAGCCGTTCGGGGCGGAACTCCTCCCCCCCACGAAACGACAGAACATCGCCCTTGCTGTTGAAGGTAACGATATCCTTCAACGCCATCGCCGCTTCCTTGTCGTCTTGCTCGGGCGGCGAAAGCGTATGGTGCGGGATCGAAATCAGCACATGCCCGGAAATTTGCTCGCCATCCATAACGGGCACGGCAACCGAGATAATTGGCGTGCCACTGATCATAGGGCGGGAAATGACACTGATCGACGGCGACCGGGACTGAAGAAACCCGTAGTAGTTTTCAAACTCCCTGACGTTCATCTGGATGCCACTCGACGAACATCCCATCTGCCCCTCAGGGTCCACGATACCAATGAAGCTGAAACGCTGTGTCCGCTCGACGATTCCCGCCAGATGCTCAGTACACCTCTCTGGGTCGTTTTCCAGATCCTGAGCGAGCTCGGCGATCCCGTCGGCCACGCCATAGGCGCGCTGTATCACGAGCCGTTCACGGAGCGCTGCTTGCTCGACCATAGCCAGTAGCGCAAGCTCGGCATTGCGTCGTGCTTTCTCGGTGACGTTCCTTGTTTGCAGAATAGCCATCAGCCCAACAGGCAGAAGCGCCAGGGAGATCATCACGATCAACCTGGCGCGAAGACTATTCCACCAACGATGCTCTTTAGGCACTTCTGAACTCATCTAGTGGTGGAACCGGCGCCAGCAACGACAGCCATTGTCGCCTGGTCGGTCAGTTCCATCGGTCCATCATCTTCCAATTGCAGTATCTCAGCCAGCTTGGCCCGGCCCCGGTTGGCGCGGCTTTTGATCGTGCCGACTGCTACCTTACACATCGACGCGGCTTCCTCGTAGGAAAAACCCGAGGCCCCGACCAGAATCAGCGCCTCGCGCTGTTCGTCAGGCAGGGTCTCGAATGCCTTCTTGAAGTCGGTGAGTTGCATGCGACCGTCGTGGTCGGGTTTAACGGACAGTGTCGACGTAAAAGCACCGTCAACGTCCGCAACCTCGCGGTTCAGCTTGCGGCGGCTTGAATAGTAAGTGTTGCGAAGAATGGTGAACAGCCAGGCACGCATGTTCGTGCCTTCCTTGAACTTGTCGATGTTGGTCCAGGCTTTGACCACGGTGTCCTGCACCATGTCATCCGCCGTAGCACCATTCCGGGTCAGGCTAAGCGCAAAGGCGCGAAGCGCAGGAAGATGATCGACCAAACCGTCGCGAGGATCAGTTTTGTTCATTTCTTGGACTTCTCTTCCGCTTCCTGAGCTTTCAGTACTGCGAGCAAATCCTTGAACCTGTCCGGCAGGTCTTCTTGCACGAGATCCGAATAGACCAGCTTCAGATTTTGATCGATTATCGCTGCAACCCGATCCGATCCTTTATTGTTTTCTGTCGCCATCATATTTCTCTGCTATTCCCACTGCCGTCCAAAAAACCTATGCTACATCAGGAACCAAACGCAATGATCAGACGTTCGGTTCCGACTGATATGAAAAAAAGGCGAAATAATATGTCAGATGGTGACACGACACCTGACCTCTCCGACCAGATAGCCGGGGAGCTTCCATATCTGAGAAGATATGCACGTGCTCTGACGGGCGCTCAATCGAGCGGTGACAAATATGCGGTTGCGACGCTCGAAACGATTCTACAGGATCGTTCCGTCTTTGCCGACGACGTTTCCGTCCGGGTCGGATTGTTCAAATGCTTCCATGCCATCTGGTCGAGCAGCGGTGCTCCCATGGCCGAGATCGAGCAGGAATCCACTTTCGCAAAGGCTCAGGCCTATCTTGGCAACCTTGAGAAAAACACGCGCGAAGCACTGCTGCTTTCGACCGTCGAGGAATTTTCCATCGCGGACATCAGCACGATCATGCAGATCAGCCGTGATGAGGTGCGTCACCTGATCAACGTGGCCCGTATGGACATGCAAAGCGCCATTTCCGGGCGGGTTCTGGTGATCGAGGATGAACCGATCATCGCAGCGGATATCAGCGCCATCGTGACCGATCTTGGCCACGAGGTCACTGGCGTCGGTCGCACCCGGACAAGCGCTGTGGAATTGGGCAAGCAAACAAAGCCGGACCTGATTCTCGCGGATATCCAGCTCGCAGACAATTCTTCCGGAATCGACGCGGTAAACGACCTACTCAAGGCAATAGGGGATGTACCGGTGATCTTCATCACCGCCTTCCCGGAACGTCTGCTCACCGGCGAACGTCCCGAACCGGCCTTCCTGATCTCCAAACCCTACAAGGAAGATCAGGTTAAATCGGCCGTGAGCCAGGCAATGTTCTTTGCCTCGACCGAAACGCTGAAAAACGCGTGAATTAACCGGCAAAACGCTTTCGAGAAACCCGGCTCCTCCAGCCGGGTTTTTTCATTTTCATCCTTAGCCGATGCCCATCAAAACATGTGGATGAAATGCATGTTTCAATTTTTCTGGTCAGCTTGCTTAATGATCGCGAAACTTTAATCCATTCGGCGCGTTAGCCCATCAAGCTCCCACAGCAATTCTTTAAAGGAGACCGAAATGGCCAATACTACAACGAAACTGAACCCCGGCGCTTCCGACAGCACTCAGCAGAAAACTGTCGACGAACTCAGCGCGCAGATTGAAACGCTACGCAAGGACCTGTCGTCGCTGACGGAAACGATCACCGAAATCGGCCGCGAAAAGAAATCCGAACTGACGAACACCGCTCGCCGCAAGAAAGCCGAAGCCGAAGATTATATCACGACACAGGCACGCGACGCGCGCGATCAGGCGACAGAGTTCGTATCGACGCAACCCGCCACCGCCCTCGGCATCGCCGCCGGTATCGGCTTTCTCATTGGTTGCCTGACCAGCCGCCGCTAATATGCTTAATGGTGTAAAGCAAGCGGCGGCAGATGCTGCCCGAACAGCAGCCCTGCTTTCCGTGGGACTGCTGATTTTACTCGTTGGCCTAGGCTTTTTAACACTCGCCGCCTGGATCTATCTTTCCATTACTTATGACGCGCTTACGGCTTCGCTGATCATCGGATGCTGTTACGCTGGCGTAGGCCTGATATTCATCGCGGTCGCGCTGATGAGCAACGGCAGCAGTCGACGTCACGCCGTGCGTCAGCAACAACGGGTTCAGGCAGCAGCCTCATCCGTCCCACCGAAATCTCCGCCGCTTGTACAGGCGTTTCTCTATGGAATGCAGGCTGGGCTCAACGCCGGGGCGCGCCGAGATTGACGATCGCGCTAGAGATCATGTCCGTCGTGAATGGCCGTTGAACAAGGATCGAGTTGGGAACGGCTAGATTATTGTACTCCGGCTGCTCGGCCACCACGACGGTGCGCTCCGAAAGGACGTGAAGGGTTTCCTTCACCCGAGGGCTACGTAGCTCCGACGAGGGAACGCTGACGATGGTCAGCCATGGCTTGGCGATGCGCACCAACGCGTCATGTGCATCTGCAATCGACGAAAAAACATGTACGACGCCGTCGGGCACAAACTCTGCGAGCGCTTCGGACAGGTCCAAAGCGATCACAGGGTCAGGATCGACTACGAAAAGATTTGGCATCGAGGAAAAGCTCCGTATTTTAGGAGACATTTAACGACGCTGCGAATTCTTCGCATTAAACTATGACATACAAGGTTAAGACCGCAGCATGCCAATCAAATGTCAAAGATGCCCCCTGCGAAACAAGGATGCCTACATTGATCTCACCCCGGAGGAGATCAAGTTCATGGAGCGTTTCAAGGTTGGCGAACTCACCGTCGACGCCGGCGCGCCCATCCTTATGGAAGGTTCGAACAGTCCGCAGCTCTTTACCGTGCTGCGCGGCCTCGGCCTACGCTATAAAACCACCGAAGATGGTAAACGACAGGTTATCAACTTCATTTTTCCCGGTGATTTCATAGGCTTGCAGGCAGGCATCATGCGGGAAATGGGTCATTCCGTCGAAGCGACCACGAAAATGACCCTCTGCGTCTTTGATCGCTCAGGTATATGGACACTTTTCAAATCTCAACCAGAGCGTGCATTCGATCTGACCTGGCTCGCTGCTGTCGAAGAACATTTTCTCGGCGAAACATTGCTTTCTCTCGGCCAGCGCTCGGCCTCACAGGCCATCGCATGGGCGCTTCTCAAAATTTTTCTTCGTGGAAAAACGCTTGGTCTGGTGGAAAACAGGGCGATGAACCTCCCCTATCGTCAGCAAGATCTCGCCGATGCGCTGGGGCTGTCGCTGGTTCACACGAACAAGACGCTGGCGAAATTGCGGGCGAGTCAGCTCGCCAATTGGTCGAGCGACAGTCTCAAGGTCTACGACATCGAAAAGCTCGCCGAGATGGCCAAATCGGACGCATCGCTGCCTAACCCGCGCCCCTTGCTTTAGAAACGAAAAACGGGCCCGATGGCCCGTTTTCCTTGTCTCGTCACGCGATCTTCTGTCCCGATCTCGGCCCGGCGATAAGCCAGATGATAAAGCCGATGACAGGCAGGATCAGCACGAGCAGAACCCACAATACTTTTTTACCCGTGCTTGCGGCCGACCCGATGATCGAGATGATCGCCCAGATGTCCAGCACGAGAATAATTAGTCCGCCAAGTCCTTCCAGCATTTCAACGCTCCTTGTTTTGGCAATTTACTTGTCCCGTTCCGATACGTTCTAACCGTTGCGGGGCGTCTGCCAACTAACGCCTGAAGACGTCCCAGGTTCCCGAATCCTGCCTTTGCATTTGCTTTGCGCCCCGCGTGGCTTAAGTCTGGGACGGGGCAAAACCGGGCTGCCCTCAATATCTGGAAAGGGCAAGATTTTGGATTCAGGCGCAAAAATCGCCAAGCTGCTTCAGGACATCCGGGCGAGCTACTGGTTTCTTCCAACCTCGCTGGTTCTGCTGTCGGTCCTGTTGGCGCTGGCAACGCTTTATGTCGATCGGCACATGGATGACATGCCGTTCTCGCTGCCCGAGACATTCTCGAACACCCAGGTGGACGGTGCGCGCTCGCTGATGAGCATCATTTCCCAGTCTGCTTTCGGGGTCGCCGGCGTCATGTTCTCCATGACGATGGTCGCCGTGTCCTTTGCGTCGGGCAATTTCGGCCCGCGTCTGATCGGGAATTTCATGCGCGACCGGGGCAACCAGCTCAGCCTCGGCACCCTGATCGCCACTTTCGTCTTTGCCGTGATGGTCGCCCGCGCCATCCAGGACCCGGCCGATGCGGGCGGCGAAGATCCGATCGAGGCCTATGTGCCTCATCTCTCGATCATGGTTTCCATGGGATTGATGGGTGTCTCGGTCTTTACCGTGATCTTCTTTGTCCATCACATTCCCGAAACAATCAACGTCGGCAACATAACGGCCGATCTCGGCAACAAGCTGGTCGCAGCCATCAAGAGCCTCATCGAAGACGATGAAAAAGATGAAGACAAAGACCACGACTGGCCCGAGCGAGACCCGGACACCATCTTGTATCTCGGCACCAGCGGTTATGTTCAGGCCTTCGACAAGTCGCTGATGACAGAGATTTCAGAGAAATATGATCTGTTGATCTACGTGGTCGCCCCGCCAGGCGATTTTGTGAGTGAAGAGACACCTGCCCTTCACATCTGGGGCGAAAAACCTGACGAGGAAACCTCTGGCAAACTGCGCGGCTGTTTTGCCATCGGCCACAGCCGCACCGAGGATCAGAACCTCTTGTTCCTTGTCGATGAGCTGGTCGAAATGTCGGCCCGCGCTCTTTCGCCGGGAGTAAATGACCCCTTCACCGCGATCAACTGCCTTAACTGGATGTTCGCCGCCAGCCTGACCGCCGCGAACTACAAATCAGGTCTGCGCGAAGACCGAAGCGGCCGTGTGAGAACTGGCAGTCTCACCTTTCTCGACCTGCTGGAACAGGGTTTTGGCAACTCGCGGCCCTATACGGAAACGGATGCGCTTTGCGACGCACATGTCCACAAGCTCCTAAGCCGGATGCAGAAAGACCTCGAGAACGAGCAGGACCGCGAAACGCTCCGTCAATTCCATTCAAGGCTCGACAGCACGCCACGTAACCTGCGCACATAAAAAAATGGCCCGCCTGAACGGCGGGCCAAAGTTTGGAGTGTACTCAGTTACGAATTAATCTTCGTATTCGGGCAGCGACTCGAGTTGTTCCTTCGTCATGTTGACGCGGACCCGGATGTCGTCGCCATCGTTCTCACGCTGAATGTTCAGTTCGTCCGATGCCAGGGCAACCGGCTTTTCGCCAATGCCGAGGAAGCCGCCTACGTCAACAACCGCACGGTCAATCTTCGACGAACCGTCCAGCAGCAGTTCGGAAACTTCACCGATCCACTGGTCGGTCGAGTCGTAAACGCGCGCACCGGTCAGGTCTTCGGCGGTCAGCTCGTCAGCACGAACCATCGTGTAACCTTCGTCGGCAACCATCTCGTTGGTCGCAGCGTCGTTATTGGCCATTTCCGAGTCGGAGTTCATGGTCTCGTTCGCGGCCATGCCAGTCGCGGCACCGGTTGCGGCCGGATCAGCAGCTTCGTCGCTTGCGACGTCATCAGTCATCGGCTGAAGCTCGCCCTGAGCGTTGTCGATGGCTTCGTCGGTTTCCTCAGCGGCATTTTCAGCGGTGTCCTCGATCGCATCGCCGGTTTCTTCCGCAGCGTTCTCCATCTTGTCGCCTGCGTTATCAGCAGCGACGGCAACGTCGTCGGCGGTGTTTTCGGCTGCGTTTTCAGCGTCGTTCATAGCCATTTCAGCGTCGTTCTCGGCGCGGTCCCAGCTATATTCGGGCGCTTCTTCAAGGCTCGCGCGGCTGGCGTTCATCACGAGGAAGAAATCGCCTTCGTCTTCGGCAGTCGCATCATCGGAAACGAACTTGATGGCGTTCATGTCGACGGAAATCTGGCGCTCGCCAATACCGAGGAAGCCGCCAATGTCGACCAGAACGGCGTCTACGCTGCCATCACGGCTCAGCACGACGTCGTTGATCTCGCCAATGTCTTCCCAGTTGTCCTGAAGACCTTCGTAGCCTTCCTGGTCAACTTCGTTTTCGCTGGTGTAGACACGCATGCCGATAAAGTTCGACGCGTGGATTTCCATCGGGCCCGGTTCGCTGCGGAACATGCTGTCGGAACCGTTATGCATCGGTGCGGCAGCGTCGGATTCAGCAGCAGCTTCGGTGTTGGTCTGGGCGTATACACCGGTTGCGCTCGCCGCAATCAGGGCAGTAGTCATCAAAAGGCGTTTCATCATTTCTCTCCTACCAATTACTCGGCCAGAGTTTCCGTCTGGCTCTCGGATATCAAACAGCCCAACGGGGCTTCCGGTTCCTTTAGGTTTGCGAAAGTCGCGAAATTTTTCGGCGCTCGGCCAAGTGCCGCCGATACGATTATTGCGCCAATAGCGGTCATTGCAGGGGGCTTCGGCCACAGGAAATCCCGGTAAAGGGATGGTTGATCGGCCGCGAATCCCGTAGGTGTCACCCGGAATTCGCAAGAAAAGGACCCGACATGCTGAAGAACGATCAACTGGATCAATGGGATAGAGAAAACTTTTTTCACCCCTCGACTCATCTTGCCCAGCACGCGCGCGGGGAAAGCGCCAACCGGGTGATCCGGACGGCATCGGGTGTCCACATCGAAGATCGCGACGGCACGAAGCTGCTTGATGCCTTTGCCGGGCTTTACTGCGTGAACGTCGGCTATGGCCGTCAGGAAATCGCCCAGGCCATTTCCGATCAGGCGAGCGAACTGGCCTATTACCATTCATACGTCGGCCACGGCACCGAAGCGTCGATCACCCTCTCCAAGATGATCCTCGATCGCGCGCCCGATAACATGTCCAAAGTCTATTTCGGCCTCGGCGGGTCGGATGCGAACGAAACCAACGTCAAGCTGGTCTGGTACTACAACAACATCCGCGGCCTGCCGAAAAAGAAAAAGATCATCTCGCGCTGGCGCGGTTATCACGGTTCGGGGCTGGTGACCGGCTCGCTGACCGGACTGGAACTTTTCCACAAGAAATTCGACCTGCCGGTCGAGCAGGTCACCCACACCATCGCCCCGGACTATTTCCGCCGCGAAGACCTCAGCCAAAGCGAATCCGAATTCGTCGCCCATTGCGCGTCCGAGCTCGAAGCGCTGATCGAGCGTGAAGGCGCGGACACCATCGCCGCCTTCATCGGTGAACCGGTCCTTGGCACCGGCGGCATCGTTCCGCCTCCCGCCGGGTACTGGGAAGCCATTCAGGCGGTTCTGAACAAGCATGACATCCTGCTCATCGCGGATGAGGTCGTGACCGGTTTCGGTCGACTCGGCTCCATGTTCGGCTCCGATCACTACGGTCTGAAACCCGATCTCATCACCATCGCCAAGGGTCTTACCTCGGCCTACGCGCCGCTCTCCGGCTCTATCGTCGGCGAAAAGATGTGGAAGGTTCTGGAACAGGGCACCGATGAAAACGGCCCCATCGGCCACGGCTGGACCTATTCCGCCCACCCGATCGGGGCGGCTGCGGGCGTGGCGAACCTCAACCTGCTCGACAAGCTGGGTCTGGTGGCGAACGCGGGCAATGTCGGCACCTACCTGAACCAGCAGATGAAGGCCGCACTTGGCGATCACCCCAATGTCGGCGACATCCGGGGCGAAGGTATGCTTTGCGCCGTGGAATTCGTCGAAGACCGCGACGGGCGCAAATTCTTCGATCCCGCCAAGAAGATCGGCCCGCAGGTTTCGGCCAAGATGCTGGAACAGGACCGGGTCATCGCCCGCGCCATGCCGCAGGGCGACATCATCGGCTTTGCTCCGCCCTTCTGCCTGACCCGCGAAGAGGCCGACAAGATCGTCGGTGCGACCCAGCGCGCGGTCGAAGCTGTCCTCAGCTGATAAACAATATCGCCGTGCCCGCAAATACGGGCACGGCACCCCGGTGAACGACGCAATCCGCCGCGCCGTTTTCCCGCGCATCCGCCCCGCAAGCCGGGGCCGTGCCAAGCCCGCTTCGGGCCTTTCCCTTTACATGTGATCGCAAACCGTCTTTGCTGCATCGCAGCTTTCCAGGAAGGAAAAGACAGTTACATGGCCATCACCGCAAGCATCCGTCACCTGACCCATTACAAGTACGACCGGCCCGTGACGCTGGGCCCGCAGGTCATCCGCCTGCGGCCCGCACCGCACAGCCGGACACGGGTGATTTCGCATTCGCTCAAGGTCAGCCCGGAAAACCATTTCGTCAATCACCAGCAGGATCCCTACGGCAACTGGCTGTCGCGCTTTGTCTTTCCCGAACCCGTCACCGAATTCCGCATCGAGGTCGATCTTGTCGCGGATATGACCGTCTACAACCCGTTCGATTTCTTCGTCGATGAAACCGCGCAGGAGTGGCCCTTCGACTACCCCGCCGAACTCGTCGAAGACCTGTCGATCTATCGCAAGACCGAAACGCCCGGGCCACTGCTGGCCGATTTCATGAAATCGATCCCCCGCGACAAGACCGGCACCGTCGATTTTCTCGTCGGTCTGAACGCGCGGCTCTCGAATGAAATCAACTATGTCATCCGAATGGAGCCGGGCGTGCAAACGCCCGAGGAAACCCTTGGCTCCGTACGCGGCTCGTGCCGCGACACAAGCTGGCTGCTGGTACAGATCCTGCGCAACCTCGGCTTTGCCGCGCGTTTTGTCTCGGGCTACCTGATCCAGCTGAAACCCGATCTGGTCGCGCTCGACGGCCCTGCTGGCACCGATCACGACTTCACCGATCTCCACGCCTGGTGCGAAGTTTACCTGCCTGGCGCAGGCTGGATCGGGCTTGACCCGACCTCGGGCCTTCTGACCGGGGAAAGCCATATACCGCTCGCCGCGACCCCGCATTATTCCAACGCCGCGCCCATCGTCGGCGGTTTCTCCTCCGCAGGCGCGCCTCAGGTCGATTTCGATTTCGACATGACCGTCACGCGCACCGCCGAACACCCGCGCATCACCAAACCCTTCTCGGATGAGGCATGGGAGGCGCTGGACGAGCTCGGCCACAAGGTCGACGCGGTGCTCAAGGAAGAAGACGTGCGCCTCACCATGGGCGGCGAGCCGACATTCGTCTCTATCGACGATTTCGAATCCCCCGAATGGAACACCGCCGCCGTCGGCCCGATGAAACGCGGCCTTGCTGATGACCTGATCCGACGGCTGCGCGAGCGTTTCGCGCCCGGCGGATTTCTGCACTACGGTCAGGGCAAATGGTACCCGGGCGAAACCCTTCCCCGCTGGACCTTTTCGCTCTACTGGCGCAAGGACGGCAAGCCGATCTGGAAAGACGACGCCCTCATCGCCCGCGAAGGCGCCAAAACCGGTGCCAGCAAGGAAGACGCCAGCAAGCTGCTTGGCGAAATCGCCAGCGGTCTCGGCATCGAACCCGACTACGTGGTTCCCGCCTATGAGGATCCAGCCGAATGGATCATCAAGGAAGGCAACCTGCCCGAAAACGTCACCCCCGAGAATTCCAAGCTAAAAGACCCCGAGGAACGTCACCGCATCGCCCGCGTATTCGAGCGCGGACTGACCGAACCCTCGGGCTATGTCCTGCCGGTGCAGGCATGGCAGTCCAAGGCTAGCGGTCACCGCTGGCGGTCGGAGAAATGGAAGCTGCGGCGCGGCCATGTCTACCTCGTGCCCGGCGACAGCCCGGTCGGCTACCGCATCCCGCTCGGCACGCTGCCTTACGTGCCGCCCGCGCAATTCCCCTATACCTACCCGACCGACCCAACCGAGCCGCGCGGCCCGCTGCCCGAATTCGCCGAGGAACCCTCCGATTTCGGGGGACCCGAGGCCACCGAAGGCCGCAGCCAGCCGGTCAGCGCGCCCAGCGCGACCGGCGCAACGCAGGAGCTTATCCCGCAAGAATTGCACGCGGTCGGCGGCGCGGTCCGTACCGCGCTCTCGGTCGAACCCCGCGACGGGCGGCTCTGCGTTTTCATGCCCCCGGTTGAATCGCTCGAGCAATATCTCGATCTGATCCACGTCGCCGAAGCAGCGGCCAAGAAACTGGACCTCCCCGTCCACATCGAAGGCTACGCCCCGCCGCATGATCCGCGCATGAACGTAATCCGCGTCGCGCCCGACCCGGGCGTGATCGAGGTAAACATCCATCCTGCCGACAATTGGGACGATTGCGTCGCCACCACCAAGGCCGTCTACGAAGAGGCCAAGCTCTGCCGCCTCGGCGCGGACAAGTTCATGATCGACGGCAAGCACACCGGCACCGGCGGCGGCAACCACGTGGTTGTCGGAGGCGAAACCCCGAATGACTCGCCCTTCCTGCGCCGACCCGACCTGATGCGCTCGCTGGTGCTGCACTGGCTGCGCCACCCCTCGCTCTCCTACCTGTTTTCGGGCCTCTTCATCGGCCCCACCAGTCAGGCCCCGCGCATTGACGAGGCTCGCCACGACAGCCTGTACGAGCTTGAGATCGCGCTGAACCAGATCCACGCGCCGGGCGAAGGCACGCCCCCCGCGCCATGGCTCACCGACCGGCTGTTGCGCAACATCCTCGTCGACGTCACCGGCAACACCCACCGGGCCGAAATCTGTATCGACAAGATGTTCTCGCCCGATGGCCCGACCGGCCGCCTTGGCCTTGTCGAATTCCGAGGCTTCGAGATGCCGCCCGACGCCCAGATGAGCCTTGCCCAACAGGTGCTGATCCGCGCCCTGATTGCCCGGTTCTGGACATCGCCCGTGAAAGGCAAACCGGTGCGCTGGGGCACGACGCTCCACGACCGTTTCATGCTGCCGCATTTCGTCTGGGAGGACCTGATGGACGTGCTCCGCGATCTGGGTGATCACGGCTTCACCTTCCGGCCCGAATGGTTCGAGGCGCAGGCCGAGTTTCGCTTCCCCTTCTGCGGCGAGGTAGAATACGAAGGCGTTCACCTCGAACTGCGACAGGCGCTCGAACCCTGGCACGTGATGGGCGAACGCGGCGCGATCGGCGGCACCGTGCGCTACACCGACAGCTCGGTGGAACGGATGCAGGTCAAGCTCTCGGGCGGCGATCCGTCCCGCTATATCGTGACCTGCAACAAGCGCGCCGTGCCCCTCACAGCAACCGGCACAAACGGTGTCAGCGTCGCGGGCGTGCGTTTCAAGGCATGGCAGGCGGCGGAGTCCATGCATCCCGTGCTGCCGGTCAACGCGCCCCTGACCTTTGAGATCTTCGACACTTGGACAGGCCATGCGCTTGGCGGCTGCACCTATCACGTGGCCCACCCGGGCGGTCGGAATTACGAAACCTTCCCGGTCAACGGCAACGAGGCCGAGGCACGCCGCCTTGCGCGGTTCGAAAAGATGGGGCACACCCCCGGCAGCTACTGGCCCGAGCCGGAACATCCCCATCCTGAATTCCCCCTGACCCTCGACCTCAGGCGGCCTCCCGGACTTTGATGCATGAACAACGCCGCCCATTCCCGCAAAACAGGAGATCTCCTCGCAGGCTACCACCCGCAAAACGGCATTGCCGATGAGCTGATGCAGGCCGATGGCCGGATTCGTCCGGTATGGGAACCCTTCATCAACTTCCTTGCCGGGCTTGGGCCACAGGATCTTGCGCGGCGTTTTGCGCGGGGCGATCAGTATCTTCAGGATGCGGGCGTCTATTTCCGTCAATACACCGATACCGGCTCGACCGAACGCAACTGGCCGCTCAGCCATATCCCGGTGGTCATCGGCCCCGACGAATGGAAAACCCTGAGCGAAGGCATCGTGCAGCGCGCCGAGCTGCTCGAACGGGTGATGGCCGATCTTTATGGCCCCGGCGAACTGGTCAGCTCCGGCCTCCTGCCGCCCGAGCTGATCACCCGCAACCCAGAATGGCTCCGCCCCGTCGTCGGCACCAAACCCCGCTCAGGCCATTTCCTGCACCTGCTTGCCTTTGAAATTGGCCGCTCGCCCGATGGCAGCTGGTTCGTCCTCGGCGACCGCGCCCAGGCGCCCTCCGGCCCCGGCTTCGCGCTGGAAAACCGGATGGCCACCAGCCGGGTGTTCTTCGATCACTTCCCGACCGCCAACGTGGCGCGGCTGGCCAGTTTCTTCCGGGGTTTCCGCGACGCGCTGAACGAGTTGCGCGGCACCAGTGAAGGACGCGTCGCGATCCTCACCCCCGGCCAGCACACTGACACGTACTTCGAACACGCCTACATCGCCCGTTATCTTGGCCTCATGCTGCTCGAAAGCGAGGACCTGCGCGTCGAAAAAGGCGAGCTGATGGTGCGCACGATCCACGGTCCCCAACCGGTCAGCGTGATCTGGCGGCGGCTCGACAGCCGGTTCTCCGATCCACTCGAACTCGATGAAGGCTCGGCGCTCGGCACGCCGGGCATGGTTGCCGCGCTCCGGAACGAGGCGCTGACCATGCTGAACTGCCTCGGCTCAGGTGTACTCGAGGCCCGCGCGCTGATGGCCTTTCTGCCCCGTATCGCCCGCACCTGGACGGGCGAGCCGCTCAAGCTGCCCAATATCGCGACCTGGTGGTGCGGTCAGCCGAACGAGCTGAACCACGTGCGCAACAACCTATCGGACATGATGATCGGCCGGGCGCTCTCGACCAGCCTGCCCTTCGACATGGATGCCGCCACGGCACTCGGCGGATCATTCCGCGACGGCGCGCAGGGACCGGTCGAGGACTGGCTGAAAGAGGACGCCGCGAATCTCGTCGGGCAAGAGGCCGTGTCGCTCTCGACCACGCCCGCGATGATCGACGGCCAGCTTGTCCCGCGCCCGATGGTGGTACGCGTCTTTGCCGCCCGCACCGCCGACGGCTGGACGGTTATGCCCGGCGGCTATGCCCGGATCGGCCGCACCGAGGACCCGACCGCGCTTGCCATGCAAAGCGGCGGATCGGTGGCCGATGTCTGGGTCATCGGCGACGAACCCGTGGTCGCCGACAGCCTGACCAAGCAGGCCGCAGGCCCCTTTGTGCGCCGCACCCCCGGAGAGCTGCCGACCCGCGCCGCCGACAACCTGTTCTGGCTTGGCCGCTATGTGGAACGCGCCGAAAGCCAGGTCCGCAAGCTGCGCGCCTATCACCTGCGGCTCGAAGACGCGGGCGACAAGACCAATCCGCTTGTGGCCTACCTTGGCGATTTCATCGGACGGCAGGGCATGGATGTGGATCACCCCGTTCCACGTCAATTGCTCAGCCTGTTCCAGCTTGCGCGCGGCTGCGCGGGCAAGGTGCGCGACCGGTTCTCGACCGATGGCTGGCATGCGGTGGCCGATCTCGAAACTTCCGTCCGCGAGATGAGCGATCTGCAACAGGCGGGCGACGAAACCGTCCGCGCCATGACGGTATTGCTGCGCAAGCTCGCCGGCTTCTCGGGACTCGTCCATGAAAACATGTTCCGCTCTGCCGGATGGCGTTTTCTCACCATGGGCCGCGCCATCGAACGGGCGGAAAACATCGCCGCTTTGCTGATAGATTTCGCCGATGCCCGCGCCCCGGCAGGCAGTTTCGACATCGCGGTCGAGGTGGGCGACAGCACCATGACCCATCGCCGCCGCTATTCGGTCAGTTCGAACCGCAACACGGTGATCGACATGATGGTGCTCGACAAGGCCAACCCTCGCTCGATCCTTGCCCAGCTCGAACAGCTCTGCGAGCAAGAGGCCGAGGTCCGCGCCCCCGACAACACCGATCAGATGACCACCCTATCACGCCGCATCCTGCGGCTGCATACGGAAATCACCACCGCCATCCCCGAGGAAATCGACCGCAAAAGACTGGAAGCCATCCGCAAGAAAATCATCGGCATTTCGGACGCGATGACCACAGAGTACCTGAACTAGATGAGCACCCTTTACGACATCAAGCTCAAGATCAGCTACCGCTACGAATACCCCGCCGCCGCGGGCCGCAGCCTGCTGCGCATCATGCCGCTGAACCTGCCCGACCAGCAGTTGATCTCAGGCGCGGTGTCCTGCGATCCGCCCAGCGATTTCCGCCGAGATTCCACCGATTTTTTCGGCAACCGCACCACCGAACTTGCCCATGACCGGTCCCTCTCCCGGATCACCTTCCGCTTTGACGGGCGGGTGCGGCGCAGCGCCGATCTGGTCTCTTTCGATCTGTCGCGCGGGCTTTCGGCGATCCGGCAGGAAACCGACGCGATACGCTCGATCGACCCGACCTCGCCGCATCATTTCCTCGGCCCCAGCGAAAGGGTCACCCCCGGCGCCGAGATTTCAGATTTCGCCCGCGACACCGTGCGTTCCGACATGTCGACGCTGGCCGCCGTGCAGGCCATTTCCCACGCCCTGCATGGCACAATGACATTCGACCCGGAGTCGACCGAGGTCTCGACCAACCCGCTCGATGCCTTTCGCAAGCGACGCGGCGTCTGTCAGGATTTCACCCATATCATGATCGCCGCGCTTCGCGCTGTCGATATTCCGGCGGGCTATGTCAGCGGCTTCATCCGGACAATCCCGCCCGAGGGCAAGGAACGACTCGAAGGCGCAGATGCGATGCACGCCTGGGTCAGGGCATGGTGCGGCGCCGACGCAGGCTGGGTCCAGATCGACCCCACCAATGACATGATGGCAGGCAACGACCACGTTATCGTCGCCATCGGACGCGACTATGCCGATGTCTCGCCGGTCAAGGGCTCGATGCGCGCCTTTGGCCGTCAGACCACCCGGCACGAGGTCGACATGGTCTCGGTCAGCCCGGCGCCCGCACCCTAGGCGTCTTCCTTGTTGCGCTGCGCCACGACGCTCAGCAGCGCCAGCAGCCCGGACCCGATCATCAGGAACACCGACACCGCGTTCAGCACCGGGGTCGAGCCGACCTTGACCATGCGGTCATACATGGTGATCGTGAGCGGCGCGTCCGACCCCACCAACATCAGCGTCGTGTTGAAATTCTCGAACGACACTAGGAACGCGACCACAAAGGCCGAGAACAGCGCTGGCACCAGATAGGGCAACGTTACCGTGGCCAGCACCCGCCCCCGGCTCGCCCCAAGGTTCAGCGCCGCCTCTTCCAGCGATTCATCAAACTTCTGTAGCCGCGCGGCAATGACCAGCGAAGTGATCGTCGTCAGAAAGGAAAACTGCCCCAGAACGATCAGGGGAATTCCGGGGCGCAGCCACGTCGGGTTGAAATCGAACACGTTGTCTATCCCGTTCGCGATCATGCTCGCAAAGACGAGGATCGCGATGCCGACGATCACGCCGGGGATCACCAGCGGCACCACCATCAGCACATACAGCGCGTTCTTGAACGGAAACTCCTTGCGTACGAACAGAAACGCATTGCAGGTCCCCGCAAGCACCGCCAGCGCCGACACGATCACCCCGATGTAAAGCGAATTACCCAATCCCCGCATCAGCCGGTCATCGTGAAACATGCCCAGCTTCGGCTCGGTATCGTTAAAGAACCAGTCGAGCGTGAACCCCTGCCACGGCAGCGACGGGAACATGGAGTCGTTGAAGGCAAAGACGCCCGCCGCCAGCAGCGGCGCGACCAGATAGATGAAAAAGATCACCACATAGGCACGATATACGAACCCGAGAAACGGAGAGCGGTTGCCAGAATTCATCGCGCCTACTCCTTTGCCACGGTGGTCGCGAGGCTTTGCCCCGTGAGCCGCAAACCAGCCCAGACCACGAATGAGGTGAACAACAGCAGAAGCACGCCAAAGGTCGCCCCCGCCTCCCAGTTATAGCGGGTGATGAACTGGTTATAGATCTGCTCGGTGAACCAGCTCGAATTCTTGCCTCCCAGCAGGATCGGCGTCAGGTAGCTCCCTGCCGTCAGCATGAAGGTGATGATGCAGCCCGACACGATCCCGGGCATGGCATAAGGCACGATGATCCGGCGGAACACGGTGAACCGGCTGCCGCCAAGGTTATACCCCGCCTCAAGCAGCGCATCGTCCATCCCGTCCAGCGTGGACACCAGCGGCACGATCATGAAGAGCACAACCGTATAGACCAGCCCGATGATCACCGTCATGTCGTTATAAAGCAGCTCGACCGGTTCGCCGATGATGCCCAGCCACTGCAAGGCGCCGGAAATGATCCCGGTCTCGCGCAGCAGCACGATCCATCCAAAGGCGCGCACAAGGTCGCTCACCCACAGCGGGATCAGGCATAACAGGAACAGCCCTGCCCGCGATTGTTTCTTGGCGATCTTGGCAATGTAATAGGCGACCGGAAACCCGATCAGAAGCGCAAGGATCGTCACCAGTATGGACATCCACGCGGTGCGCAGCAGCGTGTTCCAGTAGATCGGCTCGCCCAGGAAATCCATGTAGTTCTTGAACCCGAACTCGTACTGCCGCGGCCCGACCTTTTCCTGCAAGGAAACATAGCCGATCCCGGCCTGCGGCAGGATGATCAGCAGCACGATCCACAACGCGAATGGCGTCATCAACAGGATCAGCGACAGCTTGCCTGTATCGCTGCGCATCAGGCCGCCTCGCCGGGAAAGGCGAGCGCGCGTTTCGGATCCCAATGGATCTGCACCTCGTCCCCTTCGGCCAGCGTGCTCGCACCCGACGGGTCCGCCACTTCGATCAGCTTGCCGGACGGCGTCTTGACCAGCACCCGGCTGTTCGCCCCGTTGAACAGCAGGCTGTCCACCTTCCCGCTCAGGGTCGATCCCTCGGGGCCCGCGCCGATCTTGATGACCTCGGGGCGCACGAAGACCTCGACCGAGCTGCCATCGCCGCCACCTTCGGCCGAGGCGACAACCGTATCGCCGCCCTCAAGCTGCACCCGCGCCATACCGTCCGACACCCGGTCGATCCGCCCCGCCCAGCGGTTCGCATCGCCCACGAACCCGGCAACAAACCCGGACACCGGCCGGTCGTACAACTCTTTCGGAGAGCCGATCTGTTCGAACCGGCCCGCATTCATCACCGCCACGTTGTCGGACATGACAAGCGCCTCGGACTGATCGTGGGTGATGTAAAGAAATGTGGTCTCGAACTGGTGCTGCAATTGCTTCAGCTCGATCTTCATGTGCTCGCGCAGCTTCAGGTCCAGCGCGCCAAGCGGTTCGTCCAGCAAGAGCACATCCGGCTCAAGCACCATGCAGCGCGCAATCGCGATCCGCTGTTTCTGCCCCCCCGACAGCTGCGACACCTGTTTTTCCTCGACCCCCGGCAGGCCGACACGATCCAGCACCGCCTTCACCTTGTCCCCGATCGAGGATTTCGCATCGCCCCGGCAGCGCAGCCCATAGGCGATATTCTCGCCCACATTCATCATCGGGAACAGCGCGAGGTGCTGGAACACCATCTTGACGTTACGCTTGTTCGGCGCGTCGTTCAGCACCGAACGATCCTTGATCAGGATGTCACCCTCGCTCGGGTTCTCGAATCCCGCGATCATGCGCATCAGCGTGGTCTTGCCGCAGCCCGAAGGCCCGAGGATCGAAAAGAACGACCCGCTGGGCACCCCGAATGAAACCGAATCCACCGCGGTGAAACTGCCGAACCGCTTGGTTACGCTTTTGCTCTCAAGATCGTACACGCTCTGCCCCCAGTACACTTGTTTTCTTGGGCAGGGCCGTGTCGTGCACGCCCCTGCCTTTGTCTCTGCTCTATCAACCTGCCAAGGCGAGAGTGCCTATTCGGTTGCGGCTTTGATCCGCTCGAGCGCCAGACCTTCCATGTCTTCCAGACCCGGCGGGATGTTGGCAAAGAACTTCAGGTTGTCGAGATCGCTCTGGTCGAACGCCGCCTGTACGGCCGAACGCTTGTCGTCGGGCAGCAGCTCGATGCCGTTCGGCACGGCAGCAATCGCACCGGTCGACGCGGACATGATCGTCACGTTCTCGGGACGCAGCACAAAGTTGATCCACTTGTAAGCTGCGTCATCCGCCTCGCCGCCCTTCGGGATGGCAAAGGTGTCGATCCACGCGAGCGCGCCGGTTTCTGGCGGCACAAACACGATGTCCGGGTTCTCGTTATAGAGCTTATACGCGGTCGAATCCCATGTTTCCGACAGCACCACTTCGCCCGACAGCATCAGGCCCGACAGGTCGTCGCCGCCGCTCCAATAGGTCTTGATGTTGGATTTGCATTCGATGAGCTTGGCGGTCACCTGATCCAGCATATCCTGATAGGCGTCCTTGTCGGCATAAAGCTCGAACGGGTTCATCCCCATGCCAAAGGCGGTGCCCAGCAGGATCGTACGCCGCAGACGCATCGAGGTCTTGCCCTGATAGGCCGGGTCGCAAAGATCTGCCCAGCCACTGGCATCGGGCGCTTCCTTGATATTGGCCATGATGCCCGAGGTACCCCACTGGTGCGGCACGGCATAGACTTCGCCGTCGATGGTGGTGTTTGCCTTGACGCCATCCAGCAGGTTCGCCGACATCGCATCGGTGTTGATCTGGCTCAGGTCGAGCGGCTTGTAGATGTCGTATTCGAGCTGCGCCGCGTAAATACGGTCATGGCTCGGCTGGGCAAGATCATAGCCCGACCCGCCGGTGGCGCGCAGCTTGGCGATCATTTCCTCGTTGTTGGAAAAGGTCACTTCGACGTCGATGTCGGGGTATTCTTCCTCGAACTTCTGGATCAGCTCATCGGGCGCGTAGCTGCCCCATGTGAGCAGGCGCAGCGTTTCCGCCGAGGCCATCGAGCCTGCGGTCAGGCCCATCGCCGTGCCCGCAAGCATCAGTTTCAACGAAGTTTTCATATGTCGTCTCCCTTGGGTGAATTTATTCTTGCTCTGTTATGTTTGTTTTATGGCAGTTCGATTACAACCCTCATTTGGTTTGCCAGAAAGGTCCATTTCCGTACGAATAGAAAGCCAATTAGGGCCAAATCACAGGCCCATGCGGTCTTTCATACGATAAAACTCAACCGCTGCGGGCAAAAACCACGGCTTGCCCCGGTACATCGGACGCGTGCTGAAATCCCCGTGCTCCAGCCCCGTGGTCGAACCCGCATCACCGATCACCCGCAGGCCGGTTTTCATGCCGAGATAGCTCGCCATGCCAACGCCCGACCCGCAATAGCCCATCGCGTGATGCACCCGGTCGCGCTGCCCGGTGTGGGCCAGCTGGTTGAACGTATAGCCGACGAAACCCATCCACGAATGGCTGACCTTATGGCCTTCGATCTGCGGAAAGATCCGCACCAGATCCTCGTACAGCCGTTTGGCGCTAAACGTCGTGTCGGTCTCGCCTGCGCTGACCCGGCCCCCAAACAGGATGCGCTTCCGGTCGGGCGAGGTGCGGTAATAGTAAACCACCTTGCGGCTGTCCGACGCGATCCGGTCGGTCGGGAACAGCTCGTCCATCAGCGCCTCGGGCAATTCCTCGGTCGCGATGATATAGCTGCCGATGGGAATGATCCGCCGCTGGTGCCAAGGCGAGGCCGCATCCGTGTAGCCATTCGTCGCCATCACCACGTCGCGACATGTAATCGTCCCGCGAGAGGTCTTCACCGTCGCCCCGTTCGCATCTGAACTGATCCCCGTCGCGCGCGTCTGCGGCACCAGCACCGCCCCTGCCTCGCGCACCAGCTTCAAGAGCCCCGCATGATACCGCCCCGGATCAAGCACCGCGTGATCCTCGAAAACAGCACCGCCGTGATAGAAATCCGATCCCAGCTCGCTCCGCTGCTCGGAGCGTGGCACGATCCGCACCGGCACTTCCAACCCCGCCGGCTGGTTGGCGGCATCGTGCTCCAGCTCGGCAAAAGCCTTGTCGCTATGGGCCGCGTGGAATCGTCCACTCACTCGAAAATCGCAGTCGATCCCCTCGGTTCGGACGAAATCCTCCACATAAGCGCGCGAGGCATGGCCATCGCCCAGAATACGCTGTGCAATATCCTTTCCGTATTTGCGCACCAGTGCATCAAATCCCGGCTTGATAGACTGGCTGACCTGCCCGCCATTCTTTGTCGAGCATCCCTGCCCCAGCGCCCCGGCCTCGACCACCACGACCGAACGTCCGGCCCGCGCGATGCGCAGCGCCGCGTGCAGCCCGGTATAGCCCGCGCCGATCACCACCGCATCGGCCTTGGCCGGAAGATCAGGCACCGGATCGTCCGCCAGAGGTGAGCGATCCCACCAGTAGGATGCCGCTTTGAAATCCGTCGTGAAGATGTCGCTCATGGTCTTATGATCCGTGGTCTTTCAGATCAGCGGTCGATCTCGCTGATCTGGTATATTGATTTTGCCAGCCATTCGGGATTGACCTCGACACCCCAGCCCGGCGCATCGGTCACTTCGGCCTGACCGTCGGTGATGGTATAAGGGTCGTTCACGAAAAGATCGCGCTGCCACGGATAGTAGTCATCTCCTTCGATGGCGAATTCAAGATATTTGCCCGCGTTCGGGATCGAACGCAGCACATGCATCGTGAAAAGCGTCACCAGCGAAAGATTCGCGCAATGCGGCGTCACCGGCAAGCCCGCCGCCTCGGCGAGGCGCGCTACTTCCATCGTGCGCCCGATGCCCCCCATGTACATCACGTCGGGCTGCACGATATCGACCGCGCGCATATCGATCATCCGCTTCCAGATCGGAATTTGGCAATCCTGCTCGCCGCCGGTCACGTCGATATCCAACGCCTCGGTGACCTCCTGGGTCTGCTCCAACTCCCAATAGGGGCAAGGCTCTTCGTAATGGCTGATCCCGTTCGCTTCTAGCATCCGCCCGACTTCGATCGCCTGCTGCGGCGCATAGCAGGAATTGGCATCGACCAGCAGCGCCACGTCCTCGGATTTGAAGGCATTGGCAATCGTCGGCACGATCTCTTCGGTGCGCCCCTCCCATTCGTCCTTGCCGCGCCCGGCCTCGGACCCGATGCGGAACTTGAACGCGTCAAACCCGAACTCACCGCGCAGCTTGCGGAATCGCTCGGCCTCGTCCTTGGGGGTGATGTCGCGCTTCATCGATGACGCATAGGCGCGGATCTTGCCGGGTGTCCCGCCCAGCAATTCGACCACCGGCTTGCCCGCCAGCTTGCCCCGCATGTCCCAGACCGCGGTTTCAAGTCCCCCCATCGCGCGGCAGACATAAGAGCCGGGGAATTTGTGCTCGCGCTCCTGAATGTAATTTAGGTGATCGTCCATGTCCTCGATATCGCGCCCCAGCGTCCAGGGCGCCACCTGCCGGTGCAGCACCTGCGCGGTGATGTCCGAATGATAGGTCGACATCTGCCCCCACCCCTGTGCGCCGGAGTCGTCCGTAATGCGGACGAACCCGACAAAGGGATTGCTGAAGGTTTCGATGCTTCTGAGTTTCATGCGCGCGGCGCCCCTGATCCGTGAGTGTTTGGGATAAAAGTGATTGCAAAGTGGTCCGTTGATAAGGTCCACTCTGTTATGTGTGGCAGACCAATCAACGGAGTCGCGGAATTTGACCAAATATGCGGGCGGCGCCCTGATCCCCACGCTGAGTATCGACCGCAAGGACAGCGCCACCATCACCGTCCAGCTTGTGACAAGCTTACGCGAATTGATCCTGTCAGGCCAATTGCGCGCCGGCGAACGCCTGCCCGCCTCGCGCACGCTGGCGCAGGATCAGGCGGTGTCACGCACCACCGCGATCAACGCCTATGAACAGCTCACCGCCGAGGGTCTGATCCACAGTCAGGTCGGCTCCGGCACCTACGTCAGCGAAACCGTTCCCATCCCCGCCCCAACCCCGCCCGAGCCGCGCGAGGACGTGCCGATGCCGCGCCTTGCGAACCTCTCCAGCAGCGCCTCGGACCAGTATTTCACGCGTCTCGCCCACCCGGACGCGCCCCGCGCCTTTGTCACAGGGATGCCCGCGTTTGACGTCTTTCCGATGGCGCTCTGGTCGCGGCTCGCCGCGCGCCACTGGCGCAATTCGCGCGCCGATGTGATGCGCTATCCCGACCCCTCGGGCCTGCTCGAACTGCGCCAGGCCGTCGCGCAACACCTGCGCGCCAACCGCGGCCTGCGCTGCACCGCGGACGAGGTTTTCATCTTTAACGGGGCGCAGGATGCCTTCAACCGGATCGGCGCGACACTGATCGACCCGGGCAACCTCGTCTGGTTCGAAAACCCCGGCGCCATCGGCGCGCGCAACAGCCTGATTTCCAGCGGCGCGAAACTCGTGCCCGTCCCGGTCGACGCCCAGGGCATGGACGTGCAAGCCGGGTTGCGCCGCGCCCCCGATTTCCGGCTCGCCTTTGTTACGCCCGCGCATCAGCACCCGCTTGGCACCACCATGAGCGTCTCGCGCCGTTTCGATCTCTTGCAAGCGGCCGAAAACGCCAGCGCGTGGATTATCGAAGACGATTACGTGGGCGAATTCCACTATGGCGCCCATGCCCCATCCCCGCTCAAGAGCATGGATACTTCGGGCCGCGTGATCTATGTCGGCACCTTCTCCAAATCCATGTTCCCCGCCCTGCGGCTTGGCTATGTGGTGGCACCGCCGAAACTCGCGCCCATGTTCCACCGCATCGCGGGGGCCACCATGCAGGGCGCGCCGACATCGATGCAGGCGATCATGGCAGATTTCATCAACGAGGGCCATTTCGCAGCGCATATCCGCCGGATGCGCGATGTCTATGCCGAACGGCGCGATTGCCTGATGCGTGAATCCGCCCGCCATCTTGACGGGCTGCTTGCGGTCGAGCCCACCGATACCGGGTTTCACACCGTGGCCGACCTGCTGAACCCTGATCTGAAAGACACCACGCTGGCGCAGGCGGCCAAGGCGGCGGGCATCGCCACCGAACCGCTCAGCCGCTTCACCATCGATCCGGTCCAGCGGCAGGCCATCACCCTCGGCTTCAGCGCCGTGCCCCCCGCGCAAATCTCGCGCAGCGTCGCGGCGCTCGCCGATTGTCTCAGGTCGCTCTAGGCTTTTGCATCCTCAAGGATCATGTCCGAGGCTTTCTCTCCCACCATCATCACCGGCGCATTAAGGTTGCCCGAAGTGATGCGCGGGAAAATCGACGCATCCACAACCCGCAGCCCCTCGACCCCTTTGACCCGCAGCCGCTCATCGACGACGGCGCTGTCCTCCGGCCCCATCGCGCAGGTGCCGCAGGCGTGGAAAATCGTGCCGCAACGCTTGCGCATATCTTCGCGCAGCGCATCGCGATCCGTCACCGCTGCCCCCGGCAGAATCTCGCGCTTGACCGACGAGGCTATCGGCTCTTGCGCCATGATATCGCGCAGGATCTGCACGCCATCCACCAGTTCCTCAAGGTCTTCGGGCGCGCTCAGATAGCCCGGATGGATTTCCGGCGTGTCCATCGGATCGCCTGAACGCAGCCCGACATGGCCCCGGCTTTTGGGGTGGCAGTTCGACAACCCGATCAGCACACCGGGGAAGGTGTCCGGCGACATCAGCCGCCGTTTGCCGGGCGTCGCTTTGGTATAGCTCATCGGCGAGAAATACAGCTGCAGGTTCGGCCGGTCGCGCTCGGGTGAGGTGCGGATGAACCCACCGCCCTGATTGACGCTCAGCGACAGCGGCCCCTTGCGGGTCATCGCATAGGTCATCCCCAGCCGGATGCGCCCCATCCACGGTCCCAGCACGTTGTTCAGCGTCGGAGAGGTGGTCTCATAGATCAGGTCCCAGCCGATATGGTCCTGAAGGTTGCGCCCCACCTCGGGCGCGTCATGCAGCACCTCGATCCCCTTGTCGCGCAGCATCGTCCCGTCGCCGATCCCGGAAAGCTGCAGGATCTGCGGCGAATTCACCGCCCCCGCCGACAGGATCACCTCGCGCTTGGCCATCATCCGTTTGACCGCACCGCCCTGACGGTATTCCACGCCCACCGCGCGGCGGCCCTCAAAAATCAGCCGCATCACCTGCGCGTTCTTGTGCAGCTCAAGGTTAGGCCGGTTCATCGCCGGGTTCAGATAGCCCGTCGCCGCCGAACAGCGGAAACCGTTCCGCGTATTGATCTGGTAAAGCCCCACGCCTTCCTGCGTCGCCCCGTTGAAATCCGGGTTCGCAGGCCAGCCCGCCGCCACGGCGGATTTGACATAGTCATGGCTTAACGGATGCACCCCGTCATCGATCCGCGACACGGTGATCGGCCCGCCCGTCCCGCGCCATTCATCCGCCCCGGCAAGGTTGTTTTCCAGCTTCTTGAAATACGGTAGCAGATCGTCATGGGACCAGCCCGCGTTGCCCATCGACGCCCAGCCGTCGTAATCCTCTTTTTGCCCCCTGATGAACACCATCGCGTTGATCGAGCTTGACCCGCCCACGACCTTGCCGCGCGGCCAGTAATGGGCGCGGCCGGTACCGGCATCGATCTCGGACTGGTAGCGCCAGTTCAGACGCGGGTGGTAGAACGCCCCGCCATAGCCAATCGGCATCCGCACCCAAAAGTTGAGATCCGATCCCCCGGCCTCAAGCACCGCCACCTTGTTGCGCGCGTCCGCCGAGAGTCGATTGGCCAGCACGCAGCCCGCCGATCCGGCCCCGATGATGATATAATCCGCTGTCGCGCCCTGCATGTCTGCCACCGATGGAGTCCTGTTCTGTAGCGGCCCATCTAAAACAGGATCGCGGCCTTTGCACGGGTCCATTTTTGGCGAAATGTGATACCATTATGACAGGCGGTTCTGGCAGGCTCTCGCGAAAACCGGTTAGCATGGAAAATAGTGAAATACCCGCCGAGGCCCCCATGATTACCGCCCTGCCACACGAGTCCCTGATCCTCGAAACTGACCGCCTGCGCCTGACGCCGTTTTCCTCGGAGGATGCGGATATCGCACATCGCCTGCTCGGCGATCCGGAGGTGATGCGCTACGTGGCCGACCCGCTCACCCGTGACGAGGTCGAGGATCACATGGCCAACGCCATCCGTCGCGGCGCGGGCGGGCGCATCGGCATCTGGTGCGTATCCCGCAAGGACACGGGCGAAAAGATCGGCGATTGCGTTCTGACCCCGCTGCCCATCGATTCCAGCGATATCGACTGGGATCAACTCACCCCCGACAGCTACCCGCGTGATGAGATCGAAATCGGCTACCTGCTGGTGCCCGCCGCCTGGGGACAGGGCTTTGCCACCGAACTCTGCGCCCGCCTCTTGCGCTTTGCCTTCGAGCAAACCGCCCTTCCCCGCGTCATCGCCGTCACCGACCCCGGTAACGCCAATTCCCAGCACGTCCTGCAAAAATGCGGCCTCCGCCCCACCGGCCCCCGCCGCGCCTATGCCGAGGACGATTGCAGCGGTTTCGAAATCACGCGCGAGGAATGGGTCGCGCGGTTTGGAAATACGGCGTGATCCAGCCCGCCCCCCATCAAGGCCATATCGACCAGACATAAACCGCGTACCCGGCAACCAGCACTGCTCCCTCCCAGCGCGCGATCCGAAACCCGGTTGCAGCGAACAGGACAAGAAGCAGGGAGACGCCCACCATCACCGGCGCATCAAACCGCGCGATTTCATCCGGAACCTGCGATGGCGCGATAAGCGCCGTGGCGCCCCCGATGCCGAGAATGTTGTAGATGTTGGACCCGATGACGTTGCCGAATGCCACGTCCCCCTGCCGCTTCACCGCGGCAACCACCGAGGTAACAAGCTCGGGCATGGATGTACCCACAGCGACGATCGTCAGGCCGATGATCGTTTCCGAAATACCAAAACCCCGCGCCAGCGCCACGGCCCCGCTGACCAGCAAGGAGCCTCCCGCGATCACAAGCGCCAGACCGGCAAGGGTTATGAGAAAAGGAATGGCGATATGCCGCTGGCCATGCGGCTGGGAAAGCGCAGTGTCGACCTCTGCAAGGGCAAGGCTCTTGTCATGCAAGGCACCGGTAGCCCCGGCGTTTCGCTCCTGCCGGATCACGAAAAGGATATAGCCGATCAGCAAGGCAAGAAATCCAACGCCCACCGCCTGCGCCATGGGAACGAACACCGCCATCAGGGCAAACATCACCGCGACCGACAACATCACCACCGCATCCCGGCGCAGCGCCGACCGGGCCACGACAACAGGGCAGATCAGCGCCGAGACACCGGCGATCAACAGGATATTGGCGATGTTCGATCCGACGACGTTACCATATGCGATCCCCGGCGAGCCCTTGAGCCCCGCCTGAACCGAGGTGACAAGCTCGGGCATCGAGGTGCCGAACCCCACAAGGGTCAGGCCGATCACCAGCGGCGAAACCCCAAGTCTTTCGGCAGCTTCAACCGACCCGCGCACCAGCAACTCGCCCCCTGCCACAAGCAGGATCAGGCCACCCAAAAGCGGCAACCACGTTTCGATCATGAAAATTCTCCTCGCGCGCTGCATCCAGCGCGTGTGACGACAAGTGGCGTGGCCAAGCCATCTATACAAGCGGCACGGACGGGAATATTTCACCCGATGCCATCGTGCGCATCACCGCTGAACATCCCACGAACGAAAAAGGCGGCCCGCAGGCCGCCTCTCTCAGCTTCACCCCTCTTCGGGTTCCAGCTTGTCCTGCGTCTTTGTCTCGAAATCGCCCGCATCGTGGCGTTCGTGCAGTTGGAACTTCGCATCGCCAAAGGTCCGGTTGACCATGCGGCCCCGCTTGACCGGTTCGCGCGCGTCGATCTCCTTGGCCCAGCGCTGCACGTTCTCATAGTTTTCCACGTCAAGGAACTCGCCCGCCTCGTACAGACGGCCCAACGCAAGCTGGCCGTACCACGCCCAGTTCGCCATATCGGCAATCGTATATTCCTCGCCCACGAGATAGGTGTTCTCCGACAGGCGACGGTCCAGCACGTCAAGCTGGCGCTTCACCTCCATCGCGAAACGGTCGATCGGGTATTCCCATTTCTCCGGCGCATAGGCGTAGAAATGGCCGAAGCCACCGCCCAGATAGGGCGCGCTGCCCATCTGCCAGAACAGCCACGACAGCATCTCGGGCCGGGCGCTGGCATCGGTGGGCAGGAAAGATCCGAACTTTTCCGCGAGGTACAACAGGATCGCCCCGGATTCGAACACCCGCGTCGGCGCGCCGGTCGAATGGTCCATCAGCGCCGGGATCTTCGAATTCGGGTTCACATCGACAAACCCGCTGCTGAACTGGTCGCCCTCGCCGATGTTGATCAGCCATGCGTCGTATTCCGCGTCCGGATGACCGGCGGCCAGAAGCTCTTCAAACAGCACCGTGACCTTCACGCCGTTGGGCGTGGCCAGCGAATAAAGCTGGTGGGGGTGCTTGCCGACCGGCAGGTCCTTGTCATGGGTCGGACCTGCGATGGGGCGGTTAATGCTGGCGAACTTGCCCCCGCTTTCCTTGTTCCATGTCCATTTCTTCGGCGGCGTATAGGTATCGGTCATAGGCTCTCTCTTTGTGCTGAGGCCGCGCACCCAATGGTCACGCGTTGCCGCTCAAGCTATGCGCCCTGCCGCCGCCGTCAACCCGTCGCGCTTCACTGCAGTGCGAGCGCGATGCCTCCCGCCTCACGCGCCGACCGGAACCAGTCGGCGATCTTGTCGCGCTCTTCCTCGGTGATAAAGGACACGTTCGCAGGCGGCATTGCCGAGGATATCCCCGCCTGCACATAGATCATCCGTGCGTGCGCCGTGATGTCCGCGTCAGTCTCAAGGTAGACATGTTTCGGTGCCCAGAGCATGCCTTCCCAGAAGGGTTCGCGCGAATGGCACATGGAACAGCGCCCCAGCACGATGTCGCGCACCTCGTCATAGCCCTCGGCGCTGGCAAAGACCTGCTGGCTCTGGCTCAGCGTGGCCTGCTCCTCAGGCACGTCGCGGCTGTAGCCCGCGCTCGACAACCAGATGATCCCGATAAAAAGCAGCGCGGTCACGCACCACGTCCAGTGCGGTGCAGGTTTGCGCGCATGGGTGGTGTTGAAATAATGCCGGATCGTGACCCCCATCAGGAACACCAGCGCCGCGATCAGCCAGTTGTACTGGGTGCCAAAGGCCAGCGGATAGTGGTTCGACAGCATCAGGAAGATGACCGGCAAGGTCAGGTAGTTGTTATGGGTCGACCGCAGCTTGGCGATCTTGCCGTATTTCGGATCGGGCGTGCGCCCGGCCTTGAGGTCCGCCACAACGATGCGCTGGTTCGGCATGATGATGAAGAACACGTTCGCCGTCATGATCGTCGCGGTAAACGCGCCAAGGTGCAGCATCATCGCCCGGCCGGTAAAGATCTGGTTATACCCCCAGCCCATCACCACCAGCAGCACGAACAACAGCACCATTAGCACGGTCGGCCGCTCGCCCAGCGGCGATTTGCACAAGGCGTCGTAGACCAGCCAGCCAATGCTCAGCGACGCCGCCGAGATCAGGACCCCCTGCCAAAGCGCCAGATCCGCCTTGTTCGCGTCGATCAGGTAAAGCTCTCCGCCCACCCAGTAGACGATCATCAGCATCGCCGCGCCCGAAAGCCACGTGGCATAGCTCTCCCATTTGAACCATGTGAGGTGCTCGGGCATCATCTCGGGCGCGACGAGATATTTCTGGATGTGGTAGAACCCGCCCCCGTGCACCTGCCATTCCTCGCCATGCGCGCCCTTGGGCAGATGCGCCGCCTTTTGCAGCCCCAGATCCAGCGCGATGAAATAGAACGAAGACCCGATCCACGCGATGGCCGTGATCACATGCAGCCAGCGTACGGCAAAGGCGATCCATTCCCAGGTAATGGCTAGGTCAAGCATGTGTTTCTCCGCTCGGGTGCTGTTCGGCGCCACCCTATCGCGCCGTCCCGCATTTCATCCATCGAGAAAATCCCCCGGCAGTTTCAAAAATCCCCAGACAATCACCCACACCCATGGCGCGCGCCGACCGGCGAACAGCCGCCACAATCCGGTAAATGCGTTTGCAAACAATAAGATACCAAAGATATTTGCTTGTTGAAATAATCCTGTGGACAGACCTGATTTGTCACCGGCCTGTCACAGAACCCATACAGTTTGCGAGAATCGCATAGCCATGCCTATGCTTAATAATTCAGCAGAATGTGAATCGGAGATGAACATGACAATCAGAACCCTTCTGGGCGGTGCGGCGCTGTCGCTGGCACTTGGCACAAGCGCTTACGCGCAAACGGAAATCCAGTTCTGGCATGCCTTTACCGGACGCCTTGGCGAACTCGTTGCCGAGCAGGTCGAAACCTTCAATGGTTCCCAGTCGGACTACACCGTTGTCGCCACGCACAAGGGCAACTACTCTGAAACGCTGAACGCCGGGATCGCCGCATTCCGGGCCGGTGAACAACCCGACATCCTGATGGTCTTTGAAGTCGGCACCGCCACGATGATGGCCGCCAAGGGCGCGATCAAGCCGGTCTACGAAGTGATGGCGGACGCGGGCGCCGATTTTGACGCGGATGCCTTCATCGGCGCGGTCAAAGGCTATTACACCACCACCGAGGGCGAGATGCTCTCGATGCCCTTCAACTCCTCCACCCCGGTCCTCTGGGTCAACCGCGACGCCCTGTCCGAGGCCGGCATCGACCCCGATACCGATCTCTCCACCTGGCAGAACGTCGGTGACGTGCTCGACCAGCTGAAAGAAGCTGGCCACGAATGCCCGCTCACCACCGCGTGGCAAAGCTGGATCCATCTCGAGAACCTTTCGGCCTATCACAACGTGCCCTTCGCGACGCAGGACAACGGCTTTGCCGGTTTCGACACCGAACTGGCGCTGAACGGCCCGGTGCAGGTCAAGCATATCGAAACCATGGGTGAATGGGCCAAGGACGGCAAATTCATCTATGCCGGTCGCCGCAACGAAGGCGGTGCCAACTTCCGCGCCGGTGAATGCGCGCTCTTCACCGAAAGCTCCGCCGGCTACGCGGGCATCAAGTCCGAAGCCAGCTTTGACTTCGACGTGCGCCCGCTGCCCTACTGGGAAGGTGTCGAAGGCGCCCCGCAGAACACCATCATCGGTGGCGCGTCGCTCTGGGTCATGGAAGGCCAGTCGGACGAGGAATACAAAGGCGTTGCCGAATTCCTGAACTTCCTCTCCTCGCCGGAAATCCAGGCGAAATGGCACCAGGACACCGGCTATCTGCCGATCACCGCCGCCGCCGGTGAGCTGACCCGCGAACAGGGTTTCTACGAAGAAAACCCGGGCACCGACGTGGCCGTCAAGCAGATGACCACCAACGAGCCGACCGCCAACTCCAAGGGTCTGCGCCTTGGCTCTTTCGACCAGATCCGCGGCATCATCGACGAAGAGCTCGAAGCCGTATGGTCCGGTGACAAATCGGCCCAGGCCGCGCTCGACAGCGCGAAAGAGCGGGGCGACCAGCTGCTGCGCCGCTTCGAAGCCGCGAACTAAGACCGAAAGACCAAGGCCGGGAGCCCGCGCTCCCGGCCGCCTTGTTTCATGGAAAAACGCGTCACGTTCAAAGGCTGGCTGCTGCCGATGCTGCTCCTGCTGCCGCAGGTCTTCATCACGGCTGCCTTCTTCTTTTACCCCGCCGGGCAGGCGATCTATCAGTCGCTGTTCATCCCCGACCCGTTCGGGCTCTCGATGCAATATGTCGGGCTTGGCAATTTCGAATATCTCGCCAAGGACCCGTATTACCGCGCCTCCTTCGTCACCACCGCCGTTTTCTCCGGCCTTGTCACCGTGGTCTCGATGGGCATGGCGCTGTATCTCGCCGTCCTCGCCGACCGGCTGATCAAGGGCTCGGGCACCTATCGCACCCTGCTGATCTGGCCCTACGCGGTTGCCCCCGCCGTGGCCGGCGTGCTCTGGCTCTTCATGTTCAACACCCGCGTCGGCGTGATCTCGTGGTACCTCGGCCTCCTGGGCTATGACTGGAACCACGTGCTGAACGAAACCGAGGCGATGGGCCTCGTCGTGGTCGCCTCAAGCTGGGGCCGCGTCAGCTACAACTTCCTGTTCTTCCTCGCCGGGCTTCAGGCGATCCCGCGCTCGGTGATCGAAGCCGCCGCCATCGACGGCGCCCGCTTCTGGACCCGCTTCCGCACCATCGTCTTCCCGCTGCTCTCGCCCACCACCTTCTTTCTGCTGGTGGTGAACATCGTCTACGCCTTTTTTGAGACCTTCGGCGTGATCCACACGATCACCTCGGGCGGCCCGCAGCAGGCCACCACGATCCTCGTCTACAAGGTCTACAAGGACGGCTTTGTCGGGCAGGATCTCGGCAGCTCCGCCGCCCAGTCGGTCGTGCTCTTGCTGGTCGTCGGCCTGCTCACCGTCATCCAGTTCAAATACATCGAACGGAGGGTGCACTATTGACCGCCCGTGACGCGCTGGCCGCCGAAACCGCCCCGGTAAAATCCGCCCGCATCCCCGCCGAGGGCATGGTCGAGAAACGCGGCATCGGCCTCTGGTTCACCCATGCCGGCCTGATCCTCGGCGTGATCGTGATCTTCTTCCCGATCTGGCTCGCCTTTGTCGCCTCGACGGTCAGCCAGCCCGAAATCGTGCGGCCGCCGATGCCCCTGCTGCCCGGCGACCGGTTCCTCGAGAACTATACCAAGGCGCTGTTTTCCGGCGTCAATGCGCCGGTCGCCTGGATGCTCTTCAACTCGCTGGTCATGGCGCTTGGCATTTCCATCGGCAAGATCGTGATCTCGCTGCTCTCGGCCTTCGCCATCGTCTATTTCCGCTTCCCGGGGCGCAAGCTGTTCTTCTGGCTGATCTTCCTCACCCTGATGCTCCCGGTCGAGGTACGCATCGTTCCCACCTACGAGGTCATCGCCAATTTCGGCATGCTCAACAGCTACTCCGGGCTGATCTTTCCCCTGATCGCCTCGGCCACCGCCACCTTCCTGTTCCGCCAGTTCTTCATGACCGTGCCGGACGAACTGGCCGAGGCCGCCCGAGTCGACGGCGCCCGCCCGATGCGGTTCTTCTGGGATATCCTTCTGCCGATGAGCCGCACCAACATGGCCGCGCTCTTCGTCATCCTCTTCATCTACGGCTGGAACCAGTATCTCTGGCCGCTGCTGATCACCACCGACCCGTCGATGAACACCATCGTCATGGGGCTGAAACAGATGTTCCCCAGTGGCGACGACATCGCCGACTGGCCGGTGATCATGGCCACTTCGATCCTCGCGATGATACCCCCGGTGATCGTGGTCATCTCGATGCAGAAACTCTTCATCCGCGGCCTCGTGGACAGCGAGAAATGAGGCCGCGCGCCCGTCCGGCCCCGACCGATCCGCAAACCAACAGACTTCAAGAATGTGAACCGACCCAATGGCAACCCTGACCCTGAACCAGATCCGCAAGACCTTCGGCAAGACAGAGGTCATCCACGGGGTCGATATCGACGTGAGGGACGGTGAATTCATCGTCATCGTCGGCCCCTCGGGCTGCGGCAAATCCACCCTGCTGCGCATGGTCGCCGGTCTGGAAACCGTCACCTCAGGCGAGATTCTGATCGATGGCCGCCGGGTCAACGAAGAGGAACCGATGGACCGCGACATCGCGATGGTGTTCCAGAACTACGCGCTCTACCCGCATATGACGGTCTTCGACAACATGGCCTACGGCCTCAAGATCGCCAAGACGCCGAAATCCGAAATCGAGGACCGCGTCGCCACCGCCGCGAAAATGCTCCAGCTCGAACCCTACCTCGCCCGCAAGCCGCGCGAGCTTTCCGGCGGCCAGCGCCAGCGCGTCGCCATGGGCCGCGCCATCGTGCGCAAACCCAGCCTGTTCCTTTTCGACGAACCGCTCTCCAACCTCGACGCCAAGCTGCGCGTGCAGATGCGGCTCGAAATCAAGGACCTGCAGAAACAGCTCGGCATCACCTCGCTCTACGTCACCCACGATCAGGTCGAGGCGATGACCCTCGCCGACCGCATGATCGTGATGAACGGCGGCGTCGCCGACCAGATCGGCGCACCACTCGAGGTCTACGAAAATCCGGCCACCGAATTCGTCGCGGGCTTCATCGGCTCACCGGCCACGAACTTCCTGCCCGCGCGCCTGTTCTCCCCCCGCGACGCCCGCATCAAGACCATCGGCATCCGCCCCGAACACGCCACCCTCACGACAGCAGGCAGCGGCCGCCTGCCCGCCAAAATCCTCTTTACCGAGGCGCTCGGCGCCGAAACCCTGCTCCACCTGCGCCTCGACACCGGCGAAAGCTTCACCATCCGGCAGGACGGCACCGCCCCGGTCCCCGCCGAGGGCACCGCCTGCGGTATTGACTGGCCCGACAGCCGCGAACTCGACTTCGACGAGGCCGGCAAACGCCTCTGACCAGCCCCACCAGCCGCCTCCGAAAGAGCGCCGCCCCCCCTTTTCCTCTTGCCCAAAAGTACCCCGGGGGAGTCGGCCAAAGGCCGACGGGGGCAGCGCCCCCTAACCCCCTAAAACCCCAATCACCCGACCAGCGCCGCCAGTCCGTCCCGATGCAACTGCCCCTTCAACCCGATACAGACCAGCCCCATTGCCCCGCGTCCCGGCGTCACCGCCCACCGCTGGCCCACCACATGGAGAAGCTGCCCGCCAACCCAGCCTTTCGCCCGCACGACCCCATAGCCCCCGGTGGCGATCGCCTCGGCAAGAGCCGCCGCATCGACCTCCGCCGATACCTCCAGCACGATGCTCTCGAACAAACCGTCCGCATGACCCAGCGCGGCACCACCCCCTCGGGTCCCGCCGACACCCAGCACCAGATCGACCGGCGCGGCGCCGTCGGTGACCGGCAGCAGCGCCGCGCCCGGCCATTCTGCGGCCACCCAGTCCACCAAGCCTCCCCGCGCCGACTTCGACACAAGGTCCATTTTGTTCAAAACGATGATATCCGCGCCCGCCACCTGCGCGCGCACCGTATCGCCCACGTATGGATCGTCGAGACTGCGCCGCAGTCCCGCCGCATCTGCCAGGATCACCACCCCATCCGCGCGATACCCCGCCAGCAGCGACACGCTCGACAGGATCGCCCCCGGTATCGCCACGCCCGAGGCTTCGATCACCACGTGATCGGGACGCGGCTCCAGCGTAGCCAGCCGCAGCAGCGCCGCCGTCAGATCGCTGCCAAAGGAACAGCAGACGCAGCCGCCCGAGATCGAGATCAGGTCGTCCCCCTCGGCCTCGATCAGGTCCGCATCGATGGGCAATTCGCCGAATTCATTGACCAGCACCGCAAGCCGCCGCCCCTCTGCATGGCGCAGCAGATGGTTCACCAGCGTCGTCTTGCCCGCACCTAGATAGCCGCCAATCACCGTGACGGGCAGCGCTGCGCTCACAGATCCCCCGCGGCAAAGACGCGGCCGCCCTGCACCGTCCCCCAGACCGGCACATCCTTCAGCGCCATTGCATCCACAGTGGTCGGGTCCTCTTCGAGCACCGCGAAATCCGCCCGTTTGCCGGTCTCGATCGATCCGACCTCGCCATCCAGATGCAGCGTATAGGCCGCGCCCAACGTCACGGCATAAAGCGCCTCATCCACGGAAATCCGCTCCGCCTCGCCCTGCACCCGGCCCGAGGCGGTCAGCCGGTTCACCGCACACCAGGCGGTAAACAGCGGCGCAAGCGGGGTGATCGGCGCATCCGAATGTATCGCCATCGGCACGCCAGACGCCAGCGCCGTGCGGCAGGCGTTCATCCGCTCCGCCCGTTCCGGCCCGACTGTCAGGTTGTAATGCGCGTCCCCCCAGTAGAAATGATGGTTCGCAAACAGGTTCACGCACATGCCCAGCGCCGCGATCTTGCGGAACTGCGCCGCATCCGCAAGCTGACAATGTTGCAAGGTGAACCGGTGATCGCGACGGGGATGGCGCGCCAGCGCCGCCTCCATCTTCTCCAGCGCAAGTTCCGTCGCCTGATCGCCATTGGTATGGGTGTGGATCTGCACCCCGGCCTCCAGCGCGCGCTCGTAAATCTCTTCCATCTGCTCGGGCGCGATATACCACATCCCGTTCGGCGCGCCGTTGTAATAGCCGGGCCAGCGCATCCGCGCCGAGAACCCTTGGATCGAGCCATCGGCCACCACCTTGATCCGTCCCATCCGCAGCCGGTCCGTGGACATGTCGCGCAGCCGCACCACCTCAGCCACCAGATCGGCAGGCGACAGCCCCATGAAATAACGCAAGGGCACCACCCGCGCCGGAAAGCCGACTTCCCCGGTGACCCGCAGCATCATCTCGACCGCCTCCGGCGACAGCCCGGCGGCCAGATCGGTCACGGTGGTCACCCCCTGCCGCACGCAAAGCTTCGCAAAGGCGCGTAAGCCCGGTTCGTCGCAATCGGTCAGGGCCTGCGCATAGCCCACATGCGCCCCGACCTGCCCCATCACCTCGGGCCCTTTCAGCTCTCCCGTGGGATAGCCGTCCTCGCCCAGCGGAATGCCGGGATGCTCGATGCCCTGCCGCATCAGCCCGGCCAGTTCCAGCGCGCGGGTGTTCACGTTCATGATATGGACCGAGGCATGCAGCACACCAATGGGGCGCTTCGCCGATACCGCATCCAGCTGGGCGCGATTGACCCTCTGGTTGTCCATGTAGATCGGATCGAACTGCCACGCCGACAGCGGCGCTTCCGGATCCCTCAGCGCCGCCTCGGCCTCGGTCAGCCGCGCCAAAACCGCGTCGATGGATGTCAGCCCCGGCCAGACCGTGCCATCCGGATCCATCCGGTCGAAATAGCCCACGTAGACCTTGCCCCAAAGCGTGCCTTCCATCGTATGCGCATGCCCCTCGACCATGCCGGGCATCAGCACCTTGTCGGCAAAGCGCGCGTCAAGGTCATAGGCGCCCCAGCCCTCCAGCTCTTCCAGCGTGCCCGCACCCAGGATGCGCCCGTCACGCACGGCCACGTGGCTCGCCTCGGGCCGCGCGGGGTTCATTGTGATGATTTTGCGCGCCGGATAGATGGTGATGTCTGACATGTCGCTGTACCCTCAGGTATTCCCTCGCGCCGAACCTAGGCGAATTCCTCCCGCACTGGAAACCGCAAAGGCCCGCGCAATGCACGGAAAAAAGACACATGCTGCGGCTCTGATCACCTTCAACGACAAGGGTTTTCGCCCGTGCGCTCAGGAAATGTTTCACTAAACTTGTTCCGGCATCTTGCCCGGTTGCCCACAAGACCCAAGCAACGCGCTCCGGAACGATTTTCCCGCTGAGGTGCACGCGCCGATGTACGGGGGGTGTACAGGGGGTGTACAGCCGGTGCCACCCCTGTGGACTGACCGCAATCGCACCAAAAATAGAAATAATATAATGGAAACAAAGGATATAATACTCACCGAGTTGCCCACCGCCACGCAAAGACAACACTACTCCGCTGAAAAAATCGCTGCACTGCGAACCGCAGTACAACCGCAGTCCGCACCGCCCACGCGACCGGCCCTCGAAACGGCAAAAGGGGAACTTTTCCCCCCATTACACGTAAACGAATGGTGAACCGGGTATCAATGAAAGCAACAATATGAAAACCGACCACCCCGCCCTGCGCATCGCGGTCATCGGCGCAGGCCCTCGCAGCCTTGGCGCACTCGAAGCCCTTGCCGCCGACCTGCGCGAGGAACAGCGCGCGGTGCAGATCGACACGTTCGACCCGTTCCCGGCCAATGCCGCCGGCCCGAATTTCGACCCCGAGGAAAGCCCGCTCTGCCTGCTGAACACGGCCATGCGCGACATCGACATCCGCGCGCCGCAAAGCTCCAACTGTGGCGCGTTCGCCGACTGGCTCGCCCATGATCCCGACCCTGACAGCTTTCCGCTCCGCGCCGATCTGGGGCGCTATCTCGAAGCGCGACACACCGATCTCGCCGCACAGGGCCACCCGACGATCACCCGTGTCTTTGGCCGGGCGGACGACCTGCGCCCAAATGGCGACGGATGGGAAATCAGTCTTCACGGCCAATGGCTTGGCCCCTATGACGAAGTTCTCCTGACGCCCGGACAACCCGCCAGCACCCCCGACGATCAGCTCTCCGACTGGCAGAACCACGCCGCACGAAGCGGGGCGATCCTCGCCAATGCCTACCCCGCCCGCAACCTCGCTCGTGCGGCCGAACAATGGGGCGACAAGACCGTCGCGATCCGGGGCATGGGCCTCTCGGTCTTCGACGTTCTGCGGGTTCTGACAACCGGCCTTGGCGGGCGTTTCGAAAATGGTCAATACATCGCCTCGGGCCGTGAACCCGCCCGCATCCTGCCATTTTCGCTCGACGGGAAACCGCCCTTCCCCAAGCCCGAGACCGGCGATCTCGACGCGCGCTTCACCCCGCAGAAAGCGGATACCGAAGCCTTCTGCAAGGCGATGGCGATAGCTTCAAGCTCCGCCACCGACAAGGCGAGAGAGCTGCTCAACGCGGCGACCATCCCCGCCGTTCGACATGTGCTCGACCAGCACGGCGTAACGAAATCCGATAAGGACATCGCCGACTGGCTGGACAAAGAATGGGTCGATCCCGGATCGCAATCTTCGGACGGCCCACGTGAAACGCTGAAGGCAGGCATCGAACTCGCCTCGGGACAGCGCGCCCCCGATATCGGCTTTGCCTTTGGGCAGATCTGGCGCAAGTGGCAGGACGAGATCCGCGCCGCCTATAACCCCATCGAAACGCCTCCGGACACGGCCGAGAAAATAGTCGGTTTCGACGAGGGACTCAAACGCTATTCCTACGGTCAGCCAATCAGCTCGGCCCGCGAAATGGAGGCGCTGATCGAGGCCGGAATCGTCGATCTTGGCCATGCAGCCGACCCGCAAATCGACCTCACCCCGTCGGGCTGGCAGCTGACATCGGGTGACCGGCAAACCGAGGTCTCGGTCATGGTGGATTCTGTCCTGCCCTCGCCCAATCTGTCGATCACCACCGATCCGCTGATCTGCGGCCTTATGGAAAATGGCAAGCTGACTGAAATCGCCAAGGGCATGGGCGCCCGCACCGCACCCGACGGCACCGTGATCGACGTCGACGGCACCCCCATCCCGCATCTCTGCCTTCTGGGCCGGATGTCGCTGGGCAGCGTGATCGCGGCGGATTCCCTGCACGACTGCTTTGGCGAGGCCGCCAACCGCTGGGCCAGAGGCGTAGCCGAGCGATTGAAACAGAAATCGGACAAAGAACCGGCATGAAAAAACCGGGCCGCGACAGGCGCGGCCCGGTCCGTCATTCTATGAATGGCTTACTCGCCCGCGGCAGCCTTTGCCGTCTCAAGCCAACCTTCATAGGTCTCGCGGTTCTCTTCGATCCAGGTGGCGGCGATGCGCTCGATGGCACGGTCGGAATTGTCTTCCTTCATCTCACCTTCCCAGTTCGACCACGTCTGAAGCGGCCACTGAACGGTGGAAACAAGCGTTTCGACAACCGGGTTTTCGGCAAGGAAGTCACGGTTCGCGGCGATCTCCCAGTTCCATGAGCCGGTCGCCATGCGGCAGGAGGGCGCGTCCCCGGCACAGCCAACCACGCCTTCGACCACATGGCCGTTCGGCACGCTCACGCTCTCGGGCGCAGAGTCATGCGGGATCGGCAGCCAGACCACGTCCTCGCCCGGCACCAGAACCTGCGTCACGAAGGACGGGCTCCACGTGTAGAACAGGATCGGCTCGCCCTGACGATAGCGGCTGAAGGTTTCGGCCAGCAACGGTTCATACTTCGCGCGCACCGACTGGACCGTGTCCATCAGGCCGAAATCCTCAAGCTGGTAGTCCACCACGTCACCGCAGCTCCAGCCCGGGTCGCAGTTCATGAGGTTCGCCTTGCCATCGCCGTCCGAGTCGAACAGCGCCGCGATTTCGGGATCTTTCAACTGGCCGACATCGGTAATGCCGTATTCCTCGGCGGTCGCCTTGTCGATCATGTAGCCGTTGATGCCACCACCCTCGATGGTGCCTTCTCCCAGCAGCGCGACATCGTCCTCAACGGTGACATATTGCAGCTGGCGCTGCGGCATGTTCACGTCGCCCGAGACATCAAGATCGCCCTGCATCGCCGCCTGAAGAAAGGCCGCCGTGCCGACGGTGGTCAGTTCCACGTCATAGCCAAGATCGGTCAGCGCCTGCATCAGGATCGCGTCCTGAATGTATTGCGCGCCAAGGCTGTCACTGCGCGAAAAGCGTACCGTGGTGCCTTCGCCCGGCAGGGACTGGGCAAGGACAGGGGCAGCAGCCATGCAGGCCGCGCCAAGGGATAAGAGGAATTTCCGTTTCATTTCATGGTTCTCCTTCTGTTGGTTCGATGCGGCCATGGAGGGACGCGACCGCTTTTCTTCCCTGCCACCGATGCGGCAGGGCATTTGGTTTACCGTTAGTTCTTGCTGTCGGCAGGCGTGGCTGTCGCGGTTTTCGCACCCCGGGACCTGCCACCCATGATCATACGCCCGGCCCCGGCAAGGCGGGCAAAGGGCGAGGCTTTCTTGGGGTCACGCTCGGCCACGGCCTGTGTCAGCCGGTCGAGGATGATCGCCATCAGCACGATGCCGATGCCCCCGATCGCGGCGCGGCCCACGTCAAGCCGGCCAAGCCCTTGAAGCACCACAAGCCCCAGACCTTCGGCCCCGATCATCGCAACGATCACCGACATCACCATCGCCATCAGAACCGTCTGGTTAAGACCGCCAAGGATGGTCGGCAGCGCCTGCGGCAACTGGATCTCCCACAGCAACTGCCGGTCCGTCGCGCCAAAGGCGATCCCGGCCTCGATCAGCTCACGGTCGACGCCGCGGATGCCGATATTGGTGAACCGGATCAGCGGCGGCACGGCAACCACGATCACCGCCACAGCGCCCGGCACGGTGCCAACGCCGAACAGCATCACCACCGGGATCAGATAGACAAAGCTGGGCGTGGTCTGCATCACGTCAAGGATCGGGCGCACGATGCGCCATGCCTTATCGCTGCGGGCACAAAGGATCCCGATGGGAATACCGATGATCACGCAGATCACGATGGCCGTCGCAATCAGTGCCAGCGTCGTCATCGTCGGTTCCCAAATGCCAAGCAGCAGGATCACGAAGAGAGCGACGACAGTGAAAATCCCGGTACGTCGTCCCGCCAGCCACAGAGAGAGCAGCGCAAAGATCAGGATGAACAGTAGCGGCGGCGTTGCCTGCAAGCCGCCTTCGATCAGGTTTAAAAGCTCGTCAATCGGCCAGCGCACGGTGCGAAAGGCCGGACGGAAATGCAGGGCGATCCATTCGATGGCAGTCTGAATCCACCGGTCCAGCGGGATATAAACTGTATCGGCATCAAGCATGAGCGCGGCCTTTATTCTGGGGTTCCGACGTACCGGCGATCCCCGCAAGCAACGCGGATTCCGTGATTTTTCCCTGGAAACGACCGCTATCGTCGACGACGGCCACCGGGCCTTTGCGACCGGCCGCCTTGGCCGCGATGTCCAGTAGCACTGTGTCCGGGCTGACGCTGATGAAATCCGGCGAGGGCGGATCGCTTTCGGCCCCGCGCCAGCCGGTCACCCGCCCGTCGCCATCGATGACGAAACCCGCCCCGCCCGGATGATCGACAGGCTCCGCCGTCATCACCGAGCTTGCATCGAAGAGCCGCGCCCGGTCGACATTGCGGGTAAAGGCGGCGACATATTCATGCTGCGGATCAAGCACGATCTCCTGCGGGGTACCGTCACGGATCACCGCGCCATCGGCCATGATCGCGATCTTGCTTCCTAGCCGTAGCGCTTCCTGAAAATCATGGGTGATGAAAAGCACCGTCTTGTGCAGCGAATGCTGAAGCCGCAGCAATTCGTCCTGCATGTCAGTGCGGATCAGCGGATCGAGCGCGCTGAACGCCTCGTCCATGATCAGCACATCCGCCTCGGTCGCCAGCGCCCGGGCCAGCCCGACCCGCTGGCGCATCCCGCCCGAAAGCTCTCCCGGCAGGTGCGACGCCCAAGGCGACAGCCCGACGGTTTCGAGCATCTCTCCCGCTTTTCTGTAACGCTCGGCCTGCGGCACCTTGCGCAGCTTTAAGCCAAAGGACACGTTGTCGATCACCGTCTGGTTGGGCAGCAGGCCAAAGTTCTGAAACACCATCGACATGCGCCGACGACGGATTTCGCGCAGCGTGCTCTGGTCGCATTTGGTGATATCCTCGCCATCCAGCAGGACGTGGCCCGCATCGGGTTCGAGGATACGATTGACGCAACGCGCCAGCGTGGATTTGCCGGACCCGGACAGGCCCATGATCACCGAGATCGACCCCTTGGGGATGCTCAGCGATACGTTGTTTACCCCAAGAACCGCACCGGCTTCCTCCAGTATCTCGGCCTTGCTTTTGCCCTCGCGGACCAGCTTGAGTGCCTCTTGCGGATGGCTGCCGAAGATCTTGTACAGACCCCTGATTTCGATCCTGTTGGTCACGCTGCATTAACCCCTGTCAGTTCAGTTCATCGCGGATACTGCATTTGATTAATGCGAGGTGCGTCTTTTCTGTCTTCCTATGTTTCGAAGGAAAGCCGGTTGGTATTCTCCGGCTTTTTGCACCATGATCGGGGCAGGATGCGCCGGTAGCGAGAACAGATGACAACACCCCCAAACCCCCTGCCCCCGCTGCCTGATCCCGCCTTGATCGTGGTGGATATGCAGAACGACTTCGTCCATCCCGGCGCCCCGATGGAGGTCGCCGGTGCGCTCGATATCCTGCCCGGTCTGGGCCTGTTGATCACCGCCTTTCGCGCCGCACGCAGGCCCGTTGTTTTCCTGCGTTACATGGGGAACCGGCGCTATGATCACCTGGCCGAAAAATTCGGCTGGATCTCCACGATGGCGCCCCCGGTGCGGGCCTGCGAACCCGGTCATCTCCGCCGTTTTGCCGACGGGGTGGAACGCGAAGGGTTTGCCATCGTCGAAAACCTCGCCCCGGCGGCGGGCGAGATCGTGATCGACAAGACCTATTACAGCGGTTTTCACGAAACCGACCTGCACGCACGTTTACAGAAGGCCGGTGTTCATTCCTTGTGCATCACCGGCCTGATCACCGAGATGTGCGTCGAGGACACCGCCCGTCACGCGGTCCATCACGGCTATCCCACGGTGATCCTGCAAGACCTTGTCGCCAGCAGCGATCCTCAGGCCGCGACTGCCACACTGGCGGCGTTCGACAAGAACTTCGGCTGGGTCGCGAGGGCGGATGACATGGCGAAGAAGCTGCCAACACCCGTTGCCGGGGAATGACAGGATGACAGAGAGCCTACAGTCCGACAGCGAGATCAAGCAGGGGCTCGACCGGTTCCGCCAGATCTCGGAAATCTCGAAACTGATCAACGAAGGCATCGACCTCAATGACCTGCTGACCCGCCTGACCGAGGCCGTCTGCCGCCATTCCGACTGGTCGATCAGCAGCGTTCTGGTGATGGACGAGGCGCGGCAGATGTCGGTCTCGGCGGCACGCTACGATCCGCTTTTGACCTTCAAGCGCCAAGGCGCGGGATTCGAATGGGACCTGATGGGCAGCCCAATTATCGAAATCGTCTCCAAGGGGCGGCCGATGATCATGCCGGATGCGTCAGAGCAGGATAAATACCCGGCCTTCCAGAAAGACGCCCGGCTGCGCGGCTATCGCACCGTTGTCCTCGTGCCCCTCCGGTTTCCCGACGAACAGGGGCGCCCCATCGTGTTCTGCGTGCTGGCGGACGAGGTGGTGGAAGTCTCGGAAACCGAGCTGAGCTTTCTGCAATGTCTCGCCGATCTCGCCGATATCGCGGTGCGCCGGATGCAGATCCTGCGGCAGGAAACGGCCGAGGCGGAGCGGCTGCGCGAGATCACCGTGAGCCTCACCTCGGCTCTGACCACCACGCTCGACCCGGACCATGCCAGCGATCTTTACGGCGGTTTGTCGCGACTGTTCACGACCGGCTGGTTCGCCATCGATCTGACCACCGGGCAGATGCTGTTTGATCGTGCCGGGGCATCGCCCCTGCTGCAAAAGATGTGCGACCGCCTGCCCGAATCCGTAGTGCGCACGGCGATGAGGGCCGACGCTGCGCGGGGCGATCAGACCGTGCGCCTGCTGGTCGAGGACGAAACCCTCTCGGCCCTGATGCGCCCGCTGGTGATCGACGGCACCCGCGTCGGCGCGCTGTTCCTGCTGAACGTGGAAACACTCGCCGCAAGCGAACAGGTCGCCGCCGATGCCGGGCGGCTGGCGCTGTCGTCACTGATCCTGCGTAACTACATGGCCTTCAAGACCCGCGAACATGCCTCGCGTCGGTTGATCGGACAGCTCTGCCAGGGTGACCTTCGGGATCTGGGAGAGCTGCGCGAAGAAGCCCGCCTTCTTGGCTTTGACCTCGACCGTCCGATGTACCTGATCGGCCTGCGCAGCCTCGGCGAGGCTTCTGTAGAAGAGGATTCGCACAGTTTCGTGCAGCGCAGTGCGCAAACGCTTTTCGGGCAGGTGCTGTCCTACAAAGACGGGCGCGAGGTCTATCTGCTGGTGCTGGATGACGACGCGATCCGGGATGGCAAGCTACGCGACCGGTTCCTGCAACGTATCCGCCCGATCATGCCGGAAACCGTGGCTGTCATGTCCGACCGGATCGACCGCCTGCAAGACGTCGCCCCTGCCCGCGAAGCCTGCCGCTGGAACCTGCAGGTGGCCGAGGCGATGGGGGCACGCGACTGGGTCACCCGGCGCACGGTGGGATCGTTTCCGTCGCTCATGGCCTCGGTCAGCCACCGGGTCGCGGACCAGTTCCTGAACGACACCATAGCCCGTGTGGCCGAAACCGGGTCCGACAAGGGCGACACGGTGCTGGAAACGCTTGAGGCCTATCTTGCCACCGGGCGGAGGCCGCAGGAAACGGCAGATGTTCTGGGCATCCATGTCTCTACCCTGCGCTATCGGTTGGGCCGCATCGCCGAGAAATCAGGCATCGACCTGAACGATCCGGACGAATGTTTCGAGCTGGAACTGGCCCTGCGCATCCACAAGTTCAGAATTTCCTATCAAAAGTAGGAAACATTTCCTGCGGCCTCGCAGCTTTCACGGGAGGACCGGCCAAGGCGACCGCCCCTAAGGTCGATCCATGTCCAATGTGCAATCAGACCGAAGGTCCCCCGTGAGCCCCATCGACGCCGTCCCTTTCGACCCAAAGGCCCTGCGCGCCGCCTTTGGCAGTTTTGCCACCGGGGTCACGGTTGTGACCACCTATGATAAATCGGGCCGCGCGGTCGGTTTCACGGCCAATTCCTTCACATCCGTCTCGCTCGACCCGGCGATCCTGCTGGTATGCCTTGGCAAAACGTCATCGAATTACGAGACATTCACCTCCGCCGACCGGTTCGGGGTGAATATCCTGTCGTCCGATCAGACCGATATCTCGACCCGTTTCGCGACCCGGGGTCTCAAGGACCGCTTTGCCGGGATCGACTGGCAGGCCGCGCCGGACGGCGCGCCGCTGATCGAAGGCTGCGCCGCGCGCTTCGACTGTAGCGTGCATGAATGTATCGACGCCGGCGATCACGTGATCCTGATGGGCCGGATCGAACGGTTCGACAGCCACGAACGCCACCCGCTGATCTTCGCCGAGGGCCGCTATCTCGCGCCGATTGACCTCGACACGCCGCAGGTGCGCGGCTCGGTCCGGCTGGGTGCGATCCTCACCCGTGATGAAGAGATCCTGCTGCGGTCCGACGGCAAGGGAAACTGGCACCTGCCGCTTTCCGGCGCGAAACCGGGCCTGCGCAGCGCACGGGCCGACCTTGACGGGTTCTTCGCCGCCGGAGGGGCCAGCGTCGACTGGGGTTTCCTGTTTGCGATCTTCGATGGCGACAGCGACGCGGTGCCGGGCGATGCCGATACGCTCGCCTTTTTCCACGGCTCACTCGAGGCAGGCGAAGAGCTTCCAAGCCAGTGCCGCCTGTTTCCGATGGATGAGCTACCGATGGAGGACGTCCCGATCTCGGCTCATCGCGCCATGCTGCGCCGCTATGTCGATGAACACCGGCAGCAACGCTTCGGGATCTACGTCGATTCCCCCGGCCCCCGCGGCACCGTGCAGCCGCTTGCGCTGCGCCCTGCCCCCTATGCCCGCAATATTCAGGACAAGGAAATCGTGTAATGACGCAGTTCACCCCCGAGGCGCTGGAAAACACCTGCCTTCCGATCTTTATCGACAACGAATTTGTCGCCTCCGAGGGCAAGCCGTTTGCCAGCTACGATCCGGCGACCGGCCAGCAATGGTCGGAAATCGCGGACGCCACCAGCGAAGAGGTCGACCGTGCCGTGCGTTCCTCCCGCCGCGCGATGGAAAACCCGGCATGGCGCAACATGTCCCAAAGCGACCGGGGAGCGCTGCTGTACAAGCTTTCGGAATTGGTCCAGCGCGACACCGATCGCCTGTCGCGGCTCGAAACCCGCGACAACGGCAAGCTGCTCAAGGAAATGACGGCGCTCACGCAGGCTGTTGCGACGGGGATGCGCTATTTCGCGGGCATGGCCGACAAGATCGAGGGCACCACGATCCCGGTCAACAAGCCCGACATGCTCAATTTCACCCTGCGCGAACCGATCGGGGTGATTGCCGCCATCGTGCCGTGGAACTCGCCTCTGTTGCTGCTGAACCGCGCCTTTTCCCCGGCCATCGCGGCAGGCAATGCGATGGTGGTCAAGCCGTCGGAACACGCCTCGGCCTCGCTTCTGGCCTTTGCCGAGCTGGTGGCCGAAGCGGGTTTTCCCGCCGGTGTCTTCAACGTGGTCACCGGGCACGGCCAAAGCGTCGGCGACGCGCTGGTGCGTCATCCAGACGTCGACAAGATCGACTTTACCGGCGGGCCGGAGACGGGCCGCATCATCGCCGGAAGCGCGGCGGCCAACCTGACGCCCTCGATCCTCGAGCTTGGGGGAAAATCGCCCAATATCATCTGCGCCGATGCCGATCTGGATCGCGCCGTGACCGGGGTGATTTCGGGCATATTCGCCGCCGGGGGCCAGACCTGCGTCGCAGGCTCACGCTGCCTTGTACATGACAGCATCTATGACGAGGTGATCGACCGTCTCGTCGCCCGCACCGCCGAAATCCGGATCGGCGCGCCCGACGATGACGCGACCCAGCTTGGACCGCTTGCGCTCTGGTCGCAGGTCGAAAAGGTCGGCCGCTTTGTCGAAGGCGCCAAGACCGGCGGCGCAGAGTTGCTGGCGGGCGGTGACAGGGTGCCCGGCATGGGCGATGGCTGGTACGTGCAGCCGACGATTTTCGGCAATGTCACCAACGAGATGGACATCGCACGCAACGAAATCTTTGGTCCCGTGCTGGGCGTGATGCGCTACAGCGACGACGAGGACATGATCGCCAAGGCCAATGACACCCGCTATGGGCTGGCCGCCGGTCTCTGGACCAATGACATGGAGCGCGCGATGCGCTTCATGGGCCGGATCAATGCCGGGATGGTCTGGGTCAACACCTATCGCAGCCCCTCGGTCATGGCCCCTTCGGGCGGCTACAAGGACTCGGGCTATGGCAAGCACAACGGCTTTGCCGCGATCAACGAATTCACCCGGATCAAGACCGTGGTGATCGACTACTCCGGCAAGACCCACGATCCTTTCGTGATGCGGGTCCAGAAGTGATCAGTCGGACAGGTACAGAATTTCAGGACAGGAGCAGGTGATGAGGTTTTCCATCGCAGTGAACATGGGTCGACTCGACCCGACGACGGATATGCGCCAGATCGCGGACGAAGCGCTGGAACTGGTGAAGATCGCCGATCAGGGTGGGTTCGACATCGTCTGGACCGCCGAACACCACACGATCGAGCTGACCGTTTCGCCCAACCCGTTCCAGTTGCTCAGCCACTGGGGCGCGCATACCAAGAACATCCGCCTCGGCACGGCCGTTGTCGCCGCGCCGTACTGGAACCCGATCCGGCTGGCCGGTGAGGCCGCGCTTTGCGACATCCTGACGGACGGCCGCCTTGAGCTTGGGCTTGGCCGTGGCGCTTATCAGTATGAATTCGACCGGATGGCGGGCGGCATGCCGCAGCAGGAAGGCGGCAAGCATCTGCGCGAGATCATCCCCGTGGTAAAGGCCCTCTGGGCCGGGGAATATGCGCATGAGGGCGAGCTGTGGAATTTCCCGGCCACCACAAGCGTGCCGAAACCGCTTCAGAAATCAGTGCCCATGTGGATCGCCGCGCGGGATGAAAACACGTTCCAGTTCGCCGCCGACAATGGCTGCAACATCATGTCTACGGCGCTGCGCAAACCCTTTGCCGAGGTCGTGGATCTGCAACACAAGTTCAACGCTGTGACCAAGGATCTGCCCAAGGGCCAGTTGCAGCACGCGACCCTGCGCAGCACCTGCCTGTTCGAGGACAAGGCCGGTGAGGATACCGCCTATGAATCCGTCATCAACTATGGTCGCGCCTTCGAGAACCTCTTCAAGGGCATCGGCGAGGTCAAGGACGGCTATCCCGAGGCGGTGGATTTTGAAACGGTTGCCAACCGCGACGAGTACGACCGTGAGAACCTGTTGGAAAACATGATGCTGGGCAGCCCGGATCAGGTGATCGAAAAGCTCGAGCGCTACAAGGCGGCGGGTGTCGATCAGTTCATCTACGGCGCGTCTTTCTTCGTGCCGCACCAGAACGCGCGCCGCTCGCTGGAGCTGTTCTGCGACAAGGTGATCCCACACTTCCGCAAGCAGGAAAATGCCGCGAGCCCCGAAATGGCAGGCGCGAAATAAAAGGCAGACGGGCCGGAGCCGAGAGGCTCCGGCCTTTGCCCTGATAAGGAGACAAGGGTGCGGACAACCGACGACCTCATACATTACTCGCGCGAAGGCACCGGCGACCCGCTGGTGCTTGTTCATGGCGTGGGGGCCAATCTAGCAAGCTGGGACGGCGTTGCCGAAAGGCTGAGGGGTGAGTTCGACATCCTGCGGTCCGACCTGCGCGGCCACGGAGAGTCCGCCCGCATCGACAACCCTATCACCATAGATACCTTTGCCGAAGACATTCTGCGGGTGATGGACGAACAGGGTGTCGAGAGCGCGCATCTCGCCGGATTTTCCCTGGGCGGGCTGATCGCGCAAAGGCTGGTCGTGGGCTGGCCCGACCGGTTCCGGCGGATCGTGATCCTTTCGGCAGTCGCGGGCCGCACGCCCGAGGAACGCGCCAAGGTGACCGACCGGCTCGGCATGATCCGCGACGGCGGCATGAAAGCGATCACCGGCGCCGCGCGCGAACGCTGGTTCACCGAAAAATTCGCCCGCGACAATCCCGATCTCATCACCCGCCGCATCGCCGAGATGGAGGCCGCCCATGTGCCCTCATACCTCGAAGCATACCGTGTGTTCGGGCAGACCGAACTGGTCGATACCCTGCACCGGATCACACATCCGGCGCTGATCATGACCGGGGAATTCGATCAAGGCTCGAACCCGCGCATGGCGCGGACCATGCACGAATTGATCGACGGATCAGAGCTTGAGATCTTGCCTGGGCTCAAGCACAGCGTATTGCTCGAAGCCTCCGACCTTATCGCGGAACGCATTGCCGCGTTCCTCAATAAACCACTCTGAAAGAAGAAAGGAACGCCAATGGACAAGGCGCTCTACGACAAGGGACTGGCACAGCGAAAGGCAACGCTCGGGGCCGAATACGTGGAAAAGTCGCTGAACAACGCGACCGAGTTCTCCAAGGATTTCCAAAGCTTCATCACCGAATACTGCTGGGGTGCGGGCTGGGGCGATGAAACCCTGCCATCCAAGACGCGGAGCATGCTGAACATCGTGATGATCGCGGCGCTGAACCGAATGCACGAATGGGAGCTGCACTTTCGTGGCGCGCTGCGCAATGGCGTGACGCTTGATGAAATGAAGGCGATGATCACCCAGATCACCATCTATTGCGGTGTGCCCGTGGGCGTCGAATGTCACCGCATCGCCAACCGAGTGCTGGCCGAGCAGGGCGACGAAATATGAGTGACGTCCATATCCGCAAGATCGTCGACTATACCGAAGACACGCTGATCGAAGGCGGCCGCGAGGTCGAGACCCCGATCCGCATGGCCGCCTGCGCCGCGATCATCCGCAATCCGTGGGGCAACGAATATGTCGAGGATCTTCAGCCGCAGATCATGGCACATGCGGTCGCGCTTGCCGATGCGCTGGTGCCGCGCCTGATCGCGCTGATGGGCGGACCCGACCGGATCGAGGCCTTCGGCAAGGCCGCCGTCACCGGCACCTCGGGCGAGGTGGAACACGCCGCCGGTCTGATCCACACGCTGCATTTCGGCAATGCCTACCGCATCGCCGCCGAGGCGGATTCCTTCCTCCCCTTTACCAACAAGCGCGCCGGGGCAGGCACGGCCATCACCCTCCCGATGACCCATAAATCGCTGGAAAACAAAGGCGCCCGGACGCATTTCGTGACGCTGGAATTCTCGATCCCCGATGCGCCAGCCCATGACGAAATCGTCGTGGCGCTTGGGGCGTCGAGCGGCGGTCGCCCGCATCCCCGCATCGGCGACCGGTTTCAGGACATGAAACTCATGGGAGTCGATCAGGCAGGCCGCCCCCTTTCTGCCTGATCCCCTGCCCGGCGCTGACAGTCCCATGAGGCGCCGGGCGACAGTTCTTTGATCAAGACGGGCCAGCGATTCCGCCGCGAACACGTTCAGGTATCGCGCCTGACCTCGACAGCGGATCGACTATCTCGGAACGCGTTGGTCAGACGCATCCGAATAACAGAACCTTACAGTCCCATCTCACTCAATGACGGGTGGTCGTCCGGACGCCTGCCCGGCGGCCAGTGGAACAGACGGTCGTTCTCGCTGATCGGCTGGTCATTGATGCTGGCGTGACGCGCGGCCATCAGCCCGTCGTTGTCGAACCGCCAGTTCTCATTGCCGTGCGACCGGAACCACTGCCCCGCCGTATCATGCCATTCATAGGCAAAACGGACAGCGATGCGGTCCCCTGAAAAGGCCCATAACTCCTTGACGAGCCGGTATTCTTGCTCGCGTTCCCATTTCGCGGTGAGAAAGGCGACGATGGCCTCGCGCCCGGTGAGAAAGCTGTCGCGGTTACGCCAGCGGCTGTCGGGCGTGTAGGCCAGCGAGACGGCGCGCGGATCGCGAGAATTCCACGCATCCTCGGCCTTGCGGACCTTGAGCGCGGCGGTGTCAGCGGTGAATGGGGGAAGCGGCGGTCGGATCATATCGATCTCCTTGAGAAGAGGCGACGGCAGCCCCGGGCCGCCGCCGCGATTGGCTCGATCAGGCCGCGACACCTGTCGCGACGGGGAAATCGATTTCTGTCTGAGCGACCTCATTCAGGTAGTTCGTGTAGACGTTCAGCGCGACATGCTGAACGATCTCGACGATCTGCGCCTCGTCATAGCCAGCCTCACGTACAGCGGCGAGATCGGCGTCGGTCACGCGCCCACGCAGCTGCGCGACTTTCAGCGCGAAAACGACGGCGGCATCGGCTTTTGCATCGGTCGAGCGACCGCTGCGATTGGCGGCGATTTCTTCCGGGGAAAGCTTGGCAAGATTTGCCGCAATGTAACTATGGGCGGAAAGACAATATCCGCAGCCATTGTATTCGGCGATAGCCAGCGCGATGCGTTCCCGCGTTGCGGCAGGCACCCTGCCCTTGGCAAGCGCGCCGGACAGGCCAAGGTGCCCTTCAAGCGCGGCAGCGCTTTGCGCTTCGAGCCGGAACATGTTGGGCACGCTGCCCAGTTGCTTGGAAACCTGCTCCAGCAGCGGTCTCGAGGCTTCGGGGGCGTCGTTGATGGTGGCGGGCGTAGGGATACGGGACATGGTGTTCTCCTTTGAGATTGTGTTGAACCCCAAAGCTAGGAACGCTCAATTCCGGAAAGGATACCCTTAAACAGAGAGCTACCCTCTCACCATTTGAGAGGGCGGGCGGGACAACGAAGCTTTCGGATTGACAAGGGAAGCCCGATGCCCTCCGAAACCATCTGTTGGCGCAGGATCGGCGGCAGGGCCATTGGCGACGCGGTCAGGCATTTACTCGCCCGCCGCCTGACATGGCCATTCCGCACCATGCTGTCCGGCGTTCCAACCATGCGGACTTTACGTGCAAGCGGATACAGGTTGCCGCCGCCCAGCAATTCAGCAACGATCAGTTGGTGGCAACCTAGCCCTGCCCTTAGCCTTGGGCAGCCAAACGTAGGAAAGGTAGCGCATGGGCATTCGACTGTTTTCAACGAAGAACCGGGAGATGCACCTTGGTCCCTACCCGTTGGAACGCCTGTCGCGGATCGACGCTCTGCCGGATCTGAGCAGAGTAGAACCAGATGCCCCGCTGGATTTCCGAAATCTCGAAACGCCGCATTCCCTCGTCAACGCGATGGGCGAATATCAGGCCATGCTCGACGTGATCCGCGACGGGCTGGTGAACCCGGCGCTGTCCGCGGCGCCGACCGACCCGGAAGAACGGGCGCGGCACATGAAGGCCTTTGGCTATTTTCAGGACGCGTCGATGATGGGGGTCTGTCGGTTGCCCCGGGCCGCTTTGCTGGCGGAACCACGCCGAAACCCCGATATCGACCGGCTGGCCGATGACATCCGCAACAAGCAGACCAAGACGCTGGCCTCGGGCATTGATGAGATCATGGCGGGCCTGAAGGATTCCATCGAGCGGCCCCCCTGTTCGATCGAAGAACACAGCCATGCGATCGTCGTGCTGGTAGAGCACCACCGTGCGCCAAGAGCGGATGAACCGGGCGCGGAGTGGATCACGGACGCGCAGGATCACCGGGCGGCCCTGCGCGCGGCAGAGACCGCCGTGATCCTGAGCAACTACCTGCAATTACTGGGCTTTCAGGCGCGCGCCCATACCGCAACATCCTCCGATGTCGACCTCAACCGACTGGCCGTGGCGGCGGGGCTCGCCACGAATGAAGGCGGCGCATTGATCGCCCCATGGATCGGGGCAGGTTTTGGTCTTGCCGCGATCACCACCGATATGGAGATCGCCCCGGACAGGCCGCTGGCGGCCCTGCGCGACCAACCTTGGTTCCGCACCAACGGGCCCGCGTGGTGGCTTGGCAAGGGCACCGTCAAAAGCGCGATGAACCGCGACCCTTATGCGCGGCGCAACTATGCCGACGGCGCCCTGCCGTTTGAGAAACTGAAACGTGTCGAGGAACCGACAACCTTCATCGACGAGGCGCGGGTTGCCCGCGTGCCCAAGCGGACGGACATGTTCGCACGGTCCCAGTTCGGCGATCTTGGCAAAAAGGTCCAATCCCAGGCAGCTGGCGGCTGGTACGCCCGTAAGAGCGCCCATTCCTTTGCGCAGCGGCGGGTGCTTGGCGCGTTTGTCCTGCTTCAGGACGGTGACCCTGCTGCGAATGCGCCGCGCCCTACAGAGGCCGAGCGCAATGCCGCCAACGTCAAGGCGGCCTCGTATTTCCTTGGCGTCGATGCGGTCGGCATTTCCCGTTGCCCGGACTGGACATGGTACAGCCACGACGCGACCGGCGCCGAGATCGTCCCGCCGCACGATCAGGCGATCTCAATGATCATCGATCAGGGCTACGAGACGATGGAAGGCGCGAGCGGCGACGACTGGATTGCCGTATCCCAATCGATGCGGGCCTACCTGCGGTTTTCCCTGCTGGGCGGGGTCATCGCCAAGCAGATCCGCAACCTCGGCTATTCCGCCAAGGCGCATAGCGTGCTGGATGGCGAAGTGCTGCAACCGCCGCTTCTGCTCTTGTCGGGGCTGGGCGAGGTCAGCCGCATCGGTGAGGTGATCCTTAACCCGCTGCTCGGGCCGCGCCTGAAATCCGGCGTGGTCACCACCGACATGCCGCTTGCCCATGACAAGCCCATCGATTTCGGCCTGCAGAACTTCTGCGAGAGCTGCAACAAATGCGCGCGTGAATGTCCCGCGGGCGCGATCACCGCCGGGCCCAAGCGCATGTTCAACGGCTACGAGATCTGGAAATCCGACAGCCAGAAATGCACCACTTACCGGGTCACCACCGAGAACGGCGCCATGTGCGGTCGCTGTATGAAAACCTGCCCGTGGAACCTCGAAGGGCTGTTCGCCGAAAAACCTTTTCGCTGGGTGGCCTCCAACGTTCCCGCTGCCGCCCCAGCGCTGGCACGGCTGGACGACATGGTGGGGAACGGCGGGCTGAACGACGCGAAGAAATGGTGGTGGGATCTCGAGCTGAAACCCGACGGCGGCTATCGCGCGCCGGAACAGCCAGTGAACCGGCGCGATCTACAACGCGATCTCGACCTGAAATACAAGGATCAGACGCTCGCCGTCTACCCGGCAAACCTTGCGCCCTGGCCATGGCCCTATCCCTTTCCGATGGACCGCGAGGCCGGCATCAAGGCCTATCGCGAGATGATTTCTGCATCGGAATACCGCGACCGGTTGGCACGCGGCGAGACGGATGGTCTGGCCCATGAACGGCAGGATTTCCCCGACGCGCCCGTGATCATGGCGCGGGTATCGCGCGTCGAGCAGATGTCGGCGGGCGTGACGAAATACGAATTCACGGCATGGGACGGCAGCCCGCTGCCTGACTGGACGGCGGGCGCGCATCTCGACGTGGTGGTCACCCCGGAATACCTGCGCCAGTATTCCATGTCAGGCGATCCGGCGAATACCGGCAGCTACCAGATCGGCGTGCTGCGCGAAGACAAGGGGCGCGGCGGTTCGCGGATGCTGCACCGGATCTTCAGCGAAGGGCGCCGGGTTTTTATTTCGAAACCGATCAATCACTTCGACCTTGTCGAAGAGGCGGAAAAGACTTTCCTGATGGGCGGTGGTATCGGGGTCACGCCGATGATCGCCTTTGCCCACCGGTTGCACGCTCTGGGCCGCGACTTTGAACTGCATTACTCGGCCAGCCGAAAGGCCGATGCCGGTTTCCTTAGCGATCTGCGAGAGGTCCCCTGGTCTGCCCGGGTCAGCACCTATTTCTCGGATGAGGGCAACCGCGCGGACCTTGCGACGATCCTCGGACCCTACCAGACGGGACTGCACGTATATGCCTGCGGACCCTTGCGCTACATGGACAGCGTGATGGAGGCCGCGACGCAACTGGGGTTCCCCGACTCTGCCCGGCATCTGGAATATTTCTCGGTCCCCGAAGAGCCGGAGTACGTGGACCACGACTTTACCGCGCGGCTGGCGCGTTCGGGACGCGAAATCGCGGTTGCCGCCCAGCAGAGCCTGTCCGACGCGCTTCAGGACGCCGGTGTGAAGCTCGACGTCAAATGCTCGGACGGGATCTGCGGGGTCTGCAAATGCGGGCTGCTCGAGGGTGAGGTCGAGCATCGCGATTTCGTCCTGTCAAAAGCCCAGCGCGCGCATGAAATCGTGACCTGCAAGTCCCGCGCCGCCGCGCCGAACGGCGTCATCGTGCTGGACCTTTGACAGGCTGGTTGTGTCTGAAAACTGGCGATCCCGGGAGGACTCGAACCCCCAACATCCTGATTAGAAGTCAGGTGCTCTATCCAGTTGAGCTACGGGACCGCTGGGCCTGTTCTTGCGCGGTTTGGCCCCGGGTTCAAGAGCCAAGCGCATCTGAATTCGGCCGGATCGCCTAGTGGGTCCAGGCACCACGGCGGTTGGTCGCGAAATTTTCGCCGTAACCGCCCTTGCGGATATTGGGTTTGCGGGTCTTCGGCTCGATCACCTGTACCTCGAGGCCATGATCCTCGGCATAGTCGAGCGCCGCTTCCTTGGTGTCAAAGCGCAGCTTGACCTGACTCTGCGTGTCGCCGGAGGACGTCCAGCCCATCAGGGGGTCGACCGAACGGGCGCTGTCGGGCGCGAATTCAAGCACCCAGTTGCGGGTTCTGGCGGTTCCCGACTGCATCGCGTTTCGGGCAGGTTTGTAGATGCGTGCGCGCATTGCATGACTCCGTCTGATCGCTGGCTTTATCGTGGATTTCACGCGCCGGGGCAAGCTCTTGCTCGGCCCGGGCGGCGCCATGACGCGGGCATCTGCGTAAATGCGTGGCGGAGGGCGCTGGCCGGGGAAAGATTTAATCGCCCTGCCCCTGCCGATGCTGAAACGGCCATTGAAGCCGCGCCGCGACTGTCCCACATTATGCGGACGTCAAGACGACAGGAGCAGCTATATGTCCTTCGGGGCCAACGCCTTTCAGCATGTCCCATCACTTCGGGACCGGATCTTGCCACCAGAAACCTCGCCGATGCGATTCAGCTATGACCGCTTTGCAGAGCTGGACGAACAGGCGCGGATCGAAGCCTGGCCACCGGGCTGGCGGATGAGCCACGAGGACCGCGAGGCGAACCGGCGCGAGGTGCTCAAAGACAGGCTGGACCAGGATCTATGGGTGTTTGCCTATGGCTCGCTGATCTGGAACCCGGCGGTCTATTTCGATGAAATCCGACGGGCGACGCTGATCGGGTGGTCGCGCCGGTTCTGCATGAACCTGACAAGCGGACGCGGCACCTATGACTGCCCCGGCCTGATGGCGGCGCTGGACGAAGGGGGACGCTGCGACGCGCTTGCCTTTCGTATTCCAGCCCGGCTGGTCGATCAGGAAACCGAGCTGATGTGGATGCGCGAGATGTTCTCGGGCTCTTATCGTCCGGTGTTCCTCGACGTAACCACGCCGCAGGGCGACATCGAGGCACTGACCTTCGTCATGGATCGCGACAACGAACGCTACTGTCCCTCGCTCGGGCTGCAGGAAGCCGCAAAACGGATTGCCACTGCCGAGGGCAATCTCGGGCCCAACTTCGAGTATCTCGAATCGCTGATGGAGCATCTCGACGAGCTGGGCATCAGGGATGTCGGGCTCGAGGCGCTGTACCGGCAGGCCTGCGAGGTCAGGGCGAGCAGCAAGAAAAGCTGAGACATGCCATGATCCGGGGTTGAAACCCGGATAAAAGAGAACAAATCTGGAACTCTGCCCCTCAGAGCGAGCTGCCTCGATGCCCTTTGCAAATTCCGACAAATCCATGCCGTTGATGAACACACCGCAGGCCGACGTGCGGCGGCGTGAAAAGCTTGAAGGCGGCAAGAAGATCGTCATGCACAGCGAATTCGCACCGGCGGGCGACCAGCCGACCGCGATTGCGGAGCTGTCGCAGGGGATCAAATCCGGCGAAAAGGATCAGGTTCTTCTGGGGGCCACGGGCACCGGCAAGACCTATACGATGGCCAAGATCATCGAGGAAACCCAGCGCCCGGCGATCATCCTTGCCCCGAACAAAACGCTTGCCGCGCAGCTTTACGGGGAGTTCAAAGGCTTCTTTCCCGAGAACTCGGTCGAGTATTTCGTGTCCTTCTACGACTACTACCAGCCCGAGGCCTATGTGCCGCGCAGCGACACCTATATCGAGAAGGAAAGCCAGATTAACGACCAGATCGACCGGATGCGCCACTCGGCCACGCGGGCGCTTCTGGAGCGGGACGATGTGATCATCGTCGCCTCGGTTTCGTGTATCTATGGTATTGGCTCGGTCGAGACCTACGGCGCGATGACACAGGATCTCAAGGTCGGGTCAAATTACGACCAGAGGCAGGTGATGGCCGATCTGGTGACCCAGCAGTACAAGCGCAACGATCAGGCGTTCCAGCGCGGGTCGTTCAGGGTGCGCGGCGACAGTCTTGAAATCTTTCCCGCCCACCTCGAAGACCGCGCCTGGAAGCTGTCCTTCTTTGGCGAAGAGCTTGAGGCGATTACCGAATTCGATCCCCTGACCGGGGAGAAGACCGGTAACTTCGACCAGATCCGGGTTTACGCGAATTCGCACTACGTAACGCCCAAGCCGACGCTTCAGCAGGCGATTGTCGAGATCAAGAAGGAGCTGCGCCAGCGGCTGGATCAGCTTGTCGGCGAAGGCAAACTGCTCGAGGCGCAACGGCTGGAACAGCGCACCAATTTCGATATGGAGATGCTTGAGGCGACGGGCGTCTGCAACGGTATCGAGAACTATTCGCGCTATCTGACGGGCCGCGCACCGGGCGAGCCGCCCCCGACCCTGTTCGAATTCATTCCCGACAACGCGATCGTCTTTGCCGATGAATCCCACGTCTCGGTGCCGCAGATCGGCGGTATGTACCGGGGCGACTACCGCCGCAAGTTCACGCTGGCCGAACACGGGTTCCGCCTGCCCTCGTGCATGGATAACCGTCCGCTCAAGTTCGAAGAATGGGACGCGATGCGGCCGCAGTCGGTCTTTGTTTCGGCAACACCGTCGAAATGGGAGATCGAGCAGACCGGTGGTGTATTCACGGAACAGGTGATCCGCCCGACCGGTCTTTTGGATCCACAGGTCGAAATCCGGCCCGTGGAAACGCAGGTTGACGATCTGCTGGACGAAATCCGCAAGGTGACGGAACGGGGTTATCGCACGCTGGTGACCACGCTGACCAAGCGCATGGCCGAGGATTTAACCGAGTACCTGCATGAGCAGGGCATAAAGGTCCGCTACATGCATTCGGATATCGACACCCTTGAGCGGATAGAAATTCTGCGTGACCTGCGCTTGGGTGCCTTCGATGTGCTGATCGGGATCAACCTTTTGCGCGAGGGGCTCGATATCCCGGAATGCGGGCTGGTTGCCATTCTCGACGCCGACAAGGAAGGTTTCCTGCGCTCGGAAACCTCGCTGATACAGACCATCGGCCGGGCGGCGCGGAATGCCGACGGACGTGTGATCATGTATGCCGACCGCATTACCGGTTCGATGGAACGGGCGCTGTCTGAAACCGATCGCCGCCGCGCCAAGCAGATCGCCTATAACGAGGAACACGGGATCACGCCGGAAACCGTGCGCAAGAATGTCGATGACATCATGGCCGGTCTCTATCAGGGCGATGTGGACATGAACCGCGTCACCACCAAGATCGACACCAAGCTCGCGGGCGGCAATCTTCAGGCGGTTCTCGACGGTCTTCGCACGGACATGCGCAAGGCGGCCGAAAATCTCGAATTCGAAGAAGCCGCGCGGCTGCGGGACGAGGTCAAGCGGCTTGAAGCTGTCGACCTCGCCGTGCATGACGACCCTCTGGCCCGGCAATCCGCCGTGGAACAGGCCAGCGAGGCTGCCGTAAAGAGCAAGGGCCGTTCCACCGCCGGCCGGCCCGGCCAGCACGGCGGCAATGTCAAACGGCGCAAGCGCTAGGCCGGGTCAGCGAAAGATCATCTTGCCGAGCACCAGCAGGATGATCGCGCCCAGCACCGCCACCGCGATGATGGCGAGCAGCCCGCCGGTTGCAAGGATCGTAACGCCCAGTGCTGCCAGAATGAATGGCAACAAAACTGCGCCCGCCACGCCAAGCGCCATATAGGCGCCGGTGTTGCGCCCGGCCAGCCGTCCGGCGATCCAGCCTGCCACCAATCCGATGATCGCGAGGATGATCAATGTCATCGCGCCGACCGTATCAAGGAAACCTTCCATCTTGCCCTCTCGTCCGGACGAACCGGTATAGCTGTTTCATTTGATGGACAATCTAGCCCAGATTCGGGCCAAGTCATTAGGGAACAAGGCATATCATGTTTATGCCTTGGCCCGGTCATCTGTGTGACCTAGTTCATTGTTCTGACCGAGCTGGGTGATAGAGTGGCCCTCTAAACCTTGTTGCTACGGAAACTGAGACGTCAAATGCGGTTGTTGTTTTCTCTTGTTCTTGCGCTTGTTGTCTCGACGCCCTTGCAAGTTCTTGCATGGGGTGCCGGCGGCCAGACCTTCGGCGCCAACAAGGGTTTTTCACGGTCAACCACATCTCAGGCCGTGCGCAACCTGACCGAAGGTGTCGCGACCTGCCATAAGCTTGGATGGGCCTATCGCTATGACTGCTACAGCAAAACTTATGGCAATGTGGCCCGTGATCTTGAGCGCAACTCGGCCTATGCAGACGCGGCACAGGCGCTGCGAGACGTCGAAACCCGTTTGAACGAAACCATCGACCGCAAAGTGGACAACTCGAAACCGGAGATTCGCCAGCAGGGTCAGACCTATCGCGCGATCCGCAAGGAGTCGGTTGCGCAGGCGAAACGGGAATTCCTCTCGGCGCTGGACGATGCCGAAACCAAACTGCTCAGATCGCCCGATGACGGTGACGCACATTTCGCCCGCATTGCGCAGGCGATCAACACCAACAAGGTGCTGTTGCGTTCTGCCATGCTTGGCGCGCCGCAAGCGTTCCGGGTCGCGGATGCTATGATCTATGAGCAGATCGCCGTACTGGCGCGGAGCTAGTCAGGCTCCTGCGCCCAGTTCACCCCGATCCGTTTCAGCCGGGAATCAACGAACTCACGCTCTTCCTCGCTTAGCTGCTGGTGACGTGGGTAACGCGGTTCTGCTCGGTCATCATAGATCGGCGTATCCCAGCCCGAGGTGGTTTCAAAGAACCGGTCGGCGCCATCAGGCCCGAAAACCCTGAGATAACCCTGTACCACCACGTCGATATAGCTGAGCCAGATCGGAAACCGGTCGGCTGATTTCGACTGGCGTTCATCCGGCACCGCGTAGACCGAGATTTCGGCGACATCCTTGGCCTCATGGGTGACGGTCTCGCTGGCGTCGACCCGGTCATAAGCCCATTCGCGCTCGTCCAGCGCCTGCCAGTCGCTACCGGGCACGCGCGCGATCAGCCCCTCGATCTCGCAGTCCGGGTCGGGCACCGCCGTAAGAAAAGCCACCTTGCGCAGCTCCGTTTGCCCCCATGCGCGCCGCCAGCCTTTCAGACGTGCCGGGGCGGGATGGGGGTAGTCATGGGTCGCACAGTTCACGAGACTGCCGTAGCCAAAGAAGTAGGGGTCTGCACCTGCCATAAATTCCTGCCTGTCCTGTTCTCAATTGATGCATGTCAAATAATGTTTTCGCCTGATGTGCAACCATGAGCCGTATTGCAGAAAGGTTGAATCACGTGCGTATTACAAAAAGAACCAATATCGCCATGCGCGTCTTGATGCACTGCGCGGCTAATCCGGGGCGCCTGGTAACGAAACACGAAACGGCCTCTTGCTGCCACGTGTCCGAAAACCATCTGGCGCAGATCGTCAACCAGCTGAGCCAGCTTGATTTTCTGGATACCCGGCGCGGGCGCAATGGGGGCTTTACGCTGTCACGCGGGCCGGACGAGATCACCGTGGGCGAAGTATTCCGCCAGATCGAGGGTGAAAGCTCACCGATGGTGTGCCTTGCGGGTCAGGATGAGAATTGCCCGTTGTTCGATGCTTGCTGGCTGAGAACCGCCCTGCGGGACGCGACCGAGGCGTTCTTTTCCCATCTCGATACGATAAAGCTCAGCCAGCTGATCGACGGGAACGCGCCCTTGCAGGAAATGCTGCGTCCGCTTGAGCATCTTTCCGAGCGGCGACAGGCCTGCCCGGTCTGAAGCGGGTCATTCGCGCGCGCGAAGCACCTGTGCCGGGCGGGCGGCGAGCGGTCGCCATGCAAATAGGAGCCCGGCCAGCAATGTTGCGAGCACACCGCCAAGAATGACACCCAGTGCCGAGCCCCAGATCACCGTATAGCCGGTGTCAAAGATGAACCGACTGACCGCCCAGCCGCCGATGATCCCGGCGGCCAGCGCCACTACCCCTGCCGACAGACCGAGCAAGGCCGAGCGCAAGGCGAAGCTGGCCATGATCCGCGACCGCCCGGCCCCCAATGTCTTGAGCACCGCGGCCTCGTAGGTACGGGCGGTTTCACCTGCCGCCGCTGCGCCGATCAGCACGAGGAAACCGGTCAACAGGGTCGCACCCGCGCCATAGGAAGTGGCGGCGGCGAGACTCCCCAGCACTTCGGAGACACGCGTGATTGCATCACGCACCCGGATCGCGGTGATGTTCGGATAGGCGGTGGCAAGGTCGCGCAGGATCTGCGCTTCGGCAGCTTCCTCGGCATATACGGTCGAGATGAAAGTATGCGGCGCTCCGGCAACGGCACCGGGGTTCATCGTCAGCACGAACCCCATGCCCGCGTTCGAGAAATCGACCTCGCGAAAGCTGGTGATCGTCGCGGTGATGTCCCGGCCAAGAATGTTGACCGTCAGGGTATCGCCAAGGTTCAGACCGATCTCGGCCGCCTCTTCGGCGGCAAAGCTGATCTGCGGCGGTCCGTCATAATCGCCACCCCACCAAGTGCCCTCCGTGACACGGGTCCGGTCGGGCAGTTCACCGGCATAGGTGATACCGCGATCCCCCCGCACGACCCAGTGTGATCCGGCGACCTCGCTTGCGGGGCGGCCATTGATCTGGGTGATGACGCCGCGCATCATCGGAGCCGTATCGATCCGCGACACCGCCGGGTCGGATTCCAGCCGCTCCATAAAGCCGGGCATCTGGTCCTGCTGGATATCGACAAAGAAGTAGGACGGCGCGATATCCGGCAATTCGCCCGAGATCGCGTTGCGCAGATTGCCGTCGATCTGGCCAATGGCCGCGAGCACCGAAAGACCGAGCCCAAGGGAAAGCACGACCGAAACCGCCCCTTCGCGGGTGCCGGAAATCGCTGAAAGCGCCCAGCGCAGGGCCGGTCTACCCCGCGCCAGACCGCTTGCGCTACGAGCCAGAAAGCGGATCAACAGCGCGGCGCAGGTCAGCAGCATCAGCGCTCCGACCAGCCCGCCCGCCGTCCAGAGCGTCAGAAATGCCGTGCCGCTGAACCAGATCGCGACACCGATGAGCGCCGCTATACCCAGCAGGATCGCGATCAGGTAGCGAATCGGCGGCAAGAGCCGGGCGGAGGACAGCGCATCGCGAAACAGGGTCGCGGCGCGGATCTCCTCGGCACGGGCGAGCGGCCAGAGGGTAAAAATAAGAGCGGTCAAGAGACCATAGATCGCGGCCTCGATCAGCGGTCTGGGGTAAATCGCGAATTCCACGGGAACCGGCAGCTGCGCTTCGACCAGTGGGCCAAGCAGAAGCGGCACCATCGACCCGAGCGCAAGCCCGAGGCCGATGCCAATCAGCGACAGTACGCCGATCTGGATGAAATACGTCAGGAAGATCGTGGAGCGTTCCGCACCCAGCGTCCGCAAGGTGGCGATCACGCTGGTCTTGCCGTTGAGATAGGCCCGAACCGCCGCGGCCACGCCTACCCCGCCCACGGCCAGCCCCGAAAGACCGACCAGCACGAGAAAGGCCCCCATGCGTTCGACGAAACGCGCGGTCCCGGGTGCACCGTTGCGGGAATCCCGCCAACGCAAGCCGGTTTCGCCGAACCGGGATTGGGCATCGCTGGCGATTGCGGTCAGATCCGTATCCGGCGGCAGGTCGAGTCGATAGTTGGTCTCATAAAGGGTGCCCGGCGCCAGAAGGCCGGACGCGTCAAGCGCGCGGGTCGCCACGATGGTGCGCGGCCCCAGACCGAAACCGGCCGAGGCATTGTCGGGCTCGCGCGCAATAATGGCCGAGAGGATGAATTCCTGCTCGCCCAGCCGGAACCGGTCTCCGGCGGAGAGCCCGAGCCGGTCGGCCAGGACACGTTCCATGACGCCGCCGGGCGTTCCATCTTCTCCGGCCAGCGCCTGCTCCACCGGCATGGCAGGGGTCAGTTCCAGCGTGCCGATCAAGGGATAGGCATCATCGACTGCCTTGACCTGTGTCAACGCGCGTTCGGTCTCATCGCCTTCGCCAACCACGGCCATCGACCGGAAATCGACGATTTCCGAAATGGCGAGCGCGTTTTCCTCCATCCACGCCATTTCGGCGTCGGACGCAAAGCGGTAGGTGAATTCCATCTCGGCATCGCCGCCGAGCAGCGCAGCACCTTCGCGTTTCAAACCACCTTCGATACTCGACCGCACGGTACCGACCGCCGCGATGGCGGCCACGCCAAGGGCGAGACAGGCAAGAAAGATGCGAAATCCATGCAGACCGCCGCGCAGCTCTCGCCGGGCGAAGACCCGCGCCGTGCGCAGGCTCATTCCGCGGCGTCCTGCTGGTGTTCTGGCGCGATCTGACCGTCACGCAGACGGATGACACGGTCGCAACGGCGGGCAAGGTCGCCTGAATGGGTGACAAGGACCAGCGTCGCGCCGTGGCGGTCGCGCAGGCCAAAAAGCATTTCCATGATCGCCGCCCCGTTGGTTTCGTCGAGGTTTCCGGTAGGCTCATCGGCCAGAAGGATGTCGGGACGCGGCGCCGAAGCGCGCGCAAGCGCCACGCGCTGCTGTTCGCCACCGGACATCTGCGCCGGGTAATGATCGGCGCGATGCGCCAGCCCCACGGCCTCAAGCTCGGCCTTGGCGCGGTCGAAAGCGTCGCGCTTGCCGGCGAGTTCCAGCGGCGTTGCCACGTTTTCCAGCGCGGTCATCGTGGGGATCAGGTGAAAGGACTGGAATACGACGCCCATGTGATCGCGGCGGAACCGTGCCAGCGCGTCCTCGTTCATAGAGGTCAGGTCCCGGCCCAGCGCGGTGATTGTCCCGCCGGTCGCCTGTTCCAGACCGCCCATCAACATCAAGAGCGAGGATTTGCCCGAGCCGGACGGACCAATCAGGCCCAGCGTTTCGCCACGAAGAACATCAAGGGTTATACCATGCAGGATATCCACCCGACCGGCATTGCCATTCAGCGACAAAGCCGCATTTTGGAGGGAAAGGACTGCTTCGGTCATGAGCCTCGGATCGATTCAAGTCGGTTCCAATTGATATGGAGTGGATAGCGCGATGCACAAGATACTGCTGAGCATTGTTTTTATTTGCCACGCCCTACTCGCCCGTGCCGAGCCGGTCACGATTGCGGCATTGGGCGACAGCCTGACGCAAGGCTATGGGCTGGCGCAGGGCGACGGGCTTGTGCCCCAGCTTGAGAAATGGCTTGCCGATCAAGGCGCCGAGGTGACGCTGATCAACGCGGGCGTTTCGGGCGATACAAGCGCGGGCGGAGCCGCGCGGGTAAACTGGACCCTCACGCCGGAGGTGGATGGCATGATCGTCACACTTGGCGGCAATGACCTTTTGCGCGGGATCGACCCAGCCGTAACGCGCCGCAACCTTGAGACCATCCTTCAGGCCGCCGAGGGGGCCGGGGTCGAAGTGCTTTTGATAGGAATGGAAGCGCCGGGCAATTTCGGCGCCGCCTACAAAGAGCAATTCGAGAGCAATTACGCAGAGCTGGCAGACGACTACGGCACGCTTTTCATACCTAGTTTTCTTGGCGGGCTGGCGGGTGAGGGTGCGGATCCGGCAAGCCTTGGCGCCTATATGCAGGCCGATGGGATTCACCCGAATGCCCAAGGCGTTTCACGCATCGTGGCGGCCATCGGACCCGAAGTTCTCCAGCTGATCGAACGCACCAGCACCGATTGACCGGGTCCAGATAAGAAAGCCGGACCTTTTTAGCCCGGCTTTCAAGGCTCTGTTGAAGAGCAAATCCCTTGGATCGGGCTTAGTCGGCCAGCGCGATATTAACCGCAGCTTCGCGGCCATCGCGACCGGGTTCGACATCGAAAGTCACTTTCTGATTGTCGGCCAGTCCGGTCAGACCCGCGCGTTCGACCGCGGAAATATGGACGAAAACGTCCTTGCTGCCGCCATCGGGGGCGATAAAGCCGAAGCCTTTGGTGGTGTTGAACCACTTGACGGTGCCAGTAGCCATCGTCGTTTCTCCTATAGTCAGTCTGCCCACGGTATGTGGCAGGTCGGCAAAGTCACCAGATCGAGAACTGAGCCGTATTAAGGAGCAGTGAGGTCGATAGCATAACGTCGCACCCTCAGTAAAAAGCGAAACCCGTTTTTAATGCAAGGGATTCGTATTGCCCATTACGGTCGCGCCTCAAGTTTCACAAGTTCTTCATATGTATAGGATTCCGCGATCAAACCATCGTCACCCGGGCGGAAATCGGGATCCTTCGGCAGACAACCGATGCCGCAGAGCTGCCGGGCCATTCCGGCGCGCGAGTCGATATACCAGAGACGTCCGCCCGGCGTGGCCACATAGCCGTTCACGTTTTCGATCCGGTCGCTGTCCATATCCAGCACGGTCGGAAACTCGGCAGGGACATCTTTCGAATAGGCGCCATGGGTGTGCATCGAGGCGATTGGAAAAGAATCTCCCATCGGCAGGTAGGGCGTGCAGCCGTCATACCCGCCCTGGATCATTTCAGTGAAGCCAAGCTCTCCATTGCGGTATTGCATGAGGTAGCCGCAATATTCGCGATCCGTTTCAAATGACCGGAGCTGCGGCTGGGCGAAGGCGGCGAGGACGCGCGCCAGTTCGTCGGGGTCAGGGTCGACCGGACGCCTGTCGGGATAGTCGATCATACCGACCGCCATAAGTGCCAGCATGACCAGCACCATCAGACCTACGCCCGCGAACCGGCTTTGATCGAGACGTCGTTTTGCAGAGATGTCGCCCACATCAAAGCACCGTGACCACGGTTCCGATCGGCACCCGATTATATAGATCCACCACGTGTTCGTTCAGCATGCGGATACAGCCGTTGGAAACAGCGTGCCCGATGGTCGATGGCTGGGTTGTGCCGTGGATCCGGAAATAAGTGTCGACGCCGTTCTGGAACAGGTAGAGCGCCCGGGCGCCCAGCGGGTTGCCGGGGCCGCCTGGCTGCACATAGTCGTTATCTACAAACTTGGCGTATTCGCGCGGGCTGCGTTCGATCATTTCCTGCGTCGGTCGCCAGGTGGGCCATTCTTTCTTGACCTGGATCACGGCAGTGCCGGTGAATTCAAGCCCGGCCTTGCCGACACCGACGCCGTACCTGATCGCCTTTCGCTCTTCGGTCACGAGGTAGAGATAAAAGGACCTTGGCAGCACCAGTAATTGCCCCGGCACGTAAAGCTTCTTGATGCGGACCTCTTGCGGTGTCGGATCAAACGCTTCTCCGGTTTGTGCCTGAATGGCGTGAGGCGCGGCGGCAGTGGCTGCGAGAGCGGACAGGAAGGTGCGTCTTGAAAACATCGCGGGTCTCATTAATCGCCATACCTTAACAATCATTATTGTTGCGGCGGCCCGGCCAAGCGGTCAATCGCCTCGCAAAAATGTGAGTGTGGGTCAGGGTCCTGCGAAGTCTTTCCACGAGTGCGAAAGATTTCCCTACGCTGAGGGTCGGTCACGAACATATTGGGGAAAGCGCTGGGAACGGCACGGTAGAAACAGCGGTTCGACGTGCAGATCAAGGGGCAGACACTGTAACGGTCCGCAGCTACGCAAGTTTGCGTAGGTGCCGGGCATGCAATGCACACGCCCGGCAGATATATCTTAGGCCAGTGCCAGGTTGGTCGCGCTCTCGCGACCGTCACGGCCTGCTTCGATATCGAAGGTAACCTTCTGGTCGTCCTTCAGGCCGGTCAGGCCAGCGCGCTCAACGGCAGAAATGTGGACGAAAACGTCCTTGCTGCCGCCATCGGGTGCGATGAAGCCGAAGCCTTTAGTGGTGTTGAACCATTTCACGGTGCCAGTAGCCATATCCGTGTCTCCTTTTGATATGCTGCCCGCTTGATGCGGCAACTCGGCGTAGTCGGTCTGGATCGAAGACTGAAAACCGAATTAGGGGAGACAGTGGGTCGATATAGAAAAACGTTAGCGGCTCGCATATGGCAGAGACGTGGATTTCTGGCAAGTTATTTTTCGAAAAGCCATTTTTACGGCGAACTACAGCCGAATTGATGGATGAAAAAGCACAGTCCTGTGGCCGAGTTCACAGATCGGACTTCTTAGAACCGGCATACCCCGGAGAGAAGTCAGAGCGGGAAGCTCTAATGTCTTCCCCATCTGCTCGCCGCCGCAAAAGGTCAACTTCCTGTCCAATTCCGGCCCCTTTTCACGGGCACATGGTTAACAGAATTGAGAAATCCCGCCGCGCAAGCACGTCGGGATCACAGGAGCCTTGGGCAGAAGAATGCGTATTCTCGCAGTTGATGACGATCCGATCATCCATGACCTGCTCAGGGACGGGCTGGCGTCACAGAGTAACATCGACCTGACCTGCGTCGAGAGCGCCGAAGATGCGCTTGAGGTACTGCAGGGCGCTGAAAAGCCTTTTGACACATTCCTTCTTGATATTCTGCTACCGGGCACCGACGGGATCGAGCTTTGCCGCGATATTCGGGCGCTTGATGAACATCGCACGACGCCCATCATCATGATCACCGCAAGCCGTCAGCCGGAACAGATGCAACGCGCCTTTGATGCCGGTGCCACGGATTACGTGACCAAGCCCTTCGACAGTCTTGAACTGAGCACGCGGGTCAAGCTCGCGGCGATGCTGAACGAGACAATGCAGCGCGACAAGCGCAGCCAGCGACAGCTTGAGGAACTCAACCGCCTGACCCGGATCGAGTTCGAGGATCGGCTCGCGCTTGGAAATGTCGACGGTTTCCTCGACATGCTGGAAATCGAGAACCAGCTGCTGCGCAGTACCGGTGCATGCTATGCCATGAGCCTGATCGCGGTCGAAATGACCGGCGCGCAGATCCACTTCAATTCGGTCAGCCCGGCGCAGTTCCGGCACGACATCCAGTCTGTCGGCAGCGCCATTGTCGAGAGCATGCCCGCGGATCGTACCCGCATCGCCTATGCCGGTCGCGGCGTATTTATCGCCATCCAGCACGGTCGCAAACGAGTCGACGTAAAGACGCTCGAAACCGAGATTGCCCGCAACCTTGACTCTATCTGGCATCCGCTCAGTGACACGGCGCGCGGCGCACCGCATCTGCGTACGGTCGAGATATCGACGAACCGGCTCTGGTCGGGTCTGGCCGCAAGCGACACGCTCAAGGCCTATCTCGACAAGCGGAAAAGGGTACCAACCGTCGATCATGCCGAAGAGGCGAACCTGTTTGCGGCGATGCGAAAGCGCATGTTCCTGCCGGGCTGAGTGAAAAATTAACCTATCTTTAACTATCAACATGGACGATTCTAGTGATGATGCAGCTTACGCGCCCCTCCCCCGCCGGTAAAACGGCCTCCCTGACGTTCACCTTGCGGGGCGACGCTGGCTTCACGCTGACCGACAAGTATGATGCGCTGCGCGCAGCCATCCGCTTTACCGGGCAAAAAATGCCATTTTATTCAGATGCTTGCGTCGCGCTACCAAATCAATTGCTCTGCGTCTGGACCTTGCCCGCTGATGACAGCAATTTTGCGATCCGCTGGCAGACCATCAAGAACCGCTTTGCTTCGGCCGTTCTGGATATCGAAACCGAGACACGCAACATCTGGACTCCGGGCGCTAACATGCAGGAGCTCACCAGCATCGTCGATTATGCCGATGCCGTGCGTCGTTGCTGGTTTGCACCAGTTGAGCGGGATCTTGCCATCACGCCCGAGGATTGGGCGTATTCCTCCATCCACCGCGAAGATGCCGAAGCGCAGATGGCGGCCTGAAACGGGGCCGCGTTCTCAGGCGGATTTCCGGTCCGGTTCGATTTCGCCTTTGGACGCCAACCAGCTTGCCAGCATAAGCCAAGCAAGCGCCCAGCCTGCGCCAGCGGCCCACCCGGCAAGCACGTCCGAGGGCCAGTGCACCCCCAGATAGACGCGGCTGCATCCGACCGCAGCAGTGAGGCACACGGCCAGCGCCACGTAGAGCACCTTGATCTTGGGTCGGGGTTCCACCCGCGCCAACATCACCGCCAGCGTCAGATAAGTCACTGCCGCCATCATCGAATGGCCCGATGGGAAGGAAGCGGTCGCGACCTCGACCCCGTGAGGCACCAGATCGGGACGCGGGCGGCTGAACAGCATCTTTGACAGATGTGACAGCCCCTGACCGCCGGCGATCGCTACCGCGACGATACCGGCTGAACGCCGATTGCCCTTGAGCGCCAGAAACAGGATGACGGAGATCGTGAGGATGCTGAGCACGGTGATGCCGCCGAGCGCGGTCAGATCGCGCATCATCACCTCGACCGCGCGAGGGCCGATGGGATCGGACAGATCAGCCGGGTTGCGCAACGCGACCAGTATCGTGCGGTCGAACGCTTCGAGGTCGCCCTCGATCATTTCGGATGCCAGTGCGCCAAAGGCCCAGATGGCGCCAGCGATTATCACAAGGGAAGCAAGCGTAACGGCTTCGAAGCGGTGGAAAATGTCGCGCAGAAAAGAAATCAATGAAAGGAACCTCTGGATTGGGCTGCGCGGGCGGGCCGACCAGCACTCAGCCCTCCAGTTAGGGCGGGACGGCTTTTCCGCCATCCCGCATTCGCGTTATCGGGCGAATTTCTTATGTTTCAGACGCTTGGGTTCCAGCGCGTCATCACCAAGGCGACGTTTCTTGTCTTCTTCGTAATCTTCGAAGTTGCCTTCGAACCATTCCACATGTGCTTCGCCTTCGAAGGCGAGGATGTGGGTACAGATACGGTCGAGGAAGAAACGATCGTGCGAGATGACCACGGCGCACCCGGCAAAATCGACCAGCGCGTCTTCGAGCGCGCGGAGGGTTTCGACGTCGAGGTCGTTGGTCGGTTCGTCGAGGAGCAGCACGTTGCCGCCTTCTTTCAGAAGCCGCGCCATGTGCACGCGGTTGCGCTCACCGCCCGAAAGCTGGCCGACCTTTTTCTGCTGGTCGCCGCCCTTGAAGTTGAACGAAGAACAATAGGCCCGCGAGTTCACCGAGGCATCGCCCAGTTCGATCACTTCGGCCCCGCCCGAGATGGCTTCCCAGACGGTGTCGGTCGCATTCAGGTCATCGCGCGACTGATCGACGTAGGACAGGTCGACCGTATCGCCGTATTCGATGGTCCCCGCGTCCGGTTTTTCCTGCCCGGTCAGCATCTTGAAGAAGGTCGACTTACCGGCACCGTTCGGGCCGATTACACCGACGATGCCGCCGGGCGGCAGGGCAAGGCTCAGATCCTCGATCAGGAGCTTGTCGCCCATCGCTTTCTTGAGACCTTCGATCTCGATCACCTTGCTGCCAAGGCGCGGACCGTTCGGGATGACGATCTGAGCGCGCGTCAATTTTTCGCGCTCTGACTGGTCGGCGAGTTCGTTATAGGCCTGGATACGCGCCTTGGATTTCGCCTGACGAGCCTTCTGCCCCTGGCGCATCCATTCCAATTCGCGTTCCAGCGTTTTCTGCTTGGACTTGTCCTCGCGGGCTTCCTGTTCCAGCCGCTTGGCTTTCTGTTCGAGCCAAGCGGAGTAGTTGCCCTCGTAGGGAATGCCGCGTCCCCGGTCGAGTTCGAGGATCCAGCCGGTGATATCGTCAAGGAAATACCGGTCGTGGGTGACGATCAGGATCGTGCCCTTGTAGTCGATCAGGTGCTGTTGCAGCCACGCGATGGTTTCAGCGTCGAGGTGGTTGGTCGGTTCGTCGAGCAACAACATGTCGGGCGCTTCGAGCAGCAGCTTGCAGAGCGCGACACGGCGACGTTCACCGCCCGAGAGCGATTTCACATCCGCGTCGTCCGGCGGGCAGCGCAGCGCTTCGAGAGAAACGTCGATCTGGGCGTCGAGATCCCAAAGGTTCTCGGCGTCGATCTTGTCCTGCAGTTCGGCCATTTCCTCGGCGGTCTCGTCCGAGTAGTTCATCGCCAGTTCGTTGTAACGCTCTAGGATGTCTTTCTTTTCCTTGACGCCCATCATGACGTTTTCGCGCACGTTCAGGCTCTCGTCGAGCTGAGGTTCCTGCGGCAGGTAGCCGACCTTGGCTCCCTTGGCGGCCCAGGCTTCGCCGGTGAAATCCTTGTCGATCCCGGCCATGATCTTCATCAGGGTGGACTTACCGGCGCCGTTGACGCCGACAACACCGATCTTGACGCCCGGAAGGAAACTCAGATGGATGTTTTCGAAACACTTTTTCCCACCCGGATAGGTCTTTGATACGCCTTCCATGTGGTAGACATATTGATAGGCTGCCATGACTGGATTCCGTTCGTTTGAATGAGGTTTCGCGCGCTTCTAGTGGATATCGAGCGCCCCTGCAACGCGGCTTGCTATGGGGTCTTCCACTTGGCGCGGGTGCTTTCGGTGATCGGCCAGACCGCTTTGCTGTTGTCAAAGTGGTGGCACCGCGCCCCTTCGGAATTGCGCCCCGCGCTGTGGTTGAGACAAGTTGCCAGCGCCGCGACGATATCGGGGTCGGCATTCGCAGCCAGATCGACTTCGTTCCCGTCGATATGCCGGCTGAGCGACGAGAAATCAGCGCTTTTGTTTAGCAGGGCAACGAACTTTTCCTTGTTCTTTTCCTGTTTCAGGATGTCGAGCTGTTCGCGCAGTTTTTCGTTCTTGGCGAGATAGGCGTTGTCCTTGCCGCGCCGCAGATGGCTTTGCCAGTTGGTGTACAGGGCTTGAACCTGCTGCGGCTTGCTGCGCTGGCCCGACAGAATGGTGATAGGTTCGCCGAAATGCGCCGAGACCTCTGTCAGGATGTTCAATATCTTGCGGTCAATGCCAGAGGTTTTGCCCGCCACCTGCCCGGTAAAGACGGTTTCGGGTACCGGTTCAGGCGTCGGCGCGGGTTCCGAGGAGATCGAGAATTTCTTCCGCGCCTGTTTGCCGACCATCTTGGATATCTTGGCGCTTGCGACCTCGGCCGGTTCGTTCTTTTTCTGGCTGGCGTCGAAATAGCGCGCAAAGAGTTCTTTTACGAAAGGCGCGATTTCGGAGGTTTCCGCATCGGACGCCGCAGCCTCTTCCTCCAGCCTGACGATCAGGTCATCGCAGGCGGAATCTCGTATCGCGAGGTCGGCGGAATTGTCGGCGGCAGTGTCCATTACGGGCTCCGATCTGGGCGGTCTCGCGCCACACTCATGGCGTGCCGGAAGTTTACCGGGATCATGGCGAGGCGTCAAAACCCCAAATTCAACCGTCGGAAGCGTATCGGAATTTCGAAGGGCGTTAGCAATACCGCTTTCAACCCATTGACAATCCTACGCGCCACGCCAGAACAGGGGACGTTCATCCGGGGAACGCCGTGTCCACATCGAAACCTTTCGCGAGACCGGGCCAGACCATCGGCCTGTTCGGGGGATCTTTTGATCCGCCGCACGAAGGCCATGTGCATATTACGCGGCAAGCTCTGACGCGCTTTGGGCTGGATCGGGTCTGGTGGCTTGTCTCGCCGGGCAACCCTCTCAAGCCGCGCGGTCCTGCACCGCTGGATCGAAGAATGGCCGCGTGTCGAGCGATCATGAAACACCCGCGCGTCGATATCACCGATATCGAAGCAAAACTGGGCACCCGCGCAACCGCCGAGACCGTGACCGCCCTGCGCAGCCAGTATCGGGGCGTGCGCTTTGTCTGGCTGATGGGGGCGGATAATCTGGCGCAATTCCACCTTTGGCAGGATTGGCGGCAGATCATGGATACGGTGCCAGTGGGTGTGCTCGCCCGCCCCGGTGACCGGATTTCGGCCCGGATGTCGCCCGCCGCGCGCATCTATGCGCAGTATCGGATCAGCCCGGCAGCAAGCCATTTGCTTGCCCATTCGCTGCCGCCAGCCTGGTGTTTCGTGAACGTGCCGATGATGGCGCTGAGTTCCAGCGCGATCCGTGCAAGAGGCGACTGGTCGTCGGCATCTTAGCCTTTAGTGATTTGGAATTTAAGCTTTTCGCGTCAATAGTTTAAAGCTTTGAGGCAAGCTGGATGTCAGGACGTTTACCCACAGCGCTCGGCGGTGGCGATGACCGCGGGTCACAGCCGTTAAAAAAGCAAACATATCCTGCTTGTCCCGGAACAAATGGTGAGGTTAAGTATCGGCATGCTGAGGAATATTTCGCGTCGATCCCTTCTTGCCGGTCTTGGCGCCGTGGCGGCGACCGGACAGGCTTTTGCCGGTGCGCCGGCGCGCTCACTTCGCCCGCATTTGCGCGGTCAGAAAGATCGGCTGCCCTATTTCGAACGTCCAGAGGACTTGCTGGAAACCGCAGGCATCAGCGGCGATCTGGCGTGGTCCGTTGCGGATGTGAAAAGCGGACTGATCCTTGAATCGGTACAGGGCAGCACCGGGCTGCCGCCTGCCAGTGTCGCCAAGGCGCTGACGACGCTTTACGCGCTGGAAACGCTTGGGCCCGAGTATCGGTTCAAGACACAAATTCTCGCCCGGGGCAGGCTTGAGAACGGCGTTCTGACCGGTGATCTGGTCCTGCGCGGCGGCGGCGATCCGACATTGACGACCGATGCGCTGGCACGTCTTGCGGCCGATCTGAAAAAGCTGGGACTGCGCGAGGTTCGGGGCGAGTTCGTCGTCGATGACACCGCCCTGCCCTATACACGCAGCATAGACGAAGGACAGCCCGATCAGGTGGGGTACAGTCCTGCCGTGTCGGGGATCGCACTGAATTTCAACCGGGTGCATTTTGAATGGAAAGCGGTGTCGGGTGGATACAACGTCACGATGGATGCCCGCACCGAGCGATATCGCCCGGATGTCCAGATGGCGGTGATGAAAGTGGTCGACCGGTCCCTGCCTGTCTACACCTATGCCGACAGTGACGGCAAAGACAGCTGGACGGTCGCGCGCGGGGCGCTTGGCAAAGGTGGTGCGCGCTGGCTGCCGGTTCGTCGACCGGGTGCCTATGCCGGGGATGTGTTCCGCACACTCGCCCGCGCCAATGGCATTGTCCTGCCACCTGCGCGGATCGCGGGAATCGGCATGGAAGGCACGGAGGTTCTGGCCGAGAACAGCAGCGCCCCCCTGCCGCTGCTGCTGCGCAACATGCTCAAGTATTCCAACAACCTGACCGCCGAAATGATCGGGATGACGGCGAGTGCGCAGTTGCTGGGCAAACCGCCAGCCTCAATGAAAGCTTCTGCCGATAAGATGAGCCGATGGGCCTCTGAGCGTTTCGGCATGAAGAACACAATGCTCGAGGATCATTCGGGTCTGGGCGACGATTCACGCATGACGCCCGAGGATCTTGTCGCCGCCTTGGTCGAGGCGCGGCGCACGGGAATTCTGCTACCGCTGCTGAAGTCGATACCGGTGCTCGATTCCAAGGGCCGGCAGGTCAAATCCTCCCCGATCAAGGTGCAGGCCAAGACCGGCACACTGAACTTCGTCTCGGGACTGGGCGGGTTCATTACCGCGGCTGACGGCACCGAGCTGGCATTCGCAATCTTTGCCGCAGACAGCAAGATACGTGCGAGTCTGTCGCGGGAAGAGCGTGAAAGGCCCAGAGGCGCGCGCCATTGGAACGGTCGCGCGCGCATGTTCCAGCAAAAGCTGATCGCCCGCTGGGGCGCTCTCTACGGAAGCAGCTGACTTTAGGTCAGGTGACGGGCACGCGCACCGCGTTCGATGGCCGCCGCGTGCAGCCGGTCGATATTGAGTTCATAACGCATTTCCTCAAGCAGGCGCAGTTCCGGTTCGGCAAGGGTGCCGTCTGCCGCCGCCACATCGCAAGCCAGCGCGTAACCGGTTTCGAACAGGCGTTCCGGCAGGTTGTCGCGGATCAGGCCAAACAGGGCATCAAGCCCGTCTTCCTGCTCGAAGAGGTCAAAGACGATCTGGGTGATCGAATTGATCCGGTCATCGTCATAGCCCGAAAAGACCGGCAAGAGGTTCACCGCAGATTGGATCTTGACCAGTTCTGCCGTTCTAATGTTCCCGTCCGACGCTGAGACTGCGATCATCAGGGCGAGCAGACAGTCCTGCGAACTGAGCGGGTGGTTTTCAGAATTGTCCACGGTGATGCATTCCTTGATACGCGGTTTTCGCTGTGATGCAGAATATTGACGCCATTGGTCCAGCACAATAGGTAGCGGCGTCAGGTCGCGCGGGGTGTGCGACCGCAGAACCCGGAGAGCACCATGTCTGAGACACGCGACGCGGCACTTGCCTCGAAAGCCTGGCCTTTTGAAGAGGCACGCCGGGTGCTCAAACGGTATGAAAAAGCGCCGCCCGAAAAGGGCTATGTGCTGTTTGAAACAGGCTATGGCCCAAGCGGTCTGCCCCATATCGGCACCTTTGGCGAAGTCGCGCGGACGACCATGATCAAGCGCGCCTTTGAAGAGATTTCCGACATCCCGACCAAGCTGATCTGTTTTTCCGACGACCTCGACGGGATGCGCAAGGTGCCGGGCAACGTGCCCAATCAGGAAAAGCTGAAGGAACACCTGCAGGAACCGCTGACCACGGTCCCCGACCCGTTCGGCGAATACGAAAGCTTTGGCCATCATAACAACGCGATGCTGCGGCGGTTCCTCGATACTTTCGGGTTCGAATACGAATTCATTTCAGCCACCGAATTCTATCGCTCCGGTCAGTTCGACGAGGTGCTGCTGCTTGCGACAGAGCGCTATGATGACCTGATGAAAATCATGCTGAAGTCGCTGCGCGAAGAGCGTCAGCAGACCTATTCGATCTTCTTGCCGATCCATCCGGAAACCGGCCGGGTGCTTTACGTGCCGATGAAAGAGGTGAACGCCAAGAACGGCACGATCACCTTTGACGACGAGGAAGGGCGCGAATGGACCCTGCCCGTCACTGGCGGCAATGTGAAACTGCAGTGGAAGCCGGATTTCGGTGCCCGATGGGCCGCGCTTGGCGTCGATTTCGAGATGTATGGCAAGGATCACTCGACCAATACGCCGATCTATGATGGCATCTGCCGGACGCTGGGCGCTAAGGCGCCTGAGCATTTCACCTACGAGCTGTTCCTTGACGAAAACGGCCAGAAGATTTCGAAGTCTTCGGGCAACGGCGTCAGCATCGACGAGTGGCTGACCTACGCGAGCACGGAATCCCTGTCCTATTTCATGTACCAAAAGCCCAAGACGGCCAAGCGCATGTATTTCGACGTGATCCCGAAAGCGGTGGACGAATATCACCAGCAGCTGCGGGCCTACCCGACGCAGGATCTCAAGGCGCAGTTGAACAACCCGGTCTGGCACATCCATGGCGGCAATGTCCCGGAATCGACGCTGGTTGTACCCTTTGCCATGCTGCTTAACCTCGCTTCGGTTTCCGGTGCGCAGGACAAGGCGCAGCTCTGGGGCTTTATCAACCGCTATGCGCCCGAGGCGTCCGCCGAAAGCCATCCGGATCTGGATAATGCCGCTGGATTTGCCATTCGCTATTTCAATGACTTCGTAAAACCCACGCGCAAGTACCGCGCGCCGACAGATCAGGAACGCGAGGCGCTTGAAGCGCTTCGGTCCGAACTCGCCGCTTATCAAGGTCCGCAGGATGACGAGGCGCTGCAGTCGATTGTCTATTCCGTCGGTCGCGAGAGGTTCGATCCGATGCGCGGCTGGTTTACGGCGCTTTACGAAGTCCTGCTGGGTGCGAGCCAGGGACCGCGCTTTGGCGGTTTCATCGCGCTGTACGGTGTCGATGAAACCATCGCGCTGATCGACAAGGCTCTCACTGGCGAATTGGCCTGATCTGACACAGGTACCGGCGGCATCGCGGACCGGATTCTGATCCATGTCCTGCCGCCGGGCGTATCCTTCTTACCGACAAGGAGGACGATATGCGCTATTTCCTGATACTGATCGGGTTTGTCATCGGGCTTGCCAGTCCACTGGCCGCCCAGAACAACGACATCGAGGCCACCATTGGTGCCCAGTTCGATGCTTTCAAGGCCGATGATTTCAACCGGGCCTTTTCCTTTGCAAGCCCTGGCATCCAAGACATCTTTCGCACGCCCGAGAACTTTGGCCGCATGGTCACCAACGGTTATCCGATGGTGCATCGACCGGCCGATATCCGATATCTCGATCTGCACGAAGAAAACGGCGCCCTATGGCAGCGGGTTCAGGTGACAGATGGCGAAGGTCGCCTGCACATGCTCGACTACCAGATGATCCAGCAGGAAAACGGCTGGAAGATCAACGCTGTAGAGCTTGTGAAACTGCCGCAGGCAAATGCCTGAGACCACGGTACCGTAACGGTGCTGTGAACCGCCTTTAATTCTTTTTCCCTAGGTCCGGACCCGCAATCGGAACCGGCCTGCATGCCACATGGCAATGACCATGATCCCGGGGCCGACTCTTTCGGGAAGGGGAACTCGATGAACAAGGCGATTACCGACGGTGTTCTGCTGACGCCGCCAGCTTTCGAGAACGGGCTGGATGTCTGGTCCAGCGGCAACGGCACACCGGGCTCGGATACCTATGACAACGACGCGAACGCGGCATTTGTCCCGTCGGACCCGGATTTCGCCGGTTGTCTCGAACTGGTCAAAACCAATTCAACGCAGAAGCTACGCTATATGGGGGAAACCCCGCTGTTGCCGGGCTGCTATCTGGAAATCCGGGCGCGGGTGAAAGCGATCAGCGGCAATCTTCCCAATGTGCGGATCGCCGCATGGGCGGGTGGCGCGGGCGGCAATCATGTCACCGGCCTGACGGAAAGAGGAAGCTCGGCAAACCTGACCACCTATGGCAGCGTGGTCGAAGTCCGCGCCATCGTGGGTGCCGGGGTCCGGGGCGGCGTCGACATGCCGTGGGGAACCGAGGCGCTCTATGGTCACTTCGGCATCGATCTGACCGGACCGAGTGGCGGTGTGGTGCGGATCGACGACATCCAGATCGAGGATGTGACCTCTTATTTCATTCGCGACATGCTGAGCCTTGTGGATGTGCGCGACTTCGGCGCGGTGGGTGACGGGATCACCGACGACGCGCCTGCCTTTGCCGCCGCCAACGACGCCGCTGCCGGGCGCAGGGTGCTGGTGCCGTCCGGTACGTACCTCCTTGAGGACGACGTGACCTTTGATGTTCCGGTTCATTTCGAAGGCACTGTGACAATGCCAAACGGTCGACAGTTGCTGCTGACGAAGAACTACGATCTGCCAAGCTATATCGCGGCCTTCGGGGATGAAGACTTGGCCTTTCGCAAGGCGTTTCAAGCGCTTTTGAACAACGCCGACCATGACTCGCTCGACCTTGGCGGGCGGAAGGTCAACATCGATGGCCCTATCGACATGCAGGGCGCTGTCCCGAACAAGTCGAGCTATGCCACCCGCCGCGTCATTCGCAATGGCCAGCTTAATGCTACCGGTTCTTCGGCATGGGATACCGACACGGTCACGTCGCAGGCTCATTACGATTCAAACAACCCGACAAAACTGACCAATGTCACCAACATCGCCAATATTCCCGTGGGCGCGCTGGTCGAGGGCAACGGGGTCGGGCGCGAAATCTATGTCAAGGACAAGAACATCGGCGCCGAAGAGGTTACCTTAAGCGCGCAACTCTTTGCGGCCGAAGGAATCCAAACCTATAGTTTTCATGATTTCAAATACATACTCGATTTCTCCCGGTTCGAGAAACTGAGCAAGTTCGAGATTTCGGAACTCGAACTTCAATGTAACGGGCTTGCCAGCGGTATCCGGCTTGCGCCCAGCGGTACTGCTTTCTTGATCCATAACAGCTTTGTCACCCGTCCCAAGGATCGGGGGATCACATCAATTGGCGACGGGTGTCAGGGAATGCTGATCGACAACTGCCAGTTCCTGTCGGATGAGGATTCCAAGGATGTCGAAGATCGGGTTTCCATCGCACTTAACGGCAATTCCAACGACATCAAGCTGCGGAATAACAGGGCCACGCGTTTCCGCCATTTCGCCGTATTCGGCGGTTCGAACCATATCATCTCGGGCAATCACTTCTTTCAGGGCGACACCGTGGCGAACGGCGTCCGCAGCGCCGGCATCGTGCTTACCAGCGGCTACAACAGCAGCACGATTACCGCGAATTACATCGATAACTGTTCGATAGAATGGACCAACGAGCATGATGCCAAGCCGGATTTCGTCAGCGGTTTTTCCTTCAGCGCGCTGAGCATCACGGATAACATCTGCCTTTGCAGCGATACGGCGAGCTGGTTCAGCTATATCGTCGTGAAACCCTGCGGCAGCGGGCATTTCCTGAACGGCGTGACGATCACCGGAAACAAGTTTCGTTCGATCAACGGCACCATAGAGCGGGCCGAACGGGTCGACGACAGCTTTTCGCCGCTCGACCTCAGCCGAAACAAGAACGTCACATTCACCGGTAATACCTATCATCAAGTCTCGAAACAGGTATCCAACCCGATGCCGATACTGCACAGCGAGAATTCCACCAGTCAAAGCTGGCGAGTCGATCTGGGGGGAGAACTAGTGTTTTCTGGCGAGGCGCGACAGGTCGATTCCATCGTCGCGGTCGGACCGATTAAGAACGGCAGCAATCAGACTGTTTATGGCATGCCTTATGTGAAAACCCGGCAGGGTGGCAACAATGACCGGATCGACCTGTTCTGGGCAGAGGAGGTGAAGGGCGACGTGCTTTTGTCTGTGCGCATCGACGAGTGATTTTGCAGATCGCGGGGATCGTTTATTGGCGTCTGTGACCTGACTGTCAGAACCTGCGCCATAAGCCCACGGTCAGCGCGTAACTCGGCTCGCGCAGTTGTTTTCGCTCAACCCCCACGAGCCATGTCGTGCCGTTCTTGCTGTCGATCAGCATGTTTGCCGATACCGACCAGATCAGCGGCTGGCCAGTGATTTTTGTCGTGTTCAGTTTCACCATGGGCCTGATGACTGGAGCGTGCCCTCCTCTGCCTGTCGATTGCCCGACCGTTGCATCCAGTTTCCAGACCATGGACGAAATCCCCAGCCGCTTTTCGACAGTGTTTTCAACGCTGAGCCAGCCATTTGCCTCGCCCCAGGCAAGGTTGCGCCCATAGGACACGGTCAGCTTGGCCAAGCCGTTAACCATATCAGGCGCCCACCATGCGCCGATGCCAGTTTCCACCGACCACTTGTTCTCGGCCCCCTGATCTCCCAGCGGAAAGCGCAAGAATATAGTCGCGTTGCCAGCCTGCCGCCCCGATGAAAAAATACTGAAGCCAAGGGAAAGGTTCGGGGTCAGACCGTAGTCACCGTAGCTGTCGGTCTCAAGCGCGGTGCCAAGCGCGTCGCGTCGCAGATTGGTCTGCACCGACACGAATCCGGTCCCTTTCTCTCTTAGCCACGCGCCAGCGGTCGCCGGGGTCGGCGCAAGCATGATGCCAATCAAGACCAGTTCGACACGCACATTGGCACTCCTTTTGCGCCACCCAAACTGGTTAATCATGGTTAAGGCGACGTTACCGCCGCTCTGCTCCGTTCATAATTCTCCGTTGTAATGGGATACGCGCCTGCTATGCTGCATTGCAGCGAGACAGGGGACCTGAATGGGACACGTCATCAGCATAGCGCAGCAAAAGGGTGGCGCCGGTAAAACGACGTTGGCCGTCAACCTAGCAATCGGTTTTGCAAAAGCGGGGAAATCAGTTGCCCTTATGGACACCGATCCGCAGGGCAGCGCGGGTCGATGGTTCATGACCAGAGTCGAGGCACTGGAAGATCCGGGCATCGATTTTTCAACCGCTTCGGCTTGGGGTGTTCCCTATGAATGCCGCAAGCTGTCAGACAACCACGACATCGTCATCATCGACACGCCGCCCAAAGCCGACAGCGATCTGCGTCCGGCCTTGCGCGCGGCGGATCTCGTCCTCATTCCCGTGGCGACCTCTCATCTCGACCTGTGGGCGGTCGAGGTCGTGCTCTACCTTGCAGACCGGGAAAGCAAACCGACGATGATGGTGATGACTCGCGCCCGCGCCGGAACGCGGTTGGCGCAGGATGTGGCCGAAAAAGTTGCTGAAATGGACGCGGCCGTTGCCAAGACGACGATGGCCAACCGGATCGTCTATGCGGAAACGCTTGGTCAGGGCAAAGCCGCCATCGAGGCGCGGACGGGCCCCGCGCACAAGGAAGTTGCCGACCTAGTTGAAGAAATCCAGTCGGCGCTTGACGCGCTATAGTGTTAAACCTCTTGCCGAGCCGGTAATTTGCGTCATTTAATCCGGATGGCGTCAGGAAACGGCGTGACCTGAATCAAGGCGGGCCTGACGCACCCACGTCAAGATCGCCGTGAAGATCAGGAAAGGTAGGTCGCCCATGTATCACAATATTCTTGTTCCGATCGCTTTCGACACCGACCATGACACGACCGCGCCATTGAAACTGGCCCGGATGCTTGCGACACCCGACGCTCGGATAACGCTGTTGCATGTGATCGAACATGTTCCAGCCTATGCGATTTCCTATATGCCCCCCGATTACGCCAACGAAACGCGCAAGGCGATCGAGGCGCAACTGAACGAGATGGCCGCCGCCTTGCCGAACGCGGTTGGCGAAGTGATCGAGGGTCACTCGGGGCGCAGCATTCTTGACTGGACCAGCGAGCACAACCCTGATCTGATCATCATCGCATCGCATCGTCCCGGTATGCAGGAAGTCATCATGGGATCGACGGCTACGCAGGTCGTGCGCCACGCCTCCTGCGCGGTGCACGTCGTTCGTTAGCGGCCCCGAACCACCTGCAAAAGCGGCATGAGCGCTGCCATTTCAGGCCCGCGTTCCTGCCCTGTCAGCGCCTTGCGCAGCGGCATGAATAGCCCCTTGCCCTTGCGCCCGGTGGCATCCTTGACCGTCCCGGTCCAAGTGCTCCAGCTGGATTCATCGAATGGCATCGCGGGCAGCATCGACATGGCCTGCGCCACGAATTCCTCGTCCTCCGGCGCGATTAGCGGTTCCGCCCCGTCTCGGCACAGCGCCCACCAGCCGCCAAGGTCTTCCAGCGTGGTGATATTGTCCCGCGCCATCAACCAGAAGGGTTCGGCCAGGTCTGCTGGCACGCCGAGCGCATCAACGCGATCTCGCACCGCCTCGAGCGGCAGCGACTGCAGGTAATGTGCCGTCAGCGGATAGAGATCCGCCTCGTCGAACTTGGTCGGCGCCGCGCCAAAGCGCGAAATGTCGAAACCATCGATCAACTGCGCCATCTGAGTCTGCAATTCGACCGGATCGGCAGAGCCGAGACGCGCCATCAGGCTTAGCAGTGCCATCGGCTCGACGCCCTTGGCCCGGAGATCACGAAGTGACAAGGTTCCGAGCCGCTTGGACAGGGATTCCCCCTGAGGCCCGGTCAGCAGTGAGTGATGCGCGAATTCCGGGACGTTGCCCCCCAGCGCATTGATGATCTGGATCTGTGTGGCGGTGTTGGTTACGTGGTCCGAGCCGCGCACAACGTTGGTCACACCCATTTCCGTGTCATCGACAACGGACGCAAGCGTGTAAAGCACCTGACCGTCACCCCGGATCAGAACCGGGTCGGATACGCTGGCCGCATCGATGGAAATGTCGCCCAAGATGCCGTCCTTCCACTCGATCCGTTCCTGATCGAGTTTGAAACGCCAGACCCCGTCGCCACGTTCGGCGCGCAGGGCATCCTTTTCTGCATCGCTCAGGCTCAGCGCGGCACGGTCGTAGACCGGCGGCTTGCCCATGTTCAGCTGCTTCTTGCGCTTCAGGTCCAGTTCGGTCGGCGTCTCGAACGCCTCGTAGAACCGCCCCATATCGCGCAACTTGTCGGCGGCCTCGGCATAGCGGTCAAGCCGCAGTGACTGGCGCTCTATCCGGTCCCAGTGGAGGCCCAGCCAGGTCAGGTCTTCCTTGATCGCCTCGACATATTCCTCCTTGGAGCGCACCGGGTCGGTATCGTCGATCCGCAGAATGAATTCGCCACCCGACTGTCGCGCGATGAGAAAGTTCATCAGCGCCGTGCGCAGGTTGCCAATATGGATATAGCCCGTGGGCGACGGGGCAAAACGGGTGGTGGTCATAAGCGTCTCCAGTCAGGGCGCTGACTTGTCACACAAGATACGCTTTGTCCAGTTGGAGAAGCCCCGAGACGGGCTCAATAGCCGCTGTCGAGGGTGATTTTGCTGCCATCGCTGAACCGGCTGAGACGGAAGTCGCCTGGATCGACAACCGGTGTCCGACCGGTGACCAGATCGGCCATCAACCGCCCTGCCCCCGGACCGATACCAAAGCCATGGCCGGAAAAGCCGGTCGCGATGTGAAAACCCGGGATGGCGTCCACTTGCGAAATCACCGGAACGGCGTCCGGCGTCACGTCGATCATGCCTGCCCAGCTTTGCACGATATCGGCCTTTTCGAATACCGGGAAAAGACGCTGCGCATCCGCCCATGCCTTGCGTAAAAGGCGCTGGGACGGGGCCGGATCAAGCACGCGACATTCTTCGAAAGCGGTCTGCTGATCCGGCCGCCAACGCCGCAACTGCGCCGACTCTGTCCGCCAGCGATCCGACAGGCGAAAGCGCAGAGACCGCCACTCGGCGCGGAACGCGGGCAGGAACGCCCAGGCCAGGCGAAAACTGTCTGGCACAAGATCGACAACGTTCTGCGTGCCGGTGGCAATCGTATACCCGCCGTCGACCCGTTTGCGCATCGACACGCTGTCTGTCCAGAGCGATGTCGTCGGCCCGTCCACCACCGTCGTACGAAGCACGGTGTTCAGCACCTTGAGCTGCGGCAGACCGATCCCGGCATTGCCAGCAAAGAGCCGCGACCAGGCGCCCCCGGCCAGAACCACCGCGCCGCATTTGACCCTGCCCTTTTCGGTGATCACACCCGCAACTTTTCCAGCCTCAAGGTCGAGGCTGCGCACGGCGCAACTCGTGATGACCGTCGCACCCGCCGCGCGCGCGCCTTCGGCGATCGCAGGAGCCGCCCATTGCGGCTCGGCCCGCCCGTCCGTGGGCGTGTACAGCGCGCCTTTCAGCTTCATGCGATGGCCGGGCAGCATGTCATCCAGCTCCCGACCGGATACCAACCGGTGCTCGAAGTCGTAACTGTCGAGGTGTTTCGCCCAGTTTTCGTTTTCCGCCATGCTCTTGGCGGTAGACGAGGTGAACAAGATACCGGATTTTGTATAGCCGGTCTTGTCCTTCAGCCGGGTCTCGAAGCTCTCCCACTGACGAATCGCCTCGAGCATGAGTGGAATTTCGCGCCGGTCACGCTGGGCCATGCGGACCCAGCCCCAGTTACGGCTGGATTGTTCTCCACCAATCTGACCCTTTTCGCACAAGAGAACGGAAACCCCGCTCTCGGCAAGTTCAAGGGCAGTTGATGCGCCAATGATGCCGCCGCCAATAACGACGACATCGACCCTTTCGGGCAGGCGATGATCACTTTCAAACGGGGGCAGCGTAGGACCGGGCATGCGCGTATCTAGACAACGCATTAATACCCGGTCCAGTGAGGAAAGCCCTTAAATGAAACGTCGCGGGAAACCACGACATTTCGCACACACTTGACCGATCAGGCGGCCAGTTTGGCGGCCATCTTCACAAGGCGCTTGGCTTGATGCTGAATGGCTTTTTTCTCGGCATCTTTGATGTCGCCACCGGTCGGCGCAATGCCGTAGGGCATACCGGTTTCGAACATGATTTCACCAGTGTAACCCGGCGCAACAAGGACCGAACCCCAGTGCATCGCCATAACGTACATCGCCTGCAACGTGGTCTCACGCCCGCCGTGCATCGTGCTGGTCGAGGTCATCGCGCTGAAAGCTTTGTTTGCGAGATCACCGTTTTGCCAAAGCGGCCCAAGGGTGTCGATAAACGCCGCCGCCTGGCTTGGCATATTGCCATAACGCGTGGGCACGGAGATCAGATAGGCGTTCGCCCATTTCATGTCATCATGAGACACTTCGGGAATGCCCTGCATCTTTTCAAGCTGCTCTTTCCACGCATCCTGACCGTTAACCACCTCGTCAGGCGCGGTTTCAGCGAAGCGACGCAGCCGGGTTTCGGCGCCAGCTTCTTTTGCGGCTTCCTCTGCGATCTGCGCCATCTGATGGTTAGTGCCGTAGGTCGTATAGAATGGGATGACAAGTTTCACGGTGCTCATAGGATGCTCCTTTTCAAAGACACTCAACCCATGATGTGGGGCCTAGGTTTCATCCCGCCATGCCGAGGAAAGCACATGAATCCTGCGCCGATGCACAGAAAAATGATTTGCCGTCAAAGAGTCGTCGGCACAGCACGGCAACAACCGCAGCGCATAACGGCAGAACAACAGTTTCATAAGAGATTTTCTGGAGCGGGCGGCGGGAATCGAACCCGCGTCATTAGCTTGGAAGGCTAAGGTCTTACCACTACACAACGCCCGCTCTGCGCTGCCCGAGATATTCCAATGAGGTTTGGGGGTCAAGCTCGAAGTCAAATTCACCGGCCAAGCGCGCCTTGGCCGTAATGCGATTGTCCACAGTGTAGGCTCGCCTTTACCGCCAATCTCCCAAGCACGAAGTATGCCGTTTTTCGTTCGTTTGCACTTTGGATTTGCGCTGCTATGGAACACAGATGTGTGCCGTTTGATGCCTATCAGTTTCATCGGCTGCAAGAAGGTCTTGCCAGCGAGATTGCTATGACAATTGCGAACCGAGCGGTGCTCGCGGTTCCAATGGGCTGCAAACGCGGCCAATAGCGCCAGCCGTGCAATCCGGATCCGTAATCATCTCTGGGCGTCCGCCCTCGTCAGGCTTTGCATGAACCGGTTCTTGCGGTTCTGAATATTATCCCGAAGAATACATCAGGCGTCGTCTATGCGATCTTGCGTAATCATCTCGATTATCTACTGGTGCACGTGACACGAGCGTTCCAGAACCTGTTCGCCTTGAGTAAATCGCGCAACGCGGCGCAGGGACGTCGAGCAAACAATCGTGGCAATAGATATGCGCACCTTATCGCGACCAGCGTGGCCGCCGAAAAGGGGACTTGGCCGCCTGCTTCACTGACGGGCAGTGCTCGATTTCATGTTCGGCAGGCCCGAGAGTTGGCCAGGCCTGGCTGCCCGTTGTGCTCATTGTCCAAAGGTTTTTCATTTAGCCATCTCACTTGGCAATCGCCATCTACCAGCTCAGAATCCTGACAATATCAAGCTCTTACCCCGAAGAATGATCTTCGTATCATGGGGACGGCGCTGTACACTGACCTGATGGAGATCAACCTGCTATCAGTCAATTGGACCGCCGGGAGCAAGTCGAGAAAACTTTTGCATTCGATCAATGAGTGCGCTCCTTGCTTCTCGTGACGCATCAATTCGGCTTTCCCTACCGCTTTGCCCCCTATGTCATCTATCTCTATGACGGCGAGGCATATGGGACCGGCGCAGCCGAACAGGTATTCCGCTATCCGCGAAAAAAGAGAAAAACTGCGCTTTTACTGCGTTTCTCCGAATTCTATCTTTGAAATACCTCTGAGAAAGGGACAATAATGACTTCCGCTTCCAGCGCACAGGCCTATGACGGCGATCCCCGCAATGAAGATGTGCTTGTATATGTGAACGGCGATTTCGTGCACCGTGACAAGGCCAGCGTCTCCGTCTTCGATGCCGGCTTTGTGCTTGGTGACGGCATCTGGGAAGGTGTCCGGCTGGTCAACGGGAAGCTGCTGTCCATCGACCTGCATATGGACCGGCTATTCGAGGGCGCCAAGGCGATCTCGATGGATATCGGGATGACCCGCGAAGAGGTCGTACAGGCGATTATGGACACCTGTGACAAGAATGGGTTCACCGACAACACACATATCCGACTGATGATCACGCGCGGCCGCAAGACCACGCCCAATCAGGACCCGCGTTTCATGGCCTCATCCGCGACGGTGGTGATCGTGGCCGAGCTCAAGAAGCCACGCGCAAGCTTTGCAGAAACCGGGTTGTCGCTGTTCACCGCGACCTATCGGTGCTCGACACCCGACGTGTTCGATCTGCGTCTTAACTCGCACAGCCGTCTGAACCTGATTCAGGCGCTGATACAGGCCATTGCTGCGGGCGCGGACGAAGCACTGATGCTCGACCAGCGCGGCATGGTAGCAAGCTGCAACTCCACCAACTTCTTCATCATCCGCAAGGGCGAACTCTGGACCTCGCCGGGGCTCTATTCCTTCAACGGAATCACGCGTCAGCATGTTTTCGACCTCTGGGGCCAAGAGATCGGCGCGGCCCATATGAGAGATTTTACGCTGGCCCAGACCTATTCCGCAGATGAGGTTTTTGTGACCGGCACGCTTGGCGGGATTACCCCTGTAACCAAAATCGACGGGCATGTGATCGGCGATGGCAAACCCGGGCCACTGACGAAACGCGCCGCGCAAACTTATTGGGACTGGGTTCGGGACAGTTGCGCTTAGGATACCGGCTAGGGGCCTGTGCACTTGCCAGAGGATGCGCGGAGTACGTACTATTTGCCCCGAAAAGACGCGTTCTCGCATGGTAGAGACAGAACTGGTGGTCCCGTCAGCTCAGGATGAAGAACACTTTGCGGACATGGGTCAGGTTTTCCCATGTCCCCGAGAACCCGGCAGCCACGACAAAGCTGTCCCCCGGTCCGAATTCCTCAGATTGACCGTCGGCATCCGTCAGACGAACCTTCCCCTCGAGGATGTGACACATCTCGTCATAGTCGCAGGTGCAGCGTTCCAGATGCGGGCCGGCCTCCCAGATGCCGCTGATCGCTCCCTTTTCCGTCGCCTCGAAACAGCGCCAGCTCTTGCTGGTATAGGGTGTATCGACGGCAGCCGGGTCGTCGGTAACGGTTTCGCGCGGGGCGGTTGCCGTGTCGAATGCGATTACGTTGGCGGGCATGGTATTCAGGTGTCCTTATGAATCAAAGCCGATGCCAAAGGCATCAAATCCGCGTAGCAGCATGGCGCGCTTGCCGGTCGCGTCTTCCTTGGCCAGCCGCTTTTGCATCATGCTGACCGCAAGACTACGGAACGGCTCGGGCGGGAAAGGTACCGGCATCCGGCGATGCATCGAGAGGCTGGTGCGTTCGGTTTCCACGCCTTCCAGCAGATCCAGCATGGTCAGGCCTGCGAAACGGCTCGCGGATACGCCCTGCCCCGTGAAGCCAAGCGCATAGGCGACGCGTCCACCACAGGCGGTACCGGTGAAAAAGGTCGACCGGGCCGAGGTGTCAATGATGCCACCCCAAGCATAGGCGAAATTCACGTCCGACAGGGAAGGGAAAGCCTCGGCAAACTGGCGCGCCAGCAGGTCGAACGTCTCTTCACGGTACAACAGATTTCGTTCGCGGCTGCTGCCATAGTGATAGATCGCATCGAAGCCGGCCCAGAGCATCCGGTTATCCGCTGTCTTGCGCAGGTAGTGGAACTGGTTGCCGCTATCGGCAACACCGTAGCGGCCGGTCCAGCCGATCCCGGCCAACTGAGCGTCACTCAGCGGTTCGGTCACCAGTGAGTAGTCAAAGATCGGGATGATCGTCGGCCGCAGACGCCGGATAAGCGGCACGGCCGCGTTGGTGGCGAGGATAACCTTTGAAGCACGGATCTGCCACCCTGCGGTTTGCAGGCTGATCCCGCCGCTCTCCTGTTTCAGGGCTGTCACCGGCGTATTCTCGTGAAGCATTACGCCTCGGTTGATACAGCAGTCGCGCAGCCCCGCGACCAACATGGCCGGATTCACGAGCGCGTAGTTCGGCTCGAAAAGGCCCGTGCTATAGACAGGGCTGTCAAATCTCTCACGCAGGGCGTCGCCTTCGAGCAAACTATACTCAATTCCGAACCGGTCATAGTTCCGGGCCATGGATTTCAGCCCGTCCGCCTGCCAGGGCGTGGCCGCGATGTTCAGCTTGCCGCTGCGCTCGAACCCGCCGTCAATTTGATAGTCATCCAGATCACGGGCAAGCTCGTCGAGATTTTCCCGTCCGAGCCGGATCAGTCTTTCGGCTTCGTCGGGCCAGCGATTGAGCGCGTTGGACACACCATGCGAGATTGAAGGAGCGCAAAAGCCACCGTTTCGGCCAGATGCCTCACCGCCGCAGCGCGCGGCCTCGACAAGGACGATACGCGCACCCGGATCGCGCTCCCGGGCCTTGAGCGCGCTCCACAACCCGGTAAAGCCGCCGCCGATCACGGCCAGGTCGCAATCGACGCTGCCGCTCAGCGCCGGGCAGGCCGGGCCTTGCTCGACCGTGGACAACCAGAACGGGGTCGTGACCGCTCCTGCAAGTTTCTCTTTTACTTCCATGACGTTCTCACCGGGCGGCCTCAAAACGATTTTCAAGCTCGGCCAATTCTTCGAGCGAGTTCACGCCGGCGACCTCGTCGGGCTGAGTTTCAACGACGGCGATACCGTGCGACTCCGCCCGCGCCAGAGCAACAATGTCGGTGAGGTAATATTCGCCTTTGCCATTGTCGTTACCAACCTGCGTCAGCAAGGGAAACAACAACTCCGACCGTGCGGCCAAGATGCCGGAATTGCAAAGATCGATTTCCCGTTCTTCCGGGCTTGCATCCGCATGTTCGACTATGCGCTCAAGCCGTCCCTCCGCATCCGTGAGAAGGCGACCGTAGCTGCGGGTATCTTCCGGACGGAACCCAAGCACGGCAAGCGCATCGCCGCCCTGCACGGCCTCGGCCAGCCGCCGCATGGTTGTCGCGGTGACCAGCGGGACGTCGCCGTAAAGGACCAGAACGACACCGGCAAAACCGTTCAGCGCCGGCTCGGCCATGAGCACCGCATGCCCGGTTCCCAGTTGCGGATCCTGCACCACGGTTTCGAGATCGGGAAAGGCGGCGCGGATCTGTTCGCGTTCCGCCCCGACGACCAGAACTGATCGTGTAGCGCCCAGCGCGTCGAGGCTTTCAAGCAAATGTGCCAGCATAGGGCGCCCGGCCAGCGGGTGCAGAACCTTGTGAAGATCGGATTTCATCCGCGTGCCCTTGCCCGCTGCCAGAACGACGGCGGCAATCGGTTGTTCCTGCGTCATTCGGCAGATTCCGGTTCGATATACCAGCCCCAGCTTTCGGAATGGTCAAACCGGGTGATCTGCTTGGTCTCGCGGAAGGCGGCAAAACCGGCCGTGCCCAGTTCGCGTCCAATGCCCGATGACTTATACCCGCCCCACGGCACCTGCGTGAAAGTCGGCTGTGAGCAGTTGATCCAGATGATCCCTGCCCGCAGCTTCGCCGCGACACGTTCGCAGCGATCGAGATCATCCGACATCACCGCACCGGCAAGCCCATAGGCACTGTCATTGGCCAGTGTCAGGGCGTCTTCCTCGGTATCAAAGGCGTTGATGCAGACGACCGGGCCGAAAATCTCTTCGCGCCAGATTTCCGCATCGGTCGGCACATCGGCAAAGATCGTCGGCGCGATGAAATACCCGGTGTTCATCCCATCGGGACGCCCGCCACCGGTTACCAGCTTTGCACCGCTGGACTTACCGGAGTCGATTGCCGCCATGACCTTGTCGTATTGAAGCTTGTTCACGATCGGTCCCAGCTTGACGCCGTCTTCGTCGCCCGCGCCGATCTTGATTGCTTCCGTGACCTCGGTCAGGCGTGCCATCAGTTGCGGATAAAGGTTCTTTTGAACCAGCACGCGGGACGTGGCCGAGCAGACCTCGCCCTTGTTCCAGAATATCCCGAAAACGATCCATTCGACCGCCTTGTCGATGTCACAGTCGTCAAAGACGATAAAGGGCGATTTGCCACCAAGCTCCAGCGAAACGGTGCGGATGCCCGCCGCCGCTGCTGTCATCACCTTGCGACCGGTGGCAACCGAACCAGTAAAGGCCAGCTTGTCCACCAGCGGATGATCCGTCAACGCCTGCCCGGCCTCTGGGCCCGTGCCTGTGATCAGGTTGAAAACACCTGCAGGAAGATCTGCGGCATCGATGATTTCTGCAAGGATCGCGCAGGTCACGGAGCAATGTTCGGACGGTTTCAGAACGATGCAGCAGCCCGCCGCGAGCGCGGGCGCGACTTTCCAGACCGCCATAAGAAGCGGGAAATTCCACGGCGTGATTGCGCCCACGACCCCGAGCGGTTCGGTGCTGACGGTGCTTTCAAACCGCGCATCACCTACGTCGACCGGGGTCGGGCCGTTGGCCGCGTCGGTCTCAGCGAGATCGGCGTAATATTCGAATACGAAAGCGGCATCGCCGATGTCCCATTCCGCCTCGGGGAGCGGCTTGCCGTTGTCGGCTGTCTCCAAAGCGGAAATCTCGGCAAGGCGATCCGATATGCCCTTCGAGATCCGGCGCAGCGCCGCGGCTCGCTCGGCTGCAGGCATGCGCGGCCATGGTCCTTCGTCGAAAGCGCGCCGCGCGGCACGCACGGCCTTGTCGACGTCCTCCGCCTGCCCTGCCGCGATATGCGCAAAGACCTCTTCGGTTGCGGGGTTCACGGCGTCAAAACTGCCGCCGGCGACAGGCGCGGCAAAGGAACCGTCGATATAAAGCTCTGTGATCTTCATGCTCTAACCTCTCTTACGAAAGTTTCCGCCCGCCAGCTTCCAGGAACCAGTCATCCGGATACGGATACCACCAGTCCTGGCGCACCGGCTTATGATCCATGATGACCATCTTGGACCGGCGGAAAGCGTCGAGCCCCTGCCGCCCAAGCTCACGCCCTATGCCGGAGCTCTTCCAGCCGCCAAAGGGCAATGCGTCATTGTCGATCATCGGGTTGTTAATCCAGACCATTCCGGAATCGAGCCTTTCATGCGCTTCGTGTGCTTCCTCCAGCGAGATCGTGAAGACCGAAGCGCCAAGCCCGAACTCAGAATTGTTCGCACCCTCGATTGCTGCGTCGAAATCGGGCACGCGGACGATGGCAGCAACCGGGCCAAAGCATTCCTCGTGCAAAATATCCATGTCATCGGTGCAATCGGTCAGGATAGTGGGTTCGTAAAACCAGCCTTTGGTCTGTGCCGGGGGAACGCGACCGCCGCAAACCACGGTCGCGCCTTTAGCGACGGCATCGGCGACGAGGCGTTCGACCTTCTCACGGGCTGCCTTGCTGACCAGCGGACCTATTTCGGATTTGTCCAACCCGTTACCTATCCTCAGCCGGGCCGTTTCGGCTGCGAAGGCATTGACGAAATCGTCATGCACGCTGTCGACCACATACATGCGTTCGGTCGAGGTACAGACCTGCCCGGACATGTGGAACGCGCCGGTCACCGCACCGGCGGCGGCGACCTCGATGGGTGCGTACGCGGTGATAATCATCGGATCGGATCCACCAGCCTCAATGACCGCCGGTTTCATCTTGGCGGCGGCAGCGGCGGCCACGGCCTGTCCGGCCTTGACCGAACCGGTAAAGGCCACCGCATGGGTCATCGGACTCTCCACCAGTGCTTTGCCAACCTCGGCACCGCCCGGAAGACACGCGACGAGACCTTCAGGCAGCCCCTCGAAAACTTTCATGAACTCCAGGGTCGACAAGGTTGTCGCTTCGGCCGGTTTGATAACGCAGCCATTTCCGGCTGCAAGCGATGCGGCAACGGTCCAGCACATCAGCAGGACGGGGAAATTGAACGGCATGATATGGACCGATACGCCAAGCGGTTCGTATTTGGCGAACTGGAAAGAGCCGAGCTGCGTCGTACCGGCGATCTTGCCTGCCTCGTCCCGGGCCATTTCGGCGTAATAGCGGAAGATGGGCGCGCAATTGGCCAGTTCCCCGATGGCTTCGGGATATGGCTTGCCCATTTCCCGGCTCATGATGATCGAACATTCGGTAAGGTCGGCATTCTCGATTCGGTTGGCCAGATCGTGAAGATGCTTGGCCCGCGATTTCGCATCGACCATTTTCCATCCAGCCTGTGCTTTGGTGACAGCCTCGAGAACCGTTTGCATTTCATCACCCGTCACCTCTACGCGGGTGCCAACGGGTTCCAACGTCGCGGGGTCGATCACTTCATGCGTCCTGCCCCGGCTCTTGCGGAAACCGGGCAAAAGAAAGTAACGGGCGATGTTCAAATCAGACATCTGGTATCCTTAGGTATGCTTGGCAATCGCCGCACCGGCATCGCGCCATTCGGGGATTGTCTTGTCGATAAGTTGTTTTATTTCGTGCAGTTGCGCCGCAGCGAAAGCCGCCTGCATCTGGCGCAGGACGCGCGGCATGAAAGTGAGATAACCGGGCTTTCCGTCACGCTTTGCGAGTCGCATGAACACTCCGGCGATCCGCGTGTGACGCTGCGCGCCCAGCAAATGATAGCGATGGGCGATCGTGTCAGCGCCATCCGCCTGTTCCAGAGCACGTTCGATGTAATGCGCCAGCATTTTCGCTTCGATCCCATTGGAAAGATCGCGGCGTGCGTCCTGCAGGAGGGACACCAGATCGTATTCCGCAGGGCCGAGAACCGCGTCCTGAAAGTCGAGCAGACCGCAGCGTTGAATACCTCCGCGCCCTTCAAGTTCCATCAAGTTATCCACGTGAAAATCACGCAGAACGAGGGTTTGCGGAGCGTTTTTCAGCGGCTCGAGCGCCTTGGCCCAGAGCGTCCGGAATTCTTGATCGAAACCAGCCACGTCCTCATCCGGCCTTAGCGCCCCAAGGAACCATTGGGAAAAGATAGAAAGCTCGTCCAGCAGGGTCGCGAGATCGTATTCAGGTGCGGTAACATCGGCGGCCAAAGGGTGCCCGTGCAGATGCAGAAGCGCATCCGTGGCAAGACGATAGAGCTTTTCCTCGTCAACGCCGCGCGCCAGTTGGGCGCTGTAGGTCGTCAGGCCGAAATCTTCGATCAGGGCAAGACCGACTGCCGGGTCCGCCCCGATCACGCGCGGAGCGCTTAGACCCAGCGTATTCAGATGCCGCGCGATGCGCAGGAAGGCCGCGAACCCGACTGGATCGGTGCGATCTTCCATAAGCAGTAGCTCGGCCCCTTTAAGCCGCAGATAACGGCGCGCCGAGGCATCACCCGGCAGCGCAGCAATGCTTGCCCGGGCATGTCCATGCCGCGCCAGAAAAGTCGCGACAGGCGGTTCCAGCTGTAAAGGGGCCAGAGCGAGGTTCATCGGATCATGTAGACCTTTTTGACGGTCTCATGGACCGTGCAGACGCCCTTCCAGTCCTGCGGGAAAAAGGCCGCAGTATCCGGCGTGATCTCGATAACGTCGCCACTCTCATGGACATAAGTACAACGTCCTTCAAGGAAATGGCAGAATTCGTCCTTGGTCACGTGGCATTCCCATTTGCCGGGCGTGCAGATCCACAAGCCGCATTCCGACTGGCCATCCGGCCCTTTGTGCAGAACCTTGCCGCTGGTGCGGGATTCACCTTCGATCATCGTCGGGATCACGCCCCAGTCGACGGTATCCGTGACCTCGAGAGGTTTGTTCATCACAGGCGTTTTCATCGCATCGCTTCCTTAGCTGAGCATGTAAATGTTGCGGATGGTCTCGAAGATCTCGGCTTCGCCTTCCCATCCGGCCGTAAAGAGGACGCAGGTTCCCGCCGTCACGTAGATGACCTCGCCATCGTCAGAGCGGTACTGCGCCCGCCCCGAAACGAAATGGCAGAATTCGTCGCGCGGGACAGAGATGCGCCAGCGACCGGGCGTGCAGACCCAGATCCCGGATTCAGGGCTGTTGTTCGGCCCTTTGTACAATAGCCGCCCAGTGGAGTGCGACGCGCCCTCAAGCGCGTCGGGCTGGGGGCCCCAATCCACAAGGTCGTCATAAGTGCAGGCCTCGTGAATATGAGGGGCCGAGGCGTTTAAGTCCGTCATTTGTCACCGTCCAGCAGGCCGGTCAGCAGGCGTGCGGCCTTAACCGGGCCTTCGCACCCTTGCATATGGGTCGAGATCTTTTCGAGCCGCGCCTTCATGTCGGGATCGGTCAGGCAAGTTTCGAGTTTGGCGATCAGCTCCTCGTCTTCCCAGTCATAGCGGTGCGATTTGAACCCATAGCCGGTTTCCTGCACGCGCATCGCATTGTCATGGCCGTCCCAGACATAGGGCATGATGATCGCGGGCTTGCCGAAGTAGAGGCATTCGGTGAACGAGTTGTTGCCACCGTGATGGATGACGGCATCGACCTGCGGGATGACCGATGGCTGCGGATACCAGCTGTCGATGATGACGTTGGGCGGAATATCGGAATATTCGTCCTTGTAGTCCCCAACATTCACCAGCGCCCGATAGCGGGTCTTGCCGATCAGGGTGATCAACCGCTTGAGCAGGTCGGTATCGCCGGAACCGAGCGAGCCGAAGGACACGTAGAGCAACGGGCCATCATTGTTGGCTTTGAACTCTGGCACCTCATAAGGCGCATCTTCGCGCACGCAGCCTTCGAGGTATTGGAAACGCGCCGGATCGAGCGGATTGTCCCGCTTGTAGGTCAGCGGCTCGGGATAGAGCATCAGGTTCAGGTAGGGCGAGGCCTCGAAGAACTCACCGATCTTGTAGGCGTCTTCGCCGCATTCGGCGAGGAAGGCGTTGAAATCGTCGTGGATCGGCTTGATGACTTCTTCGAAACGGGCGCGGAACGCCGCGTGGCCTTCGGTGTCGTTCTCGGCCATGCCTGACAGGTGCGGCGGAATGGCAGGGTCTTCGATTTCGTTCTCGGAGCAGGAAATGATCCGCACCCAAGGCACACCATATTGCTTGATCGCCGGGAAGAGGATCACGTTATCGACCGCGATCACGTCCGGTTTGATCTTGTCGAGCACGCCCGGCAGATCCTTTTGCGCCCACTTGGCGCTGTCGACGATCGCTTCCCAGCATTCCTTGACGTAGTTGTCGATCTGGTCGATCGGCTCCTTGCGGAAGTTAGGGATGTGGCCGTTGATGAAGTCTTCCCAGAACTTTGCCATTTGCTCGGGGGGCATCGGCTCGGAGAGCGCAACAGGATGCGCTTCGAAACCGTAGCCTTCGTAGACTTCGACGAAACCCGGATCCGACAGGAATACCACCTTGTGACCCATCGCGGTCAGGGCCTGAGCGATACCAACAGAGTTGAGCGCCGGTCCAAAGGCGGCTTCGGGGAAAAGGGCGAAAGTCTTCTGTTCCATGTGTTCTCCTGTTGGAAAGGCACCGTTTGCGGCGCTGTGTTTTATGCAGGGAAAATGCGTGTGTCCCGGGCAGACCAGCCCAGCGTGATCCTCTGCCCGACTTGGGGCGAAAGCCGTTCGGCCACATCAGCCGTCAGGCGTGAAATGACCGGTGTTTCGGCAAGGGGCGTTTTGACATGCAAAAGCAGATCCAGCCCGTGATAGGCGATATCCGTGATCTCGCCCGCGAGGCTGTTTTCGCCTTGGGTTTCGACACCCAGACGTTCCGGTCGGATGGCGGCGACAGCCGCGCTTCCCCCGGCCAGTTCGGGCGCGTCGGCGGCGCGGATCAGCGGCCCCTCCTTGCCCTGATACCCGCCGGATGCCACCGACACCGGCAGGAAATTCATGACCCCGATGAAATCCGCCGCAAAGCGGGTTTCGGGGTATTCATAAATCTCGCGCGGCGTCCCGACCTGAAGCAGTGCCCCATCCTTCATGATGGCGACGCGGTCGGCCATGACCAGCGCTTCTTCCTGGTCATGGGTCACGACGATAAAGGTAATGCCGAACTCATGCTGAAGCCGCTTGAGTTCAAGCTGCATCTCGCTGCGCAGCTTCTTGTCCAGCGCACCGAGCGGTTCGTCGAGCAGCAGGACCTTGGGCCGTTTCACCAGCGCGCGCGCAAGGGCCACCCGCTGACGTTGCCCGCCGGAAAGCTGATCAGGTTTGCGCCCGCCCAGATGGCCCAGCTGGATAACCTCAAGAATTTCCGATACGCGGGATTTAATCTCGGCCTTGGCAAGCCGATCCATTTCCAGCCCATAGGCGATGTTCTGCGCTACGGTCATATGCGGGAAAAGCGCATAGGACTGGAACATCAGATTCACCGGTCGCTTGTTCGGTGGCATCGCGGCGATCGACGCGCCTTCAAGCAGAATATCACCGCCGCTTGGTGCTTCGAAACCGGCCAGCATGCGCAAAAGGGTCGTCTTGCCGCTGCCAGATGCGCCAAGAAGCGCAAAGAACTCGTTGCGATGGATGTCCATCGTGACCCCGGCCACCGCCTGCGCCGAGCCGAAGTTTTTCTTGATATCCCGAAGTGAAAGAAGAGGAGTGGTCATTGTCCCGGCAGACCTCCGCGGTTGAGCCGTTGCGACAGGGCCAGCGCGACGACGGAAACCGCCATCACCACTGTTGCCAGCGCATTAATTTCAGGGGTCACGCCAAATCGGATCATCGAAAAAATCTGCATCGGGAGCGTGATCGAAGACCGCCCTGCCCCGGCTGTGAAAAAGGCGATAATGAATTCATCGACCGACAGGGTGAAGGCGAGAAGCGCACCCGCAAGGATCGCGGGCATCAGCACCGGCAGAACAACCCGGCGCATCGTCGTCGCGGTCGTCGCGCCAAGATCATTGGACGCCTCGACAATGGACCAGTCGAAGCTTTTCAACCGGGCGCGGACCACCGCGCTGACGAACGCAAGGTTGAACACCACGTGGCTCACGATGATTGTATGCAGCCCCATCTTCACGCCAAGCAGTGAGAAAAAGCTGAGCAACGCGATGGCAAGTACAATGTCGGGGATGATCATCGGCGCGAAAATCATGGTTTCCAGCCATTTGCCGTTGCGGCGGCGTATCTCGACGCCGACAGCCAGCAAGCTGCCAAGGATCGTTGACAGGAGGGTCGAGAAAATTGCCACGATCAAGGTGTTACCGGCGGCCCGAAGGATGTCCTTGTTGGCCAGCAACTCGCCATACCATTTCACCGAAAAGCCGGTCCATGCGGTTGGCAGACCACCTTCGTTGAAGGAAAGCCCGACCAGCACCGAGATCGGCAGGTAGAGAAAGGCAAAAACCAGCCCGAGGATCAGCAGCATCAGGCGAAAGGTGTTCCGGTCAGCCATTGTCGCCTGCCTTTCCGCCCGAGGCACGGTCAGAAACCGTCGCCTGTGCCATCAAAAGCCCTAGCATGACCATTATCAGAACCATCGAAAGAGCGGCGCCGAACGGCCAGTCATTCGCTGTCAGGAATTGCGCATAAACGAGGTTGCCGATCATCTGGAACTGTCCGCCGCCCAGCAGCGCCGGGGTGACGAAATTCCCGATCGACAAAACGAAGACAAAGACAAAACCCGTTGCGATGCCCGGCACGGTCATCGGCAAAACGACGCGTCGGAACGTGGTCCAGCCCGAAGCGCCAAGATCGCGCGACGCCTCGGAAATTTCCGGGTTCAGCCGGGACAGAGGTGCGTAGCAGCTGAGGATCACGAACGGCAGGTAGTTATAGATCAAACCGATCACCACGGCCTGTTCAGTATAGAGCATGCTGGGCAATTCACCTTCGAACCCGACCCATCGGGCAAGGTTGACGATCAATCCTTCGCGGTTCAGCAGCACGATCCACGCGTAGGTCCGCACAAGATAGTTGGACCAGAACGGCAGTACGGCGAAGAACAGCAGGGCCGACTGACGATGGCGCGGCATGGCCGCGATGGCATAGGCAGCCGCGTATCCGAGGATAGAGGCGATCCCGGCGGCCAGTCCGGCGATCCACGCGGATTTTAGGAAGATTTGGGCATAGAGCGGGTCGAAAACCAGCGCAATGTTTTCGAGCGTAAAGGTATATTCGATACCGCCGTACATCCCGCGCCGGAAGAAGGCGAGCACGAGGATTAGCAGGCAGGGCACCACCATTAGGCCGAACAGCCACAGCAGGGCCGGGGACATCAGCAATATGGGTCTTCGGTCTGTGGTCATGGGTCCTGTCATTCCCGGGTGTGCCCGGTTCTGCGGTCAGTTCGAATTGGAGGGGATGGCTCCCCCGGCACGATACGGCCGGGGGAGTCAAAGGCTTAGTTGGCAGCCTTGATTTCGGACACGACGCGCGAGTAGTCACGCTGGGCTTCACCTACGTCGCGCAGCTGTTCGTATTCCATCATGTCGGCAGGTTTCATGCCCATGTTGGGGAATGTTTCGATCAGGCTGGCGTCGAGACCTTCCATCGCCGCCTGATTGGGCACTTTGTAGAGAATATTCTCGGCGGCCCAGCGATGGTTGTCCGCGTCGAGGATGTAATCGACAAAGTCATAGGCCGCATCCTTGTTCTCGGACGCCTTCATGATTACCATCGTATCGACCCAGAGGTCCGAACCTTCTTCGGGGATGGTGTACTTGATCTCGGCATTTTCGGCGATGCCGTAGTTGCACCATCCGTCCCATGCCTGCACCAACTCGGCCTCGCCGGATACCAGCTTGGCGTAGAACGTCGTGTCATCATAGGCGAGCAGCGTGCCCTTGGCGTCGATGAGAAGATCGCGCACCTCCGCCATCTTGTCGGCATCGGTTTCGTTCACCGAATAACCAAGCGCAAGCTGACCCGCAGCCAGCAACCAGCGGTCGGTTGCCAGCATGGTCGTCTTGCCGGAAACGTCGTCAGACGGTTTCAGCAGATCATTCCACGACGTCGGCTCAGAAACGAGATCGGAACGATAGCAAAGCCCCGTCGTGCCCCATGCGTAAGGCACCGAGAAACTGTTACCCGGATCATGCGGCAGTTCGGTTGCCTCGGCGTACAGGTTCGAAAGGTTGGGCAGCTTGGAATGGTCGAGCTCTTCGGCAAGGCCCAGCTTGCTCAGCACTTCGGCGAAAGGCGAAGATACGAATACAACATCATATCCCTCTCCGCCCGAGGCGATCAGCTTGCCCATGATCTCTTCGTTGGTGGCGTGCAGAACCAGTTCAGCTTCGTTGCCGGTTGCCTCGTTGAAATTGTCGATGGCGTCCGCTGCCATGTAACCATCCCAGTTTGAAACCGTCAGCGGCTCGGCAAATGCGGTAGAGCCGAGAGTGGCCAGCGCGGCGCTCAGGCACAGGCCGGCACCGATAATACGTTGTGTCATTAACAGACCTCCATGTCGTTTTATTGTCAGCGCCGGTTCCTGATGGTCCGGCCGATTTAGTCTTGCGATTCTTACCGATCACGATAGGGTCAGTATTAATACGTCCAAAAAAACGTCAATTTGTATTTGCTGTCCTTTTACAAATGGATGCCGGACGAACCGAAATTGCTTATAAAATCCCCGGACAAGAGACCAAGCCATGCCCCGGACCCGCAGCAACACGAGACGCAACCACCTGCTGCTTGCCCGTCAGATTATTGAGGTCGCTCTTGAAAAGGGTATGAGTGCGGGCGATCACCTGCCGGAAAAGGTGTTCTCGGAGGCCTGCGGCGTTTCTCGAACGCCCATCCGATCAGCCCTCAAGATACTGGAAAATAAAGAAATTGTCACAAGACGCGAGGAAGAAGGTTTCTTTCTTGTTGTAGGGCCAGAACAGGGGCTTGCGGAACAACCGTCGCAGATTGGAGAGGTCGAAGATTCTCTGGCGGCAAGAATACTGTCTGATCGGGCAGAACGCCGCATCGGAGATGTTCAATCTGTCAGCGCTTTCGTGCGGCGTTATTCGGTTCCGCGCTCGGCGGTACTAAATGCTCTAAAAATACTGACATCGGAAGGGATAGTTGCACAATTGCCTGGTCGGACATGGGCTTTCCAGCCGATGCTTGATACCCCCAATGCAATCGGCGAAAGTCTCGACTTCCGGCTGATGCTGGAACCGCAGGCCATCCTGGCTCCGGGATTTTCGATGGACAGCCAGAAGGTCGGACTTGTGCGCCAACAGATGCAGGATTTCCTTGATCGGCCCAACGGTCGGATGAGTTCGGCAGGCTTTCTGAAGCTCGACTGCGACTTTCACGCGTTTATCGCGGAAAGCTCTGGGAACAGGTTCGTTCGCGGCGCGCTTCTGGCGCATCAAAGACTTCGCCAGACGACCCAAAAAGACATGGCCCTGCCGGAATACCGCCTGCGTCAGTCACTAGAAGAACACCTCGACATTCTGGACAGTCTTGAGCGGATGCAACTGGATCTTGCTGCCGATCAGATGGTGTTACACCTGCGCCGATCCCAGATCCGTCGGCCCAAAGCGGCCAATAGGGGTATCATGCCTTTGGGACGCGGAGCGCTGAGATGAGCGAAGCGCCGGTAATCGCCTTTTTCCCCGAAGCAAGCTTTGGCTCTGCGTTGAATTGCGTCGGCATCGCGCAACAGTTGCAGCGATCCGGTGCCGTGCCGGTGTTCATCTGTCACCCGGGTTTCACCGGTGTTTTTGCCGAATACGGGTTCAAGGAATACCACCTGACGCAGGGCGCGGCGACGAGCCAGCAGACCGAAGAAACCTGGCAATCCTTCGTGACTACCCACCTGGAGCACTTCGATCTCGACCCTAAGGCGCAGTTGACGACCTATGTCGCCCCGACTTGGGAAGCGATTGTCGACACCGCGATTCAGGCCGAAGACGGCCTACAAAGACTGCTGAAGCGCATCCAGCCCGATGGCATCGTGCTTGACAATGTCATCATGTTCCCAGCCATCGCGAACGCGGGCGTGCCTTGGATCAGGGTTGTATCCTGCGCTGAAACAGAATTGCCAGACGTCAACGTGCCGCCCTACCTGTCCGGCCTGACCGCCAGCGATCCGGCTTGCGCGCCATTTCACGAAGAATATCTGAGAACCACGGCGGCGGCGCATCGGCGATACAACAGTTTCCGAAAGAAACGTGGCCTGCCAGCTGTCGAGGACGGGCTGTTTCTTGAAACCTCGCCCTATCTGAACCTTCTTCTTTCGCCATCGGCAGTGAGGTACGACCGCGCAAATCCGCTGCCCGATGACCTCTTCGTTTTCCTCGAAGGCTGCGTCAGAGAAGAAGCGCGCTTTGACACGCCGCCCCTGCCAGTCAACGATGGCCCGCTTGTCTATGTCAGTTTCGGAAGCCTCGGCGCAATTGACACCGATCTGATAAGCCGCATGATTTCGGTCTTTTCTGCGATCCCGGCCCGGTTCTTCGTGAATGTCGGCGGATTTCTCGAATACTACACCAAAGTGCCCGACAACGTGTACCTCGGCAGCTGGTTCCCGCAACCTTCGATTGTCGAGCAGGCCGATCTCTTTATCCATCACGGCGGCAACAACAGCTTCTGCGAGGCGCTGTACTTTGGCGTTCCTTCGCTGGTCATGCCCTATTGCTGGGATGGGCACGATAACGCGGCTCGGGCTGCGGAAACCGCCACGGGCATCCATATGAACCGCTCGAAATGGGAAGATGCGGAATTGGCGACCGCCATGACTACGCTCTTTTCCGATCAGGAGATACACGCCCGTCTTGCCGACATATCGGCCCGAATGAAGTCGGATCTTGGCACAGAAAAAGCCGCGGATCATATCATGCGTGTGCTGCGCCCTTAACGCTGAGCAGATCGATAGACGTGGCATGTTACCACGCGCACCCTCGCAACCTCTGAAGATCACCACAATTGGAGACTTCAATTTAGGGTTGTGTTAACCTTTTGACACGAATCGATTTTTCCCGCGCTTTAATGCGAGAGCCGATGACGGAGTAATCTCTACCGTGTCGCCATTTCGACCCCTTGCCGTAATCACCAGCATTCTCCTTGCACAGGCCGTTTGGGCGCAGACCGATGCGCAGGAAGCGGAACCGCCGATAGATCCGCAAGCCGTGGAACTTTTGACAAGTGCCGCCGACTTTCTCGCGGCGCAGCCCGTGTTTTCCTTTGACTGGTTCGTATCCTACGACGACGTCATCGACGGACGGGAAAAGCTGACTTTTACCCGCAGCGGTTCAAACCTGATGTCGCGTGACGAGGGGTTCTATTCTTTCTCGCAGACCGGAGAGGACTCGCGCGAATATTTCTTTGACGGGTCCACGGTGGTGATCGCCGATGTCGAAGAGGATGCCTATGTCATGGCGCCATTCGATGGCGATTTTGACGCGCTGGTCGATCGCATCGCGCTTGAATACGATCTGCACCTGCCGATCTGGGAGATCATGAGCGTCGATCCGGGCGCAGCCTTACTGCGCGACGCAAGCGCCGCAGCCTATCTGGGCACGACCTCGATTGCAGGTCATCCCGCTCATCACCTTGCCTTCGCGAGCTACGAGCGGGACTGGCAGATATGGATATCCACCGACCCGGAACTTCCGGTCTTGATGATGATCGTCGGCACGGACCCTTATGCGCAGGGTTGGCCACAGTACCGGGCCTATTTCATGGACTGGGATTTTGCGCCCAAGGTGGAAACCGGGAGTTTCCAATACGTCCCGGGCGAAAACAGTGACCGCATGGTCTGGCCCAAGGTCAGCACTGAGTTCCTCGGTCAGGCCGACAGCCTGCCATCGGATGATCCCGAGGCGGATGCAAATCGGGAGGATCAGTGATGAAACGGTTACTCGTGGGGGTGCTGTCATTTCAACTGGCCTTCATGACCTCTCCCGAAGCCGTCATCCGGTTCGACTTCAGCCTTGATCGCGCCGAGGCGCGGGGCAATGGCCGCGCGGGCGGATTTCATGGCGTGCCGAAAAGGAGCGGAGGCGCGAAAACCCGCCCCGCGAGAGCCGGTGCAAGTGCGCCCCGACCTCGCCCGTCTGTACAACGTCCTGCCAGCAAACCAGCGATCAAGCTCCCCAACCGGCCATCGACACGACCAGCAGCGAAACCCGCCACGCGGCCCGGAATTGCGCCCGGTGGCAACCTTGCACGCCCCGCGAACAAGCCGCAGGGGCTGAAGCCACCCGGGAACCGTCCGCCGATTGCCAAACCGCCGGGCAACCGCCCGATTACCTCGAACCGGCCCGGCAATCGGCCACCGGTTACACGCCCGGGCGGCAACCGCCCACCGATAGCGGTACGCCCGCCGGGCAACCGCCCTCCCGGTGCGCGCCCGCGTCCTCCCGGCAACCGACCTCCCATAGCCAACCGTCCGCGCCCACCGGGCTGGCACCCGCCGCACCATCATCCGCCCGGCTGGCGCCCACCCTATGTGCCACCGCCCTACTACCGCCCACCTCATAACTACTGGGGCGACTATCATTACAACGATGGCTGGGGATGGTTCTTTACCGCCGCGATGGTCGGTGGAACGATGGCCTTTGTCTCGTCGCTGCCGGATAACGATTGCAACAAGGTCTCGGACAGTGGTGAAACGCTCTATGAATGCGACGGCAAGCTCTACCGCTCGACCTATTATAAGGATGAGCAGGTCTACGAGATAGTTTCCGATCCCCCCGGTGAGACAGCGGCGCCCATGGAACCCCAAAGCGTTATCGGGCTTGCCCTGACTTCGCCGATGACGCGCGGCGAAGTGGTACGTGACCTGCAACTGCTGCTCACCGACTATGGGTATGATACAGGCGGCGCGGACGGGATATTTGGCAGCGGGACGGAAACGGCGCTGCAATGGTTCCAGTACGACAACGGGCTGGACACGACCGGTGTTGTCGATCCGGCAACCGCCGCCGCCCTTGGTTACAGCTCTCCGGCGGCCCCCACCAACGTCCCGGCAGCATCGCCCGAAGCTGCTGGAACCACGCCTCCGGTCGAGGCGATGCAAGAGGCACCCGCTGCCGATAGCGGTCAAACTTCTACAGCCCCTCCGGCCGCGCAGCCATCGACCGAGGAAGCCAACCCGCTACCGGTGCCCGTGCCGCCTCCCAGCGACTGAAAGGAAAGCCCCGCGCAATGCAAGCAAAGCGCGCGGCTTTCGCAGGTTATCGACGCTGAATGGCGCTTGGCACTTGCTGTTCAATCCGCCGGAAGAAAAAGGCGATGATCCCGGCAATCACAAGATAGACCAGCGCCAGCAACAACAGCGGTTCGTAGACGATCAGCGTATCGGCCCTGACACGGGAAGAAACCGCGTAGATGTCGATGACGGTGATCGTGGCCACCAGCGGTGTCGCCTTGAGCTGCAGGATCGTTTCGCCCCCCAGCGTAGGCAGTACGTTGCGGATAGCCTGTGGCAGCCAGATGCGTCGGAACACCGCAAACGGACGCATGCCATAGGCTTTGGCCGCTTCAAGCTGTCCCTTACCGACGCCGGAAAAGGCACCCCGCATCACTTCGCCTTCGTAACCGGCGTAGGACAGCGTCAGCGCCAGAACCGCATAGGGCCAAGCTTGCCGCAGATATGGCCAGAGTTCGCTCTGCCGGATCGCCGGGAATTGCGGAAAGAGCGACCCCAGGCCGTAATACAGAAGCCAGATCTGCAAAAGCAGCGGTGTGCCACGGATCACGGTACAAAAGACGCGGGCCGGTGCCGCCAGATACCAAGGCCCGACCGCCTGCGCCAAACCCAGCGGAATCGCGAGGAGAAACCCGAGTATCGTCGTGACGACCAACAGCCAGATGGTGCGCCATAACCCTCCCAGTGCGAGCGGCGCATACTTTGGCAGCCAGTCCCAGCGCAGCGACAAAGCGCACCAAACGACAAAGGCCAGAAAAAGAAGGATCAGCACGATCCGATGCGGTTTGAGAAGATCACGCAGCCCGATCATCGTGGACCCCCTCTGAGCGAGGGTTGCCCGCGTCTTGCCCATCGCTCGATACGGCCAAAAATGACCTGTGAAAACAGCGTCACGATGAGATAAAGCACACCTGCTGCGAGGAAAAAGGTGAAATAGGCCCGCGTACTTGCAGCGGCCTGACGCGTCTCAAGCGTCAATTCGCTGAAGCCGACGATAGCCAGCAGAGCCGTATCCTTGGTCGCGATCAGCCAGAGATTGGCCAGACCCGGCGTCGCAAAGGACATCATGGCCGGAATGGTCACCCGCCGCATCAGCATCAGCGGGGGCATGCCAAAGGCCCGCGCGGCCTCAATCTGCCCAGGCGGCACCGCCTGAATGGCACCGCGTAAAACTTCGATGGAATAGGCGCCCTGAACGACGCCCAGCACCCAGATCCCCGCAACGACACCGGAAATCTCGACGCGGCCATAGCCCATCGCCTCCGAGACCTTGTTGATCAGGTCGCTGCCCAGATAATAAAGGATCAGGATCAGAACCAACTCCGGAACGGCCCGGATCACGGTTGTATATACGGCAAGCAGATCGCGAAGGATCGGCCCGCCGTACAGTTTTCCATAGGCCCCGAACAGCCCGATCACCAGCCCCATGCCAAAGGCGCCAAAGGCGATCTGGAGGGAATTCAGCAGACCGCGTACCAGATTGCCGCCCCAGCCCGGCGGAGACAGCGAAAGCAACTCCGCGCTTTGGGCCAGACCAAGCATGTTCAGGAGATCAGACACGGATCAGCCGCCGTAGATGCTCGTGGAGAAGTACTTGGAGGTGATTTCCTCATGCGTCCCGTCTTCGAGAATCTTGGCGATGCCCGCGTTCAATTTTTCACGCAGTTCGTCTTCGCCCTTGCGCACGCCTGCGCCGACGCCGAGACCAAGGATCGACGGATCGTCGGCCACCGCACCCTTGATTTCGCAGCACGCACCGGCATCGGATTCGATGAATGCGCTCATCGCGATGCTGTCGGCCTGTGTCGCGTCGATACGGCCCGAAACCAGATCCTGGTTTGCTTCGTCCTGCGTCTGATAGATACGGATTTCAGCCGCATCGGTGAAATACTTCTGCGCATAGTTCTGGTGGATGGTCGATGCCTGAACACCAAGGATCTTGCCCGCCAGCGATTCTGGCGTCGGTTCGATATCCATCGACTTGTCGGCCACGATCACGGTCGGCGTGTTGTAATACGGGTCCGAGAAATCGATCGTTTTCTGACGCTCTTCGGTGATCGACATAGAGGTCATGATCACGTCGATCTGCTTGCCGGTCAGCGCGGGAATGATCCCGTCCCAGGCGGTCGGCGTGATTTCGCATTCCAGTTCGGCCGCATCGCAGACAGCCTTGATGATCTCGATTTCCCAGCCTTCCCATTCACCGGCGCTGTTGACCGAGGAAAACGGCGGGTAAGGTTCAGCCGCAACGCCAACCTTGATCGGGTCAGCGGCAACCGCACCGGCGGTCAGCATGGCGGCTGTCGCGGTTGCGGCAAGAGTTTTCAGGAATGTCATCGGTAGTCTCCCTTAGTTGGTTAGTTGATTGACATGAGAAATTGTTGAAGCCGTTCGGACTTGGGCGCATCAAAAACTTGGGCGGGCGCACCCTGTTCCTCAATCCGGCCTTGGTAGAGATAAACCACGTGGTCGGCCACCTCGCGGGCAAATTTCATCTCGTGTGTAACCAGCAGCATGGTACGCCCTTCGGCGGCAAGGTCGCGGATTACGGTCAAAACCTCACCGACCAGTTCAGGGTCAAGCGCACTTGTTGGTTCGTCGAAAAGCATGACATCTGGGTCAACCGCCAGCGCACGGGCAATTGCGGCGCGCTGCTGTTGTCCGCCCGACAGATAGGCCGGATAGACATCGGCCTTGTCCCCCAGCCCGACACGCTTCAGCAGGCTCTGCGCCTTTTCGATTGCCTCGGCGCGGGGTTGCTTGAGCACGTGCACCGGCACTTCGATCACGTTTTCCAGCAGCGTCCGGTGCGTCCATAGATTGAAAGACTGGAAAACCATGCCCAGACGGGTGCGGATACGTTCAAGCTGGCGGCGGTTCGAGGGCGTGCCGTCGTCCCGCATCGCGATATGCTCGCCGCCAACATAAATTCGGCCGGAGGTTGGTGTCTCGAGGAAGTTGATACACCGCAGCATCGTGGACTTGCCCGACCCGCTGCCGCCGATGATCGCGACCACGTCACCCTTGCGCGCCGTTAGGTTCACGCCCTTGAGTACTTCCAGCTCTCCGAAAGACTTGTGCAGTTCTTCGATGCGAACGGCTTCCTTATCGCGCCCCGAAGACGCAGAAGCCGGATCACCCCCTGAAAAAGAATCCATTCTTTCCCTGTCCGATTTTTCTTGTAGTAGGCACACAGTCCAGTAATTATTCAAGCGTATAATTATATTCGCTGCGAGCTGCCACCATGTCTTCCCCTCCCCGCCGAAAATTCAGGCGTGAAACTGCGTCGCAGCGCAAGGACGATCTTATTGCGGCCACCTTGCAGGTGATTTCCGAATCGGGCGTCAGGGCGGCGACCGTGCGCACCATCGCCGAAAGGGCAGAGGTGACGCAGGGGCTGATCCGCCACTACTTCTCAAGTAAGGAAGACCTGATCGCCGCGGCCTATGAACATCACATGACGCAGATGACCGATGCGGTCGCGACAGCCAAGGATGTCACGGCAGGCACTGCCCGCGACAGGCTGGCCGGTTTCGTCATGGCGTCGCTCTCGCCCCCTGTGGTGAACCCGGGCTGGGTTGCGCTCTGGTCCGGCTTTTTGAACGAGGCACTGCATGATGCCGATCTCAACAAGATCCACCAGCGCACCTACCACCACTTCCGCGACCAGCTTGAGGCGCTGATTGCAGAAGCGCTGCGCGAGACGGATCAGCCCGCGACCCCGGAACGGCTGCGCCAACTTGCTATAGCGAGCAACGGGGTGATCGACGGACTCTGGCTGGAAGGCGGCGCGCTGCCACAGGAATTCGCAACCGGCGAACTCGCAAAAATAGGACTCGATTCGGTTGCAGCCCTGACGGGGCTGGACCTGCACAGAAAGGCGATAGACACATGAAATACGCAGCGATCAACGACCGGCTCGCCAACCTTGGTGGCGCGAAATGGGCCATTCACCGGCAGGCCCGCGCCCGCGTGACCAAAGGCGAGGATATCGTCGAGCTTTGCATCGGCGAACCGGACGTGCCTGTTGCAGATGACATGATCGAAGAGGCCGTGCGTTCGATGCGGTCCGGTCGCTACACCTATTCGAACGGTCGCGGCGAACCGGGCCTGACGGCGGCGCTGGCCGAAAGATATTCCCGCACCTCCGGACGCAAAATCACGCCCGATCAAATGATCTGCCTGCCCGGCACCCAGACCGCTCTTTACCTTGCGCTGCTCGGACTGGCGCAGGAAGGCGACGAGGTGCTGGTCGGCGATCCCTACTATGCCACCTATGAAGGAGTTATCCGCTCCAGCGGCGCCGACCTGGTGAAAGTTCCATTGCTGGCTGAAAACGGCTTTCGCCTGCAAGCCAGCGATATCGAGGCGCGCATCACCCCGCGCTCCCGCGTCATCCTGCTGAACACCCCGCACAATCCGACGGGTGCGATCCTGACCGCCGCGGACATCGCCGCGATAGGCGAGGTCGCCCGCGCGCATGATCTCTGGATCATATCGGACGAAGTTTACGAAGATCTGGTCTTTGACGATGCCACCTTTTGCTCGCCACTCTCGCTCCCGGAACTGGCAGAACGCGTGATCGTCGTATCCTCGATCTCGAAAAGCCACGCCGCGCCCGGTTTTCGGAGCGGCTGGTGCGTCGGATCCCCGGAGTTCGTCGAAACCCTGCTTCCACTTGCCGAAACGATGCTGTTTGGCAGCCAGCCATTCATTGCCGACATGACAGAACTGGGCATCCGTCAGGGTTCCACCGTGGCCGAAGGCATGCGCAATCGCTATGCCTCACGCGCCCGCACGCTTGCCAGCCGTCTTTCGGATGAAACCGCACTCTGGGCACATCCACCACAGGCCGGAATGTTCATCATGGTCAATATCGCCGCCACCGGCATTCCCAGCGATGTTTTTGCCCAGCGCCTGCTGGACGAGGCCGGGCTGGCCGTCATGCCCGGAAGCTCCTTTGGTGACACCGTCCGTGACTGGATCCGCATCGCACTGACCGTTGAGGATGAGCGTTTCTACGAAGGCGTCGAAAGACTGATCGCCTTTGCCCGGCAATTCGACGCTGTCAGCGCCTGACACCTTTCACCAAAAGAACCCAGCAAGAGTATATACCGAATGCCAAGCCCTTCGACCGAATTTACCCACGCCATCACCCGCCGTCCCGCGCAAAGCGTTGTGAACGGGCTGCGCGCCGAAGACTCCGGCACGCCCGATCTCGAAAACATGCTCGCGGCCCATGCCGACTATGTGGCGACGCTGAAATCCACCGGTTCAACCGTAATCGAACTCGATGCGCTGAAGGACTACCCCGATGCGCTGTTCGTCGAGGACACTGCACTTTGCCTGCCGCAGGGCGCGATCCTGATGCGGCCCGGCGCGCCATCGCGCATGGGCGAAGTGTCCGAAATGGCCCCAACCCTGCGCGACCTCTACTCCGACATCCGCGAAATCAAGGGTCCGGGGCATATCGAAGGTGGCGACATCCTCGTCACCGGACGCGAAGTGCTCGTGGGACGCTCGGCCCGCACCGATGCCGAAGGCGTTGCCGAACTGCGCGCGATCCTGTCGGACTGGGGCCATTCCCTGCGGGAAGTCTTCACGCCCGAAGGCGTGCTCCACTTCAAAACCGACTGCTCCCTGCTCGACGCAGAAACTGTGCTGGCAACCCGGCGGCTGGCGGACTCCGGCTGCTTTGAGGGCTATAGCATTATTTACGTCGCCGAAGGCGAAGAAGCCGCTGCCAATGCGATCCGGTTCAACGACCTAGTTATCATGCCCGCAGGCTTCCCGCGCACGGCAGAAACTGTCCGCGAGGCTGGCTACAAAGTCCGAGAAATTGCCAACAGCGAGTGCGCCAAGATCGACGGCGGCATGTCCTGCCTGTCCCTGCGTTTTACCCCGAGCTAACCCGGCAAGGGATCGTTCGGCGCGAGGTTTTCCAGCGCCGAACGGCGCATTTCGGCCGCTTCGCGCACCATTTCCTCGGCTTGCTCGACCGTAGCAGCCCGGAACCTGACAGCCTTGCCCGAAGGTGTTTGAACCAGACGACCCAGATCGGCGCTGGCAACGGTGGCGATCTTTGGGAAGCCGCCCGTTGTCTGTCGATCCGCCATCAACACGATCAAACGGCCAGATGGCGGCACCTGTATCGATCCCATAAGCGTTCCGTCAGACACGATATCATGACCGCCGGCGGCGTGAATTTCCGGCCCGTCTAGCATCATCGCCATCCGGTCCCGCTGTTGCGAAACCTGGAACTCTCGACCGAAGAGGCGCGAAAAAGCGTCTGCATCGAAACAATCGTCCTGTGGCCCCGGAACCAGCGAGATCGGTCCGCCCCGCAGCCTTATCGGTTTGACCAGCTTTTTCGGCTCGGCCCCGGTGTCGGAGCCAAGCGGCAAGACATCACCGGTTCGCAAGACCCGCCCATCAAGGCCGCCAACACCGCTGCGCAGATGAGTGGACCGGCTCCCCATGACAGGCGGGCAGGTCACGCCTCCGCCTATGGCGATATAGCCCCAAACGCCACTGCGCATCGCACCGATCTCAAGTTCGCTTCCCGCAGGCGCGCGCCATGAAGACCAAGGTGAGATCGGCTTGCCATTCAGCGCAACCGGCACGTCGCCTCCGGTAACCGCGATCAAGCATTCATCAGCTAAAGAAAACCGGCCGCCGATCAAAGCGAATTCCACCCCGGCTGCACCGGGCACATTTCCGACAAGCGCATTTGCGGCCTCGAAGGCGTCGCGGTCCATCGGCCCAGATCCGGACACGCCGAAACGCAAAAAACCGCGTCGGCCACCATCCTGAACGGTCATCATGGGACCCGCGTTCAAGATGCGCATGGTCCTGCTCATGCGGGGGTCTCCCGGATCACGTCCGGGCTCTCTCCCCGGGACACCCGGGCGCTCAGATCTTCGAACTCGACCTCGTCTATGCGGCGAAACCAGAGACTGTCGCCCGCGTCCAGCAGAAAGGGGTCCGATCGCCGAGGGTCAAAGAGCCGAAGCGGCGTTTGGCCAATGAAATGCCACGCGCTCGGGCCGGCAACCGAATTGACGCTGGCTTGCTTGCCACCAATTCCGACGGCCCCTGCCGGAACGAGTTGGCGGGGCACCGGCTTGCGCGGCATTGCAAGCTGCTGGGGCAAGCCGCCGAGATAGGCGAACCCCGGGGCGAAGCCGATCATGTAAACTCGATATTCAACCGACATGTGCAGTGCGATCAGTTCTTCGCGATCCATACCCTTGGTCTCGACCAGGTCGTCCAGATCTAGGCAAGCATCGCCACCGTAATAGACAGGTATTTCGATCCTGCGTCCCAGTTGATCCGAGGGTCTGATCCGGGTCAGACAAGTCCGAATATGAGCGGTCATCTCCCGCGCAGAGGTCACAAGCGGATCATAGGCCACCAGCGCCGAACGATATGTCGGCAGCGCCTCCTGCATTCCTTCCGGCGGCTCGGCATCCAAGGCCGATGCGAGTGCCAGCGCGACTGTGTTCGCCTGCTCATCCACATCGCGTGAGAACTCGACACAAATCGCGCTGTCGCCACAGCTCAAGAACCGGGCATCGCGCAGCATATCCGAAATCAATACCAGCTCCTTTTAACTTTGCCCAATACGTTCCCCGGTTTCATTTCAGTCTTGCGCTGCATTCAGATCCGCTAAAGGCGCGCAGCGACCATCAGAAAAACGTCTTGAGGTGTCAGCCGCAACCAATGTTTAAGCACCTGAAAAAAGATTTGGCTCCTAGGCACCCTAAAACCTTGAAACCAGCCGGATACCATTGGTATACCAAGGTCGAAACCATGTCACCCTCGGTGGTGTCCCCAAACCTTGCCAGCGGCAGGAGAGATTATGCCTTCACTGTTTCACCTCGCCTACCACGTAACGGATCTGGATGCTGCCCGCCGATTTTACGGCGACATCCTGGGCTGCACCGAAGGCCGCAGCACCGAGACCTGGGTCGATTTCGACTTTTTCGGGCACCAGATTTCCCTGCATCTCGGGGAGCCGTTCAAAACGACCCGTACCGGCAAGGTCGGCGATCACATGGTGATGATGCCCCATCTCGGGCTCGTCCTGCCGCTGGACGAATGGAAAGCTGTCGCTGACCGACTTGGCGCGGCAGGCATCGAATTCGACATTCCTCCGGTCATTCGTTTCGAAGGTGAACCCGGCGAACAGCGCACCATGTTCTTTTTCGACCCTTCGGGAAACCCTATTGAAATCAAGGGATTTGCGGATTTCGACTCCGTTTTTGCCAAGTGAACTCAGGGCCTGAAGACACGGTACCGCCGATGAAATGCCTCGTCACGCAGCCCATTCATGAATCCGGTCTGGCAAAGCTGCGATTGGCAGGGATCGAACCGATTATTGCCCGCTCAACCCAAGTCGAAGTGCTGCGAGACCTGATCGCCGATTGCGATGGTGTCATCACGCGGAACTTTGGCCTGCCAGCCGACCTGATAAGCGCGGCGCCGCGCCTGCGCGTCATCTCGGTGCATGGCGCCGGGCACGAACAGGTGGACAAACCCGCCGCCGACAAGGCTGGCATCATTGTCTGCAATGCCCCGGGTGCCAACGCACGTTCGGTCAGCGAATTGACCATTGGGCTGGCTCTCGCAGCTGCGCGACTGATCCTGCCCGCAGATCGGGCCGCCCGCCTGCATGACGAAGGCTTCAGGGATCGGTCCCTGACCCGCGAACTCTTTGGCAAGAACGCCCTTATCGTTGGGTGGGGCGCGACGGGCAAAGGAGTCGGTAAGATCCTGCGCGACAGTTTTGACATGACGGTCACCGTCTACTCACCCCGCTCCCCCGAGATTGATCCGGGTTTTCACCGCAGCACCGACCTTGGCAAAGCCGCGGCCCAGGCCGATCTCATCTCTCTGCACACCAATCTACGTCCGGAAACGCAGCACTTGGTCTCAACCGAAATCCTGAACTGTGTGAAACCCGGCGCGATCTTCGTCAACGTCGCCCGTGCCGGTCTTGTCGATGAAGAGGCATTGGTTCAGGCATTGCAGACAGGCAAGCTCCACAGCGCGGCCCTTGATGTTTATTCAGATACGGCGCCTGTAGGTCCGCTTGGCCAGATGGACAACGTGATACTGACCCCGCATCTCGGCGGCGCCACCGAAGAATCGATGATCCGCGTCGCTGAAAGGGCGGTCGAGAACCTGCTTGACGTACTGTGCCGCAAACAACGCCCAGAAGCGACCGTTAACAATCCCGGAAGCACACAGGAATGACGGATTCCGTCAGCGATATGATTGCGCGAGTACTAGACCGGGTAAACCGGATCGGCGCGTCAAACCCCGGCTGGACCCGCCCGAGCTACAGCGCTGAAGAAACGCAGGCCCACGAAGTCATTGCCGATGAAGCCGGCCGCCTCGGCCTCCATGTTTCCCGCGATGCTGGCGGAAACCTCTTCGCCCGCCTGCCTGGCGCTAAAAAGAGACTCCCTGATCTTTACAGCGGCTCCCATCTCGACACGGTCCCAAGCGGAGGCGCCTTTGACGGTGTCGCCGGAGTGGCCGGAGCGATTGCGCTTGCCGCCCATTTCGTGGAACGCGGCGAAACCCTTCCTTTCGATCTGGTCGTATCTGTCATCAGGGCCGAAGAAAGCGTCTGGTTCCCGGCCTCCTACATAGGATCGCGCGCGGCGCTTGCGCGACTTGAGGAGCCCGAGCTCTCAATTTGCCGTGCCGATACCGGCCGGACGCTGGCCGACCATATGGGCGAACAGGGGGGCGACCCAGACGCCGTGATCGGCCATCGCGGCCTTAAGACTGCGCGATTCCTCGAGATGCATATCGAACAGGGCCCGGTCCTTCACGAAGCCGGTCACGCCTTTGCCACTGTCGACGGCATTCGTGGCAGCCTCCGCTACCGCTTTGCCCGGATCGAAGGAGCGTGGGGCCATTCAGGGGGCGTGCCGCGTCACCTCAGATCGGACACGGTCTTTGGGCTCGCCGACCTCATCGGAATGCTGGACAGGGACTGGGCCGAAATCGAAGAAAATGGCAAAGATCTCGCCATCACCGTAGGTCGCATTGATGCCGCCACCCCCGACCACGCCTTTGCAAAGGTCCCCGGACAGGTCGAGTTCTGTCTTGACCTGCGAAGCGATTCGACCGCGCTACTTGAACACATGGACGCCAGACTAAAGGGCTTCGCCGCGCATATAGAACAGGAGAGGGGCGTGCGCTTCGATTTCGGCCCGCAGTCGCGCAGCCGCCCTGCGCGGCTAGACGGCGAAATGCGCGATGCGTTTCATGCTCAGGCCAAAGCCCGTGGCCTGGATGTCCCGACGCTGGCCTCGGGCGGCGGGCATGATGCCGCCGCTTTCGCCGATGCCGGATGGCAATCCGCCATGGTTTTCCTGCGCAACTGGAACGGCAGCCATACGCCGGACGAAGGCATGGACTCGAAAGATCTTGCCGAAGCCGTGCGCTGCATCGCCGCGACTCTGACGGAAAACCCGATGTTCGCCAACCCAAGTGACGTTGAGGCCACTCCGACCTGACAGATCAACGGATGTGAAACGGCCCGATTGTCACGCCTTCACGTTCAAGCGCCTCTCGCAGGCGCGATGCGATCTGAACCGCCGTAGGCGTATCTCCGTGAATGCAAAGCGTATCCGGCTTCACCGATAGCTTCTTGCCGCCGGTCGTCGGAATATATCCGTCCACCACCATGTGCAGAACTTGTTTCAGGCTTTCCTCCGGATCGTGGATGACGGCGCCGGGCTGGCTGCGGGGCGTCAGGTGCCCCTGATCCGTATAGCTCCGGTCCGCGTAGATTTCGCAGGCCACGGACAGCCCCGCCTCTTCCGCGGCCCGCATGGTTTCGCTGTAGGGTAAAGCCACGAAGAACAAGGACGGGTCGACAGATTTGACCGCATCGACACAAACGCGTGCCAGTTCGATATCTTCGGCCGCCATGTTGCCTAGCGCGCCATGGGTTTTGACATGGGTCATCTTGGCCCCGGCGGCTTCGGCCATCGTCTTGACCGCTCCGATCTGATAGATCAGCTGCGCCCTGAGCGCTTGCGGCGTGTCCCCGGTGATCCGACGCCTGCCAAATCCATAAAGGTCCATAAAGGAAGGGTGCGCGCCAATCGCGACGCCGCGTGCCTGCGCGGCCTCGATGGTCCGCGCGATCACGTCCGGGTCGCCCGCATGAAAGCCGCAGGCGATATTTGCAGAGCTCACCAGATCCAACATCGCCGCGTCGTCGCCCATCGTCCAGGCACCGAAGCTTTCCCCCATGTCGCAATTGAGGTCGATACGATGGCTCATCCTGTCGCTCCTGTCGGTTCATTAAGGCCATTTCTGGGCCAAGCCTGTTTTCAAGGCAAAGCACCTTGAAACATCGAAGTCCAGCCGCCTTGGTTATTGGGGTTCAGCATTGTGCCTGTTATGTATACCAGCGACACACCTAAGGAATACAACGATACCGGGCGGGTTAGGGAGAGACACAGTCATGTTGAAAACGTCCGAAGAGCGGCTGGCGCTCAACGCCTATGAACAGATCCTCCAGATGGTCCTGTCGGGCGAAGCGGCGCACGGTCAGATGATCAATGAACGCCGCCTTGCCGAGATGCTCGGCATTTCCCGTACGCCTGTCCGTGATGCCCTGCTCATGCTCGAAGCCGAAGGCCTTCTTGTACGGCAGGGAACACGCGGCCTCCAGATTCGCCAGATGCGGATCGAAGAGTACATGGATGCGCTGCACATCCGCCAGATTCTCGAACCCGAAGTGGCCCGACTGGCTCAGGGTCGAATTAGCCGCGAGGACCTGCAAGCAATCCGCGATCAGCTGGTCGAACTCGTCGACTCCAAGCCCTCGACCGGCGAACGCCCCGACCGCGAAAAGGTGCGCGCGGTGGATGACCTCTTGCACGGAAGCCTTGCCAAAGCCGCAGGCAATCCACAACTGGCTGATATCATAAGGACGGTGCGCCGCCGCACGCAGATTTTCGATCTGCGCTCGATCCCCCAACGGTTCGACGAAACCTGTGCCGAGCATCTTTCGATTATCGATGCGCTGCTGGAGGGCGACGCCCAGAAAGCCTCCGAGGCGATGCGGAATCACCTCGACAACGTTCAGGGCAGCATCTTGCAGACATTGGCGTCCCGCTGATTTGTGGCCACTCGATCCACCTGCCGCCCTGCAACCGTTTTCATACTAATCATTTAAATCAACACCTTGCTGCTACGGCGAAGTCATTCCTCCTGCAGTAGCCGAAATTACTCTGATATACCCGCCTGAAATTTACGCAGCGTTCGGTCCAGTTCCGAACCATCTATATGCTTTGGGTTGACCTTTGGCATACCAACGCCATACCAATTCCATATCACTGCCATCTGGTTGGTTCGGCGTCTGTATCCCTAAGTTGGTCTCAACGCGCTCCACCATGAAGGAACCACTGCCCCAACCCCGCCAATGGCGGGACAGAACGGAACCGGAATGAACACGACCAATCGCGATCTGCGCGTCACGAACCTCGAGAAATCCTTTGGCGATTTCCGCGCAATCAACAGTATCTCGCTGACGATCCGGGCAGGTGAGTTTCTCACGATCCTCGGCCCTTCGGGTTCGGGAAAGACGACCTTTCTGAACTTGGTCGCCGGGTTCTTGGAGTCCGATGGTGGCACCATGACCCTGGGTGATCGGGACATCACCCACCTGCCACCGGAAACCCGCGACTTTGGCATGGTCTTTCAGGGATACGCCCTGTTCCCGCACCTGTCGGTTTTCGACAACGTCGCTTTTCCACTGAAGGTACGCAAATGGTCGTCGGACAAGATCGCCCGGCACGTCGAAGAAGCGCTCGACCTGGTGCAGCTTGGCAACCTGCGCGACCGGATGCCGAAACAGCTTTCGGGCGGCCAGCAGCAGCGCGTCGCCCTTGCCCGCGCCATGGTATTCCGCCCCAACCTGCTGCTGCTCGACGAACCGCTCAGCGCGCTGGACAAGAAGCTGCGCGCCGAGATGCAGGAAGAGCTGAAACGTCTGCACCGTAAGGTTGGCCTCACCTTCATCTACATCACACACGATCAGGACGAAGCCCTGTCGATGTCGGACCGGGTCGTAGTCATGCGCAACGGTGTCATCGTGCAGCAGGGCCGTCCGGATGAGCTCTACAAGACCCCGCGCACCAGTTTCGTTGCCGGTTTCCTTGGCCGGAGCAATTTCCTGCGCGGCGACGTCATCTCTCGTGAGGGCGAGGAGCTTACGATCAGGAATGGTGACATCACGCTGCGCCAACATGCAGGCACGGCTACGCTTGAACCCGGCGACACGGCGCTCATCGCGCTGCGCCCCGAGGCTGTCAGCCTGATCGAAGGCGACACGCAGGCCGATAATGTGATCGAGGCGACCGTCAGCGATTCAAACTACTTCGGATCGAATTTCTCCATCACGGCCGAAACCGATCACTTCGGCACGTTCGAACTCACGATGCCCGCGGCCCAGCTGTCTCATGACCTCGCTGTCGGCAGCAGGATCCGCCTTGGTTGGCCCGCCTCGGCGGGCGTGATCGTGGAAGACGATGAATAAGCAATAACTGCAACAGGAAGGAAGAAAAGTGACACAAAGTTTCGAAGAAGACTGCGCCGATCTGATCGGCACCGAAGAAAACAAAGGCATGTCCCGCCGGGATCTGCTGAAATTCGCCGCCAGCATCGGCATCCCGATGGCACTTGTTCCGGGTATGACCCGCAAGGCCCTTGCGGCCAACGCGAAAGAAGTCGTGCTTTGCAACTGGGGCGGTGTGGCACTCGAAGTATTCGAGAAAGCCTTTGCCGAACCCTACGAGGCGCAGGGCGGCAAAATGGTCATCGATGGTTCCGGCCCCGGCACCGGCAAGATCCTCAACATGGTCATGGCGAATAACGTCACCTGGGACATCGTCGATTCCGGCATCGTGGGGCTGACCCAGCTTGGCCCGCAGGGCGCGCTTGAAGAAATCGACTATTCCATCGTCGACAAATCCAAGGTCATCCCTGAATTCGCCTATGACTACGGCGTTGTAAACTACATGTTCTCCAGCGTTCTGGCATGGGACAGCGAAAAGGTCGAAGGCACGCCAACACTGGCAGACTTCTTCGATCTAGAGAAATACCCGGGTCGCCGTCTGCTCCGCAAGGATGCGCAGGCGATGCTGGAACTCACCCTGCTCGCCGATGGCGTCGCGATCGAGGATCTCTACCCGCTCGACGTGGAACGCGCGCTGGCCAAGCTGGCCACGATCAAGGACGACCTGCTGTTCTGGGGCTCCGGCTCGGAAAGCCAGAGCCTTCTGCGCGAAGGCGAATGCGTCATGGGCATGATCTGGAACACCCGTGCCAACGTGCTCGAAAAGGAAACCGACGGCCGCATCAAGTACACGTTCGAGGGTGGCCTCCTTCAGCCCGGTCTCTGGGCCGTGCCAAAAGGCAACCCCGCCGGAAAGCAGACCGCGATGGAAGCCATCGCCTCCATGCAGGCGCCCGAAGGTCAGGTCATGGTTCTCGAAGCCATGGGCAACGGGCCGGCAAACCCTGCCGCTTCGGAACTCGTTCCCGAAGATCTGGCCGCGTCCAACCCGGCCTCGGCTGAAAACGTCGCGAAGCAAGCCCGTATCTCGGCCGACTGGTACGCCGAACACTATGCGGATGCGATGCAGGAATACCTGGATTTCATCACCTCCTGACACTCCCCCGTCGGGCGCTTCCCGGTGCCCGGCTCTACCTTCACCCCCTTAACCGGGGGTGCTTTTCTTTTCCGGCAGAACCTGGCCTCAACAAAGGATACCGCTTGACGATGGCAACGACCGGCACCTCGGCGGCACATGCGCAAAACTCCCCCGGCAGGCTGACCGTTAACAGCATAATGGGAAGCGAAGGCCGCTATTGGCTGCTAATTGCACCTGCCGTCCTTCTGATGCTCGGGTTCTACTTCTATCCGCTCGCCCGCGTCCTCTGGATGAGCTTTACCTTTCCAACCCCCGGCCTTGGCAATTACGAGGACCTGATCGACAATGCCTCGGTGCACCGGACCCTGATCACCACCGCACGCATCGGCGTGATCACCACCGGCCTGACGTTGATATTCGCCTACCTGATCAGCTACGTGCTGGTACATGCCAAGCCCAAGGTCGAACGCATCATGTTCCTTGGCGTGCTGATCCCGCTCTGGATTTCGGCTCTTGTGCGCGGTTTTTCATGGTTCATCCTGCTGCGCCGAGAAGGCACCATCAACGATGTGCTGATCAGTACCGGCATCATCGACACGCCGCTCGACCTGATCTGGAACGAGTTGGGCGTGGTCATCGGCATGGTTCACTACATGCTGCCGCTGGGCGTACTGCCGATCTACGCGAATATGCGAAATATCGACACCCGCTGCGTTGCTGCGGCCCGGGGTCTTGGTGCCTCACGAGGCGTGGCCTTCCGTAAGGTCTTCCTGCCCCTCTCCATGCCCGGCGTTATCGGCGCAGGCATCCTTGTCTTCATCTATTCGCTTGGCTTTTACGTCACGCCTGCCCTGCTCGGCGGCGGCAAGACACTGATGATCGCCGAATACATCCAGCTTCAGATCATGGACCTCGTGAACTGGGGACGCGGCGCGATGCTCGCCACCACGTTGCTGGTTACGATCCTGCTGCTCCTTGGGGTGATGAGCCGCATCATCGACCTGCGCGGTCTGTTCGGAGGCAAATGAAATGGACGGTTTCAGCTCTCAACCGATCTCACCGGCAACCCGCACGACCGCATGGGCCATCATCGCCTTTCTGGTCCTGCCGATCACCATCGTCTTTGCCGTCGCCGTCACCGACCGCGATTACCTCGCCATGCCGGTCGACGAGATATCTTTCCAGCATTACGCCAACCTGTTCACCTCGCCCGAATGGCTCCACAGCATCTGGCAAAGCTTTGTCATCGCCTTTGTCTCGACCGCCATCGCCGGTCTGCTAGGCACGCTCTGTGCCATCGGCTGCTGGCGCATTTCAAACCGGCTAAGCGAACTGGTCCGCGTTTTCATGCTGCTGCCGGTCATGGTGCCCACCATCGTCTACGCGCTTGGCATCTATCAATTCTTTGCCGAACTGCGCCTGCTCGACACCTATCTCGGGCTGATCATCGCCCATGCCGTCACCGGCCTACCTTACGTGGTGATTACCGTATCCACCTCGCTCGCCGGATTTGACGGCAAGCTCGAGCGCGCCGCTCTTGGCCTTGGCGCCAGCATGGGTCAGACCCTGCGCCTCGTGATCCTGCCCAACATCATGCCCGGCGTCGTTTCGGGGCTGATCTTTGCCTTCATCCACAGCTGGGACGAGTTGGTCATCACGCTTTTTATTGCCGGGCGCGCCGTGTTTACCCTTCCCCGCCGCATGTGGGACGGCATCAACGAAGCGCTCGACCCCACGATGGCCGCCGTCGCTGCCGTTCTGGTCGTGATCACCGTCGCCCTGCTGACGCTGGAACTGCTCCTGCGTGGCCGGGCCAAGAAGTAACTGACAGGAAAGACCCCGATGTCCATGGATACGCCGCAGAAACAGACAGCCGTCGACTGGGTGGAAGAAAACACGCCCCAGCTGTCCCTCGATCACAAGACGATCTTCGATTTCCACGAACCGTCGTGGCGCGAATACAAATCCGCCAAGTGGTACGTGGAGCGCCTGCGCGCCGAGGGTTTCACGGTTGAGGAAGGATCGGGCGGGATGCCCACCGCCTTTTGCGCGGAATGGTCCAATGGCGAAGGTCCGACCATCGGGGGCTATGCCGAATATGACGCGGTGCCCGGCATGTCGCAGGACGCGGTTCCCTATCGCGCGCCGCGCCCCGGCACCAACCGCTATGCCGCTGGCCATACGGATCCGCACTCCGGTCTCGGAATCGGGTCGTTCGCGGGTTTCCTTGCGGCCAAGCATGCGATGGAAAAGCATGACATCAAGGGCCGCCTGAAGTTCTTTGGTGAACCGGCGGAAAAGATGTGCGGATCGAAACCGGTCCACGCGACCAAGGGCTATTACAACGATCTCGACGCCGCGATCAGCTTTCACCCGCACAGCTTTGCCAACATGGGCAACAGCTGTTTCTGGGACACTCACAGCGCCCCCTACTGGAGCCGCATCTACACCTTCCGCTGCGACGAACCGGAAACATGGCAATCCAGCAAGGCCGACGGTGGGCTCGCCCACAAACACTTTACCGCCCGCGCGCCCGGCGCCATCGACGCGGTCTGCATGATGTACACCTCCGGCAAGTATATGAAGGAATCCATGCTTCCCCACCAAGGCAGCTGGAGCCTTAACGAATTCATCGTTCAAGCCGGTCAGGCCACCGCCGACAACATCGCGCCGGGCTTTTCGCAGATCCAGTATTCCCTGCGCGCGCCGCTACTCGACATGTGCGAAAGCGTCTTCGAAGTGCTCGACCGCAATGCCGAGCATTGCGCCGCGATGGCACATTGCACCGTCGAAAAGGTATGGGTCACCCGCACCCGGGCCGGTCTTCCCAACCATGCGATGGCCAGCGTCACATGGGAAAACCTGCAAAAGGTCGGCGCGCCACAATGGAACGAAAAGGCCCGTGACTTTGCCCGCGAGATCCTGTCTGGCCTCGGCTATGAAAACGTCGAAGACCCCTTCGTCCCCGAGATCCAGAAACTCACCAGCCCGCAGGATGGCGAGGCCGTGTTCCGCAAGCAGCTTCCATCGTGGCAGATGCATCTCGCAGCGGACGATTACGTCGACTATACATGGCACGCGCCAACCGTCCGCCTTTACATCGGTCGCCCGACGCTTCAGATGCCCGATGGTGCGCGCTGCCCGGAATGGGCGCGGCTTGCGATGGGCGGGGTTGCCGATTGCATCGACCCGATGTGGATCACCGCTGGCAAGGTGATCGGTGCCACCATCATCGACCTGCTCACCGACGGCGAAACACTCGACAAGGCGCAGGCCGAATTCCGCGAGCGTACCGGAGGCGGCATCGGCGGCGACAAATGGGTCGCGCCCCTGCTGCCCGCCGATTACGAACCGCCGGTCTTCTACAAATGGCCCGAATACGTCGAAACCGTTCGCGGCGAGGAATGGTCCATTCCCTACACTTTCAGCTGATCCCTAGACACGCACGGAGACACACATGTCGATCATCACCGAACACGAGTATCGGTATAACAACCTGATCAAGGAATTCGGATCAAAGGCCGAACCGGCCTTTGAAAGCGAAGAGCAACAGGTCAACGTCTGGGGCCGCCGCTGGGGCTGCAACAACGATGTCGGCCAGCTTCGCATGGTGCTCATGCACCGCCCGGGCGACGAGATGAACGTCGTCGACCCGTCGAAGAAACTGAATGACATCGGCGCTTGGGGCGACGTCAAGGCGGGCTGGTACTGGCGCGGGCCGGAACTTCCCGATTTCGACGAAATGCGTTCCCAGCATGACGAATACGTGAAGGTGCTGCGCGAGGAAGGCGCCGAGGTCGTCTATCTCGACAAATGCGCCGAGGGTAAGATGAAGTCGGTCTATTGCCGCGACAGCGTGATTGCCGTCGATGGCGGCGCGATCGTCACCCGCATGGGCCCGCCGATCCGCCGGGGCGAAGAACTGCCCGTCACGCGGACGCTCGCGAATCTCGGCATGCCGATCCTGCGCACCATATCCGGCACCGGACTGATGGAAGGCGGCAGCTTTGCCTTCCTCAATCCAACCAATGCGGTTGTCGGCATCTCCTCGCGGGTGAACGAGGAAGGCGCGCGGCAGGTCGAGGAAATACTCGCCCCGCAGGGCGTTACCCTGCACCGTGTCCAACTGACCGGTTACCGTCTGCACATCGATGGCAATTTCGTCATGGTCGACACGCATACAGCTTTCCTGAACCCCACGCTGCTGCCCTTTACCTTTCTCGAAACGCTGGAAGAACTGGGCATCAAGATGGTCGATGTCAGCCCTGACGATCACCCTGGTGTTCTGAACGTGTTGGCAACCCGCCCCGGTCGCGTGATCGTCGGTCACGGCATTTCCGAGCGCACGCAGGAAAAGCTGGAAAAGGCAGGTATTTCGACCCGTTACGTGGAATACGACAAGGTCGCCCAAGGCGGCGGCGGTCTGCACTGCTCGACCGGCCCGCTGATCCGCGATCCGCTCTGAAGACTACCGGGTGGCGCTTACGGCGCCACCCGTCACCCATCAAGGGTCCCCGCGTCGCTCAGGACAATCTCTTTCAGATGATCCCGAAACGCGACAGCCGCTGGCGCCAGATAGGCGCCGCGCTTTTGCAGCAAACCGATATCCCGCCAAATCGCACCCTCCGCGCCATGAAACGGCAGGCTGGTCAGCCCCGTTTCCAGCGGTACCGCCAGTTCCGGCAGGATCGTCACGCCGATCCCCTGTCTCACCAGCGCGATCAGCGATGTCATGTTCCGAACCATCAATCGGGGGCCGGTACGGGCCGCCAAAAGATCACTGCCCGGAATGACGGCCGTGGACCCGTTCGCGATCACCGTTTCGTGCTTTAGATCCGCGACGGTTATAGGCTTGTACAACTCGGCCAGCCTGTGCCCCTCACCGCACAGAACCACGAACCGATCCGAAACCAGCCTCTCGAACTCTACCTGCGCCCCCTGACGCGGTCGTCCGCCCACGCCAAAATCGATGGCCCCGGTTTCAACCAGCGACACGATACTTTTCGTATCTGCGTCCATCAGGTCCAGTTCGACCTCGGGGCGCGTTTCCAGAAAACTGGAGATTGCCCGGGGCATGATCCGGTAGCCAATGGACGGCACCGTGGCAAGGTTCACGCGACCTACCTCGTTACGCGCAAAGGCCCGGATAGACTCCGTCGCCCGCTCGAAAGAGTCGATCTCGGCACGCGCGATGGCATAAACGTGTTCCCCCAAATTGCTCAGCTTTGCCTTTCGGTCGCCGTCGAAAAGGGCACCGCCGATGTGCTCTTCAAGTTGCTTCAGGCTCATGGAAACCGCCGCCGGGGAACGCCCGCGCCGCTCTGCCGCGTGCAGGATATTGCCCGCCTCGGCTACCGCGACGAACATTTTAAGCGCTTCGTGCTTGATCATGGCCAGCCATCTCCACTTCAAGTTCCTTGAAACAAATGCCAGAAGTTTCGATTTGCCTCAAGTCAACCCATGGCGTCAACTGAGGACGCAACCTTAGTCATCCCGGGACGCGATCATGCAGGACACAGCCGAAACTCCGTCGCTTCTGATCGACGGCCTTCAGTACTGCGACTGGTCCGAAGACGTCTTCAGAGAGTTGGTAGAAACCGGCATGACCGCAATCCACGCCACTGTCACCTACCACGGCAATTTCCAGATGTTTGTACAGGACGTGATCGAATGGAACCGGCTGTTCGAAACCTATCCGCAATACATCATCAAAGGCCGCAGCGCCGCAGACATCCTCACGGCCAAGGCCTCGGGCAAAACGGCCGTCTTTCTCGGGTCGCAGAACCCGTCGCCAATGGAGGACAACCTCGGGCTTTTCGAGGTTGCCCATGACATGGGTCTGCGCGTCATGCAGCTGACCTACAACACGCAAAGCGCATATGGCTCTGGCTGTTTCGAACCCACCGATAACGGCATCTCTCTCATGGGTCGCGAAGCCATCGCCGAAATGAACCGGCTCGGGATGCTGATCGACATGAGCCACAGCGGCCCGATCTCGACCCTGCAGGCCATCGACCTATCGCAGCGCCCTATTTCTATCACCCATGCCAATCCCTTGTTCTGGCACGACTCCGCTCGCGGCAAGAGCAATGACATCCTGCGCGCGCTCGGACAGACTGGCGGCATGCTTGGATTCTCGCTCTACGCCCACCACCTGCGCAACGGCGCCGACTGCACGCTTAGCGATTTCTGCGAAATGGTCGCGAAAACCGCCGAGATCATAGGCCCTGAAAACATCGGCATCGGCAGCGATCTCTGTCAGAACCGACCCGACAGCGCAGTGGCCTGGATGCGCAACGGCATGTGGCGCAAGGACAGGCAGCCGGTCGCCTTCCCCGAACAGCCGGCATGGTTCAACCGAATCAGCGACTTTCCCGGCATCGCCGACGGGCTGCGCAACGCCGGGTTTTCCAATACCGAAACGAACGGTATCATGGGCGGTAACTGGATGCGGTTTTTCAAAAGCACATTCCAACCCGCCGTGTTACAGGGGTAGCAGACGCATGGACAGCGCAAGTCCAGCATTGAAAAGGCGCACCCCGGATGAGGTCATGACCCTCACATCGCTTGGCGCGATGTTTCCCACACGCCTCAGCTTCATGCGGCTCCTGCTGCGGCGGGTGGCCCGCGAAAAATGGAAGATGGATCCGCCGCGGCTTTCTCTTGATGCGCAGGGTTACGGCAGGGCGATCTACACCATCCGGACACCTCAACGCGCCTATAGCCTCGTAGCATTCTCTCAAGAAATCCCCGATGAGCGTCGTACCGATCGGGTCATCGCCGAGGTCTGGGACACTACCTATGTGCTCTACGACGGCATTCCCGATCAAGCCGAAATGGACCGGCTGTCAAACTGCGTCCCGCTGCAAGAGGCCGGGCGTTTCACGCCCCGCGAATTGGTTCTGTCGCGCGCAAACAAAAGCATGCGGATGTTCGAACACGTGGCGGATAAACTGGCCAGCGGGCAACAACCCGCGCTGGCCGACCTGCGCCGCGTGGGCTACCTGATGCGGACCACCGCCGTTTACGGCAATGGCAAGTTCGGCATCGCAGATCGCAGCTGGATCTCGGATCGCGCGGAGTTCCAGGCGCCTTTTCAGGCTGAAATGCTGACCGTCTGGCTGATCCGTCTCTTCACGCTCGACCTTGTCGAACATGTCGCGCGGCATCGCGGCGGCGCGTCCGCGGCCTCCCTTGCCGGGCGTATCCGGCGGTTCATCGGCATCGGAAATGCAACGGGGCTGGGTATGGCGCCCTTCCTCATCAATCACCCCGAACTGATCGGTCGCTGGATCGAAGCGCGCGAAACCGCCATCGCACGGGTCCGCGCCATCGCCAAACCCACGCAAACCGAGATCGGGACGTTCCTTCGATGCGCCGAACGCGCCCTGTCGTATCTTGGCGAATGGCAGGTCGAGGATAGCGGATACGCCTCTCGCATCCGAATCACGATCCATGAAATCGAAGGCGTGATCACTTGGCTAAGGTCGATCACCGATCCGACCTGCCTGTGGGATCAAATCGCATGCCATGCCTTGGCCAAATTCTCACCCGACGGCGCAGAAATGACGCTGAGCCTGATCCTCGAACCCTACGGCGATCTGATCGACGATCTGGAAGAGAGCATGTCGTTACACGATGGTACCCCGATCCGTGCAGATCAGACCCTCTCGGACCTGCGCCGCCGTCTCGTGGCGACCTACGGCTGGGCGTTGGGGTCAGACGTGTCGCAAGAGCAGAGGCGTCATTTCTGGTATGTCTCCGCCGCCAAGCAGGAACCCCGTCTTGGTGAAATCGGAGTGGACGAAGGCGACGACAAGGCCTTTGCCTTCGACTACGCTTTCCAGTCCCAGTCTCTGCTGGCGGCCATCGACAGCCTTCCGCCCAATGCGGATCTGGGCAGCCTGCTCCTGAACCACCCGGAACTGCTCGACATTGTCGAAAGGCTGGAGATTCAGCAGTCCCAGCCCTTTGCCGAAATTCGCGAAAACCTTGTGGGGCCGGATCTTGTGCCGCTTGCGCTGCTACGCTGCAAGCTGGCCTTTTTCGGCGCCGCCAAGTTTGACCCGCTTTCCGACAAATGGCTCCGCGTGACGCTGTTTCAGGGGGCACCCAGTTCCATCGCCGACCTGCAAGAGACACCTGACGACTGGATCTTTACGCATATCGGGCAAGAGCACTGATGGAGCTCGCCCTTTCGGAATTCGCCGCCCTGCTAACCAAGGCCGCGCGCGGCGCGGGGCTTCCGGACGGCCTCGCCCGACAGAACGCCGCTCTCGTCGCACCCCTTCTCACCGCCGGTCTTCCAGCTGCGGAAATTGCCGCCCATGTTCTCACAAGTTTTGCGAACGGAGCTTCTGTAAAAGCAGATCACAGGATCGGTGGAGAGACCCTGTTCTTGGCTGCTGACAAGCCGCTTTCGACTTTTGCCTCCGGTATAGGCGCGGCGTATTGGCTTGCCGGAGGCGACGGGCGACGCATCGAAGGTAGCACGCCCGATGACGCCCGCTGGCTGCTCGCGGCGATCGCGTATTGTACCCGTGCCAGCGGCAAGGCTTATGCGATAAGGCAGCCAGATGGTAAGGTGATCGCTACGACGTGTGACGGCGCTGTCATCATGAAAAACTCCGAGGCCGACATGCAGCCCGACAAGTTTGTTATCGAAAGCCAAAGTGTTTCGGCACACCCAACAAGCAAAATACCCGCTTATGGAACCGTGCAGATCTCACCCGAGACGGCCACCAGCCTGACAACACTGGCCAGTTTTACCCTAGTAACCGACTCCGAGCGCTCACGCCTGAAGGGAGCAGGGCCTGGAAACTGATCCACCTGAAATTGCCAATTCTTGGGGAAAAAACTTTTCCTTTGATATTGAATATATAGCCATGAATTTCCGCCTAGAACAAAAAACTGCACGAGTTAATGGTTGACAGAATGACTCGCCGATCAATAGCATGAAAACAGGCAAACTCAACTGAGATGAAAGCCACTCACAAAGGACTCGCCGGGACCAATCGACATGCGAACCAATCACGCGCTATTTGGGATTAGCCGTGAAATTATAATAGGTTAGCAGGACTTCATTGCAAAGTTCAGCGCGAGAAAGCAGTCGAGCAGAAACGAAACCGCCCGACATAATTGTCGGGCGGTATTTTTTCGACAACATGCCTGAAATCACGACGGATCGCGCCACTGGTTGGCAATCGGATAGCGCCGGTCGAGCCAGAAAGCCCCCTTGGTCAACCGGGCCCCGGGAGCGGACTGGAACCGCTTGTATTCACTGATATAAATCAGTTTTTCGACCTTTCTCGCGACCTCGCGTTCAAAGCCCGCCGCAACGACATCCGCAATCGATCCATTCTGATCCACAAGGATTTCAAGAATAGCATCAAGTTCCGGGTAATCGGGCAGGCTGTCGCTGTCCTTCTGGTCGGCGCGAAGCTCGGCCGAAGGCGGTTTCTCGATCACGCGGACAGGTATGACCTCGCCTTCGGGCCCCATCATCCAGTCGCGATGATTGGCGTTGCGCCAGCGACAAGTCTCAAAGACCCGCGTCTTGTAGAGATCCTTGATCGGATTATAGCCCCCCGCCATGTCGCCATAGATCGTGGCATAGCCCACGGCGACCTCGGACTTGTTGCCGGTGGTGAGAAGCATCTCGCCGAACTTATTCGACATCGCCATCAGCAACAGGCCCCGCAAGCGCGACTGGATGTTCTCTTCGGTCAGATCGGGTTCTCGCCCCTCAAACATCGGCGCGAGCGTTTCGGTGATCGCCGCCCTGCCCTTGCTGATCGGCACATAGTCGTAATGGCAGCCCAGCGCCTTGGCGACCGCCTCGGCATCTTCCAGGGACTCCGGCGAAGTATATTCCGAGGGCAGCATCACGCAGCGCACGTTTTCCGGACCCAGCGCATCCGACGCAATCGCGGCAACAATCGCAGAATCCACGCCGCCAGACAGGCCAAGCAGAACTTTCTTAAAACCTGTCTTGCCCATATAATCGCGCAGTGCCTGCACCATGACACGGTAATCCTGTTCGTAATCGTCCGGGTGCGGGTGTTCCTTGCCCTCGACAATGCGCCAGCCCTCAGATCCGCGCTCAAGATCGACATGCGTGATTTCTTCATCGAAGAGAGGCATCTGGAACGCGAGCCGGCCGCCGGGATTGAGACCAAAGGTGCCGCCGTCGAACACCTGGTCGTCCTGCCCGCCAACCATGTTCAGATAGATGAGCGGCAGGCCGGTTTCGATTACACGCGCCACCATCTTGTTCAGTCGTGTTTCGAATTTGCCCCGGTAATAGGGCGACCCATTCGGCACGAGCAGGAACTCGGCCCCGGTTTCCGCCAGCGTTTCGGCCACGTCCTCGTGCCACGCATCTTCACAAATTGGCGAGCCGATACGGGTATTTCCGACCGAATATGGACCGCCGAGAGGGCCGGAGTCGAAAATCCGAACCTCGTCGAACACCGTCTCATTGGGCAGGTGATGCTTCAGAACCGTGCTGGCGATCTTGCCGCCCTTGAGGATGAAATAGGCATTGTAGAGCTCGGTGCCCTCAACCCAAGGCCCGCCAACCGCCAGCGCCGGGCCTTCCGCGCAATCCACCGCCAGCTTACGCACTTCTTCGATGGCCGCGGTATAAAAGGCAGGTTTACGCACCAGATCCTGCGCGTTGTAGCCGGTAATGAACATCTCGGTCATCGCCACAAGGTCGGCCCCGGCCTCTCGCCCCTTTTCCCATGCGTCGCGCGCCATCGCGGCATTGCCCGCCAGATCGCCGACGGTCGGATTGAGTTGCGCCAAGGTTATGCGGAAACGGTCGCTCATACGGCCCCCTGCCATTTCAGTGCTTTGACGTCTTTACCAGATCACCCGCCGGGGAAAAGCGCTTTGCGGCAAAAGACATTGCCCCAAGGGACCACCTCGCCTAATTTCACCTGTGACCGCACTGAATACCGGCGGCACAACGGGCTGACAGGACAAATTATGAAACGAACCAGATTATCACTCGCCACGGTCGTAGCGATTTCTCTGGCAGGCGCTCTCAACGCTCAATCCTCCGAGGTCATGGTGACTCAGGACGATATCGGCGGGGTCTACGAAGGCACGTTCCGCAACGGTTTGCAGCACGGCACCGGCACCTACACGCTTCCCAACGGTTATGAATACACCGGCGAATGGGTCGATGGCGAAATGAAGGGCGTCGGCACGGCCCATTTTCCCAACGGGTCCGTCTATGAAGGCGAATTCGCCAAGGGCAAGCCCGAGGGGATCGGCAAGATCATCCTCTCGGACGGCGGCACTTACGAAGGCGAATGGAAAGACGGCAAGATCAACGGGAAGGGCATAGCGATCTATGCCAACGGCGTGCGCTACGAGGGCGATTTCGTCGATGCCCAGCACCACGGCACCGGCACCATGCAAAGCCCCGGCGGCTATGAATACAAGGGCGGCTGGGACAAGGGCCAGAAACAGGGCGAAGGCACCATCACCTACCCCGATGGCGCGGTCTATGAGGGCGAGGTAAGTGAAGGCGAGCGCAACGGTCAAGGCAAGCTGACCCTACCGGACGGACTCACCTATGTCGGGTCGTGGAAAGACGGCCAGATCGACGGCACCGGCACGCTGACCCAGCCCAACGGCGATGTCTACACAGGCGAACTGGTTGCCGGTCGACGTCAGGGCAAGGGCCGCGTCGAATATGCCAATGGCGATGTCTACGAGGGCGAATTCGTCGATGACCGTCGCAACGGTCAAGGGACATTCACGGGCACCGATGGCTATGTCTATACCGGCTCATGGGTTGCCGGTCAGATCGAAGGAGACGGCAAGGTCACCTACCCCGACGGTTCCGTCTACGAAGGCCAGTTCCGCTCGGACCTCGCCGATGGAAAGGGCAAGATCACCTATCCCGATGGCTCGACCTACGAGGGCGACTGGGTTGCCGGCGTAATCGAGGGCGAAGGCATCGCGCATTTCGCCAATGGAACGGTCTACGAAGGCGAATTCAAGAACGCTCGCAATCACGGACAGGGCGTCATGACCTACCCCGACGGTTATCGCTACGAAGGCGAATGGCAGGACGGGCAGCGGCACGGTCAGGGAACCGCTAGCTATGTCGATGGCTCGGTCTACACCGGCCAATTCGTGAACGGCAAACGTCAGGGCGAAGGCTCAATCACCATGACGGGTGGTTTTGTCTACCGAGGCAACTGGGAAGACGGCGAAATCAACGGCGAAGGCGTCGCGACCTATGCAAATGGCGATGTCTACGAAGGAACCTTTGTCGACGGCAAGCGGCAGGGTCAGGGCACGATGCGCTATTCCTCGGGACAGGAAGCATCGGGCACATGGGAAAACGGCGCACTGAGCAAGCAGGACGGCTGAAGCGGTAAGCATCTGCCACGGCCGAGGATCTTACTGAATTGGCCGGGGCAGTGGCATCACGTCACCCGTCGGGCCACCATCAAGCCCAGACTGGAACCGGCCCAACACCGTAAAATCAGAACCGGAAGACGCGGAGCAAGATCCTGAACGGCTACTTCGCCGCCAGTGGCAACGTCACCGTGAAGGTCGTCCCTTCGCCCAGCACGCTTTCGTATGAAAGTCTGCCGGAATGGCGTTGGACGATGCGTCGGCTGATATGCATGCCGATCCCCGAACCGCCGCCCATGCGCGTATCCGATGAATCGAGCTGGGTGAACATGCCAAAGACCTGCTCTTCGGACCCTTCGGGAATGCCGTGACCATTATCGCTCACACGGATCCGGGCATTGTCCTCGTCGCGGTCCAGCGTGACGACGATCTTTACAGGGTCCCCCGAAAACTTGATCGCATTGGAAAGGATGTTTTCCATGACCTGTTCCAGCGCTTGCTTTTCACCTTCTACGGCCAGCGGCAGATCGGGCAGATGCGTTTCGATCGTGACAGTCTTGCTGCGGCGCTCCTGCTGCACCCGGTCGGCCACGCGTTTGACCAGATCGTCCAGAACGATCCGGTCGAATTTCATGTCCTCTTCGGAATTCTCGAACCTCTGAACCGCGAGCAAGTCGTTCACCAGCCGCGACAGGGTCTCGGCGTTGGTCTCGGCGAGAGTCAGGAGGCGCTCGAAACTTTCGACGTCCCCCTTGTCCTTGATCCGGGACATCAGCTGGACCGATCCCTTGATCACCGTCAGAGGCGTCCGCAATTCATGCGTGATGGTCGAAAGAAACTGGCTCTTGGCAAGATCGGCCGCCCTTGTCCTCGCAGCCGCCTCTTCACGTGCGGTCACGTCCATCAGGGTGAGAAGCCAGCCAAAGCGCTTGCCCACATGCGGCAGCACCAGCGGATTCACACGTGGCGCAAACTTCCGCCCGCCGGCCTCGATGATGCGCATATCGCCATCATCCCCGTTTTCGCCAAGCTGTGACACCATTGTGCCAAGCTGCGGGTGATTGACGACACTCTGACTGCGAGACAGCCCCTCAAGGTGGAAAACCCGTTTTGCATCCGGGTTCGCATCCAAAAGCTTGCCTTCATCGGTGATGAACAGGATCGGATCGCGGGAATTGAGATAAAGATAATCCCGCCCGATGGATTTCATGTCCATCCAGCGTTTGTCCAGCATCAGCCAGATGACCACCCCGGCCGATAGCGAAATAAGCATCGGTGTGGGATCAAGCCCCAGGATCGTCACGTCCGACGTTAGGTAAACAACGTTCCCCAGCCAGGGAAATGCCGTCGCGATCAGCAATTTCTCCACGAAGCGCCGCACAACGACCGGTGCTTTCAGCGCGGCGCGTACCGCAAGGAACAGCGACGCAAACAACACGGCATTGATGAAAACCATGAAAAAGTAGAAAACCGCCCCATGTCCGAATTCATAGCCACGCTCGGCACCGGATTGGATCGGACGAACATACGTATAGAAATGCTCTGCCGTCGGGGAAACACTCGCAGCGACGAACACCACAACTGGCGTGATCAGGATACATTTCACCCAGACCAGCAAAGGCACGGATTTGCGCGTCGCGTATTCGTAGATAAAGAAAGACCAAGCCGAAATGGTCACGACGATGGGGGGCCAGGCCGCTTCGCCCCAGAACTGAGCGCATTCGGAGGTTTGGCTCGACGCTTCGAACATCGGGCAGATCAGCCAGAAAAAGCAGCCGTAAAGCGCTAGCCTCGCCCATTTATGCCCGCGCGTGTTTGGATACCGGTTAAGCGCGACAAGCACCCAGGCGACAAAACCGCAGGTCACCAAAAGGACAATAACCGCCGGGTCGCTGACGTTCAGCTGCAGGCAAGACTGTCTCAATTCAATTGAACCTTAGTACCCATTACCGACTGCCCCGGGCATTTTTTGCCCGGAGTAACCGGAACAGTACCCTGATTTTCGGATTGGGTACTTTAACGAATATAAAGAATCCACCCGTGCGCGAAGAAAATCAGAAAAGAAGAATTTTAATGTCTCACTTTTAGCGCAGGTATTGAGACCTTCGATTATATTTTGTAACTAAAATTACTTCGCCATTCCCTGACCGAATGCGGCAAGCGGGAAAAACTACTACTCTTAAAGGATTATCGAAAGTCCCTTTGGCACTGAGCTTCGCCTCTCAAGGCTCTGCAGTTCCCACCAAAAGTAGGCGCAGCGGGAAAATCGGGGGTTTCCATTTACCAAGATGGCGATATAAATCGCCCCCATGACACGACACGCACATATCGCGACCCTGCCCGCTTTTTGCGGCGCCGTCCTGCGTGGCCTACTGATCCTAACCCGCCTCTGAGCGTGCCATCCGGCGCGCCCGCTCAGAGGAGGCAGCCCGCGCGCCATTGGCATTAGGACAGATACGGAAAGATACTCAGATGACACAAGCAACCGACAAAGATCGCGTTCTGATCTTCGACACGACCCTTCGTGACGGTGAACAATCGCCCGGCGCGACCATGACCCACGCAGAGAAGCTCGAAATTGCCGGGCTGCTGGATGAAATGGGCGTCGACATTATCGAGGCCGGGTTTCCCATCGCCTCCGAAGGCGACTTCAAGGCGGTCAGCGAAATCGCGCAGAACTCCAAGAACAGCGTGATCTGCGGCCTTGCCCGCGCGCAATTCCCCGACATCGACCGCTGCTGGGAGGCCGTCAAGAACGCCGCCCAACCGCGCATCCACACCTTTATCGGCACCTCGCCGCTGCACCGCGCCATCCCGAACCTCACGCAGGATCAGATGGCCGAGCGCATCCATGAAACCGTGACCCATGCACGCAATCTCTGCGACAACGTGCAATGGTCTCCGATGGATGCCACCCGGACCGAATGGGATTACCTTGCCCGCGTCGTGGAAATCGCGATCAAGGCCGGTGCAACCACGATCAACATTCCCGACACCGTCGGTTACACGGCGCCCGCCGAATCCGCCGATCTGATCAAACGCCTGATCGCCGAAGTTCCCGGCGCGGAAGACGTTGTCTTTGCCACGCACTGCCACAATGACCTTGGCATGGCGACGGCGAACTCGCTGGCCGCAGTGGCGGGCGGTGCGCGCCAGATCGAATGCACCATCAACGGTCTTGGCGAACGCGCGGGCAACACCGCGCTGGAAGAAGTCGTCATGGCGCTCAGGGTCCGCCATGACATCATGCCCTGGACCACCGGCGTCGACACCACCAAGATCATGAACATCTCGCGCCGGGTCGCGACCGTGTCGGGCTTTCCGGTGCAGTTCAACAAGGCCATCGTCGGCAAGAACGCCTTTGCGCATGAATCCGGCATCCATCAGGACGGCATGCTCAAGAACGTCGAAACCTTCGAGATCATGCGCCCCGCGGATGTGGGCCTGACGGAATCCAACCTCGTCATGGGCAAGCACTCGGGCCGCGCCGCGCTGCGCGATAAACTCAAGAACCTCGGGTTCGAGGTCGGGGACAACCAGCTCAAGGACGTCTTCGTCCGGTTCAAGGAACTCGCCGACCGCAAGAAAGAGGTCTATGACGAAGACCTCATCGCATTGATGCGCGTGGGCGAAGACCCCGAGAACGACCGCCTCAAGATCACCGACCTCAAGGTCGTCTGCGGCATGCACGGCCCTCAGACAGCCGAGCTGACCATGATCATCGACGGCGCGCCGCAATCCACCACCCAATTCGGTGACGGCCCGGTGGATGCGACATTCAACGCGGTCAAGGCACTCTTCCCGCATTCCGCGCGGCTGCAGCTCTATCAGGTGCACGCCGTTACCGAAGGCACCGACGCGCAGGCAACGGTCTCTGTCCGCATGGAGGAAGACGGCCGCGTCGTCACAGGCCAGTCGGCGGATACCGACACCGTTGTCGCTTCGGCCAAGGCCTATGTAAACGCGCTCAACCGCCTCATCGTCCGGCGCGAGAAATCCGCCCCCGGCGAGGACAAGCGCGAAATCAGCTACAAGGACGTGTCCTGACACGAAAGGGGCGCGGTCGGCTGATCGCGCCCCGAAAATCGCTGGTGCGGCATCAAACGACCGCTTCCCAAGTCAGATGAATATCTCTAGACTCGTCTTATGACCCGCTTGCTTCGACGCAGGTTCACAGCGTGGAAATAGGCACACTGGCTAAGCAGACCCCGCAAATTTGGCGGATTGGCGCTAGGTAGCGCTGAAACGACCCTTTCACACATCGTTCACCAAGCCTATAACAACCACGCCTGTCGTCTCACACGAGTCGAGGGCCAATAGGCAGTAGATTTTTACAGGATCCAGACTTCATGGGAATCTTTGACATATTCGGTGGCCTGTTCACGTCGGACATGGCAATCGACCTCGGCACTGCGAATACGCTCGTATATGTCAAAGGCAGGGGGGTCATCCTAAGCGAGCCCTCCGTGGTCGCCTATCACGTCAAGGACGGTGTGAAAAAGGTTCTGGCCGTAGGCGAGGACGCCAAGCTGATGCTTGGTCGTACCCCCGGTTCCATCGAAGCGATCCGCCCCATGCGCGAAGGCGTCATCGCCGATTTCGACACCGCCGAAGAGATGATCAAGCACTTCATCCGCAAGGTCCACAAGCGCTCGACTTTCTCCAAGCCCAAAATCATCGTCTGCGTCCCGCATGGCGCCACCCCGGTTGAAAAGCGCGCGATCCGCCAGTCGGTTCTGTCGGCAGGTGCGCGCCGCGCCGGCCTGATTGCCGAGCCCATCGCCGCCGCGATCGGCGCGGGGATGCCGATCACCGACCCGACCGGCAACATGGTTGTGGATATCGGCGGCGGAACCACCGAAGTGGCGGTCCTTTCGCTCGGCGATATCGTTTATGCCCGCTCGGTCCGCGTCGGCGGTGACCGCATGGACGAGGCGATCATCTCTTACCTGCGCCGCCAGCAGAACCTGCTTGTCGGTGAATCGACCGCCGAGCGCATCAAAACCTCGATCGGCACGGCGCGCATGCCCGACGACGGGCGCGGCAGCTCGATCCAGATCCGGGGGCGCGACCTGCTCAATGGCGTGCCGAAGGAAATCGAAATCAGCCAGGCCCAGGTGGCCGAAGCGCTGGCCGAACCAGTACAGCAGATCTGCGAGGCCGTGATGGCCGCGCTCGAGGCGACGCCGCCGGATCTCGCCGCCGACATCGTCGACCGGGGCGTGATGCTCACCGGTGGTGGTGCGCTGCTCGGCGATCTCGACCTGGCGCTACGCGAGCAGACCGGGCTGGCGGTTTCAATCGCCGATGAATCGCTGAACTGCGTGGCGCTTGGCACCGGCAAGGCGCTGGAATACGAAAAACAGCTGCGTCACGCGATCGATTACGACAGCTGACACCACCTGACATCCCGGCCCCGCCGGTTGTCAGTGAAAGATCAGGATCGCAACTCAGGGGCGCCAAGACGTCCCCGATCCGTTGACCAGAGGGCATTCCCCTGCCCCGGCTTACAGGCAAAGGGGTCGCTTGCCCCGGCGCAACCGACACGAAGGGCGAGACTTGGCCAAGGACCGGTCACAACGCGATGACTACGTAGGCCCGCTGCGGCGCATGCTGCTCGGCGTTGTCTGCCTGTGCCTGCTCGCGATCTTCCTCGTCTGGCGCATCGACAGCCCGCGCGTTGAACGTTTTCGCGCACAGGTAACGGAAATGGTGGTGCCCAACATGGAATGGGCGATGGTCCCGGTCACCGGCACGATCAACCTGTTCCGCAATTTCCAAAGCTACCGGCGTCTGGCAGAGCAGAACCGCGAATTGCGCAGCGAGCTCCGCCAGATGCAGGCATGGAAAGAGGCGGCGCTGCAGCTTGAACAGGAAAACGCCCGCCTGCTCGATCTCAACAACGTCCGTCTCGACCCGCGCCTGACCTATGTTACCGGCGTCGTCATGGCCGATTCAGGCTCGCCTTTCCGCCAGTCGGTGCTGCTGAACGTCGGCGCGCGCGACGGCATCATGGATGGCTGGGCGGCAATGGACGGCATTGGCCTCGTCGGTCGCATTTCCGGCACCGGCGACACCACCAGCCGGGTGATCCTGCTGACCGACGCGGCAAGCTCGATCCCGGCCGTGATCCAGCCCTCGGGCCAGACCGCGCTGATCCGCGGCGACAACACGGTCGCGCCGGTTGTTGATTTTCTTGAGAACCCCGATCTCGTACGGCCCGGCGACCGGGTGGTAAGCTCGGGCGATGGTGGCGTCTTTCCCGCCGGGCTCCTGATCGGACAGGTCGCCGCCGCCCCGTCTGGCCGGCTGCGCGTTCGCCTTGCCGCCGATTATGAACGTCTCGAATTCCTGCGTGTCCTGCGCCATCACGGCACCGAGCGGGTCGAAAACCCCGGCGACGTGGTTGCACCAATGCTCTCGACCGATACGAACCCACTCATGCTGCCCGAGCCGAGAAATCCCGCCGATGGCTGAGCGGAACACTCCCCATATCTGGACGATGCGGATTGCCTACGTGGCGCTGGCGCTGGTGATCATCTTCTTTCACCTGCTACCGCTCGATACCCAGCCGCGCCGCTGGGCGCCGCCGGACCTGCTGCTGGCCTTTACCTATGCATGGGCGCTGCGCCGCCCGGATTACGTGCCGTTGCTGCTGATGGCGGGCGTAATGCTGATGGCCGACCTTATGTTCCAGCGCCCGCCGGGTCTGTTTGCGCTGCTCGTGGTGCTAGGCGGCGAGTATCTGAAATACCGGACGCAGGGCCTCAGCGATGCCAGTTTCCTCGGCGAATGGGCCGCTGTCTGCATCGTCGTGGTGGGCGTGACGCTGCTCAACCGCCTGATCCTCGGGCTGGTGCTGGTGCCGCCACCGGCATTGACCCCCAGCCTGATACAGATGATCTTAACCGTGATGATCTATCCGCTCATCGTTCTCGTTTCCCAATTCCTTCTGGGCGTGCGGCGACCGGCCCCGAGTGATGCGGGAACGCTAGGGGGCCGCGCATGAAACGCAAAACCAAGGATCAGGGCCATTCGCAGGGCAAGCTGACCCGCCGCACAGCGGTGATGGGCGGGTTGCAGCTGGCCTTTGTCGGCGCGCTTGGCCTGCGGATGCGGCACCTACAGGTGGATCAGGCCGACCAGTTCCGACTGCTCGCCGAGGAAAACCGCATCAACATCCGCCTGATCGCCCCGACGCGCGGCGAACTGTTCGATCGCAACGGCAAGGTACTGGCCCGCAACGTCCAGAGCTACCGGCTCATCATCGTGCGGGAGGATGCAGGCGACGTGGATCAGGTCATCGCCAACCTGTCCAAGCTTGTCCGGCTTGACCCGGGCGAGTTGGAACAGGCGATGGTAGAAATGCGGCGCAGCCCGCCCTTCCTGCCCATAACCCTCGCCGACCGCGTCACGTGGGAGGATCTGAGCCGCGTCGCGGTCAACGCCCCCGCCCTGCCCGGCATCACGCCCGAGGTCGGCCTGACCCGTGTCTACCCGCGCGGCCCCGACCTCGCACATGTGGTCGGCTACGTCGGCCCGGTCAGTGATTACGATCTCGAAAAGATCGAGGATCCGGAACCGGTCCTGCGCATCCCCCGATTTCACATCGGCAAGGTCGGTCTCGAAGCCAAGGAAGAGGACCTCCTGCGCGGCAAGGCGGGCGCCAAAAGGGTCGAGGTCAATGCCACGGGCCGCGTCATGCGCGAACTCGATCGGCAAGAAGGTCAGGAAGGCGCCGATATCCAGCTAACGATCGACGCTGAACTACAGGCCTATACGCAGGCCCGGCTCAAGGGTGAAAGCGCCAGCGCCGTGGTAATCGACTGCGAGACAGGCGACCTGCGCGCCATCGTGTCCTCGCCAAGCTTCGATCCGAACCTCTTTGTTCAGGGCATCTCGGTCGCCGATTACAGTCGCCTGCGTGATGACAAGTATCGCCCGCTCGCCAATAAATCGGTGCAGGGCGTCTATCCGCCCGGCTCGACCTTCAAGATGGTTACCGCCCTTGCCGCGCTCGAAGCGGGCTCGGTTTCCCCCAACGATACGGTCTGGTGCCCCGGTCACATGGAAATCTCGGGCCGCCGGTTCCACTGCTGGAAACGGGGCGGCCACGGACACATGGACCTGCTGAACTCGCTCAAGCAAAGCTGCGACGTCTATTATTACGACGTGGCAATCAAGGTCGGCATCGACCGCATCGCCGAAATGGCCCGCAAGCTGGGCATCGGTGTGCGCCATGATATCCCCATGTCCGCCGTGGCGCGCGGTCTCGCCGCCGACAAGGCGTGGAAACAGGAAACCTACGGCCAAAACTGGCAGATCGGCGACACTGCCAACGCCTCTATCGGTCAGGGCTATATCCTTGCCTCGCCGCTGCAACTGGCGGTCATGTCCGCACGTATCGCCACCGGCCGCAAGGTCACGCCACGGCTGGTGAAATCGGTCGACGGCGTCGAACAGCCCAACCTCTCGTCGGAACCGCTCGGTCTGAACGAAAACCACCTCCGGCAGGTTCGGAAAGGCATGTTCGCTGTCGCCAACGACCGGCGCGGCACCGGGTATCGCTCGCGCATCATCGAAGAAACCATGCGCATGGCAGGTAAATCCGGCACCAGTCAGGTCCGCAACATCACCAAGGCGGAACGCGCCGCCGGTGTCATCAGCAACGCCGACCTGCCTTGGGAACGACGCGACCACGCGCTCTACGTGGCCTATGCCCCGGCAGACAACCCGAAATACGCGGTTGCGGTTGTCGTCGAACATGGCGGCGGCGGCTCATCCGCAGCGGCGCCTATCGTACGCGACGTGATGCTGCAGGCGCTTTACGACGGCACGCCCCCGCTCGAGGCCTATCCCACGGGCGACCGCGACCGCATTCAGGCGCAGCAGGAAGAACTTCAGCGCGATCAGGATGAACGCGAGATCAGCCAGAGTGACCGCGCATGAGCTATCTTGAGTATAACGTCAAATCGACGCCTACCGGGCTGCGCAAGGTTCTCTATCTGAACTGGCCGCTGACACTTCTGCTGATCACTGTCGCCAGCGTCGGCTTCCTGCAGCTTTACTCGGTGGCCGGCGGGTCGCTCTCGCCATGGGCCGAACCGCAGATGAAACGTTTCGCGCTTGGCATGACCGCGATGCTTGTCGTCGCGATGGTCCCGATCTGGTTCTGGCGCAACATGTCAGTGGTTGCCTACCTGTTGTCAGTGGTGCTGCTGATTGCGGTGGAACTCGTCGGGATCGAGGGTAAGGGCGCCCAGCGCTGGATTGACGTCGGTTTCATGCGCCTGCAGCCCTCCGAGCTGATGAAGATCACGCTGATCATGCTGCTCGCGGCCTATTACGACTGGCTGCCCGCCCGTCGCACCTCACATCCCTTCTGGGTGTTGGTGCCGGTGATGATGATCCTTTTTCCAACCTATCTCGTGCTGCGTCAGCCCGATCTCGGCACCTCGATCCTGCTGGTCACCGCAGGCGGCGGGCTGATGTTCCTCGCCGGTGTGCATTGGGCCTATTTCGCCGCCGTCATCGCCTCGGGAGTCGGCCTCGTCACCGCCGTCTTCGAAAGCCGCGGCACCCCCTGGCAGCTGATCAAGGATTACCAGTACCGACGGATCGACACTTTCCTCGACCCGGCATCGGACCCACTTGGTGCCGGCTATCACATCACCCAGTCCAAGATCGCGCTCGGTTCGGGCGGCTGGACCGGGCGCGGCTTCATGCAAGGCACCCAAAGCCGGCTGAACTTCTTACCCGAGAAACATACCGATTTCATCTTCACCACCTTGGCCGAGGAATTCGGCTTTGTCGGCGGCATCTCCCTTCTCTCGGTCTATGCGCTGATCATCCTCTTCTGCGTGGCCAGCGCGCTTGCCACCCGCGACCGCTTTTCCTCGCTGCTCACGCTGGGCGTCGCGATCACCTTCTTCCTGTTCTTCGCCGTAAACATGTCCATGGTCATGGGGCTTGCCCCCGTAGTCGGCGTGCCTCTGCCCATGGTCAGCTATGGCGGCTCCGCCATGCTGGTCCTCATGGTCGCCTTCGGCCTCGTCCAAAGCGCCCATATTCACCGTCCCCGAGGGAGATCCCGTTAAAATATGCCCGTCAATATCCTCTACGCCGCCACGCCCGGTAAATGGGAAACCTACCAGCCGACCTTGAAGAAAGCCCTGCAAGCCACTGGTCTCAATTTCGACCTGCGCAATGAATTCGACCCCGAAGCCGTCGATTACATCGTCTATGCCTCCAACAGCCCGCTGCAGGACTTCACCCCCTACAAGAACCTCAAGGCAGTGCTGAACCTCTGGGCCGGGGTCGAAGGCATCGTCGGCAATAAATCCCTCACCGTCCCGCTCGCGCGCATGGTCGACACCGGCATGACCAGCGGCATGGTCGAATGGGTGACCGGCCACACCCTGCGCCACCACCTCGGCATGGACAGGCACATCCTCGCCAAACCGGGCGAATGGTACCCCGTCGCCCCGCCGCTCGCAAAGAACCGCCGCGTCACCGTGCTGGGCCTCGGCGCGCTCGGCTCGGCCTGCGCCACAACGCTCGCGTCCCTGGGCTTCAATGTCGCAGGGTGGAGCCGGAGCGCCAAATCCATGCCCGGCGTCACCTGTCACCACGGCCCCGAAGGCCTCAAGGAGGCCCTCGCGCATGGCGAAATCACCATCCTGCTGATGCCCAACACGCCGGAAACCGAAAACACACTGAACGCGGAAACCATTGCCATGCTGCCCCGCGGTGCCATCATCCTGAACCCCGGTCGCGGCCCGCTGATCGATGACGCCGCCCTGCTTTCGGCCCTCGATACGGGGCAGGTGGGCCACGCCACGCTCGATGTCTTCCGGGTCGAACCGCTGCCCGCCGATCACGCCTACTGGACACACCCAAAGGTCACGGTCACCCCGCATATCGCATCGGAAACCCGGCCGGACACCGCCAGCGAAGTCATCGCGGAAAACATCCGGCGCGGCGAGTCGGGCGAGCCTTTCCTGCATCTGGTCGACCGCAGCCGCGGCTACTGAAACAAGAAAAGGCCCGGCAACACACCGGGCCTTTTCTAAATCCAGCATTCCGCCCTTCTTTGGGTCTTAAAATATCCCCGCCGGAGGCACGCGCCAAAGGCGCATCCAAGTCATGCCGCCAGACCGCGCCCTTTCAAAAGTGCCTCAACCCCCGGCAGCCGCCCACGGAACGCCACGTAAAGCTCCGCCGCATCACGCGACCCGCCGGTGGACAGGATATTCTCTTCCAGCGCTTTCGCCTGCGCCGCATCAAACGCATCGCCCGCCTCTTCAAAGGCTTCGAACGCATCCGCATCCATCACTTCCGACCACATATAGCTGTAATAGCCCGAGCTATAGCCGTCCCCCGAGAACACATGCGCGAAATGCGGCGTGGCATGGCGCATCCCGATGGCATGGGGCATACCAAGACCGGTCAGGATCTCTTCCTGCCGCGCCATCGGATCCGCTGGTGCCGCGCCATCGTGGAACTCCAGATCGACAAGCGCCGAAGCAACATATTCCACCGTCTGGAACCCCTGATCGAAATTCGCGGCTTCCAGCACCTTGTCCAGCATCGCCTTGGGCATCGGCGCGCCGGTTTCCGCATGGGTTGCGAATTCCTGCAGCACGCTCGGCACTTCCAGCCAGTGTTCGTAAAGCTGGCTCGGCAATTCCACGAAATCCCGCGCGACCGACGTGCCCGAGACCGACTCATAAGTCACATCCGACAGCATCTGGTGCAGCGCATGACCGAATTCATGGAACAGGGTGCGTGCATCGTCATAGGACAACAGCGCCGGATCGCCCTTGGCGAAATTGCACACATTGATGACCACCGGGCGCTGCTCTTCGGGGAATTTCGCCTGTGACCGCATCGCCGAACACCAGGCGCCCGACCGCTTCGACCCGCGCGCAAAGTAATCCCCAATGAACACCGCGATGTGCTTCCCTTCGCGTGTCACCTCCCAGGCCCGGCAATCCGGGTGGTACAATGGCAGGTCCAGCGGCTTGAACTCCAGCCCGAACAACCGGTTGGCACAGGAAAAGGCCGCCTCGATCATCCGTTCAAGCTGCAGATAGGGCTTCAGCGCCGCCTCATCGAGGTCATGCTCGGCCTTGCGCCGCTTCTCCGCGTAATAGCGCCAGTCCCAGGGCTCCAGCGTCCCGTTCACCCCATCCGCCCGCATCATCGCCGTCAGCACTTCGGCATCCGCCTCGGCCTGTGCCTTGGCCGGTCCCCAGACCGCCATCAGCAGCTCGCGCACCTTGTCCGGTGTCTTCGCCATCTCGGTTTCCAGCTTGTAGGCCGCGAAATTATCATAGCCGAGCAGCTTGGCCCGTTCTTCCCGAAGCGTCAGGATTTCCGCCGCAATTGCCCGGTTATCGGTCTTGCCCCCGTTCGCCCCTCGCGCGGCCCATGCGGCATAGGCTTTTTCACGCAGATCGCGGCGCGGCGAGAATTGCAGGAACGGCGTGATGATCGAACGTGACAAGGTCACGACCGGCCCCTTCGCGCCTTTCTCCTCACCCGCGCTACGCGCCGCATCCACGGCGAACTGCGGCAGACCTTCAAGATCGGCCTCAGCCAGTTCCATGAACCACTCGCGCTCATCCGCCAGCAGGTTCTGGGTAAACTCCGTACCCAGACTTGCCAGCCGGGACTTGATCTCTTTCATGCGGGCCTCTTCGGCCCCTTCAAGCGCCGCGCCGGACCGCACAAAGCCGCGATGGGTCAGCATCAGCACCCGCGCCTGCTCATCGGCAAGATCTAGATCGTCGCGTTTCTCCCAAAGTTCCGCCACCCGCCGGAACAGCGCCTTGTTCGACGAAATCTCGGAAAAATGCGCCGATAGCTTGGGCGAGAATTCCCGCTGCAATTCTTCCCGCTTCGGATTGCTGTCCGCACCGGCCACGGTAAAGAACACCGACAGCACCTTGTCGAGCGCGTCCCCCGCCGCTTCCAGCGCCTCGATCGTATTGGCGAAAGTCGGCGCTGCGTCATTCCCGGCAATCGCGGCAATCTCGGCCTCGTTCGCCGCAAGCGCCTCGTCCAGCGCGGGGGCGAAATCCTCGTCCGAAATCGCATCGAACGGGGCCAGTTCAAAGGGGGTATTCCAGTCGCTCAGAAGGGGGTTGGTCATTCAGGATCTCCTTTGGGTGCGACCTAATTACGGCCGCGACCCGGTTCAATCTCTCGACAGGTTAGGCCGGTTCGGAACTTCCGCATATGGGACAATCCGCGCGCTTTTTCAGCGCGATCTTGCGGTTCTCGCCATAGAGCGCATCGTAGATCAGCATCTCGCCGCGCAACACCTGCCCGGCCCCGGTGATCTGCTTGACGGTCTCCACCGCCATCATCGACCCGACAACCCCCGGCAACGGCCCCACAACCCCAGCCTCGGCGCAGGAGGGTGCGAGCCCCGGCGCAGGTGCCTCGGGGAAAATGCACTGATAACACGGCCCGCCCGCCTTGGGATGGAACACACTCAGCTGTCCTTCCCATTGCGACAAGGCCCCGGAGATCAGCGGCTTGCCCTGAGCAACTGCCACCCGGTTCGCAAGGTATCGCGTCTCGAAATTGTCGCTGCCCTCAAGGATCACGTCGTAATCGGCGAACAGATCTGCCGCGATCCCCTCTTCCAGCCGCCGGTGATAGGGCCGCACCTCAACGCCGGGGTTCTGTGCTTTCATCGCCGCCTCGGCCGAAAACACCTTGGGCATCCCGATATCCGCGTCGCGATGAATCACCTGCCGTTGCAGGTTGGCGTTCTCCACCACGTCATCGTCGATCACGCCAATCGTGCCAACACCCGCCGCCGCCAGATACTGCAAGGCAGGCGCGCCCAGGCCCCCGGCACCGATCACCAGCACCCGCGCCTGCTTCAGGCGTTTCTGCCCCGGCCCGCCAAGCTCTCGCAACACGATGTGGCGCGCGTAACGCTCAAGCTCTGTCTCGCTAAAGCTCCCCGCCACCGGCTTTACCGCATCGGGTTCATCTTGCCTTGCACGCCGTTTAAGCATCTGCACCAACCGGGCGTAACCAAGTGCAATCGCGGTGAAGCTGCCAACAATCAACCAAAGCACCGGAGACTCGCCAGTGTTTTCCCGCACGGGATGGCCATCGGGCAGGATCAGTTGCAAGGCAAGCACGGTTGCAAAGAGCACAACCAGCGTCGCTGTGCGCCATTTTCTCGGTGCCCCGACCAATTCACAGAGGCCCAATAGCACCCCGCCAAGAAGTAGAACGGACAGCATCAGCCGCGCCCGGTCGACCCGAAACCACCCGTTCCACGGACCGTTTCATCAAGGCTTTCGACCAGATCGAACTGCGCGACAACAACCGGCGCCACGACCATCTGCGCGATGCGATCCCCATGCGCGATGGTGAAAGGCTCCTGCCCCGCGTTCATCACGATCACCCCCAAGGGTCCGCGGTAATCGCTGTCGATGGTGCCGGGGCTGTTCGGCAGGGTTATCCCGTGTTTCAGCGCAAGACCCGAGCGTGGCCTGATCTGGATCTCATACCCCTTGGGAATCCCAACCCGTAGGCCCGTCGGCACCAGCACACGCTCGCCCGGGGCCAGCACAACCTCACCCCGCGTGGGAAAGTTCGCGCGCAAGTCCGCGCCCGCCGATCCGGCGGTTTCATAGCTGGGCAAAGCGACCGTTTCATCGAAATCCGGATCGCGCGTTACCTGGATCTGAACCAATGCTTTATTCCTTGTACTGAGTGCCTAGGGCGTCCGCGATCCGTGCCGCCAGTCGTGTAGCGACCTCGGCCTTGCCCAGTCGCGGCCACTCCTCCGCCCCGTCGTCCGAAATCAGAATGACGGCGTTTTCGCTGCCCCCCATGATCCCCGTCGCCGGGCTTACGTCATTCGCCACGATCCAGTCACAGCTCTTGCGCGCCCGTTTTGCGGTGGCGTGCTCGACCACATCGTCGGTTTCTGCCGCAAAGCCCACGACCAGGCCGGGGCGGCCTTTGGTCATTTTAGACACCCTCGCAAGGATGTCGGGATTTTCGGCAAATTCCAGCGTCGGCATCCCGTCGCGCGTCTTCTTCAGCTTGCGATCCGAGGCAGAGGCCACCCGCCAGTCGGCCACCGCCGCCGCAAAGACGCCCGCATCGACGGGCAGCGCCGCATCCACCGCATCCGACATTTGCTGCGCGGTTTCGACCCGCACCAGTTCCACCCCCTCCGGTGGCGGCACGTCAGCGGGGCCCGAGACAAATACAACGTCGGCCCCCAGCGCCACCAGCGCCCGGGCAATCGCCGTTCCCTGCGCGCCGGACGACCGGTTCGCGATATAGCGCACCGGGTCAATCGGCTCATGCGTCGGCCCCGAGGTCACCAGCACCCGCTTGCCTTTCAGCGGACCATCCGAAAGCCTTGCCTCGATAGCCGCAATGATGTCAGGCACTTCCGACATGCGGCCCAGCCCGTATTCGCCGCAGGCCATGCCGCCCTCATCCGGGCCGACAACAGAAATACCGTCTGCTTTCAACTGCGCCAGATTGCGCTGCGTCGCCGGGTGATGCCACATGCGAACATTCATCGCGGGTGCAATCAGAACCGGCGTATCCGTCGCCATCAGCAGGGTCGAGGCCAGGTCATTCGCCAGCCCCGAGACCATCTTGGCCATCATATCTGCCGTTGCCGGTGCGACGACGACCAGATCGGCGGAGCGCGACAGCTGGATATGGCCCATCTCGGCCTCGTCCGTCAGATCGAACAGGTCCCGATAGACCTTGCGTCCGGCCAGCGCAGAAACCGAAAGCGGGGTCACGAATTCCTCGCTCGCCTTGGTCAGCACTGGCGTCACACTGGCGCCACGATCCTGCAACCGCCGTATAAGATCGAGCGTCTTATAGGCCGCGATCCCGCCGCCGATGATAAGAAGGATATTTTTCGAGGCCAGCATGGGCGTGCCCTTTGTTCCGATCCGTCCCGACCATAAGCGTCCGGCGCAGGATCTGCCATAGCGGAATAGTTGTTACCCGACAGCGCCTTACTTGAATTCAGCGCAAGGGTCGCCGCGGTCTACGGGCTCTGCCGACAAGACCGCATCGAAATTGCCCGAGATATTGTCGGCTTCGGCCTGTCCCAGCGACCACACATGCAGATCGGGCCGGGCCAGCGCAATCAGGCTCGGCGCGCCCCAGTCCAGCCGCGCATGGCCATTGCCGGTGATGACAGCAACCTTGCCGCCGGTCTGCATCACCGCGTCGACCGCCGCCCGAGCCAGAACCGCATCCCGCAACCGCTGGACGTCGACCATGACCGGCAGCATATCTTCGGGCATTGCATCGCAATGGGCGGTCATTTGCAGGGCTTCGCGCGCCTCCTGCTGATCACCGGCAAGCGGCGCGGCCAGCCCGTATAATTCCGCCCCGGCACCAAAACTCTCGGCAATGCCAGTCTCCATCGCCGCCCTCGCCCGATCGCGCGGAACCGCCGCGCCGATCACAACCGCATCGGGTGCGGCGGCAAAGATCGGGTAATACATCGCGAAATCCGGCCAACCGGACTCCGACCACCCCAGCGCCGTATCGAGATCTGCCTGAGACTGTCGATTTTCAGGGGTCACCGCTGCGGCCTGCTCCGGCGTCAGCATTTCGAACACCAGCGCATCGGGCGCGATCTGCGCCACAAGTTCGGCCTGAACCTCGTGATGGCGGGGGTTATCGTGAACCTCACCAAGAAAAACCACATCCGCCGAGGCCGGGGGATGTGGTAAAATTTCCTGCGCCTGCGCCATCCCGGCGCAGAGGAGGACCATCATCAAAACAAATCTCATAACGATGGTCTTAGACCGGCCTAGTTGAGAAACTCAAACACTTCCTGACTTTGCGTAGACAGCGTCTTGCGCATTTTCTGGAATGCTGCTGCCTCAAGCTGGCGCACGCGTTCCTTGGACAGGTGCAGCTCATCTCCAAGGCTTTCCAGCGTCCGGGACGAAGGTTTCAGCTTGCGCTCCGTCACGATAAAGCGTTCGCGATCGTTCAGCGCATTCATCGCGATCAGCAACCATTCCCGCAACTGCGCTGTGTCCAGACGATCCTCGACCGTTTCAGACGCCTGCGCACTGTCGTCTTCCAGCGCATCAATCCACTCGCGCCCATCCTCATCCGCAGACTGCACCGCGTTCAGAGAGAAATCGGACCCCGACAGACGGCCCTCCATCATTTCAACATCATGAATTGGCACACCCATTTCACCTGCGATCAGCTGGTGCATCTCGTGACGCGGCAGGGTTTCGCCCCGCGCCGATGCCTCACGCTCCAGCCGCGCCTGAATACGGCGCATGTTGAAAAACAGCGATTTCTGGGAAGAGGTCGAGCCGGTGCGAACCATCGACCAGTTGCGCATCACGAAATCCTGGATAGAGGCCTTGATCCACCAGACTGCGTAGGTCGAAAACCGAACGCCGCGATCCGGGTCGAATTTCTCTGCCGCTTTCATCAGTCCCAGCCCGGCTTCCTGGATCAGATCGTTCATCGGGGCGCCGTAACGACGGAACTTGGAGGCCATCGAGATCGCCAGACGCATATAGGCGTTGATCAGCCGGTGAAGCGCCTCTTCGTCCCGTTGGTCCCGCCAGGCATAGGCCAGTCTCAGTTCGGTTTCCGCGTCCAAAAGCTCTGCTTTCATGGCGCGGCGTGACATCGCTCTGTCGTTCGAGATATCCAACGGCATGTGAATTTTCCCCTGAAAAAATACATTTGCCCAACGAAGCAACCCCAGTGAAAGACTTGTAAGGCGGGCTTGTATTAAATACGCAGCAACCGGCGATTTGGTTTCCTCGAAGGGTTAAAAAAATGTTGTCAGGAAACACTCTCGTACTAGGAGGCGCCGCTTCCGGAAAATCATCGCATGCAGAAACCCTTTTAAATCAATGCCCTGAAGAACTAATCTATTTGGCATCGGCTGAATGCTACGATGACGAGATGCGCGAGAAGGTTAACATTCACATCGCCCGGCGCGGCCCGCGCTGGACCACGATCGAGGAACCTCTGGCCGCTGCCGACGTCATCGCCGCGCTTGAACCGGGCCAGGTCTGTCTCTTTGACTGCGCCACGCTCTGGCTCAGCAACCACATGCTTGCCGAAAACGACATCGCCTATGAACAGGAAAGATTGCTGGCCGCCCTCAACACCTCCGCCGTGCCGGTCGTCATCGTCAGCAACGAGGTCGGACAGGGCATTGTCCCCGACACTCCGCTTGGCCGTCGCTTTCGCGAGGCACAGGGGCGGTTGAACATCGCCCTTGCGGCGCAGGCCGCCCGGGTCGTCCACGTGGTTGCAGGCATCCCCCGGACGCTCAAAGGCGACGACCTGTGACGCGGTTGTTTCTGGTCCGTCACGGCCCGACCCATGCAAAGTCGATGGTGGGATGGTCCGACCTGCCCGCCGATCTCAGCGATCTGGCCCAGATTGACCGTCTGTCCGGCTACCTGCCAGACGACGGGCTTGTCGTTTCCTCCGATCTCCTACGTTCCACCGCCACGGCAGATGCCATTCAGGGCAGGCGGCAGCGGCTGAACCACCGCCCGGAACTGCGCGAGATCCATTTCGGCCAATGGGAGCTGCGCAGCGCCGCTGAGATCGAAGCCGAAGATGCCGCGCTCGCCCGCGCCTACTGGGAAACGCCCGGCGATATCCGACCGCCCGGCGGCGAAAGCTGGAATGACGCGCGTGCGCGTATAGACCCGGGCATCGACCGCCTCATCGCCGAACATGCGGGCAGCGATCTTGTTGTCGTTGTCCATTTCGGCGTGATCCTGACCCAGCTTCAGCGGGCCCATGGCATCTCGGCCTACGAGGTGCTCGGCCAGCGCATCGACAACCTGTCCGTCACCGAAATCTCTCTTCACGACGGCCAATGGTCCGTCGGCGCGATCAATCACCTGCCGTGATGCCCCCGCGCACAAAAGGTCGCTTTACTGGATTTCCCGGATCCGCATAGCTTCACGGACATGACATATGACCTTTACATCGGCGACCGTTCCTTCTCCAGCTGGTCTCTGCGCGGCTGGCTGATGTTCGACAAGTTCGCAATCCCCGTCCGCCCGCATATGATCGGGCTTTATTCCGGCACCATGGCGCAGGACATGGCATCGCTCGCCCCCGCGCGGCTCGTCCCAGCGATGCGCACCCCCGAAGGCACAGTGGTCGGCGAAAGCCTCGCGATGGCCGAAACCCTCGCCGAGCGCCACCCGGACGCTGGTCTCTGGCCGACCGATCCTGCTCAGCGCGCCACGGCCCGCTGGCTCTGCGCCGAGATGGTGGGCGGATTCTCCGCCCTGCGCGGCGATTGCCCGATGCAGCTCTTGCGCCGCTATCAGGGATTCCAGCCGTCGGACAAGGTGCTTGCCGATCTGTCCCGGATCGAAACCCTGTGGGACCACGCACGGATGGTTTCGGGTGCGAAAACCGGCTGCCTCTTTGGCACCTATTCGCTCGCAGATGTGTTCTACACGCCGGTCGCCGCACGCATCCTTGGCTACGGCCTGCCCGTCAGCGCCGCTGCGAAAGACTATTGCGAGGCGCTGGTCGGCGACGATTCCGTGCACAGGTGGTGTACAGAAGGTGCACAGGTATCATACGACCCTGAACCCTATAAGCTCGATCTGCCAAGCACCCCCTTCATGACCTCGGCCCATTAACACTTCCTAAACCGGTGCGCCGTTAGCCATGAGTTGTTAACCAATCCGGGACAAACTCATGGTGGCGCAAGCCTATTCGGTCGCGTTTCAGGGCATCGACGCCAAACTGGTCGAGGTTCAGTGCGCTGTCGTGCCCGGCTTGCCCGCTTTTTCCATCGTCGGCCTGCCGGACAAGGCAATCTCAGAGGCGCGTGACCGGGTCCGCAGCGCGCTCAGTGCAATGGCCATCGCCCTGCCGTCCAAGCGTATCACGGTAAACCTTTCGCCCGCCGATCTGCCCAAGGAAGGCAGCCATTTCGACCTGCCCATCGCGCTGGCCCTGCTGGTTGCCCTGCAGATCCTGCCCGCCGATGCGGTCGAAGATATCGTGGCCCTAGGAGAGCTGTCACTCGATGCGACGTTGGTCCCGGTGATAGGCGCCCTGCCTGCGGCGCTCACCGCCGCCGAGGAAAACCGCACCCTGCTGTGCCCCCGCGCCTCAGGAGCCGAAGCAGCATGGGTAAGCGCGACCCGCGTCATCGCCGCCGACAGTCTTGGTGAGGTCGTGCGCCATCTGACCGGTCAGCGCCCGCTCGACCCTGCCGAGCCGGGCGAAGTATCGCAGACCGCCTTTGGGCCTGACCTGAAAGAGGTGAAAGGCCAGGAACGTGCCAAACGTGCGCTCGAAATCGCCGCCGCCGGGCGTCACCACCTTATTATGGTCGGCACACCCGGATCGGGAAAATCGATGCTGGCGGCAAGGATACCGGGCATCCTGCCCCCGCTTACCCCGGGCGAAGCGCTGGAGACCTCAATGATCCAGTCACTCTGCGGTATGCTGGACGCGGGCGGTATCAACCGCGCCCGCCCTTTCCGCGATCCGCATCACACCGCCTCGATGGCCGCGATTGTCGGCGGAGGCCGCAATGCGCGCCCCGGCGAAATCAGCCTTGCTCATAACGGCGTGCTGTTCATGGACGAATTTCCCGAATTCCCCCGGTCCGTGCTGGAAACCCTGCGCCAGCCGATCGAGACCGGAGAGGTGATCGTCTCGCGCGCCAACGCCCATGTGAAGTACCCCTGCAAATTCATGCTGGTCGCCGCCGCGAACCCCTGCAAATGCGGTTATCTTAGCGATCCCGAGCGCGCTTGTTCGCGTGTGCCGCAATGTGGCGAGGACTATCTTGGCCGGATTTCCGGACCGCTGATGGACCGCTTCGATCTTCGGGTCGAGGTGCCGCCGGTGCGTTTCACCGACCTCGACCTGCCTGCCAACGGTGAAAGTTCGGCAACTGTCGCCGCTCGCGTAAAGGCGGCACGGGAAATTCAGGGTCAGCGCTTTGCCGATCACCCCACAATCCGCCAGAACGCGGATATACAGGGCGATCTGCTAGAGAGCGTCGCAACACCCGATGCCGAGGGCCGGGCGCTTTTAACCCGCGTGGCCGAACGTTTCGGCCTGTCAGCGCGCGGCTATCACCGGGTTCTGCGTACGGCCAGAACAATCGCCGACCTTGCGCAAGAGCCCGAAGTGCAACGTGACCACGTCGCCGAAGCCATCAGTTTTCGGCTCTCCACAAAGACCTAGGCGCAGCGCGCCTCGATAGCTTCCCAAATCTTGGCGGCCACATTGATCCCGTCGAACCTTTCCAGTTCCTGAATTCCGGTCGGCGAGGTCACGTTGATCTCGGTCAGGTAATTGCCGATCACGTCGATACCGACGAAAATCTGCCCCTTCTCGCGCAACAGCGGTCCGATCGCCGCGCAGATTTCACGGTCGCGGTCGCTCAGCGCGATCTTTTCCGGACGTCCACCCACATGCATGTTCGACCTTGTCTCACCCTTGGCGGGTACCCGGTTGATCGCGCCCACCGGCTCACCGTCGACAAGGATCACACGCTTGTCGCCATTGCTCACATCCGGCAGGAATTTCTGCACGATAAGCGGTTCGCGCGAAAAGCCTGTGAACAGCTCGTGCAGCGACGACAGGTTACGATCATTCTCGTCCAGCCGGAACACCCCGGCGCCACCGTTGCCGTAGAGCGGCTTTAGGATGATGTCCCCGTGTTTCGCCTTGAATGCCTTGATAACTTCAAGATCCCGCGCGATGGTCGTAGGCGGCGTGAGGTCGGGGAAATCCAGCACCAGCAGCTTTTCGGGATAGTTGCGCACCCAGAACGGGTCATTCACCACCAGCGTTTCGCCTTTCAGCCGATCCAGCAGATGGGTCGCGGTGATGTAATGCATGTCAAAGGGCGGATCCTGCCGCAGCCAGACCACGTCGAAATCACCCAGATCCACGGTCCGGCGCTCGCCCAGCACAGCCGGGTCGCCATCGATCCGCTGCACGGTCATGTCATGGCCCCGGGCGGTTACCCGGCCCTCTTCGAACGCAAGGTGATCGGGGCTGTAGTAAAAAAGTTCATGCCCGCGCGCCTGTGCCTCTTCGGCAAGGCGGAAACTGCTGTCGGCGTTGATGTTGACCTCGGTGATCGGGTCCATCTGGAACGCGATTTTCATGGGCACTTCCCCTGTTAGACTGCTCCGAATACATGGCGCGTCTCAGCAGGAGGTGCAATGGCGTTCAGAACGCGCCAAAGGCGTTTTCGATGATTTCAAACTGACCCTGCGCATCGACAAGCGCCACGTCAAAGCGCGACGGCGTCATTTGCCCGAGAGGCTGGGTGCCGAGAAACTGCGCCGCGCTGGCATAGATCCGTTCCATCTGGCGGCGGCTGAGCCTCTCGGCGGCACGGGCAATCGTGCAGGATTTCTTGACTTCGACAAAGATGATTTCGTCGCCCCGCTGCGCGATCAGGTCGATTTCCCCGGCCTTGCCGCGCCAGCGGCGCCGGGCGAGCGCGAAACCGCGGCGCTCGTAGTCCTGCGCGATCCTGTTTTCCGCCGATATCCCCGAGGCATGAGCGACCCGTCCGCGAATCTGCAACTGGTTCATGTCACTTCTTTCCCATGTTGAGCGCCATCTGGTAGACCTTGCGACGCGGGACATCGTGCAATCGGGCCACCAGATCCGCCGCGTCGCGGACCGAATGTTCCCCGAGCGCCCTTTGCAGATCCTCTTCTATGTCAGTTTCACTAATTTTCTCCGAACGCGCCCGGTCCACCAGCAGAACCACCTCGCCTTTCAGGCTTGCCCCGGCCAGTTCGGTCGCGAGTTCGCCGAGCGTGGCGCGGCGCACCTCCTCGAATTTCTTGGTCAATTCCCGGCACATGGCGGCCTGTCGTTCGCTGCCGAGTTCTTCGACCATGTCGGCAAGGCTTGCCGAAACCCGCTTGGGTGATTCATAAAATACCAGCGTGCCGGGGATATTCTTCAGCGCTTCGAGCCGTTTCTTCCGGGCCGTAGAGCTATTGGGCAGGAAACCGCCAAAGAAAAAAGCATCCGTCGGCAGGCCACCAAGCGTCAGCGCGCTCAGCAACGCCGATGGCCCCGGTGCGGTCGTCACAAGGTGCCCGGCTTCGGCGGCGGCCCGGCTCAACTCGTAGCCGGGATCGGCGATCAATGGCATGCCCGCCTCCGAGGCATAGGCAAGCGACCGGCCCTCGGCCAGCTCGCTCAAGAGCCGCTCCTCCACGCCTTTGCCGCTGTGATCGTGATAGGCGATGATCCGGCGCCCGTTCAGCGGCACGCCGTGGATTTCCATGAGGTGACGCAGGCTGCGGGTGTCTTCGGCGGCGATCACATCGGCCGAGGCCAGGACATCCAGCGCCCGCAGCGTGATGTCGCGGGCCGTGCCGATTGGGGTGGCGACAAAATACAACCCTGGCGCCAAACTTACCGTTCTGTAATTCAACTCTGGACCCGCCTTGGATGAAGTCTATTATCCCCACCAAGTGAGGTGCGGAGCCAATCCGCCGTTTCGAGGGAGAGACAAGACCATGTTCGCCGTTTTTGCCGGGGCCCGCAAGGCAGCCCTTCTTTGTGTAACCTTGGCTGCCGGCCTTGTTCTTTCCGCTTGTGACACCGCCGGTGTCGGCTCTGGCGGTCCGCGGATCGATACCTCGGCCCCGGTGCCCGTCGCGCTGCTCGTGCCGCGCGGGTCGGCCCAGTCGGGCGATGCGATCCTTGCGCAAAGCCTTGAAAACGCGGCACGTCTTGCGATTTCGGACCTGAACGGCGTGCAGGTTGACCTGCGGGTCTACGATACCGCCGGAAATGCGGCGACCGCGGCGAATGTCGCCAATCAGGCGGTGGACGACGGCGCCAAGATCATCCTCGGGCCGGTCTATGCGGAATCCGCCAACGCGGTTGGTCTTGCGGTTGCCAATCGCGACGTCAACGTGCTCAGCTTTTCGAACAACCCGACAATCGCGGGCGGCAACGTCTTCATCCTCGGGCCGACCTTCGACAACACGGCCTCGCGGCTGGCCAATTACGCGGCCCGTCAGGGCAAGCGCAACGTGCTCGTGGTGCATGGCAGCGACCTTGCCGAGCAGGCCGGGCGTGACGCGGTACAAAGAGCGCTTTCGCGGTCGGCCGCATCCTCGGTCGGTACCGTCGCCTACGAACAGTCGCAACAGGGCGTAATCGCGGCGATCCCGCGCATCAAGAGCGAGATCGAGAGCACCGGCGCGGATGCGATGTTTCTCACGGCAAATACCGCCGGGGCGCTGCCGCTTCTGACGCAGCTTCTGCCCGAGGCAGGCGTCTCCAGCCCTGCTACCCAGTTCATCGGCCTGACCCGTTGGGATATTCCATCGCAGACGCTGGAACTGCCCGGTGTGCAGGGGGGCTGGTTCGCGCTGCCCGATCCGGTGAAATCCGATCAGTTCCGCGCCCGCTATACGTCCTCGTTCGGCAATGCTCCGCACCCGATCGGCAGCCTTGCCTACGACGGGATAGCCGCCATCGGTGCGCTCGTCGGTTCCGGCAACCCGAATGCGCTGAGCGGTGCAAGCCTGACACAGGGCGCGGGTTTCCAAGGTGTTGGCGGTATCTTCAGACTATTGCCTGATGGTACGAACCAGCGCGGCCTGGCGGTCGCGACGATTCAGAACAGACAGGTTGTTGTAGTTGACCCAGCCCCGGCAAGTTTCTCAGGCGCTGGCCTCTAGCGCCGCGCAGGTTGCAAATTCGGCCCCCGTTGAAACCGGGGCGCTGATCTGCGACCCCAAGGACATATTCGACAAAGACAGCATCATTGCCCGCATCGACGAACTTGCGGGCAATGGTTTTGAGCCGGGCAAATTCCGTAACGAGGTCGTGCGTATTCTGCGTGACGCGAATGAAACTGGCCGCGCCGCCATCGCCACCGCTTTCGAGGCCAGCCCGTTCGAGGCGCGCCCCCTCACCCGATCCTATTCCCATCTGACCGACGGGCTTGTGACCACGGCGCTCTACGTGGCGCAGACCCATCTGCATCCGATCTCCAACCCGACCTCGGGCGAAAAGATCGCGCTGATCGGGGTGGGCGGCTATGGACGGGGCGAAATGGCACCATTCTCGGATGTCGACCTGCTGTTCCTGACGCCCTACAAGATCACCGCCTGGGCCGAGAGCGTCATTGAATCGATGCTCTACATTCTCTGGGATCTCAAGCTGAAGGTCGGTCATTCCAGCCGCACGATCCGCGACTGCATCCGCCTCGGCTCCGATGATTTCACCATCCGCACGGCTCTGCTCGAACATCGCTTCCTTGCGGGGGACCGGGCGCTTTACGACAACCTTGATCGTCGGCTGAAAAAAGACCTGTTCTCATCAGGAGAGCGGGAATTCACCGAGGCCAAGCTGGAAGAGCGCGACAGGCGCCACCTGCGGCAGGGTGAACGCTATATGGTCGAACCCAATGTCAAAGAGGGCAAGGGCGGGCTGCGCGACCTGCAATCGCTGTTCTGGATCGCCAAGTACCTCCACAATGTGGAACGCAGTTCAGATTTGGTTTCACTCGGCATGTTCCGCCCCAGCGAATATGACCGTTTCATCCGGGCCGAGGATTTCCTCTGGGCCGTGCGCTCGCACATGCATCTGGTGACCGGGCGCGCGACCGAGCAGCTGACCTTTGACCTTCAGGTCGATGTGGCCGAGCGGATGGGCTACAAGGACAAGGCCGGGCGGCGCGGTGTCGAAATCTTCATGCAGGAGTATTTCCGCCATGCCACGGCGGTGGGCGACCTGACCCGCATCTTCCTGACCAAACTCGAGGCGCTGCACGTCAAGTCCGAACCCCTGCTCGAGCGGATCTTCCGGCGCAAGCGCAAGGTCAAACCCGGCTATGTGATGATCAACAACCGGCTGGCGGTCGAAGACCCGGATCAATTCCTGACCGACAAGCTGAACCTGCTGCGTCTGTTCGAGGAAGCGCTGCGCACCGGCATGCTGATCCATCCGGACGCGATGCGGCTGGTCACGGCCAATCTCGACCTGATTGACGACGAGATGCGCAACAACAAGGAAGCGCGGCAGATTTTCATGGGCCTGCTCCTGCGCCACGGCAATCCGGAACGCGCCCTGCGCCGGATGAACGAACTTGGCGTGTTGTCCGCTTTCCTCCCCGAATTCGAACCCATCGTCGCGATGATGCAGTTCAACATGTATCACAGCTATACGGTGGACGAGCATACCATCCAGTGCATCGCCAACCTTGCCCAGATCGAAAAGGGCGAACTGGTCGAAAGCCTGCCCATCGTCACCGGCATTCTCAAGGACGGGGTGAACCGCAAGATCCTCTATACGGCTCTGCTGCTGCATGACATCGGCAAGGGCCGCCCAGAGGATCATTCGATCCTTGGCGCGCAGATCGCGCGCAAGGTTGCGCCACGTCTGGGGTTGAACAAACAGGACAGTGAAACGGTGGAATGGCTTGTGCGCTATCACCTGTTGATGTCGGACATGGCCCAGAAACGCGATATCGCCGATCCGCGCACGGTGCGCGACTTCGCCAAGGCCGTGCAGACCGTCAAACGGCTCGACCTGCTGACGGTGCTCACGGTCTGCGATATCCGGGGTGTTGGGCCGAATGTCTGGAACAACTGGAAAGCGACGCTGATCCGCAGCCTCTATCGCCAGACCCGCCGCGCGCTGGAAACCGGGATGGAGGATCTCAACCGCGAGAACCGCGGTGCCGAGGCGCGCAAGGCGCTGCGCGAGGCCCTGCCCGACTGGTCGAAATCAGCGCTCAAACTGGCAACCAGCCGTCACTACCCGCCCTACTGGCAGGGGCTGCATACCACGGCGCATGTCGATTTCGCGCGTATGCTGCGCGAACTGGAATCATTGCACGATCCGAGCAAAATCCTCATCAACCTGCACCCGGACGAAGATCGCGATGCGACCCGGGCCTGTTTCGTGATGGCCGATCACCCGGGCATCTTCGCCCGCCTGGCCGGGGCGCTGGCACTGGTCGGAGCGAACGTGGTCGATGCGCGCAGCTATACGACCAAGGACGGGTACGTCACCGACGCCTACTGGATACAGGACAGCGACGGCAAACCCTATGAGACGTCGCGCCTGCCGCGCCTGACCCAGATGATCGAAAAGACCCTGCGCGGCGAGGTTCTCGCCCGCGAGGCGCTCAAGTCCAAGGACAAGATCAAGAAGCGCGAAAAGGCCTTTGACGTGCCGACCCATATCACCTTCGACAACGAAGGCTCGGATATCTACACGATCATCGAGGTCGACACCCGCGACCGGCCCGGCCTGCTCTACGATCTGGCGCGCACATTGGCCGGGGCGAATGTCTATATCGCCAATGCGGTTATCGCGACCTTTGGTGAACAGGTGGTGGACACCTTCTATGTCAAGGACATGTTCGGCCTGAAATACCATTCTGAATCCAAGCAGCGCTCGCTTGAGGCCAAGCTGCGCCATGCGATCATCGAAGGTGTCGAACGGGCCGACAAGTAACGCAGCCCTTACGAGAGACCGGCTTTCCCTGCGCCCGGAAAGCCGGTAATCTGGCCCGAACAGACCCCGCAAGGGGCGCCCTTTTCTACAGGCAAACCATGAAACCGATCCGCTTGATGTCCGGCTTTCTGACCGTCGGCGTCTGGACCCTGCTCAGCCGTATCCTCGGCTTTGTGCGCGATGCGATGATCCTCGCCTTTCTGGGCACGGGACCGCTCTATGAGGCCTATGTGGTGGCCTTTCGCCTGCCCAACATGTTCCGCCGCTTCTTTGCCGAGGGCGCGTTCAACATGGCCTTTGTGCCGATGTTCTCCAAGCGTCTGGAATCGGGCAGTGACGCGCAGGATTTCGCAGAGCAGGCCCTGGCCGGTCTAGCCAGCATCCTGATCGTGCTGACGCTGATCGCCCAGGCAGCCATGCCTTGGCTGATCCTTGCGTTGGCCAGCGGCTTTGCCGGAGAGGAAACCTTTGATCTGTCGGTGGAATTCGCACGGATCACCTTTCCCTACATCCTTTTCGTGTCGATCGCCGCGCTGCTCTCGGGCGTGCTGAACGCCACCGGGCGCTTTGCCGCCGCTGCCGCCGCGCCGGTGCTGCTGAACGTCATCCTCATCACCGCCATGGCCCTGACCGCATGGGCCGGGGCCGATGTGGCCCGCGCGCTGATCTGGGGCATTCCGGTCGCAGGCGTCGCGCAGATGGTGCTGGTCTGGGTCGCCGCCCGCCGCGCCGGTTTCCCGCTGCGCCTGCGTCGACCGCGTCTCTCGCCCGAGCTGGGACGGCTGGTGCGGGTCGCCGTGCCAGCCGCGCTGGCCGGGGGCGTCGTGCAGGTGAACCTGCTCGTCGGACAACAGGTGGCCAGCTATTTCGACCGGGCCGTGGGCTGGCTGTATGCGGCGGACCGGCTCTACCAGCTGCCGCTGGGCGTGGTGGGCATTGCCATAGGCGTGGTGCTTTTGCCCGACCTTTCCCGCCGCCTTGCCGCCAAGGACGATGCCGGCGGGCGGGCCGCGCTCAGCCGGGCTGCCGAAGTGTCGCTGGCGCTCACCATCCCCTCGGCCGTGGCGCTGATTGTGATCCCGCTGCCGCTCGTGTCGGTCCTGTTTCAGCGGGGCGAGGCGACCTATGCGGACAGCACCGCCATTGCCAGCGCGGTTGCGATCTATGGTCTGGGCCTGCCCGCTTTCGTTCTGCAAAAGATCCTGCAACCGCTCTATTTCGCGCGTGAAGACACCCGCTCGCCCTTTCGCTATGCCGTTGTTTCGATGGTGATAAACGCGGTGGCGGCGCTGGGTCTTGCGCCGATTGTCGGCTGGCTGGCGCCTGCCATTGCCACGACGCTGGCGGGCTGGGCGATGGTTGTGCTGCTGATGCGAGGCGCGCGGGACATGGGTGACGTGGCGCGGTTCGACGCGCGGTTTCACACGCGGCTCTGGCGGATCTGCCTTGCTGCCGCGCTGATGGGCGCGGCGCTCTGGGGCGGGGCCGAACTGCTGGAACCCTATCTGTTCACCGCTGGCTGGCGCTATCTTGCGCTGGCCGGGCTGGTGGTGTTTGGCATCGTCCTGTTCTTTGCCATCGCACAGGCAATTGGCGGCGTAAAACTCTCGGATTTCAAGCGAACGCTTACAAGACGCTAATACGCTGGAACCTTTTCGATCACGCGGGCGTTAGTGGTCAAATCATGGCTGCGGCGACACATCTGCCTGGCCCCAAAAGGAGAGATTACATGCGTTCCATCATCTATATCGTCGGGCTTGTCGTCGTAGTTCTGGCCATTTTGTCCTTTATCGGACTGGCCTGATCTGGCCCTGATACCAATAGTTTAGTACCCCTCGAGTTATCATACGCTCAAATTAATCAGTTCGCCGCCGCTTCCTCCGGGAATGCGGCGGTTTTACTTTTCCTGCCGCAGTTTCGCGAGGATCTTTGCCCAGCCGCCGGGCACCAGCAGGAAGGACAGCATGAAGCCCGTTGCAAAGCCCGCCAGATCGGCGACCCAATCCTTGGAAACCTCGAAGAACAGGGCGAAAATCAACTGGATCCCCATCAGGAAACCGATCAACGTAAAGGCCCGGAACTGGTTTTCCCCGACCAGCGACATCTTGCGCCAGAGCAGCCATGTAAAGGCTCCGATTAGCCCGTAAACCGGCGGAAACGACCCGATCAGCGGCAGCGCCCCGTCGGTCAGCACAGTATAGGCCAGCGCGCCGACGATGGCCGAAATGAAATAGACCGCGAGAAAGGCAATGGGGCCAAAGACTTCGGCGACCATCTTGCCCATCGCCAGCATCATGACCCCGGCAAAGATCGTCTGCGTGAAACTCACATGGATGAAGGGGTAGCTGACAAAGCGGATCAGGTGTTCCGCAGGCCATTGCCCGGTGTCCCACATCCAGCGCAGGATTTCGCCCGAAAACCCATAGCGTTGCAACGCGGTCAGCCGCCAGCCAACCGCCGAGGGTCCGCCGGCCAGCCCGTTGCTTCCGGCCTGAAAATACAGCTCGATTGCCAGAAGGACGAGGAACAGCGCAACCACGACCGGTGGCAGCGGATTGACCGCATTGTTGGGATTGGATGGGGTCATGGGTAAGGCTCCTGTCCGGCTTCTTGACGCCGCTTTGGTGCATGGGTAAGCGAGGCGGGCCGAGTTTTCCAGCCGGGAGTGTCAAAGACATGAGCGAAACGACCTTTACGCCACGGGTTTTCTCCGGGATCCAGCCATCGGGCAACCTGCATCTGGGCAATTATCTGGGCGCGCTCAAGCGGTTCGTCGATACCCAGAACGCGGGCAGCGCCGAGACGGTTTATTGCATGGTCGATCTGCACGCGATCACGGTCTGGCAATCCCCGGCGGATCTCAAGCGTCAGACGCGCGAGCTTTGCGCCGGTTTCATCGCCGCCGGGATCGACCCGACGAAATCCATCCTCATCAACCAGAGCCAGGTGCCGGAGCATGCGCAGCTTGCTTGGATCTTCAACTGTGTCGCGCGGATGGGCTGGATGGGCCGCATGACCCAGTGGAAAGACAAGGCGGGCAAGAATGCCGAGGCGGCTTCGCTGGGGCTTTTCGCCTACCCCGCGCTGATGGCAGCGGACATCCTGATCTATCACGCGACCCATGTGCCGGTCGGCGAGGACCAGAAACAGCATATCGAGCTGACCCGCGACATCGCCACCAAGTTCAACCATGACTATGAGGTCGATTTCTTCCCGATCACCGAGCCGGTCATCGAGGGCGCCGCGACGCGGGTCATGTCCCTGCGCGACGGCACCAAGAAGATGAGCAAATCGGACCCGTCGGACGCCAGCCGGATCAACCTGACCGACGATGCGGACACCATCGCCAAGAAGATCCGCAAGGCCAAGACCGACCCCGAGGCGCTCCCCTCCGAGGCAGCGGGGCTGGAGAACCGCCCGGATGCGCGCAACCTCGTGAACATCTATGCGGGCCTGTCCGATCAGAGCGTCGATCAGGTGCTGGCCGAGGTTGGCGGGATGCAGTTCGGCACCTTCAAACCGATGCTGGCGGAACTGGCCGTGTCGCGGCTTTCGCCGATCACGACCGAGATGTCGCGGCTGATGGACGACCAGTCCGAGATCGACCGCATCCTTGCCCAGGGGGCCGAACGGGCACGGGCGATTGCCAGCCCTATCCTGCAGAAAACCTATGACATCGTGGGTATGGTCGGCGCCTGACGCCCGACCGTACCGTTCTGTCAAACCGAAAGCTTTTAACTGGTTAAAGCGGTGGTTTTGGCCACGCGCGGCAACCCGCTTACGTTGAATCGCACAACCATAAGTAGCCAAAATTTCGCCACATTTCAGGTTTTCGCCACATTTCGTCGGAGAGAATCACCCGTCGAAAAACCGCAAGAAACCTGCGTTTACCCGACGTTTGTTTCCATTTTGTCAATGATCACGCAAAGCAAAGAGTTGTTCACAGTATTCGGAAACAATTTAAACGTGTTAGCCACCGTTGCATTGCAGGAAAAGTGGCAAAATCTTGGCGAATAGGCGGTTTTTTGCGATAAAATCGTTGAAGCGCCCCTGCCTAATTTGTTAACAGAGTACGACGATCTGCGCTGTGTTGTATCTGGTAGGTCGGGTAACAAGGAAATGGGAAAATAGATATGATCGAAAAAATTAAAATGCTGGGCCTCGCCACAGCTTTCGCCGTTGCGGCGCCCCTCGCGGCATCCGCAGCGACTATTTCGGGCCAAATCGATATCGGCGGCACCGTGAACCTCGACAACTCTGACTTCATGGCCGGCGATGCTGGCGTTGCAGACGTCGACCTGAACGACCCGGGTTTCGTCGTAATCGGCACCGAGTCCTTTGCTGGCCTGTTCCTTGGCCAGTCGGTTTCGCTGTTTGACATCGACTTCGATGCACCCGGCGTGATCTGGGAAGTGGCAAACTTTGTCTTCACGGCAACCTCCTTTGCCATCGACACGGCTGAAAACGCTTTCACCGCTGTTGGCACGATCTCGGACACCGATGGTGTGCTGGAAGACGGTGCTGGCTTCATGCAGTTCACCACGCAGAACGGTCAAACTCTCGTATCGTTCTCCTCGACCACGACCACTCCGGTTCCGGTTCCGGCCGCTGGCCTGATGCTGATCACCGGTCTGGGCGGTCTGGCAGCTGCACGTCGTCGTCGCAAAGCCGCCTGATCTTTCCGATCAGACAAGAATTTCTGAAAGAGCCCCGTTATCGGGGCTCTTTCTTTTTGCGCCATCGGTCTGGCCCCGCGCTCTGGACCTTGCCCCCGCTTCGCCCGTACAGTCCGCCCGAAGCAGACGGGAGAGAGCAAGATGGCCACCGGCAAAAACATCCGCACCTATTTCAACGGCACATGGCATGACGGGGACGCGCCGATCATGCGGGCGGCGGATCATGGCGCCTGGCTTGGGTCTTCGGTCTTTGACGGCGCGCGGTACGTCAACGGGCTGACCCCCGATCTTGAACCCCATTGCGCACGGGTGAACCGCTCGGCCGAGGCGCTGATGCTGACCCCGACCGTCTCGGTCGAGGAGATGATGGCGATCACCCACGAGGGTCTTTCCGCCTATGACAAGGGCAGCGCTGTCTATATCCGCCCGATGTATTGGGGCATCGACGGGGACGAGACCGCGATCATCCCGCAGGGCGAGACAGGCTTTGCGCTCTGCCTCGAAGAGATCCCGATGGCCCCCGAGACCGCCAGCGCCACCCTGACCCGGACCCGTTTCCGCCGTCCCGTGCAAGAGGACGCGGTGGTCAATGCCAAGGCGGGCTGCCTTTACCCGAACAATGCCCGGATGCTGGCCGAAGCGCGACGCAAGGGGTTCAGCAACGCGCTGGTGGCCGATGCGATGGGCAATGTCGCCGAAACCGCCACGGCCAATGTCTTCATGGCGCGGGACGGAGAGGTTTTCACCCCGATTGCGAATGGCACATTTCTGGCCGGGATCACCCGTGCGCGACATATGTCGAACATGCGGGCCGAGGGGATGGTGGTGCATGAAACCGTGCTGACATTCGAAGATTTTGACACGGCGGACGAGGTTTTCCTTTCCGGCAACATGAACAAGGTCACGCCGGTCAGCGCCTTTGACGACCGCCAGTACCAGATCGGGCCGATCACGCGAAAAGTGCGCGACATGTACTGGGACTGGGCGAGCTCGGTAAAGTAAGGCGCAGATTTCGGCGCGCGGAGGGTCTATCGCGCGTCGGTTAATTTGGGATTTCCTTGACGTGCGGGCTGGAGCCGCAAGCGAGATACGCACCACCTAACGTGCTGTTATTTAACCGTATTGCAGCCAGGCATGTCTATTGAACAGGCTTTCGGAAAGCGGCGCGAACCTTGCGGCAGGTGGGGCGTCAGACCCCTGCGGCGGCATTCCGAAAAAGCAATCACTCGCCGAAAACGGGGGGCACCTGATGTACACCCCCTGTACACCCCCCGTGCATCGGAGGGGCACCGCTGGAGGCGGTTTACGCTCAGGCGACCAGCGCGGGATAGCTGCGGATCACCTTGATATTGTCGCTCGTAACCCTCGCCCCAGCGCGCGCCATCGTGGCAAAGATCGCGGCGGCATCGGCCATCGGCTTGTGCGCCGAGCTGCCCGTGGCGGCCATCGGCTGGTAGGCGGCAAAGGCCTCGCCAAGGCGGTCGAGGTAGTCGTTGATCTCGAGCTGCTTGTCGAGAATCCGCTGCACATCGTCCGGGATCTGCGGCACCGGCGCGTTATCATCCGGGGGGCCGTCCTCAGCGGCTTTTTCGCGGGCAGCCTTGAAGGCCGAGGTGTCATCCCAGCCGGGGTTCTGCGCGATAACCCCGAGCAACCGGTCGATGGCCGGGGTTGAAAGGCTGCCTTCGGCGAGCGGCGGCTGGGCTGACTTGGCGGCAGCGGCCTTGAAACTGGTCCAGACGGAAAGATCCAGCGCCGGATCGCCGGGCGCCCATTTGTTGTCTTTCTTGTATTCGACGGCCATGACGACCGGATCGTCGGCGAGTTCGTTTTCGAGATAGGCGACGAGACGGACGCAGATGTCCTGATCATTCTGGATCGCGGCGACGGTCAGACCGGTTGCCTTGATTGCCTGTTTCGCGGCGGTGTCGTTCATCATCGCCGCACCATAAGCGATGCAGCACTTGGCCAGCGTCGAGTTCAGCCGCAGCGCCTTGCGGGCCTTTTTGCGGTTGCCGGGGTTGGAGCGGGCCTCTTTATAGACCTTCCAGCCGTTCTTGATGACGGCCTCTTTCTGCATCTTGTAGCCGTAGTTCACGACGGCCGAGGCCATGCTGGCACCGGCGGATACACCGGCGGCCGCGCCGGTCGGGTCGAACATCTTGGCCACTTCGGCAGAGGCCTTGAGCGCCGAGAGGATCGCGACAATCGCTGCCTGCGAAAGGTGAATGCGCGCATTGCGAACGGCGTTATGGATCGCCGCCGCTGCCCCGCCCTGCCCGGCCATCGCGACGTCCATGCTGTCGCACCATGTGTTGTGAACCTCGACACATTTAACGAGGAGATAGATGTCACGGGCGAGCGCTTGGGCTGAAGCGGCGGCGCTCGCCCCCGGCACGAGGGCAGAGATAACGCCAGCCGCGCCGCCCGACAGGCTGTTAATCAGCGCGACCTTGGCCCGGAGCGCCGCCGTGTTGGCCATCGCCCGGTCGATCGCGGCCTGTGCCTCGATCACCTCTTCGGGGGTGCGGTCGGTCAGGCCCGGATCTGGGAAGGCCTTGGAATACTGGGCCTCGAAGTCGCCCATCGCGCCATCGATATCCTCCATCATCGCCTTGATGACTTCGGGATCCATTGCCTTTTCAAGCTCTTCCTCAGCCTCTTTCTGCTGCGCGCCTTCGACCTCGGTGCTGATCATGCTTTCCAGCAGTTTCTGGCTTTCCTCGCTCATCGGCGGGACCTTGGCCTTCATCTGGCCGATGGCGACGCCTTCGGTGGATCCGATGGATTTCTGCAGCGCCTCGAGCGTGGCCGCAGATCCCTTGTCCTGACCCGACTCCTGATCGCTGCCGGTGGTTTCCGTATGGGAGCCGACGACCGGGGCCTCCTCGCTTGCGCGGCGCGCGCCTTCGACGCTGTCCACGTCTTCGCGGACCGCGTCATAGATGACCTCTGAGGTGGCACCAAAGACGGTGGCGACGGCCATGCCGCCAAGCAGCATCCCGACTGTTTTCATGTCGCCGCGCTTGACTGCCTCGTAGATCGCAACACCGTTACCCGCCTGCGAAATCGCCAGTTTCAACGCGCTGGCAAGCTGCGCGAATTCGGCCTTGGCATCCGTGTCGGCCTGTTTCTGAGCTTTCTGCTCCTCTTCGCTGGCGTTCTTGTCGACCGTGTTGATCTGCGAGGCCGCGGCGGTGATCGAGCTGGCAACGCAGGTGGCAAGATCCCCGACCGCCTTCGCGATCATCAGGGCGCGTTTGGCCTCGTCCGGTTCTTTCCAGATCGCGTGGACCGCCGGCACCAGACGCGCGGCGGTGAATCCAGCCTGAAGCGAACAGGTGACGCAGGTGATCAGTCCAGCCTCGGACTTGCCGTTATCGCTGGAACCCGCGAGGATCGAGGTGGAGGCCGCCGAAATCGCCATGCCCTGCGCGATTTCCAGACCCTTGCCGACGGTCTTGGTCCATTTCGTCCAGTTGTCCTGATCCTTGGGGGCGTAGTGGTGTTCGACCCCAAGCTCGACGAGGGAAATACCGCCGTTCAACAGCGCGGTGCCCGCGTCGATGTATTTCGGGATGTTCTGCAATTCGCGGACCTGCTGGTCCTTAGCGTCGATCTGGGTCTGGAGCGCCGAGGTATCGGCGTTGGGATCCGCCTTGAGCAGCTGCTCTTTTTCCAGTTTCAGGTCATTCATTTCCTGTTGCTTGCCAGCGACTTCGACGGAATTGGCCATGGTGAAGGACCCGGAGACGATAGCGCCGGTCACGGTTACGGTTTCCTTGGCGATGCGCAAGCCAAAGGCCCAGGCGTCCTGGGTTTTGGTATGGGTCTTGCTATAAGCGTCGATCCTGTCTGCATAGAGTTTTTGTGCACCCTTGAAGGCAATCGCATGTTCCGAGAAATCGTCGGGTACCATGTTGTCGGGGATCAGCCCCGAGCGGACCATCGGCGTCCAGAGTTCGTTGCGGATTTCCTCGTCAGAGAATAGCCGTTCGCCGTTTTCATCCAGCTGCATCTGCATGGACTTCTGAAGGTTCAGGATCTGGGTAAAGCTGTCGTGCAGCTTTTTCAGCTGGCCCGGGTCGATGTTCAGGACGGAATCGTCGATATCGTCGACCGTGTCGACCTCGACATCGGCGCGGAGTTCGTATTTCGACAGGATGCTCTTGTTCGTATCCTCGTCGGTGGCGCGCCAGATCAGGTCCTGCGTGTTGCTGGTGCCCGCGATTTTGCGCCAGAGCGCCTTGACCGCGTTGGGATCGTCCTGCCGCTGGATGACAATCTTTTGCGCCTCGTCGATGTCGTCATGCAGGTCGCCCAGCGCCTTCCGGATCGTGTCGTTCAGGATCGCCTGCTTTTTCTCGTCCTGTACCGCCTGAGCGGATATGGCATTCGCGTCGATCTTCTTGCCTGCGACCCAACCTACCCATTCGATCTGCTGTTCACTCAAAGCCATCTGTTTTCCTCGCTTAACTGGTTATTGCCCGGGTCGATCAGACCGGCTTGAGTTTCGTCAGGACCATCACATCAAAGCTGTGCATCGCCCCAAGGAAGGGGGCCCAGCTTTTGATGGAGAAGGGATTGTTGCGATAGACGCCCAGCGCCGGGTGGCTGTCTATCTGCTGGCGGATACGCCTGATTTCGGCGAGCGCCTTTTCGCGGACAGTGGCCAGCGCCGCTTTGCGGGCGGCGGCATCATCCGTGATCCGCAGGGCATTGGTGGCCTCTTGCGGGAGGCTGGCATTGAGCGTCAGGATCTGGTCGAAATTGCCCGTGGTGATGAGATCGAGCGTCTTGGCGGCGGCCTCGGCGGCGTCGCGGATTTCGGTCGTCTGGCGGTCGGCCTCGGTCTGATCCATCCCGTCTTGGGGTTCGACCGTGGTCTCGGCCGCCTTTTTGCGGATTTCGGCCGCGACGGCGGCGGCCTCTTTGCTGACATCGGCAAATTTCGATTTCAGCGCGCTTTCCCACTTGGCGAAATCGACCCCTTCGCCCTTGCCGGCCGCAATATTGCTAAGGTTGCTTACCTCTTCCTTGAGCTGGGCGGCCTGCACCTTGAGCTGGCGAAGCTGGTCGGCGGCGTCGACGGGATCCTTGTTCTTTTTCAGCACATCGAGCTGGGATTTCAGTGCCTTTTCCACATCCATGTATTCTTCATAGGTGGCCAGCGTGCGCTTGCTGTCCTTGAGGATCTTTTTCACCTTGTCCAGATCGTCTTCGATTGTCTTGGTGTCGGCCCCAACCGCTGTCTGGGCGGTGGTGATCTTGTCCTGCCCCGCGCCTTCGGTCTTGAGGAAAGCGGCGAGTTTTTTGATGGCTGCCATGCTGTCGAGCGTGCCCAGTTCAGTCAGCTTGTCCTGCATGTCCTGCTTGATCTTGGTCACATCGATGCGCGCGCCTTCGATCCCGGTGCCGGATTTGGTTTCCAGCTTGGTGCGGGCAGCCTTGATCCGGTCCTTGAACAGCCCTTCGAGCCCGTCCTTTTTCAGCGCAGGCGAGATCTTGTCGAGGTTGGTTTTCATCTCCGCGATCAACGGGGCGAGTTCGGCCGTATCCCCCGGTGCGGCAACATAGGTCCCTTGAAGCGACCCGGGTGCACCGTCGACGATTTCCTGAAGCTTTTGAACGAGGTTCGGCTTGTCGCCCCGGCGGCCATTGCGCAGGGTTGACTCCACCTGTTCGACAAGCTTCTCGACCTCTTCAAAGTCCTTCTTGAGCTTTTCCGCGTTGGTCTTGTGGTTGGTCAGATCGGTGTGGAAGACATCAACGCGGCGCTTTGCCTCGGCGGGCAGAAGATCGCGTTTGTAGCTGTCCTTGAAACTGTCGAACTTGGTGCGGGTTTCAAAGAAGCCGTCGGGAATCCAGGTGGCGAAAAGCTTGTCGGCGATCAGCGTGTCGCATTTGATGACCGTCTTTCTGACGTGCTCGTAATCGTCGCTTCCCGCCGAAATGGCCGCGAAATCGGCCTCGGCTTTGGCGGTTGCCTCGTTGATTGCCTCGACGCAATCGGGCGCCGAACTGTTTGCCAGCATTTCCAGCATATTGGCCTGTTGCAGCAGGTTTTGCATCGCTTCGCGCGGGATCTTGTGATCGCCGCGCCGGTCCACCGTGCCGTCATGCTTGGTCTGGATTTCATAGTAATGGGTCGTGCCGTCCTTTTCGAGGATCAGCAGCTTGTCCTCGGGGACGGAATCGAGCTGGGATTCCTGCAGTTCCTTAGTGTTATAGATGTCGAGCAGACCGCCGATCAGCTTGTTGCGGGCGGCCTTGGCCTTGTCGCGTGTCAGCATGTCGCCGACCTGCGGGTTGAAGGCGGAAATCTCTGCGTTCAGCTTCTTTTCATAGGCATCGACCGCTTCGCCGATCCGGGTGAAATCGCGCAGCGGCGCGTCCTTGGCCAGTTCCTTGTCGTAAACGCCCTGCACCCGGTTCAGCAGCGTGCGCAGCGCGTTGTCCGCATCGCCGCCCTGCCCCCAGAACCGGTCAAGTTTCACGGAGAGCTCGGTGAGACGTCTGGCGATCTTTTCTTCGTCCGAGGGGACCTTGGCGACGGGGTCGGGCAGCGCGGAGCGGGCGGCATTGTCGATTTTGGCATGCAGCGCCACGGTGCGGTCGATGGCATATTGCGCCTTGTCCAGTGCCCCGGCGCGGGCGAATTTCTCGGCCTCGTCCAGCATCGCCATAAGCGTCACATGCTGGGTTTCGTTCAGATAGGTGAGGTCGGATTCATTCGGGAACAGCTTGGCGTCGAGGCGCAGGCGATGGCGTTCGTTGTCGTACTGCGCGCGCAGGTTGTCGATCTGGCCCGGCAGCATCTTGGTGGGATCGTTCTTGTCCTTGCCACCAAGGATCAGGATCTCGCTCGGGTCGCGCGACAGGTCTGTCAGCGGGTTTGGCATGTTGTCCTGCATGGCCTGCGCGGGATCGTCGGACCAAACCAGAAGCTCGCTTCGGGCCTCGTCGATCTTGGCGGTGCGCAGGACAAGCTGGTCTTCGTAGGCCTTCAGCTGGCTCTTGCGGGTTTCGAGCTGCTCTATCCGCTCTTTGACTTCACGGTATTCCTTGGCGGCCTCGCGCTTGGCCGAGGGGGTCTCGGCGTTTGCATGCGCGTCTTTCAGCTCGTCCACCTTGTCCTTGAGCGCGGTGAGCAGCGTGTCGAGCCGGGCGGTGTTGTCGGTGATGATGTTGAGCCGCTCGACCTCGCGCTTGGCGACGTCGTCATTGCCGGTGACGAGTTCGGACAGCTTTTCGCGGGCGCTCCCGCCAATGACCGCGAGCAGGTCTTTTTCGATACCGCCCAGATCGTCGCGCAGATCAGACACGATGGCATCGGAGCGGTCCACGTAGGCTGCGCTGTTGCCAGCGTTTTCCGGCTTTTTGGCCGCTGTCAGCAGGTCGTCGAGCCGGGTCATCGCGGACTTGCAGGCATCGCCATGCTGCTTGAGCAGGTTGATGCGTTTCTGGTCCTCGACATCATCGGGCAGAGGCATCTTGACCACCTTGTCGTTCAGCATGCCCGCGCTTTTGAACTGCGACAGCGCGCCAATGTCGCGCTTACGGGTAAAGAGCACGCCGACCGCGCCGCTTTGAAGGCTGGGCGGGGTATCGGGGACGCGCTTTTTCAACTGGTTCAGGTTGAAGATAAGGATGTCGAGCGCGTTGCGCCCGGTGACAAAACCGGGGTTGTTCGCATCGGCGCTGACCACGGTCACGTTGATCTGCACGCATTCGCGGTTATAGGCGTCGTATTCCTTGCCCGCCCGCGAGACCCGGTCGAAGAACAGCTTAGCCGCGTCGGTCAGACCGTCCTTGGGCGAGCTGCGCTGAAGCTGGCGGGAGGTTTCGAGGCTGGCGGCGATTTCGGCCAGCAGGGCATCGGCCTCGGCCTTCTTTTCGAGATAGGCCTCGTATTCGGCCGTGACCCGGTTGTTGTAATCGATTTCCTTCTTTTTCTTGCCTTTGAAGATCTTTGGATTAGGTACCACATGGAGATAGGTGGCCAGAAATTTGAGCTGCACCAAAGACAGATCCGACATACCAACAGTCCTCCCGCGGTCTTAAAAAGGCTTGATAAGGCGGAAAAATTGACGCGCCGCCGTATCCGCGCGCAGTGTTTCCGCGACGGAAGGTCGAGTCAACTTGCATATCTGACGCGCGGCATTTTTCCCCGAATGCGTGTTTTCGGGGTTTTGCACTTTCTTTAAATTCCTTGCTCCACAAGGAAATCCTGGATGGCGTTCATGCAGACACCCCAGGCCGGTTCGTAATCCACCAGCACATGATTGCGGCTTTCCAGCGTGACAAAGCGGGCATCGGGAATGTCCGAGGCCATGGCGCGGCCGACCTCATAGGGGATGCGCTGGTCGTGGCGCGAGTGCAACACGATGGTCGGGGCCTGCACCTTGGAGAGCTGGTGGCGCACGTCGATATAGCCAAAGGCATCCTGGAACCGTGCGGCATTTTCCGCCGAGGTGGTGCGACGCTGGAAGTCGTCGAACCATGCGAGATCCTCGGGGTGGGCGTCGGGCATGAAGGTCTGAGAAAAGATGTGTCGGTAGGCGGGGTTATCCGTTCCCCAGCCGACCTCGGTCAGGCTGCGCACGGCCTCGCGACGGGCCTGTTCCTCGGGGCTGGAAAGATGGCGCCAGCCGGCCGCGTAGCCGCCGACAAGGATAAGGCCCGAAACCCGTTCGGGATGACGTACCGCGTATTCGACGCAGACGGCGGCGCCCTGCGAGATGCCGAGCAGCGGAAAGCGATCGAGTGACAGCTTGTCGGCGACGGTCTCGAGATCTTCGACAAAGGCGTCAAAGCTGAGATCTTCGACCTCCCAGTCCGAGAGGCCGCAGCCGCGTTCGTCATAACGGATGAAACTGCGCGAGCGGGCCAGTTCACCGAAACACTTGCCCCAAATCGGGGTGCCCCAGTCGAATTCCAGATGGGTCAGCCAGTTCGCGGCCTTGAGTAGGGGCGGACCCTCGCCCAATGTCGCAAAGGCGATTTTCGTCCCGTCCGGTACGTTGCAAAAGCCGATCCGCTGGGTGCGCAGGGCCTTGGATTCGGGGGGTTCCGGGGCGCGGGGCGGTGGCGCGGGGGTATCGGTATCACCCTGCCTGGCCTCGTAATCCTCGGCGCCTTCGGGGTCGATTTCGTGCAAGAGCCGGAGCCATTTGCGGGCGGAAATCCCTGCTTCGGGATGGGTGGCAAGCTGCCGGAGCACATTGGCCTGAAGGGCCAGCATATCTTCACGTTCGGCGATCAACCAAGAGGTAAATGCCTCGTCCCCGGCACTATCGAGCCCGTCGAGAAAGACCGCGTTGAGTTGGCCTGCCATGGTTTCGAGCTCGGCAAGCGGGATGGCGCCCTGTGCGTCGCGCATCCGGGCGCTCAGCCGGTGGACATCGACATCCATACCGGAGGTATCGATAGAGACCCTTTCCCGGTCGGCGATTATCCTGGGGTGACCGGTGCTGTCGACCACCTTGCGCAGCTTGCTAAGCGACCAACGCAGCGCCGCCTTTGGGTCGTCGGGCAGATCCCAGAACAGCTCGCACAGCCGCTCGCGACGGTGGGGACGTTGGGTGGTAATCAGAAAGGCAAGAAGCGCGCGCGCCTTGCGCGACGACGGCAGAGCCATTTCCTGCCCGTCCCGCACAACCTTCAGTTCACCCAAAAGCGTTATTTCAATTCCGTCGATCATCTTTTCGCCGCAGGTCGGAGAACCCGGTTTGCTGAGAACCATATCGATTAACCCTGACAGTTTCACTCGGCCATGGAGGAAAGCCATGCCGTTTGAGTTCGTTTTCGGTTTCAAGGCGGTCCGGCAGCACAAATTCTGTGCTCTCCAACCGAGCCAGGGAATGCGGCCTTGAGGTGAGTCGTTCTGCGCCTTCCCCTAGGTCAATTCTGCTGCCTGTGCGAGAGCAAGAATGCGGAAACCACGGCAAAAGAGTACGAATACAACACTCGTTACCACGCTTGCCACAACGAGAAGGCGCGAAAAGGGCGGTATCCCGAAGCATCGGGGAACAAGACAGTCAATCGAAAGCCCGAGCCATGACCGAACAAGTTACCCCGAGCCTCCGTGCCCCCGTGCAAATCGACACTGCCATCTTCGCCGGTGATCCGCATGGCGTGCTGGCCGGATTGCGGAAAGATCATGCGGCGGTTCAGACGGCACCGCGCCAGTATCTTGTGCTGCGCGGAGAGGATGTTGTTTCCCTGCTGGGCAATCCGTCGATCCTGCAATGCCCGGGTCCGGATTATGTCGAGATGAACAGGGTGCCCGAGGGTGTTACCGCCCGGCTGCTGCGCGATTTTTTCCTGCTGTCGAACGGCGAGGTGCATCGCCAGAAACGTGGCATGTTCGCGCGCAGCTTTGCCCATCGGCTGATGCAACAGTCGCGACCAATCGTGCGTGACGTGGCGAACAGGATCGTGGCCGATCTGCCCCGGGGCGAGACGTTCGATTTCGTCGAACACATGGCCTCACCGGTGCCGGCGCATATGATCTCGGCGATCCTTGGCCTGCCGCGTGCCGATACCCGGTATTTCACGCGCTGCGTCTATGAGATTTCGCGGGCGGTCGATCCCGTCTATCCGCATCATCTCCATGACAGGATCGAGAATGCGACGGGCGAGCTGTTCGACTATGTCGATGACCAGTTGAAAGCGCGGTTGACCCGTCCGCGCGACGATCTGTTGTCGATGCTTGTGTCGAACTGGCAGGAAGAGCCGAAGCTGAGTTTTGAGAGCCTGATCCTTCAGGTTCTCGGCATGATCGTCGCGGCGAGCGATACGACGCGTTCGGGGTTTGCGATGCTGGTGGCCTTGCTGCTTGAAAGCGGGGAGTGGTCCGAGGTGCGGGCCGATCCCGCGCTGATCCCCGGCGCGGTCAACGAGGCGCTGCGGTATGAACCGGCGGTCGGGTCGATTCCGCGTTTCACCTCGGTCCCGGTGACCATCAGGGACGCGGTTCTGCCTGCCGGGTCCATACTGCGGTTGTCGACCATGTCGGCGATGCGCGACCCGGCGATCTATCGCGATCCCACGCGGTTCGATATCCGCCGGGGCGACCACCCGAAGTTGCACATGGTTTTCGGGCGCGGCCCGCATCGCTGCATCGGCGAGATGCTGGCCCGGATCGAAATGGAAGAAGGGCTGGCCGCCCTGCTGGACGCGGCGCCGACCCTTCGGTTGGAAAAGATGCCAGAGCTGATCGGCTATGGCGGGCTGCGGCGGGTAACACCAATGCCCACAACAATAATTTAATTTGAACATTTTTTTGAACCAAGAGCGCCATTCCGGCGACCAAGTCATATCTATTATCGAAAGGACTTTAGCTGTGCATGTAACAAGTATCGCCCATGATGATCAGTTGTTTGTTACGATTGAGGGCAAGATAAACTCCAGTTCGTCCGGCCTTTTGTTCGACACGCTTGTCGAGCAGGTCCGGGCGGGCTGGCAACATATCACGCTGGATCTGACCCGCCTGCAGGGGCTGACCCGCGCCGGGTGCCGCGGCATCATCGTCGCAGGGAAGTTGCTACAACAGACGGGCGGCAAGTTGTGTGTCATTGGGGCCAATGCCACCTGCGAGACCTTTCTCAAATCGCTTGGATACCGCCACCTGCTGCATATCCGTCCGGTGGGAACACCGGTCGAGGAAGCGCATCCGGCGGAGGATGAGCAGGTTGTTGCCATGTCCGATCCGATGGCCGTTTCTCTGGTGGAATTCCTGACTAGGACGGCCTGGAAACAGGGTGTAGCACCTGCGTCGCGGCGCTGCGGGAAGCCCAAGGCCGAACATGTGATGGCCCTTGCCATGACAGGATGAACGGGAATTTCAACACCTGTTCGGCGCCGTGAATATTTATTCAGACCACCTATTCAAACTGACCAGTACCCTTCTATTCGAGGAATTTGTTAAATGTTTACTGATAGTTTCTTTCGGGCAATCATTGAAATGCCCAGCATCATCCGCCTTCCCGCCAGCCGCGGTGTTGATCAGGTCCGCAAGGAGCGTAACCGCTCTAACCCGGGCGGACGGCGACGCAACCGGGACTACCAGATCCTGCCCGATCATCTTCGGCAGGATGTGGGACTTAGCCATGACTCCGCCCGCTCTGAATACAAGAGACGGCGGCGCTCGGAGGCGCATAGTATTCTTTTTGATTAGTATGAAGGGCCGGATATTTTCCGGCCCTTTGTTTGCGTGGCCTATTCGGCGGCCAGAACGATATTGCCGAAATCATCCACGCGGGCGGTCTGCCCCGGCTCGACGATGATGGTCGTGTCGAGCTGTTCGAGGATGGCCGGACCGGCGACAACACTGCCGACCGCGAGCGCGAGCCGGTCATAGACCGGCGTGTCATGCCAGCCGCCGTCGGCATACATCTGGCGACGCGAGGCGATGGCGTCCTCGGGTTTGGTATCCGTTGTCGGCGCCAGCACCCGCAAGTCGAATTTCGGACGCCGCCCGATGGCCGAGACCCGCAGGTTCAGCACCCGGATCGCGACGTTTTCGAGGTGGCTGCCAAAGGCCGTGTCATAGGTCGACTCAAAAGCGGCCTTGATCTGGTCGCGGTCCGAGAGTGCCTCGAGCGCGACGGGAACGGCGACCGTGTGTGTCTGGCCGAGATAGGACATGTCGAGTTCGACCAGCAGATCGCGCCCGGTAAAGCTGATGCCGCCATCGCCGAGAAGGGCGAGACCTTCGTCGCCTATGGCGCGGGCCTGTGCGGCAAGCGCGTCGGTATCGAGCGCGCCGAGGATGCCGTTGACTGTGCGCACCTGATCGTGGCGCATGTCGGCAATCACGCAGCCAAGCGCCGAGGCGACACCGGGATAGCGCGGGACAAGAGCGCTTTTCAGACCGACTTCGCCAATCAGCGCGCCCGCGTGCAGCGCGCCGCCGCCGCCGAAGGGCAGTGCCGAGAAATCGCGCGGGTCATAGCCGCGTTCGATGGAGACGAGACGGAGGGCACCGGCAAGCCGCGCATTGGCGACCTTGAGGATCGCGGCGGCAGCTTCGATTGCATCGAGGCCGAGCGGTTCGCCCACGTGTTTCAGGATTGCGGCCTTGGCGGCCTCGACATCCAGCCGGTCAAGCTTGCCGCCGATGGGGCGGTCGGCGTTGATTCGGCCCAGTACCACGTTGGCGTCGGTCACGGTGGGACAGTCATTGCCCTGCCCGTAGGCGACCGGGCCGGGGATCGAGCCTGCGCTTTCGGGACCGATCTGGAGGATGCCCGCATCGTCGACCCAGGCGATGGAACCGCCGCCCGCGCCGATGGTCGAGATCTCGATCATCGGGGAGCGCACCACCATGCCAAAGTCGATGGAGGTCTGCGCGGCGAGGTGGGTTTCGCCGCCCGCGATCAGGGAAACGTCAAAGGAGGTGCCGCCCATGTCGCAGGTGATCACGTTCTCGAACCCGGCGGCAGCGGCGATTTCAGCCGAGGCGATCACACCGGCGGCGGGGCCGGAGAGCGCGGTGCGCACGGGCAGCTGACGCGCCGTGTCCACGGTCATCACGCCGCCGTTCGACTGCACGATCAGGAGATCGCCGCCAAAGCCCTCTTCGCCCAGACGGGTATTGAGCCGGTCGAGATAGGAGGCCACGACCGGTTGCAGATAGCCGTTCAGAGCGGCGGTAGAGGTCCGTTCGAATTCCCGGATTTCCGGCAGGAGGCGGGTGGCGGCGGTCAGGTGTTCGTTCGGCCAGATTTCGGCCAGAACCTTCAGCGCCTCTTCCTCATGCGCGGTATTCGCATAGGCGTTCACAAAGGCTACGACAACCGCCTCGGCCCCTTGGTCAAGCAGGGTCTGCGCGGCGGCGCGCAGGGCGTCGTGATCGAGCGGCGTGTCTATGGTGCCGTCGGCAAGGACGCGTTCGGGCACCTCCATACGCATATCGCGCGGGATCACGGGCGTGTATTCACCGCGCAGACCCCATGTGGCGGGGCGGTCGCGGCGGCGCATTTCGAGTACGTCGCGGAAACCTTCGCTGGTGATGAGTCCGCATTTCGCGCCTTTGCGTTCGAGAAGCGCGTTGGTGCCGACCGTGGTGCCGTGCACGATCGTGCCGACCTCGGCCAGTTTTGTGTTGTTGCGCGACAGCCCGTCGAGGAAACCGTCAGCCTCGCGCCCCCGGGTCGAGGGCACCTTGACCACGTCGATGGCACCGGTGGATTCGTCGAGGAAAAAGAGATCGGTGAACGTGCCGCCGACATCGACGCCGATTACGGTCGATTTATCCGTCATGATTGTTACGCCTTATCTTTCGTCTCGACATAGCCCAGCCGCTGATCCTGCTCGGTCAGGGCGGGCGCGCGTTTGCCTGGGTCGCCCCAGCCGCCGCCACCGGGCGTCTCTAAGCGGACCCGCTGGCCCTTGGTGAGTTTCAGCCCGGTCATCTTGGAGGTCATCGGCGGTTCGGCCCAGCCGCCCTGCCCGTCGGGGAAGGTGAAGCGGTTGCGCAAGGCCGCGCCGCCGCCGTTGACGCCGGGGGGCGGGGTCCTACCGCGTTCGCCAAAGAGGAACGCCTGCGCATCATCGGCCAGCAGCTCGATTTCATAGATTGCGCCGAGACCGCCGCGATATTCGCCCTCGCCGCCGGAATTGGGGCGCAGCGCCCATTGGGTGAACTTCACCGGGTAGGCGGATTCGAGGATTTCCAGCGGCGGGATGGTGGCAGTGGAGATCGGCGCGTTGCCGTGGTTCAGGCCGTCACCGTCGCTATGGCCGCCGTGACCACCCCCGAAGAAAGAGAACATGACCCAGCGCTGACCGCCGGGGTTATGCCCCGAGATCGAGAGCGCGTTGATCGTGCCATAGGCGGGCGCCGGTGCGATTTCCGGCGCTGCCTGTGCAAAGCACTGAAACACAACGTCAATCAGGCGCAGGATGGTTTCCGTATAGCCGCCAACGGGACGCGGGGCCTTGGCGCAGAGCAGGCTTTCCTCGGGCAGATCGATCTGCACCGGTTCGAGCACGCCGCCATTGGCGGGCACATCCGGGAAGACGTGCTTTAGCGCCACGTAACAAGCGGCCTCGGCGGTTGAGCGCGAGATGTTCAGCGGGCCCATGCATTGCGCGGAGGTGCCGGTGAAATCGAGGGTCAGTTCCTCACCCTTGACCGTGACCTTGAGCGTGATCTGCATCTGCTCGTCGGTGATGCCGTCATTGTCGAGGTAATCGGTCGCGCTCCACGTGCCATCGGGCAGGCCCGCGATCCGGGCGCGCATCAGCACCGCACCACGGTCGCGCAGGGTGGTGAGCGCCTGCTGCACCGTCGCGCCGGAGTATTCATCAAGCAGCGCGTCGAGGCGGCGGATGCCCAGTTGCAGCGCGTTCACCTGCCCGTTCATGTCGCCATAGACGCTGCGCGGCAGGCGGCTGTTGGCGCTGAGGATGGTGACGATATCGGGGTTCAGCTTGCCGCCCGAGTAGAGCTTGACCGGCGGGATCAGCATCCCCTCCTGAAAGCTCTCGGTGGCGACGGGGTTGTAGTTGCCGGGCACGTTACCGCCCACGTCATGCCAGTGACCGACCGAGGCGATCCAGCAGAACAGCGCGCCGTCGCGGAAATAGGGGCGGATCAGTTTGAAGTCCGACAGGTGGGTGCCGCCGTCATAAGGGTCGTTGAAGATATAGACATCGCCATCCGAAAGGTTGCCGTCTTCGCGGGCCTTGTCGATAACGGCCTTGGTGGCATAGGCCATCGCACCGACAAAGATCGGCAGGCCGGATTTGCCCTGAATCAGGGTCTCGCCGGTTTCGGCATGGTAGAGACCGTGGCTGGCGTCATGTGCCTCGGCGATGATCGGGTTGAAGGCCGAGCGGAACAGGGTCGCGTCCATCTCGTCGGCGATCTGTTCGAGGCGGCCTTTTAGAACCGCCAGCGTGATCGGGTCCATATCGCTCATGCGTAGATCCTATTCGTCATAGCTGTGGCCGCGCGCGATGAAACCGGGCGTGCCAAGCACATCGTTCAGCGAGTTGAAATCATGCATCCGGTCGGCGAAAGGCCGGGTGGTGCCGTTGTCGCGCAGGGATTTGAAGAATTCCTGCCCCATCCACGCCAGCGCGCGCACGAAGGCGCCGGGGAAGATCACCATCGAATAGCCCAGGGCCTGAAGATCGGCGGCCGAGGACAGGGGCGTCTTGCCGCCTTCGACCATATTGGCCATGAGCGGGATGCGTCCCCCCAGTTTCTCGCCCACTTCGCGCAGGGCGTCGGTGGTTGGCGGGGCTTCGACAAAGAGCATGTCTGCCCCGGCCTCGACATAGGCTTCGGCCCGGTCGAGCGCGGCGGAGAGGCCTTCGACCGCGACCGCGTCTGTGCGGGCGATCACCAGCATGTTGTCGTCCCGGCGTGCATCGACAGCGGCGCGGATCTTGCCTGCCATCGCATCGGCCGAGATCAGCGTCTTGCTATCAAGGTGCCCGCAGCGTTTCGGGAATGTCTGGTCTTCGAGCTGGATTGCCGAGGCCCCGGCGTCGCCATAGGCATGCACGGTGCGCTGGACGTTGAGCGCGTTGCCGAAACCGGTGTCACCGTCGACGATCAGCGGCAGGGTGATGCGTTGCGACAGCGCACGCACCGTATCGGCCATTTCCGACATGCCGACGAGGCCGATATCGGGCAGGCCAAAGCGGGTGTAGGAGACCGAAGCGCCCGAGACATAAGCGGCCTCGAACCCGGCCTGTTCGATCAGCATGGCCGACAGCCCGTCATAACACCCCGGAGCCACGAGGATTTCCGGCTGTTGCAGCCGTTCGCGCAGGTTCATGTAATCCTCGTCTTTTCTAGATAGGGGATAAGGCCACCGGCGGCGACCATGTCCATCAGCCGTTCCGGGATCGGTTCGCAGTCGTGGACGCGGCCGCCTTCTTCGGTGGCGGTGCCGGCCAGCGGATCGACAGTCAGCCGGGTGCCGGGGGCGATTTCATGGGCAGTGGGACAGACCATGACCGGCAGGCCAAGGTTCAGCGCATTGCGATAGAAGATCCGCGCGAAGGACCGGGCCAGCACGCAGCCGATGCCGTTCAGGATCAGGCAGCTTGCGGCCTGTTCGCGCGACGATCCGGTGCCGAACTCGAAACCGGCGGTCACGATGTCGCCCGGTTCGGCGCGGTTGGTGAAATCGGGATCGACCGCTTCGAGACAGTGTTTCGCCATCTCGTTGATCGGGCCTTTCATATAGGCGCCGGGCGACAGCAGGTCGGTGTCGATCTTGTCGCCGAAAGCGTGGGTTTTGCCGTCGATCTTCATGTCAGCATGTCCCGTGGGTCTGCGATTTCGCCAGCGACGGCGGCGGCGGCCACCGTGTAGGGCGAGGCGAGCCAGACTTCGGCATTGGCCGAGCCCATGCGGCCCTGAAAGTTGCGCGAGGTCGAGGCGATGCAAACCTCGCCGTCGGCAAGGATGCCCGCGCCCATACCGGCACAGGCACCGCAGCCCGAAGGCAGCAGGATCGCCCCCGCCTCGGTCAGGATTTCGAGGGTGCCGTCGCGGGTCGCCTCGGCGGTGATCTTGGTCGAGGCCGGGGCGAGCAGCAGGCGCACGTCGTCGGCGACCTTGCGACCCTTGAGCACGCGGGCGGCCATGTGAAGGTCGTTCAACTTGGCCCCGGTACAGGCCCCGATATAGGCCTGCGATACTCGCGTGCCGATACTGTCGGTGACGGCATGGGTGTTCGCAGGGGAATGCGGCGCGGCCACCTGCGGGGCGAGGTTGGGCGTGTCGATCACCACTTCGCGTTCGATCTCGGCGTCAGGGTCGCCGTGCAGTTCGCGCTCGCCCACACGGGCGCCGACCCGTTCCAGCCATTCGTGGGTGGTGGCATCGGGGGCAATGATGCCGGTCTTGGCCCCGAGTTCGGCTGACATGTTGCAGAGCGTCATGCGTTCGGACATTTCCATCGTCTCGACCGCCGGGCCGGCATATTCCGCGACCCGGTAGTTCATCGAAACCGGATCGACGGTGGCGCAGAGGTGCAGCATGATGTCCTTGGCGCTGACGCCGGGCGGCAGGCTGCCGGTGCAGGAATAGCGCACCGTCGAGGGTACACGCAGCCAGATTTCGCCGGTGACGAGGACGCCGAGCATGTCGGTCGCGCCGATGCCGACCATGACCGCGCCCCATGCGCCGCCGGTGCAGGAATGGCTGTCGCCGCCGACCGCCATCATACCGGGCTGGATCAACCCGTTTTCCGGCAGGACGACATGGCAGATGCCCTTCATGTCAAAGAACCGGCGCACCTGGGTTTCGCGCGCCCATTTGCGCGTCAGATCAAGGATTTGCGCGCTTTCCACATCGACGGCTGGCACGAAGTGATCGGAAACGACCACGACTTTTTCCGGATCCCAGACCGTTGCCCCGAGCTGTTCGAGCATCGGTTTCACCCGGCGCGGGCCGCCGGAATCGTGGATCATCGCCAGATCGACGTCCACCGTGACGATCTCTCCGGCGCTGACGCGATCCTTGCCGGCGGCGCGGGCCATGATCTTTTCGGTGAGGGTGGCGGGAGAGGTCATTTGGTACCTTGCTTGTCGTAAATGTTATATTGATATGTCATTCATACTAATGTCAAGCGTTGGCCTCGCTTTCCACCATGTCGAGCGCTTCGGCGCAGGTCATCACGGGGCTGACGGTGGAAAGGGAGGCAATGGTCACGTCATGGGTTTCGCGCTTGAACGCGCCGCAGCCATCGCTGAGCAGGATCGTTTCGAAATCGCGCACATGGGCGTCGCGAAGCGTGGCGGCGACTCCGCCATTGGTGACGATGCCACAAATGATCAGCCGCTTGAGACCGGCGCGGTTCAGCACCAGTTCGAGCCGCGACATGTAAAAGGCGGAATAGGCGACTTTTTCCACGGCGAAATCAGCCGGTTGCAGCGTGTCGACAAGCGCGTTGCCCCAGCTGCCCGGTTCAAAATCGCCCGCGCCAAGGAAAGGGCGCAGCTTCTTGAGATGCGGCGCGATGAGCGGTTCGCCGTGGCGGCCGGGAACAAGGGTGAACTGGGTGGAGACGACCGAGCCACCGGCGGCGCGCAGCGCCTTGGCAAGCGGCGCGATACGCTCGGGGAGCGCGGCGATGTCTGCGCTTGACTGGCCAGCGCGGCCATAAGCGCCGTCGGGGTGGATGAAGTCGTTTTGCAGATCGACGATCAGCAGGGCGGTTTCAGCGAGGGAAGCCGACATGTGAGGTTCCTTTGTCTTGGCGGGCGCGGGTTGGCCCGGTCTTGCTGTTCCGGGGCGCGGCCCTTGGATCAATGTTCGGTCGTGGACCAGGATTGCGCGGCGCCTTCGGCCTCGCCATCCATTGTCATGCGGTACTGGTAGCGGTCGGTGCGATAGAGGATGCGCAGGTATTCGACTGGGCGGTCGGCGTCATCACGCACGACGCGGTTGATCGCCAGTAGCGGCGTCCCGACAACGACATCCAGCGCGGCGCTGGTTTGGGGATCGGCAAGGGCGGCGGAAAAGCTTTGCTCGGCGCTGCCGACGCGGACTCCGGCCATGCGCAAGAGCTCCATCATGGAATGTCGGCCCATCGCCTTTTCGTCGAATTGCGCGCCGATCTCTTCGGGCAGGAAAGAGGTGAGGTAGGAGAAGGGTTCGTCCTTGAAGCTCCGGACCCGGACGGCGCGCTGCACCTTTGTGTCGGCGGCAATGTCGAGCGCGGCCTGCACATCGGGCGCGGGGGAGACAAAACCGTATTCGAGCACCTTGACCTGCGTGCGGCTGCCCATGTCATTGAGGCTTTGCAGCAGGTCGCCGATCCCGGCCACGACGGGGCGGTTCAGGGCGCTGCCGATGACCCGCGTGCCGGCACCGCGACGCCGTTCGACCAGTCCGGCTTGCGCCAGATCGTTGATCGCGCGGGAGACGGTGATGCGCGAGACGTTGAATTCCCCGGCCAGTTCAAGCTCGGACGGGATGCGGCCCCCTGCCCCGTAAAAGCCCGCCTCGATCCGCTGGCGCAGGATCAGGGTGATCTGGTGATAGAGCGGCGTGACGACATCGTTTACCATTAATATGTCTCCCAGATCCTAGTCTTGATCCGGCCCCTGTGGGGCCGGAAGCGCGTGCCTGTTCAGGCTGCCGGTACGTCGAGTTTGAGAACCTTGATGGCGGTTTCGCCCATCAGGTTTTCCATTGCGGCAGGCGGGATATCCAGCTCGCGCAACTCTTTGAGCGACTGGGTGATGGTCTGCACCGGCCAGTCCGTGCCCCACATCACCTTCTTGTCGCCATCCATCGTGGCAAAGCCGCGACCGGCGCAGTAGTCGATGAAGTGCTGGGTCCATGTGCTGGGTGGATGAGCGTCGGCGATGATGTAGACGTTTTCGTGACACATGGCGGCGCTTGTCATTTCAAAGTCGTAAGGCACGCCGATGTGGAGACCGATCAGGGTCAGTTCCGGGAAATCGAAAGCCGCGTCCTCGATCCATTCGGGCCGCGCGCAGAGCTTGCCGCCAGAGCGGGGCGACTGGCGGCCCACCTGAAGTGTGATCGGCACGTCGAGTTCGCAGCATTTCGCGTAGATCGGCCAGTAGGTGCGGTCATTGATCGGTACGCCGAACCAGTGCGGGTAGACGTGGACGCCTTTGAAGCCCAGTTCCTTGACCGCGTATTCAATGTAGCGCAGCGTCTCCATCCCGCCGAGCGGGTTGATCCCGACCCAGCCGAAGAACCGGTCGGGGTATTTCTGGAGCACCGGATAGACCTCGTCCGCGTGGGTCATCAGCAGCTCGCCCTTGACGCCGTTTTGCACGGTGTTCGAGATGATGCCCGTCATCGAAACGCCGTTTTGGTCCATCTCGGCGATGTAGGCCTCGGGGTCGATGGCCTTGGCGTTTTCCTTGTCGATGCCGAGCACGTCATAAAGCTTCAGCTCGGTATGCGGTTTGAAATTGGTGCTGATGTCGATGATGCGGCCCATGAATGTGGTCCTTTCCTGAGTGTATTTCCTTGATCGGCAGCCTGGGTGGTCAGTCGCGGGTCGAGGTGACGGCCTCGTGCCACGGGGTGACGAAGCGGCGCAGCATGACGACGAAGAAGTAGAGAACGAGACCGAGGATGGTCAGCAGGAATATCACGCCGAACATCGAGGTCACGTCAAAGGCGTTGAGCGTGGCAACGGCCATGTAACCGAGACCCTGACTGCCGCCGAGATATTCCCCGACGATCGCGCCGATGGTCGCAAGGACGATGCCGACTTCCATGCCGGTAAGGATGAAGGGCAGCGCGTTCTGCAATTCGACCTCTTTGAAGGTCTGCCAGCGCGAGGCGTTCAGGGCGAGCATCACGTCGCGATGGCCGGTTTCCACGGATTTCATGCCAAGGATCGTATTGGTCATGATCGGGAAGAAGGAGATCACCGCCGCAAGGACGACCTTGGAGGTGGGACCAAAACCGAACCAGACGATAAACAGCGGGATCAGCGCCACTTTGGGCATAACCTGAAGCCCAACGATCAGCGGGTTAAGGGTACGCTCGAGCCAGCGGATCTTGCCGAGCAGACCGCCAAAGACGATGCCGATGACAACCGCTATGAGGAATCCGGCGACGGTTTCATAAACGGTGATCGCAATATGCGAATAGGTCTTGGGCTCGGAGAGCAGCTCGACCGTCGCGTGCCAGACCGCGAGCGGGGGCGGCAGGATGAAAGGCGAGACCTCGAAAACGACAACGTAGAACTGCCAGATCAGGACCAGCAGGGCGAGAACCAGAGGGGTGGCGACCCAGGCGGCGTATTTTCCCATCTTATCGGCTCCTTGCGGGATCAGGCGAAGGAATCCAGGCGCTGACGGAGGCTGAGCTCGTAGTCCTGGAAGCCTTGGGTGGATTGAACATAGGTGTCGCGGGGGCGTTCGATCTTGATATCGGTGATCGTGTCCATACGGCCCGGTCGCGGCGACAAAAGAAGGATGCGGTCAGCGAGGAAGACCGCTTCGCGGATCGAGTGGGTGACCAGCACGATGGTACAGCCGCTTTCCATCCAGATGCGCTGAAGTTCGAGGTTCATCGCATCGCGTGTCATCGCGTCGAGTGCGCCAAAGGGTTCGTCCATCAGAAGGATCTGCGGTTTCGTCGAAAGCGCGCGGGCGATGGCGGCGCGCTGGCGCATACCGCCCGAAAGCTGACGCGGCCAGCGTTTCTCAAAACCTTCAATGCCGACCATCTTGCAGAGCTCAGCCGCACGGGCGCGGCGTTCTGCCTTGGGCACACCGCGCAGTTTCAGCGGCAGGGCGATATTGTCCTCGATGGTCATCCACGGGAACATGTTCGCTTCCTGAAAGACGACACCGAGTTCCTCCATTGCGGCGTCGTTGCGGGTTTTCTTGTTCCAAAGCGGCTTGTTGTCGATTTCGACCGTGCCGGAGGTTGATTGCAACAGCCCGGCGATGATGCGCAGCAGGGTTGTCTTACCGCAGCCCGATGGCCCCAGCAGCACGAGAAACTCGCCTTTGCCGATGTTCAGGTTCACGTCCGTCAGGGCGAGAACATCGTGGTCTTTCGTCTTGTAACGCTGCTCGACGCCGGTGAGGCGGATCATCGCGTCCTTTGCGGCCGACACCGACAGGTCGGCCGGTTGATGCTCTGGCGCCGGGTTCATTTCGGCCTTGGCTGGGGTCATTACATTCATCCTTTCAGAAGCGTCAGGGCGTCATCCACGCTGAGTCCCTTGGCGAAACCGAACTGCATGGCGGCAAGGGACGCCTCGTGCACCTTGGTATCGAAATCAGCGCAGGCATCGGTAAGCACAAAGGTCTGATAGTCGCGCTGACCGATATCGCGCACGGTGCTCTCGACGCACATCGAGGTCGTGACTCCGCCGACAATCACCGTATTGATGCCGCGGTCTTTCAGAACCTGTTCCAGCCCGGTGTTGATGAGCGCGGAGAACCGGGGCTTGTCTATGATCACGTCCTCGGGCGCCGGAGAGACCAGCATCGACAGTTCCTCGTCCCCGCTGCCGCGTTCCAGCGCGCCGATCTTTGCGAGATTGGGACGGATGCGGTTGGTCAGCTCTCCGCCATCGGTATAGCCAGGCGCAAAAACCATGCGGGTCCAGATGATGGTGGCCCCGGCGGCGCGGGCGCGGTCGGCGACCAGCACACACTGCGTCACGGCAAGTTGCAGGGGCGCTAGAGCGCGCCCCTGCCTGTCCATGGACCCGCCCGGATCGCAGAACGACACCTGAGGGTCGATCACGATCAGAGCGGTCTTATGGGGGTCGATTGTCACGAGAAGGCAAGCTGACGAATGGAGTCGTCAAAGAAGTCGCGGTCTTCGAGTTCCTCGATCAGACCAGCCTTGACCATCAGCTTATAGGCGCTGTCCCAGCTTTCCTGTTCCGAGGCCATTTTCTCGTCATAGGCACGCTGGTAATTCGGCATACCGAATTCGAGAACGGCCAGACCGCCATCGGGGCGACCTTTTTCGGCGAGGTCGTACTTGGCACCCATCGAATTGATGATTTCCATCTTGTCCTGGGTTTCGAGCATGACGCCGAGACATTCCTGAATAGCCGAGAGGAAGGCTGCGAGTTCTTCCTTGCTTTCCTCGAGCGGTGCCTTGGAGGTCATGTAAACCTGACCCGGGCAAAGCGCGACGTCGTCGGTCGACCAGGAAACGATCGGTTCACCTGCCTGACGGAGCTGGAAATCGGTATCGCTGGTGGCGATGAAAGCAGAGATCCGGCCTTGTTTCACCAGTTCAAACGCGGCAGGCGCGTTACCAACGACTTCACGGCTGACCGCGTCGGCGGGAATATCCTTGGCGGCGAGCATCATGTCGAGGATGTTTTCCGTCGCGCCCGAGGGAGAGACGATACCGATGGTCTTGCCTTCCATGTCTTCGGGCGAATTGATTGCGCCGTCTTCGGCGCTGATGACGTAGAAAAGATCGCGTTCATAGATTTCGGCAATCGCGACGACCGAAGGATCCTTGGCATAGGCCTTGATCAGGTCGGTACCGCCCGTCCTCGAGACCAGCGCGCGGCCTGCGGTCACCTGCTGAACCGCCATCGAGGAGCCGCGACCGCCTTCGACAGTGACGTTGAGGCCGTGCTTTTCAAAGATGCCGCTGGTGTCGCCGTACATGGCGGCGGCAAAGTTGATCAGGTAGCCGAAGGGCGTCAGATAGGTGACATTCTTGAGGTCCTGTGCACTACCGAGGCGCGGCAGACCGGTCAGCGCGGTCCCGAGCGCGAGACCCTGCATACCGGCAACGAAAGACCGGCGGTTCATGATTAGTTTCGACATTGTATCTTCCCTATTTGCGTTTTGCTGGATGCCTGCGTTTCCCGTCGCAGGTTCTGGGTGATCTTCCGTGCCCGGTGTCTCTTACAGATTCTATCCGAGTCGGTTAGGCTATTTGTCATATTAATATAACATTAGATCTAACTTTGCCTGTCGATCAATAGATTCTTGGGAAAATCCTCTCATGCCCTTGCCGATTGATCATTTTGCAAGCGTTACAGGCAGCCGTAGACGAGGCGCCGCAGCAGGGTGATGAATTCGCGCCGATTGGTCGGCGATTGCATGAGAAACGCGCAGGAGAGGTCCTGTTCGGGATCGACCCAGGCATAACTCCCCGAGAGGCCAGACCATGAAAAATCGCCGGGCGTTCCCGGCAGGGACGCCAGTCCCGGCGCGGTGCGCACGAGCACACCAAGACCGAACCCCCGACCCTGATCCGAATACGGGGCCATCGGACCGAGCAGGTCGCAATCTGGATCGAAATGGACATCCGAGGGCAGATGGTTCGAGGTCATCCAGTCAAAGATCGCCGGGGAAAGGATACGCGCCTGACCATGACTGCCCCGCCCGGTGAGCATCGCCATGAAGCGTTTCATATCCCCGGCAGTGATAAAGAGTCCGTGGCCACCGGAGAGCCACCCGGCCTCGTAAAAATTGCGCGACCCGAGCACCGGTATCTCGCCGGTTTCGGGATCGGGCTGAGGCTGGGCGATACGACCGATCCGGTCGGGCGCGGGGCGAAAGGCGGCCTCCTCCATTCCCAGCGGCGCGAAGAGGCGGGCGCGAAAGATGTCCTCAAGCGATTTGCCTTCGATTACCTCGAGTATCCAGCCGAGCACATCCGTCGACATGCCATAGGCAAATGTCGTGCCGGGGTGATGGGCGAGCGGCAGCGTCGCCAGTTTGGCGATGATGTCGTCGCGGCTCTGGTCGTGATCGGACATACCCGCCGCGCGGTACGCGGCCGGCACCGGCGAGTCGGAAAACTGGCCGTAGGTGAGACCCGAGGTATGGCGGAACAGGTCATGCACCAGCATCGGGCGTTCGGGGTCGACAAGGTTGATCGCCCGCTCGCCGCTGATGGTTTCGCGTTCGATAGCCACCTTCATATCGGCAAGCGCGGGAAAATAGCGCGAGACCTCATCGGAAAGGTCCAGACGCCCCTCCTGCACATAGGTCAGCGCGACAACCGAAGTCATGATCTTGGACAGCGAGGCGAGCCGGTAAAGCGTGTCGGCGGTCAGCGGATCGCCTGATTGACGGTCGCGATAGCCGCCCATCCAGTCAAAGTTTTCGCCCCGGCGCGAGAGAAGAAGATGCGCGCCGGGTATCTTGCCCCTCTCGACTGCTGCGCTTAGGGCGCTGAAGACAGGAGCGAAGCGGGTCATCGGATCAGGCCGTGCCCTGCGGCAATTGCGCGGCGAGCTCCGTCTTGAGGATTTTGCCGGCACTGTTGCGGGGCATGTCGTCGATACCGATAAAGGCAACCGGGCATTTATAGGGCGCGAGTCTTTCTTTGCACCATGCGGTCAGCGCGTCCTCGTCCAGCGGGTTTGCGGTGACGAAGGCCACGACTTCTTCGCCGAGGCGTTTGGAGGGGCGACCAAGCACGGCGGCTTCGGAAACCGAAGGGTGTTCGCGCAGGATCGTTTCGATCTCGCCGGGGTGTATGTTTACACCGCCTCGGATGATCAGATCCTTGGTGCGGCCGCGCAGGTGGATGTGACCGCCTTCATCGATCTCGGCCAGATCACCGGGGTAGAACCAGCCGTCGCGGAAGGCGTCCGCACTGGCGGCATCATCCTTGTAATAGCTGTCGGCAACACCGGGCCCGCGATAGCGGAACCGTCCTACAGAACCGGCGGGCAGAGGGGCGTGATCGTCATCCACGACCTGCACTTCGACCGCGAATACCGGACGGCCCACGGAATCAGGCGCGCGCAGGCGGGTTTCGGGCGTGGAAATAGACACGCCGCCGCCTTCCGTCGAGGCGTAATATTCGATGAAATTCGCGCAGACACGGTTGCAGAGGCTAATGCGCTCATCCGGGTCCAGCGGGGCGCCGCTGGAAATCAGCGTGCGTAGGTTGCGGGCCGGCGCAAGCGCGGTGTCGTCCATCTCCATCAGCTTGCGCAGCTGGGTCGGGACTAGGAAAGTGCTGGTGGCATCAACCCGCGCGATTTCATCGACCAACTGGTCCGGCTTGAACGGCGGCGGAAAGAGGATAACCGTGCCGCCCGCAAAGAGGACGGACATCGCAAAAGTCCGTCCGCCGCCGAAATAGAGCGGCGTGGCCGAGACATAGCGATCCGAGGCATTCAGGCCGAGATTGATCCAATGCGTCCAGAACCGGCGCAGCATGTGATCGTGCGTGATACAGGGGCCTTTGGCCCGCCCGGTGGTGCCGGAGGAAAGCGACAGCAGCAACCCGGCCCCGCCGCCGGGGGCGATTTCTGGCACATCACCTGTCGAGAGGGTTTCGGCGATGGTCGCCGTGAGGCCCGCACTCAACGTGGCCGCGTCCTCCTCGATGAGGACAAGACGGGTGCCAAAATGTTCGGCGAGCCGTTCCTTTTCTTCCTGCGTCCAACGGCAATCCATCGGCAGCAGGATCGCGCCCAGCCGGACCACCGCGTAATTCGCGGCGAGATGGTCGATGGTATCCTTGAGACAGACACCGACGAGATCTCCCGCGACGATGCCCTTCGCGGCCAGCCCTGCCGCGAGGGCGCGGACATGGGCGGCGAATTCGGCGTGGGTCAGAACCGTGTCGCCGGAAATGACAGCCGGGTGGTCGGGCCGTGCGACCGCGTGAATTTCCAGCGACTCGGCGAGGTTCATGTCAGCCCTCCAGCCCGTAGATCCGCAGGACGTTGTCGCGAAGGAACTTGCGCTCGGGACCAGGGCGCAGGTTAAGATCGTCGATCTCGCGCATGGTGCGTTCGAAATCCAGAACCGGGAAGTCGGTGCCAAAGATGACTTTGTCCTGACCGTAGGAGTTGATGTATTTCACAAAGGCTTCGGGCCAGTATTTCGGGGAATGCGCGTCGGAGCCTATAAAGACGTTTTCGTGTTTCCACGCCATTGCGATCATCTCATCCGTCCACGGTATACCGACATGAATGCCGATCAGCTTGAGTTCGGGCAGGTCGCAGGCCACCGCGTCGAGCGTGATCGGGCGGCCTACGCTGCGACGGGGGTAACTCTTGTCATAGACCATCGACTGGCCCACCTGCAGCTGGATCGGCACGTCGAGTTCGATACACTTGGCGTAGAACGGATAGTTACGCGCGTGATCGGGGGCCAGTTCGAACCAGTGCGGGTAGAGATGCGCGCCGATAAATCCGTCATCGCGCACCGCCGTTTCCAGGGCACGGACGCCGTTCATCCCCTCGGTCGGGTCAATGCCCGCGAGGCCAAGAAAACGGTCGGGGTATTTCTGCACCGCGTCGGCCACCAGCCTGTAAGGCACATGGTAGCAGGAGCGGTGCAAACGGGGCCCGACCTTGGCGGCAATGAGAAAAGCCTTTTCGATCCCGGCCCTATCCATGCGGCCCAGCATTTCCTCGAGGGAAATGCCCTCAAAGGTTTGCTGGTCGACCTTCATCTTGCCGGTGTAGAAATCCTCGCGGTCGGGCCGCCCGGCGAGCGCCTCGGCGGTCCAGATATTCGCAACTGCGTCGATTGCGCCATAGTCTCTTTGGGTCACTGTCCGGCCATCCGACTTAGTATAATGCTATATCAATATGTCATAATGATTGCCCGCGGGCAAGATCATTTGGCGCGGCCTGTCTCCACCAGCGTTTCCGCCGGGCTGCGGTTGACCTGCAGTTGCAGGACCTCGGGCCGGGAGGAGTGTCCGGCAGTATCGGCGAGCACCTTGGAGCGATAGATATCGTCCAGTTCGACATCCGCGTGGATGATCGCCTGGGTCGCGCCTTTGTGCGGGCCGGCAAGAACGGCGCCGGAGGGCGCGTAAATCGCGGAACAACCGCCGCCTGCTGTGATTTCGGCCTGCGGGCCAAGCTCCTCCTCCATCACGTCGAGATATTGCTGGGTTACGAAATTCTCGGCGAGGATGACAAAGCACTGGCCGGTAATGGCATGGGAGCGCATGAGGATTTCGACGGTTTCGTCGTAGGCGCCACCGCGTTTCGCGAGCGTCGCAAAGGTGGGCCAACTGGCGCAGTGGATCTGCATCCGGTCGGAAATCAGCGCCTGCCGGGCGAGGTTCATCATATGCTCGTAACAGATCAGCCCGCCTACCCGGCCCACCGGCATATCCGCCACGATCAGCCCGGCACCGTCGCCCTGCCCCCAGAGCATACGTTCGGCAAAAGTGGGTTGCAGCTTGCGATGCAGCCCAAGCAGATCGCCCTCGGGCCCGATGAAGGCCTGCGCATTATACATGGTGCCGCCGTCGCGCTCGCTGATGCCCAGCACAACCGAGACCCCGGCCTTGCGCGCCGCCGCATAGACGGGATCGAGATCGCCCGCCGCGATATCGACGGACTGCGCGAGGTATTTCAAATGGATGCCGTGCTGGTTGCCCGGCGGGTAGAGGTTGATCCAGTAGGGGAACCCCGGCACGAAGGTTTCGGGAAAGCACAGCAGTTCGATGCCTTTGCTCCCCGCCTCTTCGATCATGTCGCAGGCGAGTGCGATGGACGCGGCCTTGTCCAGAAGGATTGAGGCCGCATGTGCGGCGGCGATGCGATGGATAGCCATTCAGCCCTCCGTTTCGCGCAGACTGGGCAGCGCAGAATTTGATCTATTGATATAGCAATACGCAAAGATGCCCGAAGGTAAACCCCGCGCCGGAAGGAACGCGATCAACTGGCGTTGATTGCCTGCCGTTTCATCAAGCCTGGGCGATCAGTTTTCGGTGGTGGACCAAGTATTCGCGCCATTCTCGCCCGCGGCATCAAGCGTCATCTGGTATTGATACCGATCCGTGCGGTAGAGAATCTTGAGAAACTCCACGCCCCGGCCACTGCCATCGCGGATGACCCTGTCGATGGCGAGCAGGGGCGTCCCCACGACCACATCGAGCGCGGCGCCGGTCTGCGGATCGGCAAGGGCCGCCGAAAAGCTTTGTTCGGCGCTGCCGACGTTGATACCGGCGCGTTTCAACAGGTCCATGATGGGGTGTTTGCCCATGTCATCCGCATCGAATTGGCTGCCGATATCATCCGGCAGGAAGGATGTGAGGTGGGAAAACGGCTCTTTCTTGTAGCTGCGCACGCGAACGGCACGCTGCACCCGCGCATCGGCATCCAGATCCAGCGCCGCCTGCACTTCGGGGGACGGAGCCGTAAACCCGAATTCCAGAACCTTGACCTGTGTGCGGCTGCCCATGTCGTTAAGACTTTGCAACAGCGAACCGATGCCCGCGGTCACAGGGCGGCTTAGGGCGCTGCCGACCACGCGGGTTCCTGCGCCGCGACGTCTTTCGACAAGACCCGCCTGCGCGAGATCGTTGATCGCGCGGGCCACGGTAATACGGGAGACACTGAATTCGCGGGCGAGGTCCTGCTCGGACGGGATGCGGCCGTCGGGACCGTAATAGCCCGCCTCGATGCGCTGCCGGAGCACCAGCGTGATCTGGTGGTAGAGTGGCGTGACGATATCCTGTGTCGGCGTCATATGACATTCCCTGCTGCGGATGCATCATTTTTCGCCCGTTGAGCAGATGACGCAACCCCGGAGCGAATTTTTCATCTCCGCTGTGCCGCAGAATGACGCCGGGAAAAATCAAACACGATTACATCGCACACGCCCTTTAAGAGTTCTGCGTGCGAATTCAATAGCCGCTCACGCGAAAATTTATGTTTTATAGTAAATGCTTGGGCAATTTTATGTGAACGTGAAATGTGAAACTTTTGAGACTGGAATCCGTTCATTTCCTGCCAGCGGGGCTGATGCAGCACACGTTGGCAGACGAATTGAAAGGAAACGAAGATGAAACCGAATCTGAAAATTGCCGCCCTCGCAGGTATCACTGCAATCGCAGCGTCGACCGGTATCGCACAGGCAGATGCCATCGCGGAACACTCGCGCTACAACGCCGGTGATCCGGCCGCAGCAGGGCAGAGCCACGATCAGGATCGCTCGTACGAAAGTGACAGCGCTATGCGGAATTCGATCGAAGATGCGACCCGGGTGCAAGTTCCCGAATCCCAGCAGCCGTTCCGACGCGGGCTCGACCAGTCCGACTCCGCCCTGGAGATCGACACCACCCGTAACCCCGTGGAATACGGCCCCCGGTAATTCCGGCCCCACCCACAGGCATGCACATAGCCCATACGGGCTGTGTGCATAATTTTTTCAGTTATTGAAAAGGAAGTGCAGGACGTCGCCGTCCTTGACGGTATATCCCTTGCCTTCAGCGCGCATCTTGCCCGCTTCTTTTGCGGGCTGTTCGCCTCCGAGCGAGACGAAATCGTCATAGGCGATGGTCTCGGCCCGGATGAAACCCTTCTCGAAGTCTCCGTGGATCACACCGGCAGCCTGCGGCGCCATGGTGCCCTTGCGGATCGTCCAGGCGCGCGCCTCTTTCGGACCGACGGTGAAATATGTCTCAAGGTGCAGGAGTTCGTAGCCCGCGCGGATCAGGCGGTCGAGCCCGGCCTCTTGGAGCCCCATCTCTTCGAGGAACATCTGCGCTTCCTCGTCTTCGAGCTGGCTGATCTCCTCCTCGATCCGGGCCGAGATAACCACGTGCGAATTGCCCTGTGCCGCTGCCATTTCAGCAACGCGGGCGGAATGGTCGTTGCCCTCGGCGGCTTCTTCCTCGGAGACGTTACAGACGTAGAGCACCGGCTTGGTGGTCAGAAGCTGCAGCATTTTCCAGGCCTTGGCGTCTTCTTCGTCGACCGCGACAGTGCGCGCGGGCTTGCCTTCTTCGAGCGCGGCCTTGGCGGCTTCCATCAGGCGCTGCTGCTGAACGGCTTCCTTGTCGCCGCCACGGACCTTGCGCACGATGTTCTGCAACCGCTTTTCGATGGATTCCAGATCGGCGAGCATCAGTTCGGTTTCGATGGTTTCGGCATCGGCGACCGGATCGACACGGCCTTCGACATGGGTCACGTCACCGTCTTCGAAACAACGCAGTACGTGTGCAATGGCGTCGGTTTCGCGGATGTTCGCGAGGAACTGGTTGCCGAGCCCTTCACCCTTGGACGCGCCTTTCACCAGACCGGCGATGTCAACAAAGGTCATCCGCGTCGGGATGATCGATTTCGACTTGGCAATCTCCGCGAGCTTGTCGAGCCGCGCATCCGGTACGGCGACCTCGCCCACGTTCGGCTCGATCGTGCAAAACGGGAAGTTCGCCGCCTGCGCCGCCGCCGTCCGCGTCAGCGCATTGAACAACGTGGATTTGCCGACATTCGGCAATCCGACGATACCCATCTTGAATCCCATTGACGTTCTCCTGTCAGATTTGCGCCGCTTCTAGCAGCCCAAGCCGCAAGCGCAAGCAGGGCTGCGCGAAAGACGAGATTGAACCAATCGGTTCGTTACCGCGTTAAGAGTTTTGGAAGCGCCGGTGATAGCCGTCAGATGCCAGATCGGGGCTCTTTCACCGCAACACTCAAATTGAAGTCAAGAAAATGAAGAAAGTTCTGAGAGTATCCGGCCTTGTTTTGCCGGTCATGATCCTTTTTGCCCCGATGGCCAGCGCCCAATCCGTGACATTCGGTCTTGGCTATTCGGATTTCAGCAATGAAATCTCGAGAGATACGGCTACCGTCGATCTCGAATACCACCACACCCCGTTTTACGAAGGTGAAGTCGCCAGCTATTCGTGGGGTGGCAACGCCCGGATTACGGGTGCGGGCGATTTCTTTGTCGGGGCGGGGATCGTCGCCAACTGGTCGCTGGCGAACGACTGGTTCATCGAAGGCAGCCTTATGCCAGGGTATTATGACGAAGACATGCCGGTGAACCAGCTTGGCGGGCATTTCTTTTTCCGCTCGCTTATCGGTGTCGGCAAACGGTTCGAGTCAGGCAACAGCATGTCCCTTGGGCTGTCGCATATCTCCAATGCCTCGATCCGCGATTTCAACCCCGGTGTTAATACGCTCAGCCTGCGCTACACGGTTGCATTCTGACGCGGCGGTGTCGGACGGGGACATGGTGCATTGATTTCCCCCTGCAGTTTTGGCATGGCAGACCGACAGATAAAGGAACGCGCCCATGACCCGTATCGACGCCAAATTCGCCACGCTCCGCGACGCGGGGAAGAAAGCATTCGTGGCCTATGTAATGGCGGGCGATCCGGACTTCGAAACCTCGCTGGAGATCGTGAAGGGCCTGCCGGGTGCCGGTGTGGATATTATCGAGCTGGGCCTGCCTTTTACCGACCCGATGGCGGACGGCCCGACGATCCAGCTTGCCGGGCAGCGCGCGCTTGAAGGCGGCATGACGCTGAACCGCACGCTTGAGCTTGCCCGCAAGTTCCGGGAAGGCGATGACACGACCCCGATCGTGATGATGGGCTATTACAACCCGATCTATTCACGCGGCGTGAGCACCTTTCTGGAACAGGCCAAAGAGGCCGGGATCGACGGGCTGATCATCGTGGACCTGCCGCCCGAGGAAGATGACGAGCTGTGCCTGCCCGCGCAGAAGGCCGGTCTCAACTTTATCCGGCTTGCCACGCCAACCACCGATGATGCGCGCCTGCCCAAGGTGCTCGAGAACACATCGGGGTTTGTCTATTATGTGTCGATCACCGGGATCACCGGCTCGGCCGAGGCGCAGTCCGCCGATGTCGGGCCCGAAGTCGCACGGATCAAGGCGGGAACCGATCTGCCGGTCATCGTGGGTTTCGGGATCAAGACGCCGGAACAATCGCGGGCGATTGCCGAAGTGGCCGATGGCTCGGTCGTAGGGTCGGCCATCGTTGACCAGATCGAAAAGGGCAAGCCCGTTAACGAAGTGCTGGCTTTTGTTAAGTCCTTGGCCGACGGGGCACATTCGGCCTGAATATTGCCCTGAAATTACCCGCTCAGGGTCAACGGTAGGCCATTCGGCCCCGGCATTGTCGCGGAAGCTTGCACAGTTTCCGGATCGGAATGCCTATGTTCAAAGTTGCCTGGCTTGTCGGATTGCTCACCCTTGCGGGGCTTGCTCCGGCTTCGGCCCAGACCCGCGCCTATTTCGATGAAGAGGCACAGGCCCTGCAATGCGCGGCCTATTTTTCCTATACGTCGCTTGTGCTTGAAAGGCGCGGGCTGATCACGCAACGCCGCGCCCAAGAAGGCGCGTTACAGGCCACGACGATCCTTGGTCGTCACGTGAGCGGCACCTATTCGCAAAAGCGCAAAGCCTTTGTGGCGGTGCTGTCGCAACTGCCGCGCGCCGAGGGTGACCTGATCGAGGAATCGATCCGATACTACAACTGGTGCAGCGAGCGTTTTCTGGGCTGAGCCCTAACTGCGCCGCTTGAGCATATGGGTCGAATGATAGGACGAGACCAGATCGTCGTTCTGGTTGAGAATATTGTACTGCACGTCGACGAACCCCCGGTCGGGCTTTGACTTGGACGCTTTCGACGCGGTAACCTCCGCCTCGACCCGCAGGGTATCGCCCGCGTAGACGGGTTTGATCCAGCGCACTTCGGACATACCGGGCGACCCCATAGAGCTTTCGGACCAGTCGCTTGCCTCGAGCGTCAGGTTGAAAGCCGTCAGTATCGTGTGGAAACCGCTGGCGATCAGACCGCCATAGACCGATTTCTTCGCAGCCTCTTCATCAACATGGAAGGGCTGGTTGTCCCATTGCTTCGCGAACTCGATGATTTCCTCGGCCGTGAGCGTTTTGGATCCGGTGGTGTAACGTTTGCCCAGCGGCATATCGTCGAAGAACATCTGACTCTCCTGCTTCCTGTTCTGCGCGACTATGGCGCAGTGCACATCGTTCGACCAGTTCGTTTGGCCGCTTGAGTAAGCCCCGGCGCGTTGGTACTGCTTCCGGGTGCTTAGCAAGGAGGGCGCGGAAATGCCGGTCATTACGAATATTCAGGATCTCAAACGGATCTATGAACGCCGGGTTCCGCGGATGTTCTTTGACTACACCGAAAGCGGCAGCTGGACCGAGCAGACTTTCCGCGAGAATTCCTCGGACTTTGAGCAGATCCGGCTGCGCCAGAAAGTCGCCGTGGACATGTCGAACCGGTCGACAGCCGGCACGGTGATTGGCCAGAAGATGACCATGCCGGTGGCGCTCGCGCCGGTTGGACTGACGGGCATGCAGCACGCCGATGGCGAGATGAAGGCGGCCCGGGCGGCGCAGAAATTCGGCGTGCCCTATACGCTGTCGACCATGTCGATCAATTCGATCGAGGACGTGGCCGAGCATATCTCGGGACCGTTCTGGTTCCAGCTTTATACGATGAAGGACACGGATTACACCTCGCGCCTGATCCAGCGGGCCAAGGACGCGGGCTGTTCCGCACTCGTCATTACGCTGGACCTGCAGTTATTGGGGCAGCGGCACAAAGATCTCAAGAACGGTCTCTCCGCCCCGCCGAAACTGACGCCGAGGACAATTGCCAACCTTGCGACGAAATGGGGCTGGGGCATCGAGATGCTGAGCGCCAAACGGCGGTCCTTTGGGAATATCGTTGGCCATGTGGACGGCATCGACGATCCGGCCTCGCTGGGGGCGTGGACCGCAGAGCAGTTCGATCTGACGCTTGATTGGGACAAGATCGGCAAGCTGATGGAGCAATGGGGCGGCAAGGTCATCCTCAAGGGCATTCTCGATCCCGAAGATGCCAAAATGGCGGTCAAAGTGGGTGCCGATGCCATTGTGGTGTCCAACCACGGCGGGCGGCAGCTTGACGGTGCGCTGAGTTCGATCCGGATGCTGACACCGATCCTTGATGCGGTCGGCGGCGATATCGAGGTGATCCTCGACAGCGGTATCCGGTCAGGTCAGGACGTGCTCAAGGCGCTGGCCATGGGGGCAAACGGCACGATGATCGGGCGGTCGTACATCTACGGCCTTGGCGCGATGGGGCAAAAGGGCGTGACCACGGCGCTTGAGATCATCCGCAAGGAACTGGACATGACCATGGCGCTCTGCGGTGAAACCAATGTCGCCAATCTGGGCCGCCATAACCTGCTTATTCCGGAAGGGTTCGAAGGGCGCTGGCAGGACTGATCCGTTGCTGGTCTTCTCGCCTCAGTCGCTGGTTTTCATCGCGGTGCCGAAAACCGGCACCACGGCGATCGAGATGGCGCTGAAGCCGAAGGCCGACATCATCTTTACCAAGCGGCGCAAGCATATTTCAGCGCAGCGGTTCCATGCGCGGATCGCACCGTTTCTCGAGACCGAATTCGGCATGCGCCCGGACCGGTTCGCGGTCATCCGCGAGCCGGAGGAGCAGATCCGAAGCTGGTATCGCTATCGCGCTCGACAGGCGAAGAAGGGCAGCGCATTCAGCACGGAGGGGATCAGCTTTGACCAGTTCGTGCGCGAGGTGATCTCGGACGATCCGCCCGAATATGCGGGGATTGGCAGCCAGTTCGCGATGCTGACCTCGCTGAAGGGTCGCGTGTTGATCACCGATCTCTTTGCCCATGAAAAGCCGGTCGGGCTGTTGAACTTCCTCGCCGAGCGGTTCGGCGAACCGGTAAAGCCCGGCGTCAAGAACGTCTCGCCCGAGGTACCGGCGGAGCTGGAAGAGGCCACACGGCGTAAACTACGTGCCGCGCGGGCGGCGGAGTTCGACCTTTACGCGCGGGTCATGGATGCGGGTGGGCACCTGCGGAGCGCCCTCCCCTGAGCCGCCGGTTCATCGCGGGGACCAGCACGGCAGCGACCAGCAAAAGCATTATCGCCAGCAGCAGGAAAGAGGCGCGAAGACCGTAGAGATCGGCGGTCAGCCCCATCATGCTGGGACCGAAGAGAAACGCCCCATAGCCCACGACCGAAGCCCGGCCGATTGCGGCGACCCGGTCGGATTGCGGGACGACCCGCCCGATGAGCGCCATGGAGATCGGCACGACCACCGAGACGCCAAGACCGAGGATCGCAAAACCAAGGTAAGCGACGGTGAGTGTTGGCGCGAGCGCCGCCGTCGCGGTTCCGATGGCCGCAATGGTGCATGCGGCGGCGATGATCACCGTTTCCGACAGACGCGCCGCCACGGATTGGCCGATGATCCGACCGATACCCATCGTCACGCCCAGCACGGCCGGTCCCAGCGCCCCTTGCGCCGCCCCACCACCCAGTGTGCGTTCGAGATGAAGGGCGGACCAGCCCTCGACCGCCTGTTCGGCCATGAAACCGGCAAGGAATACAAGACCGGCAAGCCAGACGATCACCCGGCCCGCTGCCGCCGACAGCGCGGGTTCTCCAGCGGTGTGGCGATGCGGAGCGACCATCAGGAAGCACAAGGTCCAGATTACGGCGGCGACGATGCAGAAAACCTGCACGGGCGTGAAACCCGCCTCTCGCGCCATGCCGGTTACCAGCGCGGCTCCGGCGAAAGAAAAGGAATAAACCGCGTGATTGAGGTTCATCAGCGGCCGCCCGCGCTGTGCCTCTGATTCGGCGATACGCGTGTTCAGCAGGATATCCGCAATTCCCGAAGCGGCGGCGGTCAGGAACATGCCGAAAGTGAATACCGAGATCAAGCTGCTGAAGGATACGAACAGCATGCAGGCGATCATCGCCGCGCTGCTGAGCGCGAGGGACAGGGCACCCAGCCGGCGATCCACCAGCGGCGCCAGCCACATGGCGCTGATCGCGCCGATGCTGGAGACAAGAAAAGAAGCCCCATAGGCAGCGTCGCTCGCCCCGATCTGGGCCTTGATCACCGGCACCTGCGCTGCGAAACAGCCCCAGACCAGCGCCATCGCCACAAAGCCGAGCGCGGGCGCGCGGCTGATCCGGATATCTTCGACAAGTCCCATGTTCTGCCACTTGTCACGCGGTTCAGCTATGCGCAAGGAAAAGCTCTTTTCAAGACAGCGACTCTGGTCTATACGCGCGGCTTCACGCGGGGTGACAGCCTTGGAGGCACCCTGCCCTTACAAATTGGAGAATTGATATGGCTGGAGAGATTCCTGATCTCGTAGCCCAGGAACGGACGGGGACAGGCAAGGGCGCCGCTCGTCAGGCACGCCGTGATGGCATGGTTCCCGGGATTGTATTCGGTGGCGACAACGACCCGCTGCCCATCAACATTCCTTTCAACGAGCTGTTTCACAAGCTCAAAGCCGGACGTTTCAAGGCGACCCTGTTCAACATGAAAGTCGAAGGCCATGACGACGTGCGCGTCATCTGCCGCGACGTTCAGCGGGACATCGTCAAAGACCTGCCGACCCATGTCGATTTCATGCGTCTGCGCCGGACCACCAAGATCAACCTGTTCATCCCGGTTGAAGTCGTGGGCGAAGAAAACTGCCCCGGTCTGCGCAAGGGCGGCGTTCTGTCGCTGGTCCGTCCCGAAGTCGAACTGGTCGTGACCGCGGGCGATATCCCCGATCACATCACCATCGACGTCTCCGGTCTGAACATTGGCGACTCGATTACCATCTCTTCGGTCGACCTGCCTCAGGGCGCAAAGCCGACCATCGACCGTGACTTTGTGATTGCAAACATCTCGGCACCGTCGGGCCTGCGTGCCGCGGATGACGAAGAAGAAGAAGTTGCAGCAGACGAAGTCGAAGCGATCGAGGTCAACGACGATTGATCCTTTCGAGGGACAGTAAGGACGATCACGGGGCTCCCATAGGGGGCCCCTTTTTCATTTGGACGCATGGCCAACTTTGACCCAATGGCTGGAACATCCGGCCAATTCCGGGCATTAACTGGTCGTGGAACGTCAACGGAGACAGCGATGAAACTGATCGTGGGGCTGGGCAATCCCGGCGCGAAATACGCTCGCAACCGCCATAACATCGGGTTCATGGCCGTCGACCGGATTGCCGAGGATCAGGGGTTTTCGCCGTGGAAGCCCAAATTTCAGGGCGCAATCGCCGAAGGTCGGCTGGGCAGCGACAAGGTGTTGCTGCTCAAGCCTGAAACCTACATGAACAATTCGGGCCAGTCGGTCGGAGAGGCGATGCGTTTTTTCAAGCTGACGCCTGACGATGTGATCGTTTTGCATGACGAGATCGACCTTGCCCCGGCAAAGGTGCGGGTCAAGCAGGGCGGTGGACATGCGGGCCACAACGGGTTGCGGTCGATCCATGCCCATATTGGCGCCGAATACGCCCGGGTCAGGCTTGGCGTAGGCCACCCGGGCCGCAAGGAACTTGTGCCCGCCTATGTGCTGCATGACTTTGCCAAGGCCGATGAAGACTGGCTCGACGATGTTCTGCGCGGAATTTCGGATGGCGCGGCGTCGCTGGCGGACGGAGATTTCGGCAAGTTCATGAACGCGGTTTCCCTGCGGGTCGCACCGCCCCGGTCATCCAATAGTGCCAAGCCAAAGGTCGAATCCGCCCCCGCCAAGAAAGCTCCCGAACCCGAGGACACGGCGCCCGAAAAAACGCCGCTGCAGAAGCTTATGGAAAAATTCAGGTGAGGATGCCTGCGGCACTGCGCACGCAGGCCCGGTCCTGCCATGCGCTGGGGTCGGATTTCATGGGCCGGATGCTGGTCCTGCTTGCCGATAACTGGCCCAGTCAGGGGAAGATCGCCGAGCTTTGTGAGGGGTGGCCGGATGATCTTGGACCGAATGCCGCCTCGCTGCCCCTGCGGCTTGCAGGCGGGCTGCATGCGCTTGTGCTGACCTCGGCAGATGACGCCTTGCGCGCTGCCTATCCGCCGAACAATGTATCCGACAAGGCGCTGCTGGACGCGGTGCTTGCCGCGATGAAACGGCACGAGGGTTTTCTCATCGATTGGATGCAGAGCGCGCCTCAGACCAACGAAGTTCGCCGCTCTGCCGCAATGATTGCCGCCGCACATTGGGTTGGAGGCGAACACCCCCTGCCCCTGATGACAAGCGAGCTGGGCGCAAGCGCGGGGCTGAACCTGATGTGGGATCGCTATGCGCTCGAGGTGACGGAAGGGCGACTTGGGCCGGCTGACCCTGCGCTGGTGCTAACACCCGACTGGAAGGGAGACCTTCCCGCAGCCGCGAATATCGAGGTTACGGATCGCGCGGGCGTCGATCTCAACCCGCTTGATGTTAAGGACCCCGAGCAGGTCACACGGTTGCTGGCCTATCTCTGGCCGGACCAACCGCATCGCGCCAAATTGACACGCGCCGCCATTGGCGTGCAGTCGGGGACCGTTGCTCGTGGTGATGCAATCGACTGGCTGAGCGACCGGCTGGATGCCCAGCCGGAAGGTTGTCTTCACCTGATTTACCACACGGTGGCTTGGCAGTATTTCCCGGCAGCAGCTCAGGCGCGGGGACGGGCGATGATCGAGGCGGCCGGAGCAGTCGCAACCGCGTCGAAACCGCTGGCATGGTTTCGTATGGAGAGTGACGATGATCCGGAAGGGCGCGGCGGTGCGTTGCTGTCGCTTCGCCTCTGGCCAGGCGACAAGCACCTCACCCTTGGGCGCGCCGATTTTCACGGGCGCTGGATTGACTGGAATCCGATTGAAACCTGACTTTATACCAGTAGATCGGCAAAACTTGGCCGCACTATTATTAATGCTTCGAAATAAGCCCTAATTGATTCTTTCTCTCGCTTGGCGGGGCGGCTTTAAGAAGCCACTTAATGCTGTTATTATGATTTCTAGGTACGAGCTGCATTGTTTCATTGAGAGGGTGGCAGAAATGGAACCGGACGAGAAACTGAACGTATTGGGCGAGCCTCTTACGCCATGTTCCTTCAAGCCGGTGACCGGTTTCTTTCGGGACGGGCATTGCAATACATGTGCGGAAGATCAGGGGATTCATACGGTCTGCGCAGAGATGACCGAGGAATTTCTTGCCTATTCCAAATATGTTGGCAACGACCTGTCCACACCACGTCCGGAATTCCGTTTCGAGGGGCTTAAACCCGGAGATCAGTGGTGTCTTTGCGCTGGGCGCTTCCTGCAAGCGGCCGACGAAGGCTGCGCACCAAATGTGAATTTGGCAGCCACGCACAAGCGCACGCTTGAGGTTGTTTCAATGGAAATGCTGGAAATGCACAGTTCCGAAAAATCGAAATAACGGGATTCATTACTGGGGAATTTGTGCGCAATCCAATTGATCGGCGCGGGAAAACACTCTCTCCCCGATAACTGCCCGCTGGCCGCATAATGACATCTTGCAACCGCCATCTACGTCGATCAGGCGCAATCCGCTTTCGGGCGTCACCGTAATTTCAATCCGGCATTGCGCGCCCTGGAAATCTTCCTGGTAGACCCAGCCACCGGGCATCGGACCTACCGGACCGAGCGCCCCGCAGAAATGACCGTTTGCGCCAAGGCTGTCGAATTCGAACTCGCCATGTCCCGCATTATCGACGCGAAGCCGGAGCGAGGCGTTGTCCGTAACATAGCAATACCCGGTCAGGGCACCGCCTGACGGGGCAGAAGCGGCGGTGCAGGGTATTTGCGAAAGGCGCCATCCCGGTCCCGCGATATCGTCGATCTTCCAGAAACCATCCTCGGGGATAAAGTCATAGACGATCTCGGCCGGTGTTCCGAAATTGCTGAACTGAGCCGTTACGCTAAGAGCCTGGTCATCCCCCTCCGCCGTCGTTTGGAGGGTCCGGGCAATTTCGGCCGCGTCGAAATCATTGCCGGGAATCTCGGGGGCGAAATCGATGCAGGCGCTGGCGAGATCGTCGCCGTATGTATCGTTCGCATTGAACAGGGTGACCATGCGATTGGTCATGTACTGCGCGCGTCGCTCGGGCGCCCGGAAATACGCGAACCCTTTCTGCTCGGCCGATCCCGGCTGGGAAAGCGAGGTGTAGATCCAGCGCACGGTATCTTCGGGGCTTTGCGCGGCAACTGAACCGGCAGCAATGACCGTTGCCCAGAGAAACAGAATGAAAACATTGAAACGCATGGTTCGCCTCCCGCTGTCGAGGTTAGGTTAACCGGCCTTCACATCCTCTGCCAAATGCAATTCGGGGGCTGGTCTGGCTTTTCCCTGCCTGCGAAGCAAGTGGCACGAACAAGAAAGCCCGGCAACAGGCGTGCCGGGCTATGAATTGCTCAGGAAAAGGACTTGGGTATCAGTCCTTTTCTTCCATCTCGAAACCAAGCGCGGCGGCGACAGTGAAGATGTCCTTGTCGCCACGACCGCACATGTTCATCACGATGACATGGTCAGCAGGCAGATCCGGGGCGATCTTGGTCACGTGGGCCAGCGCATGGCTGGGTTCCAGCGCAGGAATGATGCCTTCGAGCGTGCAGCAAAGCTGGAACGCCTCAAGCGCTTCCTTGTCAGTGATCGAGACGTATTGCGCGCGCCCTACATCATGCAGCCAAGAGTGCTCGGGGCCGATACCGGGATAGTCGAGCCCCGCAGAGATCGAAAAGCCTTCGAGGATCTGGCCATCGTCGTCCTGCAAGAGGTAAGTACGGTTGCCGTGAAGCACGCCGGGACGCCCGCCGGTCAGCGAGGCGCAATGCTCCATCTTGTCGTTCACACCCTTACCACCGGCTTCGACGCCGATAATATTGACCTCATCATCGTCGAGGAAGGGATAGAACAGGCCCATGGCGTTCGACCCGCCACCGATCGCGGCGACAACCGTATCGGGGAGACGGCCTTCTCCCTCGGCCTCGGCCAGTTGCCAGCGAACTTCCTTGCCGATAATCGACTGGAAATCGCGGACCATCGCCGGATATGGGTGCGGCCCGGCGACCGTACCGATGCAGTAAAAGGTGTCGCGGACATTGGTCACCCAGTCGCGCAGCGCGTCGTTCATCGCGTCCTTGAGCGTGCCGCGGCCGGATGTGACGGGGATCACCTCGGCCCCCAACAGACGCATGCGGAAGACATTGGGCTTTTGCCGTTCCACGTCATGCGCACCCATGTAGACCACGCATTTCAGACCGAACTTGGCGCAGACTGTCGCGGTCGCGACGCCATGCTGACCTGCGCCGGTTTCAGCGATGATCCGGGTCTTGCCCATGCGGCGGGCAAGGATGATTTGCCCCAGCACGTTGTTGATCTTGTGCGCGCCGGTATGGTTCAGCTCGTCCCGCTTCATGTAGATCTTGGCGCCGCCCAGATGTTCGGTCAGACGCTCTGCATGGTAGAGCGGGCTCGGACGCCCGACATAGTGGGTCCAGAGATCGTCCATCTCGTCCCAGAACGACTGGTCCGTCTTGGCTTTTTCGTATTCCGCTTCAAGGCTCAGGATAAGCGGCATCAGGGTTTCCGAGACGAAACGGCCACCGAACTTGCCGAAACGGCCATTTTCGTCAGGGCCGGTCATGAAGGAATTGAAAAGATCGTCAGGCATTTGCGGACCCTCATTTCTATGCTTTGTTCCACATAAACGCCGTGCCCCGGCATTGCCAGCGGGAATCGGCCGTTCAGGCGGTGCGGACGGCTTCTGCAAAGGACTGCATCAGGGCGGAATCCTTGATGCCCGGGGCGGTTTCGATGCCCGAAGAAACATCGACCTGACGCGCCCCGGTCAGACGCATCGCCTCGGCGACATTTGCTTCGGTCAGCCCTCCGGCCAGCATCCACGGCACTGGCCAGCGGCGGCCAGCGATCAGACGCCAGTCGAAAGCAAGCCCGTTACCACCTGGCAGCGTTGCGTCTTTTGGCGGTTTGGCGTCCACGAGAACCTGATCGGCGACACGGAGGTAGGTGTCGAGCGTTTCTAGGTCTTCCGGACCTGCGACGCCCACGGCCTTCATCACCGGCAGGCCATAGCGCTGCTTGATCTCGGCGAGACGCTTGGGCGTCTCTTTGCCGTGCAGTTGCAACATATCGATGGGCACGGTTTCGGTGATCTGGTCCAGCAGCTCGTCATCCGCGTTAACCACAAGCGCGACCTTGGCGATCCCCTCGGGAACCTGCGCCGCGATCGGCGCGGCGTCCTCGGGCGTCAGATAGCGCGGAGACGGCGGGAAAAAGACAAAGCCGACGTAAGCGGCCCCGGCCTCTACAGCCGCGCTGACGTCGACGGGCGTGCGCAGCCCGCAGAATTTCATTCGGGTATTCATGCTACGTGCTTATCCGCGCCGGGCGGGATTTGAAAGCGGTCGGTGGGCGCTATTCCAGCAGGGCCAGAACTTCGTCCTTTTCCTTGTGCTTGTCTTTCTTGAGGCGGTCGACCTCGCGCGCCAGTTTCTGGGCTTCGCGCGATTTCACAGTTGCCTCGCGGCGATGCTTGTGTTCGCGCAGCCATTCCCAGATGAAACCGATGACCAGCCCGGCCACCACACCGCCAAGAACGACGACGAACAGCGGCAGCGTGATCGACCATTCGAGACCAAGGAAGGTCGCGAGTTCGTCGGGCATGAGTTTCAACTCGACCAGACCGCGGTTGGCCAGAGAGACAGAAATCAGCAGGATCGCAATCGCGGCAAGCACGATATAGCGGACGTAACGCATTTATTTACTTTCCGTTCAGACGGTCACGAAGCAACTTGCCCGTTTTGAAAAAGGGCACGTGCTTCTCTTCTACATGAACCGTTTCGCCTGTTCTCGGGTTGCGGCCAACCCTAGAATCCCGTTTTTTGACAGAAAACGCGCCAAAACCGCGAAGTTCAACCCGATCGCCCCGGGCCATCGCCTCGGTGACCTCTTCGAAGACCGTGTTCACAATCCGCTCCACGTCGCGCTGATAGAGGTGCGGATTCTCATCAGCGATTTTCTGTATCAATTCTGACCGGATCATTTTTGCGCCCCTCCCAAGGCATCTTTTTCGAGCAGTCGGATTCGCAAGATCTATTGGAGCATTGAATATGTATTTAGACCAGAACTATCAGAATATGAAAGAAATTTTCGGCGGGTTAACACCAATGGATGCCTGCGGAGGCTGGTCCGTCGACCGATTCCGCACAGGTTGTTCTGAAATTTCAGCGTTTCCGCGAACCACGTTCAGACGATTCGGCTGCGGCGATACTTGACCAAGTTAACCAATTTACACCTTTCCGATCCGGAAAGGACGGCAGGCGCGCAAAGAAAAACCCCGCCACCTTTCGGCAGCGGGGTTCGATTTTGTCAGCGTAAGCTTGTGCTTTCGTGTGAGGCTTACTCGTCGCCCTTGAGCGCTGCGCCGAGAATGTCGCCGAGCGACGCGCCGGAGTCGGACGAACCGTACTGTTCGACGGCTTCTTTCTCTTCCGCGATCTCGCGTGCTTTGATCGAAAGGCCCAGACGACGGGTCTTGCTGTCCACGTTGGTCACGCGCACATCGACCTTGTCGCCAACCGAGAAACGCTCGGGGCGCTGTTCGGCACGGTCGCGGGACAGGTCGGAGCGGCGGATGAAGGATTTCATGCCTTCATATTCCACTTCGATGCCACCGTCTTCGATCGAGGTGACGTTCACGGTCACGATCGAGCCACGCTTTACGCCGCCAACCGCTTCGGCGAACTTGTCACCGCCGAGGTTCTTGATCGAGAGCGAGATACGCTCTTTCTCGACGTCGACTTCGGAGACAACGGCCTGAACCATGTCGCCCTTGCGATAGTTCTGGATCGCGTCTTCGCCACGCTCGTCCCAGGACAGGTCGGAGAGGTGAACCATGCCGTCGATGTCGCCTTCGAGGCCGATGAACAGACCGAATTCGGTGATGTTCTTGACTTCGCCTTCGACTTCGGTGCCCTCGGGGTGAGTTTCTGCAAACACTTCCCACGGGTTGCGCATGGTCTGCTTGAGACCAAGGCTGACACGGCGCTTGGACGGATCGATTTCCAGAACCATGACCTCAACCTCTTGCGAGGTGGACACGATCTTGCCCGGATGGACGTTCTTCTTGGTCCAGGACATTTCGGAAACGTGGACCAGACCTTCGACGCCCGGCTCCAGTTCGACGAACGCACCGTAATCGGTGATGTTCGTGACGCGGCCCATGTGGACAGAGGACAGCGGGTACTTGGCGCCGACCAGATCCCACGGATCTTCCTGAAGCTGCTTCATGCCGAGGCTGATGCGGTGCGTGTCCTTGTTGATCTTGATGACCTGAACCTTGACGGTTTCGCCGATCTGCAGGATCTCGGAAGGATGGTTCACACGGCGCCATGCCATGTCGGTCACGTGCAGCAGGCCGTCTACGCCGCCAAGATCAACAAACGCACCGTATTCGGTGATGTTTTTGACCACCCCGTCGACTGCCTGACCTTCGGTGAGGTTGCCGATGACTTCGGCGCGCTGTTCGGCACGGGACTCTTCGAGGATCGCGCGGCGCGACACAACGATGTTGCCACGGCGACGGTCCATCTTGAGAACCTGGAACGGCTGCTTGAGACCCATCAGCGGGCCAGCGTCGCGCACGGGGCGCACATCGACCTGCGAACCGGGCAGGAATGCAACGGCACCGCCCAGATCGACGGTGAAACCGCCTTTGACGCGGCCAAAGATCGCGCCTTCGACACGCTCTTCGTTTGCATAGGCTTTTTCGAGACGATCCCAGGCTTCTTCGCGGCGGGCCATTTCGCGGCTGATGACCGCTTCGCCCTTGGCGTTTTCGACCTGACGCAGGAAGACTTCGACTTCGTCGCCTACGCTGATGTCGGGTGCTTCACCGGGATTTGCGAATTCTTTGAGTTCGACGCGGCCTTCCATCTTGTAGCCTACGTCGATGATGGCTTGGCCCGCTTCGATCGCGATGACCTTGCCTTTGACAACCGAACCCTCGTCCGGCGTGTCCATTTCGAAGCTTTCGTTAAGGAGGGCTTCGAATTCCTCCATCGATGTATCTTGAGCCATGTGGTCTCAGGTTTCCTTTTCTTCGGTTTTGACTGGCCGCGCGGTTGTCTCCGCCGGTCTTGGGATTGGTCGGACGGTCCACAAAGAGAAATAGGGCCGGTAGTCTCCGACCCTGCCTGTATTTCTGCTCTGCGGCGTGATTTCGCCTTTTGTGACCCGCGCGCTATACAGGATGCTAGCGGGTTTTGGCAAGGGCCAGCTGCATGCGGCCCTCGTATCGGCGAAAACTGCCGGAGAATTTGCGTTTGGTCAGGTCGAACGCGTCAGAGACGCTGTTCCACCTGCGCTGCCGCTGCTGCGACTGCATCCTCGATGCTGAGCGTACTGGTATCGATCAAAAGCGCATCTGCGGCAGGTTTCAGCGGCGCCTCGGCGCGGTTCATGTCCCGCTCATCGCGGGCCTTCACATCCGCGAGGACCTGTTCATAGGTCGTTTCGCTGCCGCTATCCTGCAACTCCGCGAAACGCCGCTGCGCCCGTACCTCGGCACTTGCGGTGACAAAAAGCTTCACCTCGGCTTCGGGGCAGATCACGGTGCCGATATCCCGCCCGTCCAGCACAGCGCCACCTTCGCGCCGCGCGAAATCGCGCTGGAACTGGGTTAGCGCCGAGCGGACGTCGGCAATGACCGCGACCCTGCTGGCCGCTTGCGCGACCTCGGCGGTCCGCAGGTTGCTGGCCAGCAGATCATCGGGTTGCAATTTCTCCGCTGCCTCCACGGCGCCGAAACCGCGAAGCGTGCGTGCGCCTACTGCTCGGTACAAAAGCCCTGTGTCCAGATGCGCCAGTCCGAAACGTGCGGCGATTGCCTTTGAGATCGTGCCCTTGCCCGCGGCGGCAGGGCCATCGATCGCGACGGTAAAAATCATGCCGCATCCTTGTTTACACGGTGGATGGACGCGCCAAGGTCCGACATCAGCGGCTCGAAAATCGGGAAGGACGTGGCAATCGGGGCGCCGTCATCGACCGAAACCGCAGCTTTTGCGGCCATGCCGAGAACAAGGAAGGACATGGCGATCCGGTGATCCAGATGGCTCTGGCAAGTTGCGCCACCGGTGACCATGCCCGGCCCCATTCCGGTGACCGACCACCAATCGTCGCCCTCTTCGACATCGACTCCGCAGTCCCGCAACCCCGTCGCCATCGCGTCGATCCGGTCGCTTTCCTTGACGCGCAACTCCTTTACGCCCCGCATCATGGTGATACCGCTGGCATTGGCCGCAACGACGGAGAGGATCGGGTATTCGTCGATCATGCTGGCGGCCCGTTCCGGGGGAACGTGGATCCCCTTCATGTCGGGCGAAAAACGCGCGCGGAGATCGGCAACCGGCTCGCCGCCTTCTTCGCGTTCGTTTTCATAGGTCAGGTTTGCCCCCATTTCGCGCAAGGTAGTGAACAACCCGGCGCGGGTCGGGTTCAGACCGATACCGGGGATCAGCACGTCCGAGCCGGGAACGATCAGCGCCGCACAGACCGGGAAGGCGGCGCTCGACGGGTCGCGAGGCACGACAATGGTCTGGGGCTTTAGTTCAGGCTGACCGGTGAGGGTGATCACGCGGCCTTTTTCTGTTTCCTCGGTGGTTACCTCGGCGCCGAAACCGACCAGCATCCGTTCCGTATGGTCTCGGGTTGCTTCCTTTTCAGTGACAACCGTTTTGCCCGGGGCGTTCAGACCGGCAAGAAGCACGGCCGATTTTACCTGAGCCGATGGCATCGGCACGGTGTAATTTACCGGTACGGGGTCTGCCGCCCCGACGATTGTCATTGGCAACCGCCCCCCTGCCCGGCCGACGGACTGCGCCCCGAACAGCGAGATCGGATCTGTGATGCGTGCCATCGGCCGCTTGTTCAAGCTCGCGTCGCCGGTGAAGGTCGCCGAAATCGGGGAGGTCGCCATGGCGCCCATGATCAGCCGGACGCCGGTACCCGAATTGCCGCAGTCGATGACCTTATCCGGTTCGGCGAAACCACCTACACCCACGCCGAACACGCTCCAGCTGCCATCGTCGTGGCGGGTCACCTCGGCACCAAAAGCCCGCATGGCCTTGGCCGTGTCGAGCACATCTTCGCCTTCGAGAAGGCCGGTGATCTTCGTTTCACCCACTGCCATTGCGCCAAGGATCAGCGATCGATGAGAGATCGACTTGTCACCCGGCACATCAGCCGTGCCGGCCAGCGGACCGCAGGGGACCGATGTCATGGGAATGGGGGTGCCGTGTGCGGACATGCCTACCTCGCCTGTTTTGTCGGCGAGGTTGTAAACCACCCTTGATCCAGCGTCCATCGCTGGAAGTCAGGGATGTCGGCAGTCCTAAAGTTTCAATCTGACCAAGATGAAGAAGATGTGCGTAAAGGCGACAGCGCTCAGGTCTTGCGGAAGGTCAGATAATGCGGCGTCCGGCCTTCGCGCAGGGCTTTTTGTTCGTACCGTGTCGAAAGCCAGTCCGCCCAGGGGGTTCGCCAGTCACCCGGCGCTTCCGCCAGCCACTCGAACCCGGCCTGCGGAACTTCCTCGAGCGTCTGGCGCACGTAATCGGGGATATCGGTCGCCACCCTGAATTCCGCGCCGGGCTTGAGTACGCGCGCAAGCGGGACAAGATGTTCCTGCGTGACAAAGCGACGGCGATGATGCCGTGCCTTGGGCCAGGGGTCGGGATAAAGAAGAAACGCCTTGGAGATGCTCTGATCCGGCAAAACGTCGAAAAGATCACGCACATCACCGGGATGCACGGCAAGATTTTCGACACCTGCGCGGCGAATCTTGCCCAAGAGCATCGCGACGCCGTTGATATAAGGTTCTGCCCCGATGATCCCGATATCGCGATTTTCGCTGGCCTGATGGACGAGGTGTTCGCCACCGCCAAAGCCGACCTCGAGCCAGACGGGTTTGCCATCGAAAAGCGCTGAAAGATCAAGGTTGTTCCGAGACGGGTTTTCATCCCATCCAACCGGCCCGGGTGACAGGGCAGAGAGGTCTTCGTCCAGATAGGTCTTTTGACTCTTCTTGAGAGACTTGCCTTTCAGGCGACCATAAAAGTTTCGGCGGGGGCGTTCGGGATGCGTCATGCGCGCTGCTCTAGCCGAGGTGCAGGCGCAGGGCAATGACGGGTTATTCGGTGAGGACACCGGCCTCGAGCAGTTCCGTCCGGTAGGGGCGCCACATTTCAGCCTGCGGGTTGCGGATGGTTTCAATGGCAAAGGCCGGATCCACCCCGCGCGAGGTGATGTACTTGAGATGCGCGTACATCTCATCCTGCGTGTCGAGATACATCCACGCCGCGAAATCGTAGGGCGTAGCCCAGCCTTGCTCCCCCCTTTCGCGGTCGTAATATGAGGCGATGTTCTCGGCCGACCAGAAAATCTGGTGAAAGCCGATCCGCGATCCGCGCGACATGGTCCGGTTTTTGCCGGCAAGAAAGATCGTCACACAGGAACTGTCGCAATCGCCGTGAACATGCGTATCGAGGCCAAAATCGATGATGATGTCGCTGATCTGTTGCGCCGCATAGACCGACCCGCCAGAGGAATTGATCTGCAAACGGCGGATGGATTCATCTGAACGCAGGATCTTGAGGAGGGTCTCTACGTCATCTGAGGTGATGCCGGCAGGCTCATCCGCGCCTGTGGATTCGGTATCATAAATAAGCGTTACGTCGGAGAGCGTGAATTTGGACGGGAAACTTGGTTCTGCCTGTTCCGCTAACACGGGATGCGCGCCAAGCCAGAGCGCGAAGACCGTGACCGCGATTTGCGCGAGGTACAACATGGCGAAAACCTCAGAGGAGGTTCGGGCAGATCTCCCGCCCGAACCTTTTTATCAATGTCAGATCGCACTCTTGAGAGCGTCAACCAGATCGGTTTTCTCCCAAGAGAAACCGCCATCCGCATCCGGTTCGCGGCCAAAGTGACCATATGCGGCGGTGCGCTGGTAGATCGGCTTGTTAAGCTGCAGCTTTTCGCGAATGCCGCGCGGCGTCAGGCTCATGACCTTACGGACGGCTTTTTCGATATCCGCCGGAGCGACCTCACCCGTACCATGCGTTTCCGCGTAGATCGAAAGCGGTTCGGAAACCCCGATCGCGTAGGAAAGCTGGATCGTGCATTTGTCGGCCATGCCCGCGGCGACGACGTTCTTGGCGAGATAACGCGCGGCATAAGCGGCGGATCGGTCCACCTTGGTCGGATCCTTGCCGGAGAACGCACCGCCACCATGCGGCGCAGCGCCGCCATAGGTGTCGACGATGATCTTGCGCCCTGTCAGACCGGCGTCGCCATCGGGTCCGCCGATCACGAACTTGCCCGTCGGATTGACGTGCCAGATCGTTTCATCGGTCAGCCAGCCATCGGGCAGGACTTCGGTGATGTAGGGTTCGACAATCGCGCGGATGTCGTCAGAGTTCAGGTCGGGATCCAAATGCTGGGTCGACAGAACGAGCGAATGAATGCCAACCGGCTTGCCGTTTTCGTAGCGAACGGACAACTGGCTTTTGGCGTCGGGGCCAAGCGCCGGTTCGGTGCCGTTCTTGCGGACCTCGGCCAGCCGGCGCAAAATCGCGTGGCTGAACTGGATCGGCGCGGGCATGAGAGCATCGGTCTCATTGGTCGCGAACCCGAACATGATGCCCTGGTCGCCAGCACCTTCGTCCTTGTTGTCGGACGCATCGACGCCCTGCGCGATATGCGCAGACTGTTCATGCAAAAGGTTGGTGATTTCGCAGGTTTCCCAGTGGAACTTGTCCTGCTCGTAGCCGATGTCCTTGATACAGTCGCGGGCGATGCCCTCGATCCGTTCCATGTAGTCCTTGAGCTTGTCCTGATCGGACAGTCCCACTTCGCCACCGATCACGACCCGGTTCGTGGTGGCAAAAGTTTCGGCCGCGACTCTCGCTTCGGCCTCCTCGGAGAGGAATGCGTCGAGCACCGCATCGGAGATACGGTCACAAACCTTGTCAGGGTGTCCCTCGGAAACGGATTCCGAAGTGAAAATATAGTTATCGCGTGCCATGAAAGCGCTCCATTGATCATTCACCATCACGTCAGGAAGCCGTTGTGATGGGCTTTGAGAGGGTTACGCGGCTGCGAGCGCGCGGTCAATCTTTCTTGAGCGCTTTTATAAAGACACTTCGTATAGAAACCCCGACAATCCCCAAAAGCGTCACAAAAAGCGCCAGTAAGTCTCCGGTTCTGCTGTAAAAACTGGGTTCAAGCGGATTTGGAAGCGGCAGGTCGATGTATCCGGCAGTCCCCAGCGGGAGGCTTCCGATTATCCTGCCATAAGGGTCGATCATGGCAGAAACCCCGGTATTGGCCACGCGGATCATTGGCAAACCCTGTTCGGCGGCCCGCATGCGCGCCTGCGCGAGATGCTGATAAGGACCGGATCCGGACCCGAACCACGCGTCATTCGTGACCTGCAAAAGGAAACTCGCCCTGCCCTCTGCGCGGTTCACGTCCTGGGGAAATACTGCTTCGTAGCAGATCAGGGGGAGCGCTTTGCCCAAGCTGCCGAAATCGAGCAGTTCGGGACCCGGGCCCGACTTCATGCCGCCAGCCGAGATGTCGGCAATGGCCTGAATCCCGAGACCGTCAAGCAGCCCGCCGAACGGTATATATTCCCCGAATGGCACCAGATGATGCTTGTCATACACCTGCGCAATGTCGCCAGCCTGATCGAAGTAGGCCAGCGAATTGTAGAACCCCACCTCGTCCGGCCGCAACAGCCCGATGGCAAGCGGCACACCCGCCGCTGCCTGTTCGAGTTCGGCAAACGGATCTTCGACACCATAGACATAACTGCTTAGTGACGCCTCGGGCCAGACGATCAAATCGGGGCGAGGCCCGGCAGCGGTATATTCGATCTGCCGGTTGAAAAACACCGGCATGAAGTCGGGATCCCATTTCTGGTCCTGCGGCGCATTCGGCTGCACAAGACGCACGGTCTTGCCGGTCATTTTGGTTTCCTGTGGCAGCGCGACGATCAAGGTCGCAACCAGCAAGGCCAGCCCGGGCAGTAACCCGAGGAACCGACGCGGCCCCGGAGCGGCAATCAGGCTTAGCGACAACGCCACGAACAATGTGATCAGCGTAAGCCCCTGCGGGCCGGTCCAAGCCAGCAGCGGCAGCACGGGTGTACTGGCCCAGATCTGTGCCGGCGCGGCCCATGGAAACCCGGTGAGGAAATAGCCGCGTGCGATTTCCGCCAGCGTCCAGAACAGGATCAACAAGCCTGTCCGGGTCGGCCCACTGCCCGAGAAAAGCTGCGCAAGGCCGAAAGCGAGGGCCCAGAACAAGGAAAGCCCCCCAGCCATGGAAATCAGCGCGAAAGGGGCGAGCCATGCGTCACGGGCCGCGTCCACAAAGAACGGCTCGACAATCCACGAAAGCGCGAGCGCGAAGTAGCCTGTGCCGTAGGCCCAGCCGATCCAAGCTGCGCGCCAGAATCCACCGCCGTGCTTAATCAGGAACGGCACCGCTGCGACAGAAACAAGCGTCAGTGGCCAGACCTCATAGGGTGCAAGCCCCAGCGCCGCGACGAGACCGATCATCGCCGCCAAAGCCATGCGCAGCAGCAGAGGCGACGATTTCAGAATTGTCATGCAGTCTTGCCAGGCAACCGTACTCGGAGACGCTTGATACGGCGCGGGTCAGCGTCGACCACTTCGAACTCGGGACCGTCGGGATGCGACACGACTTCGCCCCGCGTCGGCACACGACCCGAGAGCATGAATACGAGACCGCCAAGCGTATCGATCTCTTCCTCGTCAACCTCTTCGTGATCGGTCAGCGACTGGCCTATCTCGGCCTCGAATTCCTCAAGCGGAGTCTTGGCAAGCGCGATGTACTGACCGGGCTTTTCCTTGACCCAGGTCTTGTCTTCATCGGTATCGTGCTCATCCTCGATCTCGCCCACGACCTGTTCGATCAGATCTTCGATGGTGACGAGCCCATCCACACCGCCATATTCGTCGATCACAAGCGCCATGTGGCGCCGTTCCGTCTGCATCTTGGTCAGAAGGACGCCAATAGGCATTGAGGGAGGCACAAACAGCAGAGGCCGCAGCATGGAGTCGAGATCGAACTCTGTCGTCCCGCCGTTAAAGCCGTGGATCAAGGCAAAGTCCTTTAAATGGACGAAACCGGTCGGTGTATCCAGCGTGCCTTCGTAGACCGGAATCCGTGTCATGCCGGTATCGCGGAAGATGCTGACCAGATCGTCCTTGGATATGGTATTCGGCACGGCGACGATTTCAGCCGTTGGGATAGCCACATCCTCGACGCGCATCCGGCGGAGATTCATCAGCCCGCGTGGCGCCTCGGAAAGCGGTCCTCGCCCTGCAAGAAGCAGGGACTCCTCTTCTTCGGATGGTGAAAAAACCTCGAGAATACGACCGAAAAATCCTGTCCGTTCCTCGGGCTGGTCCTCGGTGTGGTGGTCTTCATCTGTCTCGGGAAGCGCGCGTTGCGCCGCGTTAGAACTGCCTTCTATGTCGCCCATCTGTCCTTATCCGAAAAAGGCCGTATAAGCCCAATTAATCGCTATATGGGTCATCCAACCCCAATCTGCCAAGTATAGTTGTTTCGAGGCCTTCCATCAACGTGGCATCCCCGTCACGGATGTGATCATAGCCCAACAAATGCAAAAGTCCGTGAAGAACCAGATGCGTGCTATGGGCACTCAGCGATTTTCCGCTTTCCGCAGCCTCGCGCGCACATGTTTCATAGGCAATCGCGATGTCGCCGAGCGCCATCTCGCCTGTGATGTCAGGCTCGGGTAAATCAGGTTTTTCGCCCTCGCGCTCGGGTGCCAGTTCCGCAATCGGCCAGCTCAACACGTTCGTGGGCTGGCTCTTGTCGCGAAATTCGGCATTTAGCACGGCAATGCGCGCATCGTCGCAAGCCAGCAGCGTGATTTCGCAGATATCCGGGTCGAGGCCTAGATAAGCCAGCGCCTCGGCGCTCACTTTCTCCGCAATATCCTCCAGACCGAGATCATTCCAACGCGAATCTTCCGTCACCACCTCTACAGGCATCCAAACCCTTTCCCGTCCGACCGTGATGGGCAGCTAGGCAGGAAAGGCCCCGGTTGCAAGGGCAGGATCAACTCGGTCCGGGATCGGATTCGTAGGCTTCGATGATCGCGGCAACCAGCGGGTGACGCACAACGTCCTTGGAGGTGAAATAGTTGAAGCTGATGTTCGGAATGGATTTCAGCAAACGCTCGGCATCCGCCAGCCCCGATGCGGTCCCACGCGGAAGGTCGATCTGGGTCCGGTCGCCGGTAATTACCATACGCGATCCTTCACCCAGACGGGTCAGGAACATCTTCATCTGCATCGTGGTCGCGTTCTGCGCCTCGTCCAGAACAACAAACGCGTTGGAAAGAGTCCGGCCCCGCATGAATGCCAGCGGTGCGATCTCAACGGTCTTTTCTTCGCGCAGCTTGGCAAGCTGTTTGCCCGGAAGAAAATCGTTCAGCGCATCATAGAGAGGCTGCATGTAAGGATCGACCTTGTCCTCCATCGCGCCGGGAAGAAAGCCAAGCTTTTCACCGGCTTCGACTGCGGGGCGCGACAGGATGATCTTGTCGACCAGCCCGTTGATGAACATGTTCACCCCAACCGCGACTGCAAGATAGGTTTTACCCGTACCTGCGGGACCAATGCCGAAAGCCAGCTCGTTCTCAAAAAGCGACTGGACATAGGCTTTTTGCGCGTCGGTGCGCGGTTCGATCATCTTCTTGCGGGTTTTGATCTCGACCTTGCCGCCTCGGAACATCTCGAGCTGTGTTCCGGTAGAGGCATCCGCTTCCGGAGGACTCATCCGCAGTTCGCGGTCGATGTCGCCCGGTTCGACCTGTCGGCCGGCTTCAAGCCTGGAGTAAAGCGACTGCAATACGTCGACGGCCTGACGGCGCATCTCGTCTTCACCAAGCACGGCGAGCTGGTTGCCACGCCTCAGGATCTGTACGCTCAGCTTCTTTTCAATCTCGGCAAGATTCCGGTCGTATTCACCACACAAATCGATGAGCAACCGGTTGTCGGGAAATTCAATCAACGCCTCATGAGCTGCGTTGGTTGTCTGCGGTGGGTTCAGGGCACCTATGGCCAATCCGCTCTCCTGTATTGGACGTCTGGTTCAAGGGTGCCAACTTCGCCACGACCGCGCAAGCGCAGATCAAGCGATTTCGTAAATTTGAATCAAAAAGGCTGATCGCATACCTTGGCGACGCACGCCTCGTAGGCTGGCGCGTATCAGATCGTGTCGGGAATGGCCGTACCTGCCTTGAAGGGGCCGACAGCCGTATTCGGCGGCGCGATACCCGAGCAGACCGGACGCCCATAGGGGTCGAGTCGCTGGCTCAGATAGCCTTCGAGACCGTCATCGATGATCCAGTGATCGCACCCCGTAGGATCGACCCAGATGCCCGCCTGCAAAGTCCCGAGACCTTTGGAATCGATGCCACGGTCCGCGCCCATTTCTCCAAGGTTGGCACCGCATGCGGTTAAGCCCGCGGTCGCTAGCAATGCGAGGGTAATTCTTGCGTATTTCATGATCGCATTCCTATCGCAGGCAAATGATTTCGACGCGCCGGTTCTGCGCCTTGCCCTTGGCCGTGTCGTTGCTTGCCCTTGGCTGCCGTTCGCCATAGCCCCGTACGTCATTGATGCGCACGCCGACCGCCTTGGCGACGCGTGCGACCGAGGCCGCTCGACGCTCGCTCAACCGCATGTTGTATTCGTCCGAAGCGCGGTTATCCGTATGCCCGGTGATGATAAATCCCGAAGGCGCGCTGGCTTTCGCAAAGAACTCTTTCAAGCGCTGCTGACCCGCGCGGCTGATGGCGTATTGGTCAGTTGCAAAGAACTGATCGGTCGGCATGATGCCGCAGACCTTGCCGCGCCGACAGATCGGATGACCCTCGCGATTGACATGCGGCGTCATGTATCCTTCAGCGCCATCGTCCATGACCCAGTGCTCACATCCATCGGGATCGACCCAGATCGAGGGGATGTAGCGTTCGCCCTTGCTTTGACTTTGAGCGAAAGCCGCGACCGGGGTCAGGGTCACGACGATTGCGGCGAAGAGAGCCCCCATAAAGCCCGCAGCCGACCTTGCATTGAATTTCACTTCCGAACCCTTCCTTCATCCCGACTTCTCCGGGCACACGTGCTGCCGCCTACTTCGCACGACAGCCCGCAGACGTAACCCTAGGCGATCAGAATCCAAATGGGGCAGAATTGCGGCAAATCGCGTGCAAGCCGCGACAGACCAGACACAGTCATCACGCGCAAGAGGCATTGCCCCTGAATTGGAAACGAACTGCCGTTAACTCAATTTGCAAGCGCTCGCCAGCAGCAGCGAATCGCTTTCAATTGATTTAATTTGGCTACGATTAACGAAGTGTTTAATCGACGCGGACGCCGGCAAGGGAGTTCGCACCGGACTCCACGATGCGGATCGGTGCCATCTCACCGATATCGAGCCCGGCATCCTTGACGTGCACAGCATGCAGATACTCGGATTTCCCTGCCATCTGCCCCGGAATGCGCCCTTCCCTCTCGAACAGAACGTTCACGACACGACCAACCATCTCGTCCTGAATTTCGCGTTGCTGGCGAGAGATCAGTGCCTGCAGTCGCTGCAAGCGTTCATTCTTGGTATCTTCGTCAAGCTGCGCGCGCTCAGCGGCGGGCGTCCCCGGGCGGGTCGAATACTTGAAGGAATAGGCGTAACCGTAACGCACCTCTTCGATCAGATTGAGCGTGGCCTGAAAATCCTCTTCGGTCTCTTCGGGAAAACCGACGATGAAATCGCCCGACATCAGGATATCGGGTCGTGCGGCGCGAATACGCTCGATCAGGCGCAGGTAGCTTTCTGCCGTGTGGCTACGGTTCATCCGTTTCAGGATCTTGTCTGATCCGGACTGCACCGGCAGATGAAGATAGGGCATCAGCTTGGCGCATTCGCCATGTGCCTCGATCAGGTCCTCGCCCATATCGTTGGGGTGCGAGGTGGTGAAACGAATGCGTTCCAGACCGTCGATCTTGTCCAGCGCCCAGATCAGTTTTGCCAGCGTCCAGTCGCCGTTGGCTGCCTCGCCGTGATAGGCGTTGACGTTTTGACCCAACAAGGTGATTTCCCGCACGCCCCGCTCAACCAGATCGCGCGCTTCGGTCAGGATGCGATCGACCGGACGGCTGACTTCGGCGCCACGCGTATAGGGAACCACGCAGAAGGCGCAGAACTTGTCGCAGCCTTCCTGCACGGTGAGAAATGCAGTAGGCCCGCGCTTGGCCTTGGGACGCGATTTGAGCTTTTCGAACTTGTCCTCTTCGGGGAAATCCGTGTCGAGCGCCCGCTCGCCGCCGCGCACCTTTGCCTCCATCTCGGGAAGCCGATGATAGCTTTGCGGACCGACCACCAGATCGACCAGCGGCTGCCGGCGCATGATCTCGGCCCCTTCGGCCTGTGCGACACAGCCTGCAACACCGATCTTCAGATCGGGTTTATCCGCTTTCAACCCCCGGAAACGGCCCAGCTCTGAATAGACTTTCTCGGCCGCCTTTTCCCGGATGTGACAGGTGTTCAGCAGGATCATGTCCGCGTCTTCCGGTCGGTCCGTTTCGACATAGCCCTCGCCGCCCAGCGCTTCGGCCATGCGTTCGCTGTCATAGACATTCATCTGACAGCCATAGGTCTTGAGAAACAGCTTTTTCGGCTCAGTCATGTCGGGCCTCCGGATTCGCGGTAAGCGCCATCATCTAGACGCATCGCTGATGGCTTGCAATGTCGGGGCGATTAGCGGATTCTGCGCAAAGTTGCCAGCAGAGGGAAAGCATGAACGGGGCGGAGCGCAGATATTCCTCTCTAGACGCATACCTCGGGAGCGGTAGCAAACCAGCCGGTCCCATCGCCGCGATCTTTGTCGAAGACACGGTCGAAATCGACACGACCCTCCGTCATCATCTGGAATGCGGGTTCGAAACCGTTCTGGCGCTGATGCCCGAGACCTTTCTTCTTGCCCCGGATGTCGCGTCGCGCGTGCAACGGATCGATTTTGACCCTCTGCCCGCCATGGCGGTCATCGACGCCATGAACCACCTGATCGCCGCCGCACCCGAGCAATGGCTCTACTACTGCTTCAACTCGGAATACCTGTTTTATCCGTTCTGTGAAACGCGTTCGGTCAAAGAGATGCTGCGGTTTCACCGCGAGGAACGCCGCGAAGCGATGTTGACCTACGTAATCGACCTTTACGCGGGCGATCTCACGACCAGCCCGGGCGCGGTCTCTCTGGATCATGCATATCTGGACAAGTCCGGTTATTACGCGCTGGCCCGCACGAATCCGGACACCGGCAAACCCTTTGACCGCCAACTGGACTTTTTTGGCGGGCTGCGATGGCGGTTCGAGGAACACGTTCCGGCCGGCAAGCGCCGCATCGACCGCATCGGCCTGTTCCGGGCGAAACCGGGGCTGACGCTACGGGCGGATCACACGCTCAGCGAAGAAGAGTTCAATACCTACGCCTGTCCGTGGCACAACAACCTGACGGCCGCGATCTGTTCATTCCGCACCGCCAAGGCGTTGAAGCGCAATCCGGGCTCTTCCTTTGATATCAGCACCTTCAACTGGCGCAATTCGATCGAATTCGAATGGCATTCCCGGCAATTGCTGGAACTGGGTTTGATTGAACCCGGACAATGGTTCTGACCCGTCTCAATCCGCTTTTCTGGAACCCGGATGTCTGAGGCCAGAGAAATCGAGCCTCAGATGCGAGGCGTATAGCGGCTCCGCGCCAGTGAACACGGAACCACTGATTGGATCGTTCAGGTGCGATAGGTCGGGTCAATCGCCTCGATGCTGCGCAGATGAGCCTGCCATTCGAGATTAAGACCAGCAGAGTCGGAGCCTTGCGAATACTGGCCCACAGTGTGGTCGCAGACAGCTTTGGGTATCTCCTGAATTTTACGACCTGCCGACAGCGCGGACATCTGGATTTCGCAGGAACGTTCCAGATAGAACATGTTGCTGTACATTTCGGCCGCGGTGCCGCCGACGGTCAGCAGACCGTGGTTTCTGAGGATCAGCACAGGATTGTCGCCAAGGTCTTCGACAATGCTGTCCCGTTCGGCCAGATCCAGTGCGATGCCTTGAAAATCATGGTAACCCACGCGACCGTAAAACTGCAGCGCGATCTGGTTCAGCGGCAGCAGCCCTTCTTCCAGGCAGGAAACCGCGACGCCAGCGCGCGTATGCGTATGCATCACCCAGGATGCATCGTGGCGGGCGCGGTGAACGGCTGAGTGGATGGTGAAACCGGCCGGATTGACGTCATGGGGGCTGTCGTCCAGCTTGTTCCCGTCGGTGTCAATCTTGACGAGCGAAGAGGCGGTGATCTCTTCCCATCGCCAGCCATAGGGGTTGATCAGAAAGGCATTATCCTCGTCGGGGACCCGTGCCGTGATATGGGTATAGATCAGGTCGGTCATGCGGTGCAGCGCAGCAAGGCGGTAGCAAGCCGCCAGATCCTGACGCGTCTTCCACTCGATCTCTGTCATGTGGTCGGGGCGAATGTCTTTCTTCATATCCTATCCTAGCTCTCTTGAAGCGGCAGCACTCACGTTTTCGTCGGACCGCCGATGCGATGCCGTATGAAACTTCGCGTCGGGTACTTAACACAATTCCCTGTGCGCGGGCAGTGCGGCGGCACTCAGTGCAGTTGCTGGATGCGCCCTATCTATCGGGGATTGCAACCACCCGCCGGCTATTAACGGCGTCAACCTCCACCAAGACGCTGATCGAGCGCCACGAACGCTGGCGTTGCGATGAATTTTCAGCAGATGCTCAAAATTTCATCGGGTACATCTTCCTCGCTTTGAATTTAGGGTTCAGCTGCTGCAGGCTGGTTTTGACCGCAGGAATTACGTCACCAAAGGCGAATCACCGCAAAAATCTGGAACATTGCCGACCTAGCGACGGCGCAGACGGATCACCACGTCAACCGAAGCGATTTCGGCACCTTCGGGCGCATCGGGTACCCGTGAGATGACAAGCTGATCCGAGGGCGCGTCAGTCAGGTGACCTTCGTCTTCCCAGAAGAAATGCGGGTGATCTATCGTGTTCGTGTCAAAATAGCTCTTCGACCCGTCCACGGTAACTTCCTGTAGCAAACCCGCGTCACAAAAGGCCCGCAGCGTGTTGTACACGGTCGCCAAGGATACCGGTGCCTCGGATGCGCGTGCGGATTCAAAGAGGCTTTCGGCGGTCACATGGCGATGCTTGCCGTCGCCAATCAGCAACTCGGCCAGCGCCACGCGCTGCCGCGTCGGTCTCAGACCTGCGGTGCCCAACCATTTGGTTGCGGTTTCCGTAACGTCCGGTGTCATCCCAATCCTCGTCTCACAGATTTACATGATATATAAGGGTCGCAAAGGTGAACATTCAAACAAAATTCCTTGCAACCGCCGTTTGCGACCCGGCCAGAGGCGACTATGCCGCAGGCTTGCAGGACCGGCGGGACGGGTGCTAGAGGGTTCACCATACAAGGAGCAGGAGACGCGCCAGAATGGCCCAATACCCAAGCAGCTTTGACAAAGAAGGCTTACTGAAATGCGCCCGTGGCGAACTCTTCGGCCCCGGGAACGCTCAATTGCCGCTTCCGCCGATGCTGATGATGGACCGGATTACCGAGATCAGCGATGATGGCGGCAGTGCGGGTAAAGGCCATGTGATCGCCGAGTTCGACATCACCCCGGACCTCTGGTTCTTTGATTGCCATTTCCCCGGCAACCCGATCATGCCCGGCTGCCTTGGCCTGGACGGACTCTGGCAGCTCACCGGCTTCAACCTTGGCTGGCGCGGTATGCAGGGTCAGGGCATGGCGCTTGGTGTCGGTGAGGTCAAGCTGACCGGCATGGTCAAGCCCGATCGCAAGATGCTGACATATTACGTGGATATGACCCGCGTCATCGACCGCAAGCTCAAGATTGGCGTCGCCAATGGACGGGTTGTCGCGGACGGGGAAGAGATTTATTCCGTAACAGATATGAAGGTGGGTCTGGCAACAGCCCAGGCCTGAGTTCCTGTACGGGACATCACCAAAAAGGAGACCGCCAATGCGCCGCGTCGTCGTCACAGGGCTGGGCATCGTCTCGTCCATCGGAAACAATCGGGACGAAGTTCTCGCCGCCCTGAAATCCGGGAAAAGCGGGATCGAATCCAGTGCGGAAATGGCTGAACATGGCTTTCGCAGCCAGATCGCCGGGACGCTGAAAATCGATGTGTCCGAACATGTGGACAAGCGTACATTGCGTTTCATGGGGCCAGGTGCCGCTTATGCGCATATAGCGATGGCCGAGGCCATTGCCGACGCGGGACTGGAAGAAGGCGACGTCGTCAATCCGCGCACGGGCCTTATCGCAGGCTCTGGCGGGCCGAGCACCTCGGCAATGCTGAGCGCGCACCAGACCGTGCTGAAATCCGGCGCGACCAAGCGCATTGGTCCCTTCGCCGTGCCAAAATGCATGTCCTCAACAATCAGCGCCAACCTGTCGACGGCCTACAAGATCAAGGGCATTAACTACTCGATCACCTCCGCCTGCTCGACCTCGCTGCATTGCATTGGCAGCGCGTCTGAACAGATCATGATGGGCAAGCAAGATGTCATGTTTGCTGGTGGCGGCGAAGAACTCGACTGGACCCTGTCCTGCCTGTTCGACGCAATGGGCGCGATGTCGTCCAAGTTCAATGACACACCTGAAAAGGCCTCGCGCGCTTTCGATGCGAACCGCGACGGTTTCGTGATTACCGGCGGCGGTGGCATCGTCGTTCTGGAAGAACTCGAACATGCCAAGGCGCGTGGCGCCAAGATCTATGCCGAAGTGACCGGTTTCGCGGCAACCAGCGACGGGCACGACATGGTGGCACCTTCGGGTGAAGGCGGCGAACGGGCCATGCGTCTTGCGTTGCAAACGCTCCCCGAGGACCGGAAAGTCGGCTACATCAATGCCCACGGCACCTCGACCCCGGTCGGCGACGTCGGCGAAGTCGAAGCAGTGCGACGCGTGTTTGGCGAAGGCACCACGCCCCCGATCAGCTCGACCAAGTCGATGACGGGCCACGCACAGGGCGCCGCCGGGGCTCTTGAAGCGATTTTCAGCCTGCTTATGCTTGAAAACGACTTTATTGCCCGCTCGATCAATGTCGAAACGCTCGATCCCAAGCTGAATGCCCGGGAAATCGCGACGGAACTGGTGGAAAATGCCGGTTTGGACAGCGTGATGACCAACTCATTCGGGTTCGGCGGCACGAACGGGTCGATGATCCTCTCCAGGTACAATGGATAAAAAACGATAAACGGTTGGGTGAGCTGAGAATGTCAAAGCAATTGTCGGGAAAACGCGGTCTGGTCATGGGGGTCGCCAATGACCGCTCAATCGCTTGGGGCATCGCAAAAGCCATGGCCGAAGCAGGCGCTGAACTGGCCTTTTCCTATCAGGGAGAGGCATTCGGCAAACGGCTGGAACCACTGGCGCAAAGCGTCGGCTCGGACTTTATGGTCGATGTCGATGTGACCGATGACGCTTCGCTTGATGCAGCCTTTGAACAGCTTGCCAGCAAGTGGCCGACCATTGACTTTCTCGTTCACGCCATCGCGTTCTCCGACAAGTCCGAGCTGACCGGGCGGTTCCTCAACACCAGCCGGGCCAACTTCAAGAATTCGATGGATATCTCGGCCTATTCCTTCATCGAGGTTGCGCGCCGCGCCTACCCTCTGATGAAGGACAATGGCGGCACGCTGATGACCCTGACCTACCAAGGGTCGAACCGCGTCGTCCCGAACTATAACGTGATGGGGGTCGCCAAGGCCGCTCTTGAGGCGGCGACACGTTATCTCGCAAACGATCTGGGCCCAGAAGGCATTCGCGTCAACGCCATCAGCCCCGGCCCGATGAAAACTCTCGCCGGCGCCGCCATTGGCGGGGCGCGCAAGACCTACAAGCATACGGATCAGAATGCCCCCCTGCGCAGCAACGCAACGCTCGAGGCCGTCGGCGGTACCGCAGTCTATCTGGCTTCCGATGCAGGTGCCTGCACCACCGGCGAGATTATCCGCGTCGACGGCGGGTATCACATCCTTGGCATGCCGCAACCGGATTTCCTGTAGCACGCCTAGCTTCGCGATTTTCCAAGCTTTTTTCACCGATCCGCCTTTGCGCCGCCATAGTTAATCGGCAAAAATTTGGCATGGATGGATTTGAAATAGATACAAGGTTAAGCGTTGAACGCAGAAGGCGGCGCAGGATCGCTCGCTGGTGCGTCCGCGCAGTTTTTCTTTCCGGTATCGCGGTGATGGTCGCAGCCATGCTGTCAAACCCGGACATGGCGGAGAACATCTCCTCAGCCTATAATGACTGAACCTCCGAACAGCCGACGGATCGCAATCAGGTTATGCGAACCGGCGAGGTCCGGGGTGGGCTTTCCATGCCGGGCGCTTGGCCCCAGCATGAAAAAACCTGAAACGACCTCAGGCCGCCTTGTCGATAGCAACCACTTCGATTGCAAAGGTAAGATCGTGCCCGGCCAGAGGGTGGTTGGCATCCAGCGTCACGCTTTCATCGTCAACACCGACAACCGTAACCGGCATCACTTGCCCTTCGGCCGTCTGCATCTGCAAGCGCGCGCCGATTTCCACCGGGATATTGTCCGGGATACCTTCGCGCGGAATGGCTTGGCGCATGTCGGGATTGACGGGCCCATAGGCGTCTTCACAGGGTACGTTCACCGTCTTGGCATCTCCGACTTCCATACCGGGAAGCGCCGCATCCAGACCGGGAATGATCTGCCCCGAGCCGACTTCGAATGCCAGAGGCTCACGTCCTTCGGAACTGTCGAAGGTGGTGCCGTCCTGAAAGGTGCCGGTGTAATGGATTTGTACGTTGTCGCCGTTTTTAACCTGCGTCATTAGATATCCGATCTGTTTGGGGTGAGTTTGAAAAGGCCGCATTCATCGCGGGTTCTTTAATCCCCCCTAACCTAAGGCCTCATACCCTGATGTAAACCCGCCCGGCTCAATCTGTCTTTCACCCGACGACCGCTTGTGCCACAGTTCAGGCAACCGGAACTGGGCAAGAGAGCGCAAAGCATGACGATCACAACCTGTGTTTTCGACGCCTACGGCACCCTTTTCGACGTTTCCGCAGCCGCCCGGCAGGTCGCGAACGAAGGCAACTTCCCGCAACTCGAAACCACGTGGTCTGAACTTGCCGCCCACTGGCGCACAAAACAGCTGCAATATTCCTGGCTGCGGGCAATCTCGGATGCCCATACCGATTTCTGGGAAGTTACCTGCAACGGGTTGGACTGGGCACTGGAAAAAACCGGCCTTAATGGTGATGCGGACCTGCGCCAGAGGCTACTGGATCTTTACTGGGAACTGGACGCCTTTGAAGAAGTCCCCGGCATGCTGAAACGGCTCAAAGAGGGACATATGCAGGTTGCGATCCTATCGAACGGTTCCCCCGCGATGCTGACAGGTGCGGTGCAATCGGCTGGCATCGGAGAGTATCTTGATGACGTCCTGTCGGTGGAAAGCGTCGGTATTTTCAAGCCTGACAAGCAGGTTTATGATCTCGTCGGAGGTCGTTTCGGATGTGAACCGAGCGAAGTTCTCTTTGTGTCCTCCAACGGCTGGGACGCAGCGGCAGGTGCCGGCTACGGCTTTGAAACGGCCTGGGTCAACCGCGCCGGTGAGCCGATGGACCAACTGCCTTGGCGTCCGGGACATGTCCTCACGGATCTGAACGCTATTCCCGAGTTGGCAGGGCTCGGGTAACCGGCGGCGTCAACCCGCACTCTTTCCTCGCATTTCGGAATTTCCATGACTTCAATCGATATGATCAAAGCCGCTGCAACCCGTCTTGAGGGACACGCCCGGCGCACCCCTCTTCTTAGCTCGCCCTTCCTCGATGACATCGCGGGACGAAAGGTTCTGGTCAAACCCGAGTGCCTGCAACACACGGGCAGTTTCAAGTTTCGCGGTGCGTGGTCGGCGATTTCTGCGCTCGCGCCTGAAGCGCGCGAGCATGGGGTGATCGCCTTTTCCAGCGGCAATCATGCGCAGGGTATTGCCGCTGCGGCCCGGGGGCACGGTATATCGGCTGTGATCGTGATGCCAGAGGATGCGCCGCAGCTCAAAATCGCGAATACCCGCGCGCTGGGTGCCGAGGTCATTCTCTATGACCGCGCCACCGGGGACCGAGACGCCATTGGCGATCAACTTGCCAAGGAACGCGGGCTGACACTCGTCAAACCGTTCGACGAGCCGCAGGTGATTGCCGGTCAGGGAACAATCGGGCTGGAAATCGCGGCCGACGCCGGCATCGATAAAGCCGAGGTTCTGGTCTGCTGCGGGGGTGGCGGTCTGACGTCGGGTATTGCGCTGGCGCTCGCAGAGCAGGCCCCGGGCATGACGACCAGACCTGTGGAACCGGAGTTTTTCGATGACGTCACCCGCTCTCTCGCATCGGGGAAAATTGAACGGAACGAACGGCTGAGCGGGTCGCTGTGCGATGCGATCATCACACCGCAACCCGGCAATATCACCTTCCCCATTATGCAACGCCTTTGCGGCGCAGGTCTGGTCGTGACCGAAGAGGAAGCCTTGCGCGCGATGGTGCTCGCCTGGCTGCGGCTCAAGATCGTCGTCGAACCGGGAGGTGCCGTCGCACTCGCCGCCGCTCTCTTCCATCCTGATGAGATAGAAGGCGACACGGTGATTGCCATCGCCTCGGGCGGAAACGTGGACCCGGCCGTGTTCCAGTCGGCGATGGACCGTTTCACCCCAGACTGATCCAAGCACGCGCGAAGAAAACATACATTTTCTTTGCAATTTTCTTGAAAGAAAATTGGCCCCGCTACCGACGCCAACCGCCTTTACCTTCTTCTGGAGACAAGGTTATTGTGACCGGCAGAAATGAGGAGGCGTTAGATGCAATTTGCTGATCTGGGTGAGATCCGGCTTCATTATCAGGTCGATGGGGATCCAGACGGCGCTCCGGTCGTCTTCTCCAATTCGCTCGGAACGGATCTGCGTCTCTGGGACAAGGTTTTACCGCTGCTTCCCGCAGGGCTGAAGTTCATCCGTTACGACAAGCGCGGACACGGTCTTTCCTCGATGCCCAAGCCGCCCTATTCGATGGGCTCACTGGTCCGCGACGCCGAGTTGCTGCTGGATCATCTCGGGGTTAAGGAATGCGCCTTTGTCGGGTTGTCTATTGGCGGCATGATTGCCCAAGGCCTCGCGGTAAAGCGTCTTGATCTCGTGCGGTCTCTTGTCCTCTCCAATACCGCTGCCAAGATTGGTACGGCCGAGATGTGGCAAGAGAGGGTGAACGCCGTTCTGCGCGATGGCATCGAACCGATGGCTGACAACGTGATGGAACGGTGGTTCTCCCGCGAATTCCGAAACACGGTCGAGCTTGAACTTTGGCGGAACATGCTGACCCGGCAACCGGTCAACGGGTATGCGGGCTGTTCCGCCGCCATAGCTGGCACCGATTTCTACACGCCAACCAGCGGGTTGAGGCTCCCTGCCCTTGGCATCGCCGGCGATCAGGATGGCGCGACTCCCCCCGATGTGGTGAAGGAGACCATCGATCTGATCCCGGGCTCGCGGTATCATCTGATCCGTGGTGCAGGCCATTTGCCCTGCGTGGAAAAGCCTGAAGAATTCGCGCAGGTCCTGACCGACTTCCTCAAGGAGACAGGGCATGTCTGAAAGTTTTGACCGGGGCATGAAAGTCCGCCGCGAGGTTCTGGGCGATGCGCATGTCGACCGCGCCGAAGCAGCCAAGACGGATCTCGACCTGCCATTTCAGACCCTGATCACAGAGGGCGCCTGGGGCACTGTCTGGGCAAGCGACGGTATCTCCCGCCGCGAACGCTCGATGCTGACGCTGGCGCTGCTTGCCGCCACCGGGAATTTTGAAGAAATCCCCATGCACATCCGAGCGACCGCGCGGACCGGTGCCAGCAAGTCCGATGTTCTTGAAGCGTTTCAGCACGTTGCCATCTACGCAGGCGTGCCCAAAGCCAATCATGCATTGAAACTGGCGAAAGCCACATACAAGGAAATGGAAGACGAGGCATGACGCTCATTCCCCGCAACAGGGGCGGCCATCCGGTCGCCTACGCGCCAGGTTACAAATCCTCCGTCGCTCGCAGCCCCAAGCTGGCACTGATTTCTGGCTCGGCCACGCCCTCCGAGCAGACCGGACCTGTATTTGGTCACGATCTGCTGGGCGAACTGGACAGCAACCTGATCCTGAATTTCACCGGCGAACCCGCCATCGGCGAACGGATCATCGTTCACGGCCGGGTTTTGGACGAAAACGCGCGTCCTGTCCCGGGGGCTCTGGTCGAGGTCTGGCAGGCCAATGCAGGCGGTCGCTATCGCCACAAAAAGGACGGATACCTCGCCCCACTCGACCCCAATTTTGGCGGTTGCGGACGCACCATTACCGGCGAGGACGGATCCTATGAATTCCTTACCATCCGCCCCGGCGCTTACCCCTGGCCCAACGGTCCCAACGACTGGCGTCCGATGCACATCCATTTCTCGGTCTTCGGGCACAGCTTTGGCCAGCGCCTCATCACGCAGATGTACTTTGAAGGCGACCCGCTGATCCCGCTCTGCCCGATCATCAAGACGATCCCCGACCAGTCCGCAGTCGACCGCCTTGTTGCGCCGCTCGACATGAGCCGTGCGATGCCGCTCGATTGCCTCGCCTACAAGTTCGACATCGTTCTGCGCGGCAGCCGCCAGACCATGTTTGAAAATAAGATGGAGGGGCTCTGATGGTCCAGCCGCTGAACACGCTGACAGAAACCGCATCGCAGACTGCGGGTCCTTACGTCCACATCGGCTGCACACCGAATTTCGTCGGGATCGAAGGAATCTATGACGAAGATCTCGGACTCGTACCCTTTCCCAAGGACGAACCGGGTGAACACATCACTATCACCGGCACCATTCAGGATGGCACCGGCACAGTTCTTCGAGACGTGCTGGTGGAGAGCTGGCAATGCAACGCTGAAGGCAAATTCGGGCCCGGTTCGCGTGGCTTCGCGCGGATGCCCTCTGACCTTACGACCGGTATCTGGACGCTGAACACCGTCAAACCCGCAGGCGTCGGAAAACAGTCGCCACATATCGCTCTCTGGATCGTGGCGCGCGGCATAAATATTGGCCTGCAAACCCGCATCTATTTCGAAGGTGACGATCACAGCGCCGACCCGCTGCTGACCCGGCTTGAGCATCAGAACCGCGTGGAAACGCTGATCGCGAAAAAGACCGGCGACAACAGCTACCAGTTCGACATCCGGCTTCAAGGTGAAGGCGAAACCGTCTTTCTGGACCTGTAATGGCGGATTTTCTTCTGGTTCACGGCTCGTGCCACGGTGCGTGGTGCTGGCGCGATCTCATCCCCGAACTCGAAGCTCTGGGCCACACCGCCCGGGCAATCGACCTGCCGGGGAATGGCGAGGACGATACCCCTTGCGGCGACGCGACACTGCCGGGATGCGGCGCCGCCGTGCTGGCAGCCTCTACCCCCGATACCATTATCCTCGGCCATTCTTGGGGCGGCTTTCCCATTGCCGCCGCGGCCGAGGTCGACCCCAAGGCGATGCGGGCGCTGATCTTTCTCTGCGCCTATGTCCCCCGCGACGGGCTGTCGATGGTCGACCTGCGCAAACGGGCCAAGCGCCAGCCGATCCTTCCCGCCGTCATCCGCAACCCGGATGGTGCCACGATGCGGATAGACCCGGAACAGGCCGCCGATCTTTTCTACAGCGATTGCTCGCAAGAGATCATCGACTTTGCCGTTCCCCTGCTTTGCGATCAGGCTATTCTCCCGCAAAAGACGCCGCTTGAAGTATCGCAGGATTACGAAAGCGTCGAGAAATTCTATATCCGCTGCACCGAGGATCAGACCATCCCACCGGAGTATCAGGCCGAAATGGTTGAGGACTGGCCAAGCGAGCGAGTCTTCGAGATGCCCACATCGCATTCTCCGTTCTTCTCGGACCCAAAAGGGCTGGCGAAACTGATGGATCAGATCGCAGGGAGCCTCTGATGGCGGCAAGCGTCTTTGACAGCGCGCTCTACGGCAAACTTTTTTCGTCGGGAGATGCTGCGCGCCTGTTCAGCGATACCGCTGAGGTCCGCGCCATGCTGCTGGTCGAAGGTGCTCTGGCCAAGGTTCAGGGTGCACTCGGCGTCATCCCGGAACTCAGCGCCAAGGCGATCCACCGCGCCTCGATGGAACTTCAGATCGACCCCGGCGGGCTGGCGCAGGCCACCGGCAGCAACGGCGTCAGCGTGCCTGCACTTGTCTCCGCCTTTCGCGGAGAAATGAATGCGCCCGAGCATGCGCAGTACATCCACTGGGGATGCACCAGTCAGGACATTCAGGATACCGCGTTAATGCTGCGCCTCAGACAGGCGCTTGGTCTGGTCGAAGAGGACCTGCGCAGCGTCCTGTCATCGCTGGCCGATCTGGCAGAGAAACACGCCCGCCAGCCGATGCCCGCGCGTACCTATGGTCAGCACGCCACGCCGACGAGCTTTGGCGCTGTGGTTGCCGCATGGGGCGCGCCACTGCTCGGCCTGCTTTCGGAACTCGAAATCCTGCGTCGCGACTGCTTGCTTGTTTCGCTCTCCGGCGCTGCGGGCACCGGCGCGGCACTGGGTCCGAAGGCCCCTGAAATACGCGCCGATCTTGCCGTTGCCCTCGGTCTCGGCGACCCGGCGCGCAGCTGGCACACGGATCGCACCCCGGTCCTGCGGCTTGCGGACTGGTTCTGCCGGGTCAGCCTCGGCCTTGGAAAGCTGGGCGAGGACGCCACCGAACTCGTGCAGACCGGCATCGGCGAAATCAGCCTCGGGGGCGCGGGCGCATCCTCGACCATGCCCCAGAAACAGAACCCGGTGGGGCCGTCTGTTCTGGTTGCGCTCGGTCGTCATTCTTCCGCCCTGCTGGCCGCCCTGCAAGGTGCCGCCATGCCGCGCTATCAACGCGATGGTGCCGCATGGTTCACCGAATGGCTCTCCCTGCCGCAGATCGTGCTGGGCGCGGCCACGTCGGCAAAGACCGCAAGCACTTTGGCCAAAGGGATAGCGCCGCGACCGGAACAGATGGAACATGCCTTGTCAGACGGGCTCGACATGATCCATGCCGAGGCGTTGAGCTTTGCGCTTTCCGAAACCATGCCCCGGCCAGAGGCGCAGGCGTTGGTCAAAAAACTCTGCGCCGAAGCACAAGAGCAGAACACAGCCCTGCGTCAGCTTGTTGCCCGCGATCACCCGCAGCTCGACGTACAAGCGCTTTTCGATCCCCTTCATCAAATGGGACATGCCCCCGACGAGGCACGTGCCTTTGTCAAAGCCGTCCGCAGCCAAAGTGCCGGACCGGTCTGAAGCGACGGCGCAGGGGGTCTCCCTGCGCCTGCCGATGATCTTCATCCTCGTGACGGTCATGCTCGATGCCATGGGCATCGGGCTCATCATGCCGATCATGCCCGATCTGATCCGCGAGGTCCGCGGCGGTTCCGTCGCCAATGCCGCGCTCTGGGGTGGCGTGCTCTCGACCGTTTTCGCGCTCATGCAATTCGGCTTCGGCCCGCTGGTCGGCAGCTTGTCCGACAGGTTCGGACGTCGCCCGGTCCTTCTCGTGTCGCTGTTCTTCATGACGCTGGATTATCTCGTCATGGCCTTCGCCGGAACGATCTGGCTGCTGATCATCGGGAGACTCATCGGCGGGATCACCGCGGCAACCCATGGCACCGCCAGCGCCTACATGGCCGACATCTCCACGCGCGAAGAAAAATCAGCCAATTTCGGACTGGTCGGCGCCGCGTTCGGCATAGGTTTCGTTCTGGGTCCGGTGGTCGGCGGTATGCTGGGCGAAATGGGCACCCGCGCGCCCTTCTTTGCGGCGGCTCTACTATCCGGCGTCAATTTCATGCTTGGACTGTTCGTTCTGCGGGAAACCGTAACGGACCGGACCAGACGCGCCTTTCAATGGCGGCGCGCCAATCCATTCGGCGCGTTCCGCCATCTCTCCGATCTGCCCGGTATCAGCACTCTTCTGCTCTCCACGCTGCTCTACAGCATCGCCCTTTACGTCTACCCGGCGATCTGGGCCTATTTCACGCAGGTCAGCTTTGGCTGGACCTCCCGCACCATCGGCATTTCTCTGGCCATCTACGGCATATCCGCCGCCATCATGCAGGCGGTGGTACTGCGCCACATGCTGCGACGTCTGGGTGACAGGCGGACAGTGATCTACGGTCTGGTCTTCGACATCATCGCCTGCCTCAGCCTCGCCGTGGTGACCAGTGGCACGGTCGCCATCATACTGACGCCCATCGCCGCGATCGGAGCCGTGATTACCCCCGCCCTCCAAGGGATCATGTCACGGCAGGTCGACGACAACGCGCAGGGCGAACTTCAGGGCGTACTGACGAGCGTCAACGCGCTAGCCGCCGTCATATCACCGCTTCTCATGACCTCGACATTTGCCTTTTTCACCCGGCCAGCTGCCGAGTTCCATTTTCCGGGCGCAGCCTTTCTTCTCGCCGCGCTCCTCCTTTCGGTCGCCCTCTTCCTCATCTGGCGGCTTCCTGAGGAAGATCGCAATCCCGCATAGCGAAATACTGTTTCGCACTTGAAGCCCGCCCTGATACAGGTAACGTGCAAGGGAAATGAACAGGGAGAGTTCCATGCAAACCATCAAGGCCGCCGTCTGCCACGCCTTCAATGAACCTCTGGTCATCGAGGACGTTCAAATCGCCCCGCCCGCGGCTGGCGAAGTCGAAGTCGAACTGGACGCCGTGGCGATCTGCCATTCCGATATCTCCTTCTGGCAAGGCGGCTTTGGCGGCAAACTGCCCGCCGTCTACGGCCACGAAGCCGCCGGTCGCGTGACCGCGCTGGGCGATAACGTGCAGGGAATCGAAATCGGCGACAGCGTCTGCGTCACCCTGATCAGAGCCTGTGGCAACTGTCCCTCCTGTCACTCCGGTCACCTGACAACCTGCGAAACCCCGACCGATGGCAGCAAGCACCCGCTGCAGACAAAGGATGGCGCGCCCCTGATGCAGGCGCTCGACACCGGTGCCTTCGCGGAAAAAGTCGTGGTCGATCAAAGTCAGGTGGTGACCATCCCCCATGACATCGGCAAGGATGTCGCCTCCCTGATCTCCTGCGGCGTGATCACCGGCGTCGGCGCCGCCGTGAACGCGGCACGCCTCCGTGTCGGACAGGACGTGGTCGTGATCGGCGCGGGCGGAGTCGGCCTGAACGCGATCCAGGGCGCGCGCATCGCGGGCGCCCGCCGCATCATCGCCGTCGATCTCGTGGATGAAAAACTTGAGATCGCAAAGGAATTCGGGGCGACCGATACTGTCTCCGCGAAAGAAGCCAAACCCTGGAATGAGGTCAAGAAAATCCTCGGGCGCGGCGCCGATTGCGTCATGGTCACGGTCGGCGTCGCCCAGGTCTACGATCAGGCACCGCGTTACCTGGCCGCGAGCGGGAACGTGGTCATGATCGGTATGCCCCATGGTGACCAGTTCTCGAAATTCTCGCCGCTGTTCATGGCCGATGTTGGACAAGGCTTCATCGGTTCGAAGATGGGCAACGTGGTCATCAAGCGCGACATTCCCTGGATGATCGACCTCTACCAGCAAGGCCGCCTCAAGCTGGACGAACTGATCTCCGGCCGCTGGAAGCTTGACCAGATCAACGAAGCCATCGCCGACACACTCGGCGGCGCGGCCAAGCGCAACGTGATCCTGTTCAACCGCTGACCCGCTTCTTTGGGTCAAAAAATATCCCGGGGAGTCGCCCGACAGGGCGGCGGGGCAGAGCCCCCGCCACGTCGCAATGTTCCGCGACGTGGCGGTGATGAACGGGCATGCCCAGCACTACACGGTTCAAATCCAACCGCAGAACTGCTCGCACGAAATAGCGCCGGACCGAAAAGCCGATTAGCACCGCAATCCGGCTTCGGCGCACCCAACTCACGACAAAAGCCTGGACACTTGCCATGATCGGCCCTCCCGCCGATACTTGAGGTTCATCCAGTGAACCCGATAGATGCCACGGCCCATCGCCAACCCACCCCCTGTTCCCTCCCTGCGGGCCGCTGCGCTCGCACCGATCCTGCGCCATTTCGGCAACGACAGCGATACGATCACGTCCATCCTCCGGCAAAACGGCATTAACTCGGAAGCCGTGCGCGATTCCTATGAAATCATCTCGCTGGCGGCCTATCTGAAAACGTTCGAAGCCGCAGCACATCATGCCCATGACCCGATCCTCGGCGCCCGCCTCGGTACACGGATCAGCCCGGCCGATCTTGGCCCCACCGGGCTTCTGATGCTGCATTCCTCGACCCTGCGACGTGGGCTGGAGAGATTTCGCGACAGCCTCTCCGCCCTGCAAAGCGCGACCGAGATGCATCTCATTGAGGACGGGGACCGGCTCAGCCTGTCCTATCAGCTCGGCTCACCCGGATTTCAGCCCGGCGCGCAAGATGCTGAGTTTTCCCTCTCCTGCATCTGTCGGCTTGTCCACATCGCGTTCGATCCACGCTGGACCCCAGAAGAGGTGCACTTCATCCACGGTCCCTCCCGCCGGGCGGACCTGCTCGAACGTATTTTTGGCGCGCGGGTGCGTTTCGGGCAAAGTGCCAACCGGCTGCTGTTCCGTCAGGGCGGTCTCGATACCCTTCACCGCGTTGAGGATACCGCCCTGCTGGCTCTGATCGAACGCCATGTCGCCGACCTTGTCCTGACGCAGGACCCCTGCCGCACGATCGCAGAACAGGTGCAGGTCATCGTCAGTCGCAACCTCGGACACCTCCCCGTCGATTTAGCGACGATCGCACAAGAGCTCGGACAGGCCCCGCGCAGCCTGCAACGCCATCTCGCCTCCGAAGGCACCTCGCTTCGCGCTATTCTTCAGGCGCAGCGCCAGAAGATCGTCGAAACTCATCTCGACGACCCGAATGCCAGTCTGAAGACCGTCGCGCAAAGCCTCGGCTATTCCGACGAAACCGTCTTCTGGCGCGCCTATCGAAGCTGGACAGGTCATGCGCCATCGAAAAGGAATCATGCCGGGTAGCCTATGCAGGGAATCACGCTGTCCCGCGCCCGCCCCGATCTTGCGCATCCGATCCTGTGAAGCGTCCAGAAAAGCGGCACGGGGCAAATCCAGCGCGCGCCAATACGACGCCCATCGTTTGGCATCACCGGTTTTATGACGCCCCCGTGGCAGGTTGGCGCAAATTATCGAATCTTTGGCGCATCCTGCAATAGATGCATCTGAAACTCGCCTTGATCCTCTTGGCCAACCAATCATCGGAGGGTTGAAAGATGAATGAAGCAGTCAGGGAAACAACGGTCGATACCGGCATAAAGCACCCGCTGGACCCGATCTCCGCGATCGAGATCACCCGCCTCAAGGCTGTTCTCGAGGAAAACGGCTTCAAGGGCGAAAGCACCCGCTACTCTTACGTGATGCTGCGCGAACCGAGCCGCGAAACCATGGCCACGTTCAAGCCCGGCGAACCGGTTGCCCGGGAAATCGGCGTTCTCGTCATGGATGTCGCTGCCCGCGAAGTGACCGAGATTGTCGTCGATATTCCGGCTGGCAAGATCATCCACCAGCGTTCGCTCGACCCGGCCAAGGACGGCTGGGGCCCCGTTCTCGACGAAGATTACGTCGCCGCCGAGGAAATCTCCAAGGCCGACCCGCGTTTCGTCGAAGCGCTGGCCAAGCGCGGCATCACCGATCTCGACAAGGTTTTCTGCTGTCCGCTCTCCGCCGGTGTCTTCGGGCATGAGGAGGAACTCGGCCGCCGGATGCTCCGTGTCCTCAGCTTTTACGCCCCCGATGAAAACGCCATCCACGAACTCTGGGCGCATCCCATTGAGGGCATCGTCTGCCACGTGGACCTGACCGACCGTAAAGTTCTGCGTTTCGTCGATACCGGCTACATGGAAGTCCCGCAGGAGCGCGGCGATTATCTCGACCCGTCGATCACACCGCGCGAGACGATGAAGCCGCTCAACATCACCCAGCCCGAGGGCGCGTCCTTCACCATGAAGGACAACGTGCTCGAATGGGAAAACTGGTCCATCCGCGTCGGCTTCAACGGTCGTGAAGGCCTGACCCTTCATGACATCTCCTTCAAGGACGGCGCCAAAAAGCGGTCGATTTTGAACCGGGCCTCGGTCTCGGAAATGGTCGTTCCCTATGGCGAACCGCAGCCGACACACGAATGGCAGAACTACTTCGACGCAGGTGAATACCAGTTCGGTCGCCTCGCTAACACGCTGGTTCTGGGCTGCGACTGCCTTGGAGAGATCCACTATGTCGATGCCACCGTCGTTGACGATTTCTGCAACCCCGTCGTCCTGCCCAATGCCATCTGCATCCACGAAGAAGATTTTGGCACCCTTTGGAAGCACACGGACATTTTCTCGGGCCGCGCAGATGTGCGCCGTCAGCGGCGTCTGGTCGTCTCGTTCTTCGTGACGGTCGGCAATTACGATTACGGCTTCTACTGGTACTTCTACCTCGACGGTAAGATCGAGCTGGAATGCAAGGCGACCGGCGTCGTGTTCACCTCGGGCCGTCCCGAAGGCGATTACGAATGGGCCACCGAACTGGCCCCGCGACTCGGTGCACCGCAACACCAGCACATGTTCTCGGCCAGGCTCGATTTTGCGATCGACGGTCTGCGCAATCAGGTTGATGAGATCGACGTGAAGCGCCTGCAAATGGGCAAGGGCAACCCGGTCGGAAACGCCTTTACCCGCGAGATCACCCGCCTCAAGACCGAAGCGGACGCCAAGCGCGTCGCAAGGAACGAACTTGGCCGCATCTGGCGCATCTCATCGTCGGAAAAGACCAACCATCTCGGCGAACCGACCGCCTATGTTCTCGTACCCGAAGGCCTGCCGCTTCTGCTTGCCGATGACGAGGCGTCGATCACAAAACGCGCCGGCTTCGCCACCAAGTCGCTCTGGGTCACCCGGTTCGACCGGGACGAGATGTGGGCCGCGGGATACACGCCCAACCAGCATCCCGGCGGTGCCGGTCTGCCGGCCTATAGCGCGGCCAACCGCCCGGTCGATGGCGAGGATATCGTGGTTTGGCACAGCTTTGGCCTAACCCACTTTCCACGTACCGAAGACTGGCCCGTGATGCCCGTCGACTATGCCGGGTTCAAACTGCGGCCCGAGAACTTCTTTGACCGCAATCCGACGCTGGATGTGCCCAAGGACCCTAACGGGGCTCATTGCTGCCACTCTAACAAGACGGCGGCCGAATAATCGCAGCAAAGGGGCCGGATCATGTCAGCCTATCACCTCTGCCTGCTGGCCCTCGCGGCCCTTGGCACATGGGCCTGCACCGGCGGGGCAACCCGCTGGCAGGCGGGCTTTGCCTGGCTCGGCCTCGGCGCGATGCTGCTGGCAATGATCGGCGGTCTGCCCGGTCTAGTGCTGGGCGCGACCGTCATGGTGATGCTGATCCCGTTCGCCCTGCGCGGTCCCGCCCCGTTGCTTTGTCTGCACCGGGCCGCGTCGCATCTTTGCATGGCGGGCGTGCTTGTTGCGCTCTTCCTGCTCAATGGCGGCGCAATCTGCGCAAGCACTTCCATACCGCTTGTGACCCCCGACGGTATGACATCGCTGCCTATGCCTGTCCTTGCCGAAACCTACCTGCTCGCCATCGTTCTCGGCCTTGCGGCTTACGCAGTCTACGGGCTGACGCTGTGCCTGAACGGGGCTCTCAGGAACCGGCCAGCTGTCATAGCCGAAGTCGCCCCAATGACCCTTGCGACCGTGGGCATGGGCGTCGGCTTCGGATGACCAATTCAAGAAAACACCAAGAAAAGACCCAACAGGAGACCACAATGAACAACCTCGCCAGACTGACACTCGCCACGGCCTTGGCCGCAGCACCCCTTGCCGCGCAGGCGGAATATCCGGAAAAACCGGTCGAATTCATCATCCCCTTCCCGCCCGGCGATCTCGAAGACATCCTGACCCGCATGATCGCGGACGAATTTCAAAAGGAATACGGCGTCGCGGCGGCCGTCGTGAACAAGCCCGGCGGTGGTGGCGGTCCCTTCCCCGGTGCGGTCGAGGTCGCGAATGCAGCGGCAGATGGCTATACCATCGGTTCTTTCGTCTCTGACGTGCCCCTCTCGGGCCCCGATATCGGCATCCCCGCCCTATCGCCAAATCCGTTCGAACCCATCGGCATCTTTGTCACCTACCCCTTCGTGCTCGCGACCTCCGGCGATGCGCCTTACTCCACGCTTGATGAGCTGGCGGACTACGCCAAGGAAAACGAGGTCGCACTCGGCCATTTCGGCGCGATGCTGACACCGACCCAAATCACTTTTGCTGTGGCCAAGGCCAAGGGCTTCGATTTCGCCTACGAGGCCGCCTTTGACGCGCTCGATTGCAATTCGCTCGCCTCAGGCGATGTCGACGTGATGAACACGACGCTGCAACAGGTCTTTCCCTGCCTCGACGACATCAAGGTTCTCGCTTCCATCGGTTCGGAACGTATCCCGCTGACCCCCGATGCCCCGACCGTTGGCGAGATGATCCCCGAACTTGATCTCGCGCTCTGGAACGGTCTCTTCGTCAAAGCCGATGTCCCGCAAGAGGCCCGCGACAAGATCGCCACCGTCGCGGAAAAGGTCATGGCCTCGGATGCGGCCAAAAAACTGGCCGCCGACACTGGTGCACTGATCTACTGGCAGGACGCCGCCGAATCCAAAGCGCAGATCGAAGCCGATCACAAGGCGCGCGCCGAAATCGGCAAACTGCTCGATGAGTAAGCCAGACGGCAAACAGGTTCCGGGCGCGCATATCCCGCCGCGCCCGGGCCAGCGCATCGGCACCCGGTTTCGCAATTTCGTCCGAACGCGGAACTTTCAGGACATGTTCCAGCGCAACGCCCGCCCCGGAGAGCTTGTCTTTGCCGCCGGGTTCTTTGGCTTTTCGGTCCTTCTGCTGATCCTGATCCCATGGCAGACCCAATGGGTGCCGCGCAGCAAACTGTTCACACAGCCCGCCTTCTGGCCCGGCATCGCGATCATCGTGATGACCCTCTTCTCCGCCGGCCATCTGTTCTGCGTTCTCTGCGCAAATCGCCTTCCCGGTCTTGCCGCAGAACTCGCCGCATGGGCCCGGGCACTGGAATTCGTCCTGTGGTTCATCGTCTATGTCTGGCTGGTGCCGATCATCGGCTACCTGATCGCGACCATCGCTTTTACCTGCGCCCTCAGCTTTCGGATGGGCTATCGCGGCGCGCGCTGGATGGGACTTGCCGCCGTTTTCGGTCTCGGCGTCGTGGTGCTGTTCAAGGGCCTGCTTGGCGTGAACATCCCGTCAGGCGACATTTACGAGCTTTTGCCCGCGGGCGCGCTCCGTTCTTTCTTGATGACGAATTTCTAGGGGCTGACGATGGATATGCTGCTCTCCGGCATCGGAATGCTGATGCACTTCGACGTGCTGCTCGCGTTGCTGATCGGGTCGATCGGCGGCGTAATCATCGGCGCTATACCCGGCGTCGGTCCAGCTGTCGCCATCGCCATCCTGTTGCCCGCAACCTTTGCCCTGCCTCCGCTGGTGGGGCTGGTCATGCTGCTTGGCATCTACGGTTCTTCCATGTTCGGCGGCGCTCTGCCTGCCATCCTCATCAACACGCCCGGCACAGCCGTAAATGCGCTGACCACATATGACGGACACCCGATGACCCAGCGTGGCGAAGCGCTGCGCGCGCTCGGCCTCGCCTACGGTGCGTCCTTCGTCAGCGGCATCCTGTCGATCCTCGCCCTGATCCTGCTGTCCCCCGTGCTGGCCAAGATCGCGCCCATGTTCGGCTCGAAAGAGATCTTCCTTGCCGCGCTGCTGGGCCTTGTCCTTGTCGTCATAGCCCACCGGGGCCAGACACTCGCCGCCGGTATGCTCGCCGGGCTGGGGGTTTTCCTCGGTACCGTCGGGCTCGAACCGCTGAAATACACCCAGCGGTTCACCTTCGGACAGGAATGGCTGGCCTCGGGTTTCGACTTGATCGTCATCGTTCTGGGGCTCTTTGCCCTTAGCCAGGCGTTTTTGCTGTTCAGCGAACCCGAAAGCGCCCCCGAAACCCCGCCGATCAAGGGTTCGATGGGCCGGGCCATGCTGCGCATCTTCAAATACAAGCGGCTCGCGGTATCCGGCTCCGGCTTTGGCGTGCTCATGGGCATGATCCCCGGCGTTGGCGAATTCACCGCGCAGTTCCTCAGCTACACTTATGCCCAGAAAACATCGAAAACGCCGGAGGACTTCGGCAAGGGCAGTCCGGAAGGCCTCGTCGCCTCGGAATCCGCCAACAATGCGGTGCCCGCAGCGGCGATGATCCCCCTGCTGGCGCTCGGCATCCCCGGAGAGGCCCTGACCGCGATGATGCTGTCCGTGTTTTACGTTCATAACGTCATCCCCGGCCCGCAGCTTTTTCAGGGCCAGATCGATTTCGTCTACGCACTTTATGCGGCGATGATCATTCTGAACGTGATCGTGGTGCTCTTCATGCTGGTGTCGTCGAACCTGCTGCTGCGGATCATCCGTATTCCCACGCGGTTCTTGGGCGTAATGATCCTGACGCTCAGTTTTGTCGGAGTCTATTCACTGCGCAATTCAGTGGTGGATTGCGCCATTGCCGCCGCTTTCGGCTGGTTCGGGCTGATCCTGAAACGTCAGAACCTGCCCGCCGTGCCTATCGTACTTGGTCTTGTGCTTGGCGGCATCATGGAGACCAAATTCCGCCCCGCCATGAACCGGGTCAGCGTGTTCGCCGACTTTTTCGAACGCCCTATCGCCGCGTTCCTAGGGTTTGCCATTCTATGCCTGATCGTTGGCCATTTCGCCTCGCTCTACCGCGAGCAGCGGAACCGCCAGCCCAACCCGGACCATGACATGCACGACAGTTTTCAGCGGTAAGCGCGGGTTCAGCCCATCCACGCCTTGCGCAGCATGTTCAAAGCAACAAGCAGAAGGAATACGCCAAACGCGCGTTTAAGCGGTCCCGGATCAAGCGAATGGGCCAGCCGCACCCCAAGCGGAGCGGTGATCAGGGTCATCGCGATGACGATCAGAAAGCCCGGCAGGTTGATCGCTCCGATGGTCAAGGGCGGGCGCGAAGCGGCCCCGACATCAAGGAACAGGAATCCGATGGCCGATGGCACGGCGATAAGAACGCCGAACCCCGCAGCGGTCGCCACGGCGCGGTGGATCGGGACATTGTGCAGGCTCATCAAGGGGACACCGAAACTGCCGCCCCCGATACCCATCAGGACCGACAGGAAACCGACAAGCGGCGAATAGAGATACTGTTTGATCCCGCTAGGCATCTGCTGCGCGATCCGCCAGCTGTTGCGCCCGAAAGTCATGTAGCAGCCGATCACCAGCGCAAGACAACCGAATATGATCTGAAGACTGGTCGAGCGCAGCGCCGCTGCCGCCAGAACGCCAACGATGGCACCGAAAACGATGCCCGGCCCCCAACCTTTAAGGATCGGCCATTCCACCGCCCCCTTGCGGTTGTGCCCGATTACCGAGCGCAGCGAGGTCACGATGATCGTCGCAAGCGAGGTGGCAAGACAGACCTGCATCACCTGCGGCCCGTCATAGCCCAGCGCCTGAAATGTGAAAAAGAACGCCGGCACAAGAACGATACCGCCCCCGACGCCCAAAAGACCGGCGAGTACACCGGCAAATCCCCCGATCACGATCAGAAAGGCCAGCAGTTCAAGGGTAAGGGTCAGATCGGGCACGAAGCATTCCTTTATTCATGCGACGGGCGGCTCGTCGCGCATTATCCGCCGCTACGGTTCGCGCCGCGCAAGAATATCGGCCACCAAGACGTAAGAGCCCGCCACATGGCTGCGCATCAGGCTTCGGGTCGCTTCGGCATCCTGCGCAAGGATAGCCTCGGTTATCGCCTGATGTTCAACCCGCGACGTTGCAAGCCGGTTGGTATTTTCATGAAAGTTGGCCGCGCGCCACGCCATCGTCCTGAGGTTCAGATCTTCCAGCGTCGCAGCAAGTGCGGAATTTCGCGCGCCCGCCTTGATGGTATTGTGAAAATGCTTGTTGATTCCACTATAGGCTTCGGGATCGTCACAGGCCCGACCTTCCTCCAGTATCGCCATCAACGTTTTTCGCTCGACTTCCGTCAGACGATGCGCGGCCAGCGCGGCCAGCGCACTTTCGACCTCGCCCACCGCCTCGAAAAGCTCGGCAAGATCCTCGGCCTTCATCTCGCGCACGAAAAACGCCCGGCGCGACCCGCGTTCGGCAAGATTCGATTGTTCGAGACGGTGCAGCGCCTCGCGTACCGGCGTCCGCGAAACGCCGAACTGTTCTGCCAGCGCTTTTTCCGCCAGTGGCTCTCCGGGGATCATTTTTCCCGCCACAATGCCATCAACCAGCCTGTCAAAAATGTTTTCTGCTGTCCGATTAGTCATCCGTGGACCTGAGCTGCTAAAAGATGCACTTTCATCTTGCATATGTATACATATCCGCACAACCTGAATTCATCTCAACGGACAGGAAACACGAAAAAACAGAAAATTTCGCCGCCAAACTGCGCATAATGTGACGAAGCAGGATCAACCCGCTCACACAAAAGCACTGGCGCCGTTGAATAAAAATGGGAGGAGACCATGCCAACAGGGAAACCAGGACATGACAGAGACAGACCACAAGAAAATCCTCGCCGAACGGCTTTCGGCGCGATTCGGACGTAGGGCCATCCTCAAGGGGATGGGCGCGGGAATCGTCGCGGCCACCGCTGGCGGCAGCTTCCCCTCCATCGCCCGTGCCCAGCAAAGCGGCCATCTCAAGATCGCTTCGATCAAGGTGATCGACACGCTCGATCCGCATTTCACCGGCTTCCTGTCGGCGATCCAGATCATCAACAACATTCACAACGGCCTGCTCAAGATCGTCTATGACGGTGAAAACGTCACTTTCGAACCCGATCTGGCAGAAACATGGGATCTTGAAGACGACAAGACCCACGTGTTCAAACTGCGCGAAGGCGTCAAGTTCCACGATGGCACCCCCTGCGATGCCGAGGCCGTCAAATTCTCGCTGCTCCGCGTCAAGGAAGGCGAGCCGAAATCACCCCACGCATGGAAACTGGCACTGCTGGACGAGATCGAGATCGTCGATCCGCTGACGCTCAAACTGCACTTCTCGCAGCCCTATGCCTTCCTTCCCGTCGCACTGAACGGCTCCACCGGTCGCGCGGGCACCATCGTCTCCCCGGCCGCTGTCGAGAAATACGGCACCGATTACGGCCGAAACCCGGTCGGCACCGGCCCCTTCAAGTTCGTTTCCTGGCGCGAGAATGACGCCATCGAACTCGAAGCAAATACAGAATATTTCGAACCCGACATGCCCAAGCTCGAAAAAGTCACCTTTGTTCTGATGAACGAGGCCTCGACCGCGCTTGCAGCGCTGATGTCCGGCCAGATCGACGGCATGACCGATTGCCCGATGCAGCTTGTCGATCAGGTCGAAGCCTTCCCTAAAGCCAATCTCTATGGCGAGATCGAAGGCAACTACACCTTCCTCGGCATGAACTGCAAAAAGGGTCCCTTCACTGACATGAACCTGCGCAAGGCCGTTGCCTGGGCGCTGGATCGTGAAACGCTGGTGAAACAGGCGTATTTCGGGCGTGCCCAGCAGGCCTATACCCCGATCTCCCCGCCGATGACCGACTTTTTCGATCCCGATATCGCCACCTCGGGTCGTGGACAGTGGTTCGACCTTGAAAAGGCCAAGGAATTCCGTGCCAAGGCCGAGGATCAGGGCGAGATCGAAGTCACTTACATGATGGCCGAACGTGGTCCGGTCGGCACCCGCGTCGCCCAGACCATCGCGCCGATGCTGGCCAAGATCGGCATCAAGGTGAACCTCGAACTGATCGAGCCCGCCACATGGGTCAAACGCCGCAACGAAGGCGATTTCGACCTCTATGACTTCGAATGGGTGGCTGACCTGGATCCGGACGAAACCATCTACCCCGAATTCAAATCCGACGGGGCGTGGAACTTCTGTGGCTGGGAAAACGCCGAGTTCGACGAGCTCTGCAAAAAGGCGCAGGTGATCCTCGACAGCGAAGAGCGCAAGGAACTCTACTACAAGGCCGAAGACCTTCTGATGGAAGAAGCACCCATCGGGATCATGGCCCATATGCCGATCTACAAGGTCTTCTCGGACAAGGTGCAGGGTTTCCAGTACATCCCCGCCGACCTCGTGAACCTGCACACGGTCAGCATCTCCTGATGCTGGTCCAGGCTCTCGGCAAGATCGGGCAGACGCTCGTCGTTCTGTTCATCGTCTCGATCGCCACCTTTGGCTTGCTAAAGCTGGCGCCGGGCGATCCCGTGCAAATCATGCTCGGCTCGGAGTACTCGCAAGAAGCCTACGAGTCGCTAACGGCCGAAATGGGCCTGGACCGTTCCTTTCTGGTGCAATACGCCGATTGGGCCATAAACTTCGTGCAGGGCGACTGGGGTACTTCCTTTGTCGCCCGCACCGACATCTTTACCTATGGCTTCAAAGAGGCCCTGCCTGTCACCCTGACGCTGGCCTTTTTCTCGCTTTCCTTCGCGATCCTGATCGGTGTTCCTTTGGGCGTCTTGTCAGCGGTCAAGAAAGACACCGCATTCGACGCGGGCTCGGCCGTGTTTGCGTTGACCGGCACCGCCTTCCCCTCCTTCCTGCTGGGCATCCTGCTGATCTGGTTCTTTGGCGTGCGCCTCGGCTGGTTCCCGGTCATGGGCTATGTCTCCCCGTGGGAGGATTTCTGGACCGGCATCTATCACATGATCCTGCCCGGCCTGACGCTCTCGACCTATTTCATCGCCATGATCACCCGTCTCACCCGCGCTTCGCTGATCGAAGTTCTCGAGGAGCCCTATATCGCCGCCGCCCGCGCGCGCGGCGAACCGGGCTGGCGGGTCATCTGGATACACGGCGTGCGCAACATCGCCATGCCGCTTGTCACCATCCTCGGGCTGCAGCTCGGCACGCTCTTGCAAGGCACTGTTCTGACTGAAACCGTGTTCAACCTGCCCGGCATCGGCCAGATGCTGACCTCGGCGGTGTTGGGCCGCGAATACGGCGTCGTGCAGGCCGGTGTCATGATGACCGCGCTGCTTTTCATCGGGGTCAACCTGCTGGTCGATCTCTCCTACCCGATCCTCGATCCAAGACTGAGAGACCGCAAATGACCGCGCAGGCCTCGCCACTGGCAACCAAGGCTCCCGCCCCGGCAACAAATCCTCCCGCAGGCCCGCCAAAATCGAAACGGCGCGGCCGCCGGTCGATTTTCATGCGACGCCCATTCTTCACGGTCTCACTTATCGTCGCGCTCGCCTACCTGTTGGCGGCAATTTTCGCGCCCTATATCGCGCCCTACGACCCGGTGCTGCAATCCTATGACGCGATGATGCAGCCGCCTACCGCCGCGCATCCGATGGGCACCGACAGCTACGGTCAGGATATTCTCTCGCGCACCATCTACGGGGCCCGTTTCGCCCTGATCATCGGGTTTTTCTCCGTCATCATCGGCGCGGTTGGCGGTCTGGTGATCGGCCTCGCCGCAGGTCTTTCCGGCGGCTGGATCGAATGGGGCCTGATGCGGCTGATCGATTCCATCCTTGCCCTGCCCTCGCTGATCCTTGCCGTCGCCTTCATCGCAATCCTCGGCCAAGGGGTCGACAAGGTGGTCATCGCCGTCGGTCTGTCGATGATCGGCCCCTTCTCGCGTACCGTCCGCGCCGACGTGATGCGCGTCCGCGTGCAGGGCTTTGTCGAGGCCGCGCGCCTGATGTCGATCCCCTCGCTTCAGGTGGTCTGGCGCCACGTCCTGCCCAACGTGATCTTTCCGCTCGCCGTTCAGGTCACCATCCGCATATCCGAGGCGATCCTTGTCTCCTCCTCGCTGTCCTTCCTTGGCATCGGTGTCACGCCCCCGACCCCCGACTGGGGCCTGATGATCGCCGAAGGTCGTGATTTCGTCTCCTTCGCCCCGTGGATGTCGGCCATGCCCGGCTTTGCCCTCGCGCTGCTGCTGATTGCCCTGTCCATTGTCGGCGACGGCATCCGGGAAGAGTTCGATCCCAAAGGCCGGAGAGGCGCATGACCGAAACTAACCTCCTGACGGTCAGCGATCTGACCGTGCATCGCGGCGCGGCCAAGATCCTCGACCGCGTGAACCTCTCCATCGCCAAGGGCGAAACCCTTGCGCTTGTCGGTGAAAGCGGCGCCGGCAAATCCACCATCGCCACCGCCCTGATGCAGCTTCTCGACGGGGCCGAGGTCGAAGGCCGGGCCGAACTGCAGGAAGCAGGCGATCTGCTCTCCCTCCCCGCCCGCCAGATGGTGAAACTGCGCGGTCGCCGCCTCTCGATGATCTTTCAGGACGCGGGCGCGGCGCTGAACCCGGCCTATACGGTGGGCCGCCAGCTGACCACGACGCTGCGTCGCAATCTGGGACTCACGCGCAGCGCCGCCCACGCCAAGGCAATCGAACTTTTCACCTCCGTCGGAATAAATGATGCCGAGGCGCGCCTCTCCGCCTTTCCGCATCAGCTCTCGGGCGGAATGCAGCAGCGCGTGATGGTCGCCATCGCGCTGGCCTGCAACCCGGACCTCTTGCTGGCGGATGAACCAACCTCCGCGCTCGACGTCACCATTCAGGCCCAGATCATCCGGCTGATCCTGTCGCTGACCCGCGAACGCGGCGCTAGCTGCATCTTCGTGCTGCATGACCTTGCGCTTGCCAGCCAGTCCTGCGACCGGATTGTCGTGCTCTATGCCGGGCAGGTCGTGGAATCCGGACCGGCGCGCGATGTTCTGACCCATCACCGCCACCCCTATACCCGCCAGCTCGAAAGCTGCGTGGTTGAAATCGGCCGCCACGATCTGGTCGCCCCCGAAGGCACCGTGCCGCCGCATGACCAGATGCCGAAAGGCTGCCGTTTCGCCACCCGCTGCCCCCGCGCCCTCGACCGTTGCGCGGGCGAGGCCCCGCCGCTGACCCCGGCAGACCCCGCCAGAACCGGCGCGCTGGATCACGTATTTGCCTGCTGGAACCCGGAATGAACGCACTCCCCGAACCCAAGACGCAAGCCGCGCAGGCCCCCGGTGCCGCTGTTTTTGAGCTGATCGAAGTCGAAAAGACCTTCCAGATCCGCCCGCCCGGCCGCCGTTTCACCCGCGAAACCGTCGGTCTCAAGGCGCTCGACGGTGTGCGCCTCCGGGTCGAAAAGGGTACCTCCCTCGCCCTTGTCGGCGAAAGCGGCTCGGGCAAATCGACCCTGCTCCGCGTGCTGCTCGGCCTCGACGCCCCGACAGGCGGGCGCGCGCTCTACCATGGCCGCCCCATCCGCGAAGCCCGCGCCATTGGCCGAGATTTCGCCCGCGACGTGGCAATGGTCTACCAGGACGCGCGCGGTTCGCTTGATCCGCGCATGACCATCGAAGCGCTGATCGCCGAACCCCTGAGGCATTTCAACATTGTCCCGAAGGACCAAATCAAATCCCGCGTCGCCGAATTGCTGAACCGCGTCGGACTGCCCACGGATGCCGCCAAACGCTACCCCGCCGGTCTCTCCGGCGGTCAGGTCCGCCGCGTCGCCATCGCCCGCGCGCTCGCTTCCGAACCCTCCGTCCTCGTCGCGGACGAAGCCGTCTCGGGCCTCGACGTCTCCACGCAAGCGCAACTGCTAACGCTGCTGCGTAGGTTGCAGAAGGACATGGGCCTGACCCTCGTCTTCATCACCCATGACCTTGGCGTCGCCAGCTACCTCTGCGAGGAAATCGCCATCATGTACCTGGGCCGCATCGTTGAAACCGGCCCCACCGACGCCGTGCTAAACGCCCCGGCCCACCCCTATGCTGCCGCCCTGCGCGCCGCCGCTCCAAGGTTTTTCGAACCCATGCCCGACCCGCTTCCGGGCGAAATCCCCAGTCCGCTCGACCTGCCCAAGGGATGCCGGTTCTCAACCCGCTGCCCCGCCGCGCAGCCCGACTGCCAGACCCGCGACCCGCAGCTTGGCCGTTTCGGCCCGGCCCGCGCGGTCGCTTGCCTTCATCCTCTGGCGAGTCCAGAGACCTGACACCAACGCCCGCCGACGGCCAAATTCACGACAGGACCACTCGAATGTTCGACTTTTTCTCCGCCCGCCGCCCCAGCACGCTGGCTTCGCAGGCGATGATCGCCACTTCCCACCCGCTCTCCACCGCTGCCGGTCTCGACATCCTCTCGACCGGGGGCAACGCGATCGATGCCGCCATCGCCGCCGTCGCAGTGCAATGCGTGGTCGATCCGCTGATGACCGGAATCGGCGGCGATTGTTTCGCGCTCTACGCCCCCAAGGACGGCCCCGTAAAGGCGCTGAACGGCTCGGGCCGCGCCCCTGCCGCCGCCACGGTCGAGGCGCTGAAAGCCGCCGGTCTCACAGATGAGATCCCCCAGACCAGCCCCCATGCGGTCACCATTCCCGGCGCAATCTCCGCCTGGTGCCTGCTGCACAAGGATCACGGCTCCCTGCCGCTCGACCGTCTCTTTGCCCGCGCGATCCACTATGCGGAAAACGGCTATGTCGTAACGCCCCGCGTGGCACAGGACTGGGCCGCGAACGCCGCCATCGTCGGCAAGGATACCCACGCCGCCGCCCTCTTCCTGCCCAAAGGCACCGCCCCGATGGCCGGGGAACACCATGCCCAGCCCCTCCTCGCCGACCGGCTCCGCGAGATTGCCACCAAGGGTGCCGCCGGTTTTTACGAGGGCGAAACCGCCGCCAAAATGGCCGCGCACCTGCAATCCCTCGGCGGGCTGCACACCGAAGAGGATTTCAACAAGGGCATCGACCAGGCGCATTGGGTCGATCCCATCTCGACCCCCTACAGCGGCTATGACGTCGTCGAATGCCCCCCCAACGGTCAGGGCCTCGCCGCGCTGGTCATCCTGCGCATCCTGTCGAAATTCGACATGGGCGCAGATATGTCCGAAGCCGACCGCATCCACCTCCACGCCGAGGCCACCAAGCTCGGCTATTTCCACCGCGACGCGCTGATCGCCGACCCCGAGTCCTGTCCCGGCGTCACCGAAACCCTGCTCTCGGACGCGGTCATCGACAAGCTCGCGGCCCGCATCGACATGACCCGTGCACAGGAACCCGTTCTCTGGGGCGAACCCGAACACAAGGATACGATCTATCTTTGTGTTGTCGACAAAGAGGGCAATGCACTCTCCTTCATCAACTCGATCTTCCACGGTTTCGGCTCCACCCGGCTAGATCCGGCCACCGGGGTCCTCTTCCACTCGCGCGGCGCTTCTTTCCGGCTGATCGAAGACCACCCAAACGCCATCGCCCCCTACAAACGCCCCATGCACACGATCATCCCTGGCATGCTCTGCAAGGACGGCAAACCGGTCATGCCCTTCGGCGTGATGGGCGGCCAGTACCAGGCAGCGGGCCATGCCGCCTTCCTCTCCGCCTTGCTCGATCTCGACATGGACATACAAGAGGCAATGGACGCCCCGCGTACCTTCGCCCATGACGGTGAACTCCAGATCGAACCCGGCGTCTCCCCCGAAGCCCGCGCCGATCTGGAAGCCCGCGGTCACAAGCTGAAACTGATGGAAAGCCCGATCGGCGGCAGCCAGGCGATCCGCATCGACGCGGAAACCGGCACCCTCTCGGGCGGCAGCGACAGCCGCAAGGACGGCATGGCGCTCGGTTTCTGATCTCTCCGAACAGGTGCCGCCGCCACACACGGAATACACCGGCGCCTCGGCGTTTCGTGGATATCACATTTCGATCCCGCGAAACGCCGCCTTTCCCTTGCGCACCCAATCCCCTTCTTTGGGTCAAAAATATCCTGGGGAGACGCCCGAAGGGCGGCGGGGCAAAGCCCCACCAAATGGCCCCTCACCCAACCCGACAAAACTTGTCTGACACGACCGATCCCCGCTTGCACCATCGAAGACAAGCCGCAATGCTGCGCCCAGGCAAGAGGGCATGGCAGCGGCAGACATGAAACTTCAGGATCTCGACATCATCGTGACAAGCCCCCCTGCACCGGGATGGGGCGGACGCTACTGGATCCTCGTCAAGCTCGCGACCGATACCGGCATCACCGGCTGGGGCGAATGCTATGCCTCAAGCGTCGGTCCGGACGCCATGCAAGCTGTCATCAAAGATGTCTTCGCCCGGCACATGCAGGGCGAAAACCCCGAGAATATCGAACTGATGTTCCGTCGCGCCTATTCCAGCGGCTTCACCCAGCGCCCCGACCTGACCGTCATGGGCGCTTTCTCCGGGCTGGAGATCGCCTGCTGGGACATTCTCGGCAAGGACCGCGACCGCCCGGTCCATGCGCTTCTTGGCGGGCGCATGAACGACAGCATCCGCACCTACACCTATCTTTACCCGCAACCGGGCCATGACATCTCCGCCTTCTGGAACTCCCCGGACATGGCCGCCGAAAGCGCGGTCGAGATGCTCCGGCGGGGCTACACCGCGGTAAAATTCGACCCCGCCGGCCCCTATACGATACGCGGCGGCCATATGCCCGCGATGAGCGACATCACCCGCTCCACCGCGTTCTGCAAGGCGATCCGCGAAGCCGTCGGCGACCGGGCCGACCTGCTCTTTGGCACCCACGGGCAATTCACCCCCGCCGGGGCGATCCGCCTTGGCAAGGCGCTCGAACCCTACCAGCTGCTCTGGTACGAAGAGCCCGTGCCGCCCGACGACATTGCCAGCATGGCCCGGGTCGCCACCGCTGTGAACATCCCTGTGGCAACCGGCGAACGCCTCACCACCAAAGCCGAATTCGCCGCCCTACTCCAGTCCGGTGCCGCCTCGATCCTGCAACCGGCGCTCGGCCGCGCGGGCGGTATATGGGAGATGAAAAAGGTCGCCGCCCTGGCCGAGGCCTATAACGCGCAGATGGCCCCGCATCTCTATGCCGGCCCCGTCGAATGGGCCGCCAACCTGCATCTCGCCACCTCGATCCCCAACCTGCTGCTGGCGGAGACCATTGAAACGCCCTTCCACAACGACCTGATCCGCGGATCGATCAAGGTCGAAAACGGCTATGTCACCCTCTCCGACGCCCCCGGTCTCGGTATCGACGTGGACGAAGACCTCGCCCGCGCCCACCCCTACACCGGCACCGGGCTGCATCTCGAAATGCAGGAAGCCCCCTGCGACTACGTGAACGGCAACGCTTTCCAGGGCGGCGCCCCGTCACCGGATCAAACACAGTGACCGGACCCGCACCCATAGAAACCATCGATCCCGGCGAAGCCTCCTTCGACGACAGCCAGGTCGGCGAGGCCGCCGCCTATCTCAAGACCCTCTCCCACCAGGGCCGGCTGCTGATCCTCTGTCACCTCTGCAAAGGGGAACTCTCCGTCAGCGAGCTGGAATCCCTCCTCGACATCCGGCAGGCGGCGGTCAGCCAGATGCTGGCCCGCCTGCGCGACGAAAACCTCGTCACCACGCGGCGTGACGGCAAAACCGTCTATTACGCCCTCGCCGACCACCGCACCGAACAGGTGATCGGCCTACTTCATTCCCTTTTCTGCGAGTCCTGATGCGTCCCGAAACATCCTTTACCGGCCCCGAACTCTGCGCCCGTCCCGCCCGCGACATCGTCGCCGAGCTGCGCAAGGGACATCTCGACCCTGCCGATCTCGTCACCGCCTCCGCCACGCGGATCGAACAGGTCGAACTGACGGTTAATGCAACCGTCACAACCTGTTTCACCCGCGCCCGCGACTCCCTCGCTGACCTGCCCGATCACGCAGGCCGAAACGCCCGGCTGGCAGGCTGGCTCGCAGGGCTCCCCATCGGCATAAAGGATCTCTCCAATGTCAGCGGCGTGCGCAGCACTTTCGCCACGCTCGGACTGAAAGACCACGTCCCCGCCGCAAGCGACCCGATGGTCGAACGGCTCGAATCCCGGGGCGGCATCGTCATGGGCAAGACCAATACGCCCGAATTCGGCGCCGGCGGCAATTCCACCAATCTCGTCTTCGGCTCTACCCGCAACCCTTGGGACACGCGGCTGAACGCGGGCGGCTCCTCGGGGGGCGCGGCGGTCTCGCTCGCCACCGGCGAGGTCTGGCTATCCCAAGGCTCCGACTTGATGGGCTCCCTGCGCACCCCCGCCGCCCATTGCGGCATCGTGGGCCTGCGCCCCTCGCCCGGCAGCGCCGGCGGCGGCCCGTCCAACACCATCTACAATGGCGAAGCGCTCTCCGGGCCGATGGCGCGCGACATCCGCGACACCGCGCTGTTCCTCGATGCGATGACCGGATGGGACCCCCGCATGCCGCTCTCGCGCAGGCAACCGGAAACCTCATACCAAAGCGCCGTCGAACAGGCGCCGCGCCCGCCGCGCATCGCCTTCAGCGAAGACCAGAATGGCTTTTCCCCGGTTGACCAGGACATCCGCGCCGCTATCCGCATCACGATGGAAACCGCCGCCCGCGCCGGGGCCGAGGTCACGGAAACCTGCCCCGACCTGCCCTATCTGAACGAAACCTTCCTGACCCTGCGCGGCATGCATTACGCCTCGACTACCGCGCGCCAGCCCGAAAATATCCGCAAACATTACGACAAGACCCTTAGCGCCAATATCGCCTATGGCCTCGCCATGACGACCGAAGACATCTTTGCCGCGCCAAGCCGCCGTTCTCAGCTTTACGAGATCATGCGGCTCTTCCTGCAGGATCACGACGTGCTGGCGCTGCCCACCGTCGGCACCTCCCCCGGCCCGGTCGAGGAAATGTACCCCACCGTCGTCGACGGTCAGGAACTGCCGACCTACGAACACTGGTTGCGGTTTTCCTTCCTCTCCGTCGTCACCCTGCTGCCCGCCTTGGCCATGCCCATTGGCTTCACCGAGACAGGTCTGCCCCTCAGCCTGCAACTCATCGGCCCGCCGCGCGGCGAGGCGACCCTGCTTCAGGCCGCCTTCTTCATCGAACAGGCCCTGAACCTGCCCGCGACCCCGATCGACCCGATCCGCAGGCATTGAACGGCCCCGCCGCACGGAAAGCCTGCAAATCCGGCCCGCCCCTTCTTTGGGTTAAAAATATCCTGGGGAGTCGCCCGGCACGGGCGGCGGGGCAAAGCCCCTGCAACCGGCGCAACCGGGCTCAGGTGCCGACGTAACCCGCCACCACCTGCAACAGCTTGAACGCCGTCGCCGCGTCATGCTCGACCACGGCGAGGAATTCCTTGGCCCCGATCCGCAGACAGCGAAGATCGCTCTCCGCCACCATGGACAGGGCCCGTGGCTCGTTGCGGATCAGCCCCAGCTCACCCACCAGCTTGCCCGGCCCGGCGGTGACGATCAGCTCATCCGGCCCCTCTTCCTTCGGCAGGTACATACCCGCCTCGCCCTCGAGGATCAGGTAGGCACCGTCCGTCGGCGCGTCGTTCTTCAGGAACACCGTCTCGCCTGCCGGGGCTTCGAACCAGCGCGCACCAAAGGCCAGAAGCCGCAGCTGCTTGCGGTTCAGAGTCGAGAACAGCTCGGTCTGTTCCAGCGCCCGCAGCTTGCGGCCAAGATCCGCGCTCGCCGCGCTATCCGCTTCCTCTCCGATCTGCATATCCTCGCTCACGATCCGCCCCTGCACCAGCTCGAATGCCACGTCATGCGCGGGGACATCCTCCAGCCGTTCCGACAAGTAGATCAGCGTCGTATCCGGCATGTGCCGCCGCAGGTTATCATGAACCGAGGCGCGTGTCTCGGCGCTGTAACTGGCCAGCACCTGGTTCAGGATCAGCACATCGGGCCGCTTGATCGTGGCCCGGCTCAGCGCCAGCGGTTCGGCAAAGATCGAAGGAAGATTACTGCCGGAAATCGACACCGGCAGATCATAGATCAGCTGCACCACGCCTTCCTGCGCCCCGCTCTCCACCAGCACGGCGGCCACCAGCTTGCGCAGATCGTCTCCCCGGCTCCCGGCATCCTGCGAAATTTTCCCGAACAGGGCGTTTTCCATCACGGTCAGACCGGGCGCAAAGCGCGTCTCGTCCAGCGGGTCAAACAGATCGCCCATACTCTCCAAGAGCTGCGCGCTGTGGCTCTTGCGCAGCGCCAGCACCTGCTCGCGGATCTCTTCGGGAAAGGCGACGCCGATCTTCTCGGCCGAAATCCGCATCGGCACGGTCAGCAGGCTTGCCAGCTCGTCCTGGCTCAGCGCGCTGGTGCCCTGCTTGCGGGACTTTTCGACCAGTTCCACCGCCGTCTCATAGGTGGCCGCTTCCAGCCCGAGGTTCCGGAACAGCGGGTGATCCGTCCCGTCCATGCCAAAGATCTGGCGCAGCACATCGATGACTTCCTGCGTCACCTCGATCAGCGGCCGATCCAGATGCAGGCTGCGCAACTGGCCAAGAAATTCGGTCTGCGCCGCCACTTCCTCGGCGGTGATCGACCGTCGCGGCACCGCGAACAGGAGGTTGTCCGCCACCGGCAGCGCGGGGTTGTAGAGTTCCGGATCAAAGGCATGCACGTGACGGGCAAGCCCCGCCTCTTTCACCGCGAACCTGATGCGCCCGCGCAGTTCCACGATCCGCTCTGCAAGATCCGGATGCCGCTCTGCGTCGAAGCTCTGATCCAGACCACGCCGGAACAGCGCATTCCCCGGCCCCATCCCCTCTATCAGCCGCAGCCACCAGTCCCGCAGCTCCTCCTGCGTCTCGAAACCGGCAATCGACGGATCGATCCAGTTCACGTCCAGCGCATCCGGGCTGTTCCCGGCGCGTAGCGCCTCCTCGATCAGGGCCGCGTTCTCGCTCTCCCCCTTCGGGCTCTGGCGGATCGGCATGGTCACGTTATCGCCGAACGTCCCCTTGAACAGCACCGGCCGCGACGACGCACTGCCGATCCGCGCGGCGATCACCCCGTGATGCAGCCCCTTCAGATCACGCCCGCCGATGGTGACGGCGCCCGAACTCGGCAGAACCTCCCGACTCAGCAGCTCGGTAAAGGCCTTTCGGTCTTCGGTGCTGGGCGCCGCGATGGCGATGACCGCCCCGCCCGGCAGGGTGACGTTCAGATCCTCAAGCACCGCGTTGCCGTCCGCATCGCGCATCGTCACGTGATCCAGAACGATATCGCCGGTCAGCGCCGGAATTTCCTCGGGGCGGCCGGTAAACAGCTTTTCATCCATCATGCCCGACGGCGCAAAGCGCTCGATGATGATCTCCCAGCGCACGGACATATCCTGCGTCTGGTTGTAATAGGTAAGCAATTCCTTCCACGGCGAAGACAGATCCTTGTAAGCCGCCAACGCCGCCACCAGTGCACCCAGCGAAACCGAGCCCTGCAAAACCAGATAGCCGCCGATGGAAAAGAAGAAAAACGGCGTCAGCTGCGAGATGAAGTTGTTGATGAACTTCATGAAGAATTTCTTCTGGTAGATCTCGAAGCGGATGTCGAACATCCGGCCCAGCTGGGCAGTGATCACCGCCATGCGATACCGCCAGCCACCATTGGCGCGCAGCGCGCTCGCACCGACGGCGCTTTCGCCGATATCCGCCGCCAGCACGCGCACCTGCTTGATGCGCTCCTTGTTCAGCTTGTTGATCTGGCGTTGCAGCTTGGGGATCAGCCACGCCTGCAAGGGGATCAGCGCACAGGCCGCCAGCCCGAACCAGAAACTCTGGACGAACAGAAAGCCGAGGATGGTAAGCATCTGCCCCGCCTGCAGCACAGGCTGGCTGATCGCATCCCCCATCAGACCGCCCATCGGTTCGCTCTCGGCGGTGATCATCGACGTCAGCTCGCCCTGACTCACCCGCTCGAAATAGGGCTGTGGGAAAAGCATCAGCCTCCCGATCAGCGTATACCGGAACCGGCGCAGCATCCGCTCGGCCAGAATGCCTTTCATCGTGTTGACGCGCATCTTGACCAGCCCATGCGCCAGCACCGCCAACAGAAAGCCGGCGCACAGCAGGGCAAGGAACTGCACCTGCGAGAAACTGTAGCCCCAAAACTCGATCTCGCTCGACTGCGACCCGATCGCATCGTTGATGATCCGTTTGGGCAGTTCCAGCGTCAGGTACAACAGCGGAAACAGAAGCGATGTCACGACCAGCAGCACAAGCTGATCGCGCTTGGAATACTTCCAGATATAGCGAAAGAGAGTCGGTTCTATGGCCATGTTCCCGGTACTGGCTTTGCATTCAGATGCCGCAGGATGCGTTCCGGCATGATTACCACCACGGCGTCGAGTAGCAAGGCGGCAGGCACGCTCCAAACCCGCAAACCCTTGTCCTGCTTGCAAGACCAGCGATTGCGGTACCGCCACGATCCGCCTAAGCTGACCTTGAACGTGCAGTAACGGAGTTCGCCTTGCCAGCAACCGTAAGTTCGGTCCTGATCCTGCTGAGCCTTTTGCAGATCAAGCACATGTTTGCGGATTACTTCCTGCAGACCCCGCGCATGCTGTCCGGCAGGGGCGAATATTTCCACCTCGGACGCGCCGAACATGCGGCCGTCCATGCCTTTGGTTCGGTCATCGCCTTTTTCATCGTCGGAGCTTCGCCCGCTTTTATCGCCGTCATGGCCGTGCTTGAATGGATCGTGCATTTCAACATCGACTGGGGCAAGGCCCGCTATTCCGAGATGAAGGGCTATGGCCCGAACGAAGCGGGCTACTGGCGCGCCAGCGGCTTCGACCAGGCGCTGCATCACCTGACCTATCTCGCGATGGTGTGGATCTGGGTGGAATTCTCCGCGGTCTGAGCCGACCCGCATAGGGCTGTCTGGATTAGAACAGGTCGAAACTGCGCGACAGCCGCAGGAATATCTCCTGCGACTCTCCTTGGCCGACATTCTCTTCCTCGCGCATCCGCAGGTTCACGCCGGTCGACAGGAACCAGTCTTCAGTCAGCGAATGCTGATAGCCAAGCTCAAGGCTCGAGCGGCTGACCTCGTTGGAACTGGCCGTGCCATCAAGCTGGTAGTAAAGGATATTGGCGACAAGGCTCGAATAGGGCGTCAGGTCATGACGATAGCGCGCCGAAAGCTGCGTGCTGAACCGGTCCTCATCATCCGAATCCGAGGTGACCGCACGATTGACCTGCAGCGAATAAGAACCTTTCTGCGTGTCCCGGTTGTAATTCAGCCCGCCCACGACCTCGGGCGAAGCGCCGCCAAGACTGGTGAGGCCAATGTTGCCGCTGATCGACCCAAGCGGCAGATCCAGATTGCGGGATATACGCAGCGTGTCGATCTCGTTATCGTTCGTGCGCCGGATGCTATAGCCGACGCTGTAGCCGCCGTTGGGTAGTTTGCCGTTATAAACCAAACGCCCCGTCGTGCCGCCGTTGTCATTCGTGTTTGGAAGCCCGTCGTCGGTGTCGGTGTAACCAAGCCGCGCCGCAATCGAACCGCCGGAAACCAGATCACGGTCGAACCCGAATTCGACGGTGCGCGTCTCTTCATCCGGGCTGCCGGTATCATCATTGTAAAGCGAATAGCGGAAGTCCGCGACGGCCGTGTTGATCGGGTCAATCCGGAACAGCGCCGTCATCTGGGCAGAGGTACGCTCGAAATCGTTCAGCGAGTTCGAGGTTGTATCGCTATACTCAACCTTGAAACTGTCAGCCTGAAACCGCAGCCCAAACGGCGAGTAGAGCCCGGTTTCGAACCCGACCCTTGCCGTATAGGTGCGCCGCGTGCCGGTCCCGGTCAGATCGCCAAGGTCCGTCGGCGGGATAAGCACGCCATCGTCGTCGAACTCGGCGCCGATGACATCGGACACGTCCGTTTCCCGTATCGCCGCCGAAAAGTTGAACCGCGCATTGGCACCTTCACGCGAATAAAGAACTGTCATGAAGGGGTCGACAAAACCGGTGCTAAGCGTGGTGCCCGAGGCCGGGCTGCCATAACGCCCGGACCCGCCGAGCGAGAAGTTGAAAGTCTGCGTCCGGGTGATGCTGGACATATCAAGGCGCAGCCCGGTGGTGGAAAGCGAACTCGTGCCTTCCTCGGGGTCATTCGGGTTTCCCGGAATGCCCAGTCCGAGGTTGTCGCCATAGGTGAAGCCCTGGGTGACACCCAGCGTGGCGTGAAAGCCCGCATTGCTGTCATCCTGCGCCCAGCCGGGCTGTGTCGCATAAATGACAAGGGACGCCATTGCCGTCCCGCCTATCAGCGCCCTGATTTTCAACCTGCTCCGCCCCGATTTTTGCAAACGGTTATTCGAATAGTTTTCGTGCTGGTACGACGATCACATCGCCCTTGGCAAGAACTGTTCCGCCAATGCTTGTCCGGCCCGCGAGAACATCGTCGTAGTTGAAGGCATAAACCTTCTGCACGCCCGAACTGTCGGTCCGGCGCAACTGAACCCGCTTGGTGGCCGCAAAGCGCGAGAAGCCGCCAGCGATGGCAAGCGCCTGAAGCAGCGTCGTGCCCTTCTCGACCCTGGCCAGGCCGGGCGTGTTGATTTCGCCCATAAAGTAGACTTCGATGTCGCTGGAATAGGTGCCGGTCGACTTGGGGGCCTCACCCAACTGAACCAGCGAAACGGTCACAGTCGGGTCGCTTGCGAAATTGCTCGACAGGCGCTGGGTCACGTCAGAACGAACCTGGTCCACCGTACGCCCGCCGACCGCCACGGTCCCGGCCAGCGGCACGGTGATACGGCCATCGGGCAAAACCAGCGATTCACGGTTAAGCGAGGAATCCTCGAGAACTTCGACACGGACGACGTCGCCCGGCTTGATGCTGTATCCATCCTGCGCCATCGCGGCGAGCGCCATGAACTGCGCAGCAAGAAAGACAGTCACAATTTTGAAAACACGCGTCATAGCAGCTTCTCTGTCCATTTTCCTGTTCCCGCCAGCCCCACGGACCGGCGGTGTTTCGACTTTATTACAGTAAACAGGACCTTGATGCACCTGTGCCGTTTCTTCGGCAAGAGTTTCGTGCCGCGCAGGCAACACCCCCAGCCCGCTTACCGCTGCCCGAGTCGCCCCAATTTGTGGCATTTACAGTCACTTTTCGACACATTCACGGGCTATCGGCGGTTTTTTGCCCTTGTTTTCAAGGTCATTGACAGATTCCAAATTGGGTTCAAGCGCGCCACAATCTCCCGAAATCCGCCTTATTTCCGTCAAACTTCAACGCTCTTATGGTCTCCAGTGAACGGAACTTAGTGAAAGGTACATGTTATGGCTCTCGGACTGATGCTTCTCGGCGGACTTACCGGAACCATCGCTGCTGCGATCACCCTGTTTTCAGGCGCGGGTTTCCTGATGGCGCTAGGCATGTATTCCCTGACCGGCAGCGCGACCGCACTGGGCATGGCCGTGGTACTACACGTTGCCGCCCTGATCCGCAGCGCCTCCGAGCGCCCGCCGCTGCTCATCAAGCATTACGCAACGGCCTGATAGGGCCTTTACCACCCCTTCACTAGCAATGCGTTCCGCGCCGCCCGGTCAACACCGACGCGAAACGCCCATTTTCGAATTTTCCCTGGACTGGACGATGGCTGGCGGGTTTTCCCGCCAGCCATTTTCTTTTCAATCGCGCTCGCGCGTCGGCGGCACGCGAAGGCCACGCTCGGCAGCAGCGGCTTCATCGGCCTTCAGATTCTCGATCACTGCTTCCAGCGCCTCCTGAAGAGCGACCTGTTGTGCAGGCTCAAGCCCGCGCACGGCGACCTCATCGACTTCCAGCGTGAGTGGCTCGAGCACGGGCTTCAGTGCCTTGCCTTCTTCCGTCAGGAATGAATGCAATCTACGGTTGTTTCCCGTCATCGTTCGTCGCGTGATCAAACCGCGCTCTTCCAGCTTTTGAAGTGCGCTGTGTGTCGTGGGTTCCGTCAAGCCCACGCGCTTGCTCAACTCGCGCTGAGACAGCCCATCCTCCACCCAGAGCACACGCAGGAACGACCACTGTCCGATGCTCACGCCATATTGCGAAAGACGTATCTGAAGCGTGCGCGTAAAGTGTCTTGCGGCCCTGCCCACCTCCCGGGAAAGGCGGTTACCGTCCTGTACTTCGGCGCCGGTCCCATCCATTGTCTGATCTATTGTCACGCTTGTTCTCCTTTCACCCGCAGGCCGGGCTTGTTCTTGGCGACTTGTTTTTGATGCTGATATTGGGTTAGGAGTTCGCCCAGCCTAGTACAACCTATAGCAGATATCTAAGATTCAGGAATCTGCTCATTACGTCGGGTGACAAATGGTTGACCTCGCGTAAACTCATGGAACCATCAAAGGGAAACGCTTTCATCAATCGGTGCCTCTTTCGTCACCCGCATGTCATGTGACGCATATAAGCGTTGACCCCGTCGCGCGGGCTCGGGCACTCTTTCGATGTCGAACCATCTGCGGCCGGTGCATCCTCGATGCCCGAAAGACCCAAGGAGTTTCCATGTCACTGCTTTCCACCACCCTATCCCGCGTCACCCTGTCGGTCCTGCTGGGCAGCACGCTTTGCGCCGCGCCCGCGCTTGCCACCGATCTGGTCATCGGTCTCCAGCAGGAACCGACATCGCTCGACCCCACCGCCGACGCCACCGCCTCGATTGACGGGATGCTGGCCGCGAATGTTTACGAATCGCTGACAACCGTGACCGAAAGCGGCGAAGTGGAGCCGGCGCTGGCTGAAAGCTGGGACATCTCCGAAGACGGGCTGACCTACACGTTCAAACTTCGCAAAGGCGTCAAATACCACGACGGCACCGATTTCGATTCGGCTGACGTGATCTTTGCCTTCAACCGCGCGATGGCCGAGGACAGCACCAACCCTTCCAAGAGCATTTTCAAGCCCATCGATACGGTCGAGGCCCCCGATGCCAATACCGTCGTCATCACGCTGAAGAACAAGGACGCCTTCTTTCTCTTCAACCTCGCGCAGGGCGACGCTTCGATTATCGCCGAGGAATCGGTCGATCTGAACAACGCGACACCCGTCGGCACCGGCCCCTTCAAATTCGACAGCTGGACCCGTGGCGACCGCCTCACTCTGACCAAGAACGAAGACTGGCACGATGCCGACAGCGTTCAGCTTGACCGCGTCGAATTCCGCTTCATCTCGGATGCTGCTGCCGCCAGCGCCGCGATGATGGCCGAAGAGATCGACGCCTTCCCCGGTTTCCCCGCGCCCGAGATGATGCCCCAGTTCGAAGCCGACCCGCGTTTCAACGTGGAAATCGGCAGCACCGAGGGCGAAGTCATCCTCGCGATGAACAACTCCAAACCGCCCTTCGACAATATCGAGGTGCGCCGCGCCATTTCCACCGCGATCAACCGTGACGAAATCATCGACGGCGCGATGTACGGTCAGGCCGTGCCCATCGGCAGCTTCTACCCGCCGCATGGCCCGGCCTACGAGGACCTAACCGGCCTCTATCCGCATGACGCCGAAAAAGCCAAGGCGATGTTCACTGAGGCCGGTGTCGAAGGCACCGAGATGACCATCCGCGTGCCCCCCTTCCCCTATGCCACCCGCTCTGCCGAGATCATTCAGGCCGAGCTGGCCGATGCCGGCATCAACGCCAAGGTGGAAAATGTCGAATGGGGCTTCTGGATCGACGAGGTCTACAAGAAAAAGAACTACGACATGACCATCATCGCCCATACCAGCCCCAACGACATGGGCAATTTTGCCAAGGGGCCTGACTATTTCTACGGCTATGACGATCCGGAGTTCACCAAGCTCTGGGACGACATCCAGACCGAGGCCGATACCGACAAGCGCAACGCGCTGCTGAAACAGGGGCAGGAATACCTCGCCGATCAGGCCGTACACGGCTTCCTGTTCCAGCTGCCGCGCCTCAGCGTGATCCGCACCAATGTGGACGGGTTCTGGAAATCCGCGCCGGTTCTGTTCCAGCCGCTGGCAGGTGTGACCGTCAACTGATCACGGATCGGGCCGGACGCATCGCGCGCCCGGCCCCCTGCCCCTAGGCAGGCAAGATAGAAGACATATGGCCTATTTCCTGTTCCGCCGGACGCTCGGCTTCGTGCTGACGCTGCTTGCAGTGTCCATTGTCGTGTTCGCCGTGATGAACATCCTCCCCGGCGATCCGGCCCTGACCATTCTCGGCCTCGACGCGACAGAAGATGCGCTTGCCGCGCTGCGCGAACAGCTTGGCCTCAACGACCCGCTGCTCAGCCGCTATTTCAGCTGGATAGGCAATGCGCTGACCGGAGATTTCGGCATCAGCCACTCCTTCCGCGTTCCCGTGTCGGAACTCATCGCCGAGCGTCTGCCGATGACACTCTCGCTCGCCGTTGCGGGCATGATCTTCACCGTCATCCTTGCCCTGATCATGGGCATCGGTGCCGCCGCCAATCACCGCAAGGCCGGGGACTGGGGCGTGATGTTCCTCAGCCAACTCGGCATCGCCGTCCCCGCCTTCTGGCTCTCGATGCTGCTCGTGCTGCTCTTTGCCGTCAAACTCCGCTGGCTGCCCCCCGGCGGTTTCCCCGGCTGGAGCGACCCGGTCGCGGCCATGCGCGCGCTGATCCTGCCCACCGTGGCGCTCGGTCTCGTGCAATCCTCGGTGCTGGCCCGCGTAACACGCTCTTCCGCGCTCGAGGTGATGCGGCAGGATTTCATCCGCACCGCCCGCGCCACCGGCTTTTCCCGTCAGCGCGTTCTCTGGCGTCACGTGCTGCCCAACGCGCTGGTGCCCATCGTCACCATCGTAGGCATGCAATTCGCCGCCCTCGTGACCGGCACCATCGTGATCGAGAACGTGTTCTACCTTCCCGGCCTCGGGCGGCTGATCTTCCAGTCCATCGCCAACCGCGACCTCCCCACCGTACAGGCGCTGGTGATGCTCTTTGCCGCCATCGTTGTCACCGCGAATTTCATCGTCGACCTGCTCTACGTGGTGATCGACCCCCGCCTGAAGGCCCGCGCATGAAACGGCTGCCCGTCAACCTGCTGATCGGCGCGGCGCTTGTCCTGTTAGTGATCGGGGCCGCCGCCCTGTCGCTGATCTGGACACCGCATGACTACACCGAAATGAACATCCGCGGTAAATTCGGCCCGCCCTCCGAGGTCCACTGGCTTGGCACCGACCAGCTTGGCCGCGACGTGGTCTCGCAACTCATGGCGGCAGCGCGGAATTCCATGGCCGTGGCCCTCGCCGCCGTGCTGATCGGCGGCTCCATCGGCACCGCCCTCGGCCTGCTCGCCTCCGCTATCGGCGGCTGGGTCGAGGATCTGGTGATGCGCATCGCCGATATCGGTTTCGCCTTCCCGGCGTTGCTTTTCGCGATCATGCTCGCCGCCGTTTTCGGCCCCTCGCTCACCAACGCGATACTTGCGATCTCTTTCATCAACATCCCCGTCTTCGCCCGCGTCGCCCGCGCCTCGGCCAACCAGATATGGACCCGCGAATACGTGACCGCCGCGCAGGCCGCCGGTCTGACCCGCGCCGCCATCTCGCGCGATCACATCCTGCCCAATATCGCCGCGCCGATCATCGTGCAGGCCACCATCGAATTCGCCGTCGCCATTCTGGCCGAGGCTGCGCTTTCCTACCTTGGCCTTGGCGCGCAGCCCCCCGCGCCCTCATGGGGCCGGATGCTCTCCGAGGCACAGACCCTGATGTACCTCGCGCCGCAACTGGCGATATATCCCGGCCTCTGCATCGTCACCGCCGTTCTGGGCTTTGGCCTGCTGGGCGACGGGCTGCGCGACGTGACGGACCCTCGACTGGTACGGGAGCGCTAGATGTTCGATCTCACCAACCTCTCCGTCCATTTCGGCCCCGCCACCGCCCTGCGCGAAGCAAGCCTGACCATCCGCCCCGGTGAACGTCTCGGTATCGTCGGCGAAAGCGGCTCGGGCAAATCCATGCTCGCCCTCTGTCTGATGGGCATGGCGCCCGAGGCCGCCACGCTTTCGGGCACGCTCACCATCGACGGGCGCGATATGGCAGACGCGACCGAGCGGGACTGGCAAGCCCTGCGCGCCCGCCGCGTCGCGATGATCTTTCAGGAACCGATGGCGGCGCTCAACCCCCTCTCGCGCGTGGGCGATACGGTGATGGACCCGCTGCGCCTCCACCTCGGCCTCTCGAAACAGGCCGCCCGCACCCGCGCGCTGGATCTCTTTGCCGAGGTCGGCATCCCCGACCCTGCGGCCCGCCTGCGCCAGTTCCCCCATGAACTCTCCGGCGGCCAGCGCCAAAGGGTGCTGATCGCTCTCGCGCTCGCCTGCGACCCCGACCTGCTCATCGCCGACGAACCCACTACAGCGCTTGACGCCAACGTAGCCCTGCGCATCACCGACCTGCTGGTGCGCCTCTCGGCTGAACGCAACATGGCGCTGCTTTTCATCAGCCATGATCTGGCCGCCGTCGCCCGCGCCACCAGCGACATCGCCGTGATGTATGGCGGCGATATCGTCGAACGCGGCCCGACCCGAGCGGTTCTCGACGCCCCCGCGCACCCCTACACACGCGGGTTGCTTGGCGCACGGCCCAGCGCCACAGCGCTCCCCCGCGACGCCAATGGCAAACGCGCCCGCCTGCCCACCATCCCCGGCACCGTGCCGGGCATGGCCGATCTCCCCAAAGGCTGCCGCTTTGCCGGTCGTTGCCCCGTGGAACTGCCCCGTTGCGCCAGTGAGCGCCCCGCCCTCACGAAACCCGGCCCCGACCGCAGCGCCATCTGCCATGTCCTGTCGCAGGAGGTGAGCGCATGACCACCCTTGTCGAGGTAAAATCGGTCTCTCGCCACTACCGCATGCCCCGCGAACACTTGCTGCGCGCGCCAGAGATGCTGACCGCCGTTGACAGCGCGTCATTCACCCTGAACCGGGGCGAAACCCTCGGCATCGTCGGCGAAAGCGGCTCGGGCAAATCCACGCTCGCCCGGATGGTCATGGCCTTCGAAGCCCCCGACAGCGGCGAAATCCGCTTCGACGGCACCGACATTCACGCCCTTGGCGCATCCGATCTGCGCCGCATGCGCCAGCGATTCCAGATGATCTTTCAGGACCCGTTTGGCTCGCTCGACCCGCGCCGCAAGATCGGCTGGTCCATCGCCGAACCCCTCCGCGTCACCCAATCCGAAGCGCCCGCTCACAAGACCGCCGAGGCGCTGGAGCAGGTTGGCCTGCGCGCCGCCGATGCCGACAAGTACCCGCACGAGTTTTCCGGCGGCCAGCGCCAGCGCATCGCCATCGCCCGCGCCATCGTCACCCGCCCCGACCTCATCGTCGCGGACGAGGCCGTCTCGGCGCTCGATGTCTCGGTGCAGGCCCAGATCCTCAACCTGCTGATGGACCTTCAGGAAGAACTGGGGCTTGCCATGCTCTTCATCAGCCATGACCTTGCCGTGGTCGCCAGCATCTGCGACCAACTTCTCGTGATGCAACATGGCAAGACCCTCGAATACGGCGCCGCGACCCAGATCCTGAACGCGCCCGCCCATAACTATACGAAATCCCTGCTAACCGCCGCCGGAGCCTGATATGACCCGTTTCCTCCACCTCACCGACCTGCATGTCTCGCATCCCGATCTCAAGGATCCCAACCTCCACTCCGACACGCCCGCCACCCTGACCCGGCTGGTCGAGGTCATCTCTGCGATGGACCCTGCCCCCGATTTCGTGGTGGCCAGCGGCGATCTCACCAATCACGGCGACGAGCTGAGTTATGAACTGGTCAAGGAACTTCTCGCCGACCTGCCGGTGCCCGTGGTGCTGGCGCTGGGCAATCACGACAAGCGCGAAGGCTTCAACGCCGTGTTCCGGGACGGCCCCTCGGACCGGCCGTATTTTCATGACCAGATCCTCGCCGGCCTGCATGTCATCACTCTGGACACCGGCGTGCCGGGCAAGGTCGCGGGCGCCATCGACGCGGAACAACGTTCATTCCTGACCGGAAAGCTCGCGCAGGAACCCGACCTGCCAAAACTGCTGATCCTGCACCACCCGCCCCGCATCGACCCCGAGGGCCTGCCATGGGGCAGCATCGACACCGACAGCACGGAATTCCTTGCCAATGCCGTCGAGGGTTACAAGGTCGTCGGAATCCTGAGCGGCCATATCCACATCAACCAGGTGATCCACTGGCACGGCATCCCGGTCGTGGTCTCGAACGGAAATCACTCCACCGTGGACCTGCTCGAGCGAAAAGACATGCGCATCATCGAAGGTACCGGTTTCGCCATCTGCGATATGCGTCCCTCAGGCCTAACGGCGACCTTCGTGCCGTTAAGCCCCGACCGCGCGCAGCTCGCCTTCATCGATCAGGAAAGACTGCGCGCACTCAGCCTGCTCTAAAACCTCAGATCAATCGCCGGGGCCGAAAATCGCCCCGGCATGATCCGCCATATAGATCCGCATCCACGGGGTGAAATCCAGCGGCCGCGCCGCAATCTCCCCGATCAGGGCTTCGTGGTCGATCCAGCGCACCCGGTCGACCTCTTCCGGGTTGGGGCTTACATCCAGCTCCGCCGGAGCCTCGGCCACGAAAAGATCGACCAGCTCATGCTCGGTAAGGCCATTGCCCACATCCGCGCGATACTCGATCTGCCCGCGCGCCGATGGCTCCAGACCGTGAATCCCCAACTCCTGCCCCAGACGACGATGAGCGCAGTCCATCGGGTCTTCTCCCCAGTGCGGATGGGTGCAGCAGGTATTAGCCCAAAGACCCGGCGTATGGTACTTGCCAAGCGCACGACGCTGTATCAGCACCTCCCGCCCCCGGATGACGAAAACGGAAACCGCCGGATGCCGCAGCCCGCGGCGATGCACGTCGATCTTGTCCACCGGCACAAGCGCCCCATCGACCCAGGCCGGGATATCACTGAATCCGCTCATATCCACACCTCCGGCAGGAACCAGCGCGCTACGGGCGCCGCATCAAGGCCCGCCCCTTATCCTCCCCCGCCGCGCGAGACAAGAATGACACATCCCCAAGGTGCGACATCAATACATTTTTTCCTCTGCACCGGATGCTTTAGTCATAAGTCAAACGCTACAGCAAGGAGCCACGCATGAAACCGACCGCCATCCTCGCCACCCTCGCCCTGAGCCTCGCAACCCCGGGCCTCGCCGACAGCCACGCCTCGGGCGATGCGACTAAGGGCGAGCGGGAATTCAACAAATGCCGGTCCTGTCACACCATCGTCTCCGACAGCGGCGATGCCATTGTAAAGGGCGGCAAGGTCGGCCCGAACCTCTACGGCATCCTGAACCGCACGCCCGGCAGTGTTAACGACTACAACTACTCCGAAGGTATGGTCGCCCTCGGCGAAACCGGCATCGTCTGGGACGAGGCCCATTTCACCGATTACGTCATGGACCCGACCGCCTACCTCAAGGAGCACACCGGCGACAGTTCCGCCCGCAGCAAGATGACCTTCAAACTGAGAAAAGAAGAAGACGCGGCCAATGTCTGGGCCTATCTCGTATCAGTCGGCCCCGATGCCGAATAGAACTCAATCCATATAGGGCAACGTCTGAAAAAGGGGCCAGCCCCTCTTGGCCTGACGGCCAATTCACCCCGGGATATTTGAAACCCAAAGAAATTGAGGATTCGCCTGCTTCTTTGGGTCTTAAAATATCCCCGCCGGAGGCAATCCGAGGAAGCAGCCGAAGGCGGATGACGAGTAGAATAGAATTGGCGAAGTTTACTTCGCCAACTCCAGAATCTGCATCACGTCGGCGGGTTCGGAAATCGGGCGGGGGTTCGTCTTGCCCCAGATGTCATCCATCGTGTATTCCGCGACCTGCTGGAAGCGGTCTTCGGTGACATCCACCGCCGACAGCGAGCGCGGCATGCCAAGGTCGGCGATGAACTCATCCACCAGTTCCGAGGCCGGGGTGTTCGGCTGACCGAAGGCGTCGCGGATGGCGGCCTGCCGGTGGTCATTCACGTTCTCGTTCCAGCGCAGCACAAAGGGCGACATCACGCAGGACGTGTAGCCATGCGGCACGTCGCAGAGCCCGCCGAGCACGTGACCGATCGCGTGGCTGGCGCCCATCGGCACACCGGCGATGATCGGCAGCATGGATTGCCACACGCCCATCTGGCATTTCATCCGGGCGTCGAGATCGCCCGGGTCGGCCTTGACGCGGGGCAGGCCCTCGATCAGCAGTTTCAACGCGCTCATCGCCTGCCCGTCGCTAAAATCGTTGGAGTGCAAGGATTGAAGGGTTTCGATCGCGTGATCCAGCGCGCGCACACCGGTCGAGAGCCACAGCCATTCGGGCGTATGCACGGTCATCGCCGGGTCGAGGACCAGGGAAACCGGCGCCATCATGCGCTCCTGATAGCCCTGCTTGTGCTTGCTGACCGGATCCGTAGAGCCGGAAAGCGGGTTGAACTCGCCACCCGAAAGCGTCGTCGGCACACAGATCGTGCGGATATCCTGCGCCTCAAACTGCGGCAGAACCATCGCCCCGGCGTCATCCACCGTGATATGATAGGCCTCCATGTCGTCGGCATTGCGGATGTCGTGTTTCAGCATGACCGGCACGATCTTGGCGCAGTCGGTGACCGATCCGCCGCCGACCGACACGATCAGGTCGGCCCCGGCGTCGCGCGCCTGTTCGGTTGCCGCCATCACGTCGGTCCGGGGCACATGGGGCTGCACGCCGCTGAACGTGCCGGCGTGACGGTCCCCCAGCGCGGCTTCGATCTGGGCGATTTCATCGGTATTCTTTACCAGTGAATCGCTGGCGATCAGGAATACGCGCTTATTGTCCATCATCTCGGCTTCGGCCTTGAGCGACTGGGCCGCGCGTTCGCCAAAACGCACCCGTTCCGTCGATGTCAGCACCACCATGCCCTTGTTGAGTTCCGACATGTCTTCCTCCTCCTGGTAAATCCAATGCGCTGCGCACGCCTCCTCCGCGCCGCAGTGTATCCGCCGGGGCCTGCAAGGCAGGCCACCGGTTATATCGTTCGAAATCAGGCGGGCGTGCGGAATCGCTCGCCCTTGATCGAGCGGCCCTCGGCCTCGCGGTCCCAGGTGTCCGGGGTCACGCCTTCGCTGCGCAGCTCGTGTTTCAGAACCTTGGCGCTCGGCGTCTTCGGCAGGCTCTCCATCACCCGCACGTAGCGGGGCACCATGAAATAGGCCATCCGGTCCTTGAGGAAATCGATCAGCGCGCCGGGGTCGATTTCCTTGTCGGCCACCGGGGCAACGCAGATCAGCACGTCATCCTCGCTATGTTCGCTGTCGACTGCCACGGCGGCCGCCTCGAAGACATCCGGATGCGCCAGAACTTCGGATTCTACCTCGAAGGACGAGATATTCTCGCCCCGTCGGCGGATCGAATCCTTCATCCGGTCGGTGAAGAAGTAATTGCCCTCCTCGTCGCGGATAAAGGCGTCGCCCGAGTGGAACCAGCCATTTCGCCACGCCTTGGCCGTGGCCTCGGGCATCTTGTGATAGCCGCTGTTCATCGCCCATGGCCGGTCGGTGCGGATGATCATCTCTCCCATCACGCCTACCGGCACTTCGCAATCGTTCTCATCGACCAGCCGGACCTCGACACCGGGCCGCGCCTTGCCGCAAGACCCGCGCACCGTCGGGTTGGGCTCGGAGACGATGGGAGTGGACACCTCGGTCATGTTGAAGATCGTGTAGACATCGACACCGAAACGTTTCGCAAAGCCCTCGGCATTCGAGGCCAGCGGCACCATCAGCACCGTGCGCAGCGGATTGTCGGTATCGTCTTCGCTGGCCGGTTGTTTCTCGAGAAAACTCGCCATCACGCCCAGCAGGAAGGCGACGGTCGCGCCGGTATTTCGCACGGATTGCCAGTAGGTTGCCGTGTCGAACCGGTCGACCACGGCAATCGATGCCCCCCGCGCAAGCAGGCAGAACATCGGACCCATGCCGCCGATATGGAACATCGGCGCGTTGATCATATAGCGGTCGTCTTCGGTGACAAAGGGCCAGCTTTCCGGACCCGCATTGGAAAACAGGTGCAGGTAAGAGGTCAGCACGCCCTTGGACGGCCCCGTTGTCCCCGAGGTAAAGATGATCGCCATCGGATCCCAGGGCTCGATGGTCCGCGCCAGCGGCTTCAGTGAGCCGCTTTCCGGCTCCAGCACCTCGTCATAATGCTTGTGAGGCAGGGGCGCCTTGTCGACGGTGCCCCCGGTCACAAGGATCTGGTCCAGCGCGGCAAGGTCGATGCCCTCCAGCCGCTCCACAAGGCTCGATTCCACCACGGCCAGTTTGGCGTCGGACACGTCGATCACGTGCTCCAGCAGCTTGCCCTTATAGGCGGTATTGATCGGCACATAGACCGCACCCAGATAATTCAGCGCGAAAAAGATACGGATCTGCTCGCGGCAGTTGGGCATCCAGACCAACACGTGATCGCCTTGCGCCACGCCAAGGTTTTGCAGGCCAAGCGCCGTCTGCACGATCTTTTCGCGCAAGGAGGAATAATCCCATTCCTCGCCATTGTCGTCGAATTTGACAAAAACCTTGTCAGGGCGTTCCTCGGCCCAGCGGTCAATCAGGTACCGTGTCACCACGCCATTGCGCGGCGGGACACGGGGGTCGGTGGTTTCGGGTGCAATAGGGCTGTCTTCAACGGTCAGCATCTTTTCCTCCCCAGAAAATGCCAGTGTTTCATTTACGCACGCCTGCTATTCAGGCGTCGAGAATATAATCCTCAAGATCGGCGTCGCGGGTCATGCGCCAGAAGTCATCGTGCCGCCAGGGCGTCAGCGCGACGACCCGGCCCCGCGAATTGCGATACCAGTTTTCCATGCCCTTGTGGGTCCAGACCATCGCGGCATGGGCGGCATCGACACGTTCGTTGTAACTCTCGTAGACCTCGGGTTTCGGCTCCACCAGATGGGCGCCTTTCTCGAACACCTGTTCCAGTAGCCGCACGATATAGTGGATCTGCGATTCCACCGGGGTGATGACGCTGCCGCCATGCCCCAGACCCGTGTTGGGACCCAAAAGGGTGAACAGGTTCGGGAACCCCGGCACGGTCGAGCCAAGATAGGCGCGCGCATTGTCGCCGTCCCAGACATCACACAACCGCTGTCCATCGCGCCCGAACACATCGAGCGAGGCGAGCAGTTCCGTTGCCTGAAACCCGGTACCAAGGATCAGCACATCGGCTTCGAATTCGCGGCCATCGGCGGCGACCAGCCTGTTGCCACGCACTTCTTTCAGGTGTTCCGGCACCAGCGTCACGTGATCGCGGGCCACCGTGCGGTACCAGCCATTGTCCAGCAGCATCCGCTTGCCGAAGGGCGGGTAATCCGGCAGCACATCGGGCAGCAGGTCCTGCCGGTCGCCCAGCTCCTCTTTCATATAATCGATGAACGCCTGCCGGTGCCGGTCATTGGTCCGGTTGATCGCCCGCGCCGGTTCCTCCCATTCGGGATCGACCTGAAGCGAGCTGTGGATACGGTCGTTGAACGTCCAGGCCAGCCGCTGCCGATACCATTTCTGGTAAAGCGGCACCTCGCGCAGCAACCACCGGATCGGCTCGGGCACGGGTTTTCGAAACTGCGGAAACGGCGCGGCCCATTGTTTCGAGCGCGCGAAAATCACCATCTCGCTGACCTTGTCCGCAATCGCCGGGACCACCTGCATGGCGCTTGCGCCGTTGCCAACGATGGCCACGCGCTTGCCGGTCAGATCAAGGTCCTCGGGCCATTCCGCCGTGTGGCAGGCCGGACCGGGGAAACTTTCAAGCCCCGGAATCGGCGGCACTTTCGGGATGCTCAGCACGCCGACCGCCGAGAATATCGCGCTCACGCGGCGAGTCTCGCGGCCGTTCGGCCCCGAGGTTTCCACGACCCACTCGCCAGCGTCTTCGTCGAACTCGGCGCGGTCCACCTTGGTGCCGAACCGTACGTAATCGTACAGCCCGTTATCCCGCGCGACCGTCCGGAAGTAGTCGAACAACTCGTCGCGCAGCGCAAAATAATGCGACCAGTCATATTGCGCGAAGGAATAGGAATAGAGATGGTTCGGCGTATCCACCCCCGCGCCGGGATAGCGGTTCTCGCGCCACGTGCCGCCGAAATCCTGCGCCATCTCGATCATTTCAAACGGGATGCCCGCCGATTTCAGCCGGATCGCCGCGCAGATGCCGGACATGCCGCCGCCGATGATCAGCACGTTGAAGCCTTCGGGCGCGTCCACGGGCGTCCGTTTGAACGACTTGTCGGCCAGTTCCGCCGCCACGATCTGCCCATAGGCAGGTGTCACCTGTTCGCCCATCGCCCGGCTCAGCATGGTTGCCGCCAGATCGCCCGAGGGTTCGGGTAGTTCAACCTGCCCATTCTCGTGCCATTTGCGAATCTCGCCAAAGGCCGCGGCGCGAATCTCGTCCTGAATCTCCTCGGGCAGACCGCCGCTGTCATTATCGTCCAGCCCGCGCCCGCGCTTGGGCGTATACGGGGCTTCCATCCAGTTCAGATCGCCGGTGAGCTGCACCAGAACCATCAGCAAAGTCGGCACGTTGGCCAGCTTCACGGCCTCGGCAAGCTGCGCTTCCCAAGTGTCGCCCAAAGGTTTTTTCTCTGCCACTGCCATGATTTCAACGGCCCTCCCCGACCTCGTATTTCCCGATCCCTTTCCGGCCAAAGCCGCGATCTCGGGGCTAAACATGACTCCAACACTTGACATAAGTCAATAGATTAGGTCATTTGTTTTAATTATTCGACTTAACATCGAATCCGGTCAACTGAAGGGGAGGTCAGTATGTCCATCATGTCCAAGACGTCAGACCTGCAAGAGGTTTCCGAACCCGGTGTGTCCGGCATCTGCCGGGACGACCTGCGCCCCGTGGCCGAGGCATTTGCCGAGAATTTTAGATCACGCGGCGAACTCGGCGCGTCGCTCTGCATTCACCTCGACGGTGAGCCTGTTCTCGATCTCTGGGGAGGTCAGACCAGCCCCGATGGCGGTGCATGGCAAAAGGACACGATCCACGTGATCTTTTCCTGCACCAAGCCCGCGACCGCGCTGTGCCTGCATCTTCTCGCGGCGCGCGGAGAGGTCGATCTGGACGCGCCCGTCGCCACCTATTGGCCGGAATACGCGCAGAACGGCAAGGAAAGCACGACGCTGCACATGTTGCTGGACCACAGTGCCGGACAGCCCGCCCTGCGTACCCCACTCAAGCCCGATTGCCTGACCGACTGGTCCTACATGGTCGAACATCTGCAGCAAGAAGAGCCGTTCTGGACCCCGGGCACGCAAGTTTCCTACCACGCCGTGACCTTCGGCTTTCTGGTGGGCGAGGTCGTGCGCCGCGTCTCGGGCAAGTCGCTCGGCCAGTTCTTTCACGACGAAATCGCCACCCCGCTCGGGCTCGATTTTTCCATCGGCCTGCCGGAAAAGGACGAGGATCGCGTCGCGCCGGTGATCCCCCATCGCCCAAGCAAAGAAGCACAGGATACGCCCTTTCTGAAAGCCGCCAAAACCCGCGACACCGTGCCAAATCTCTTTGTTTTCAATAGCGGAGACTGGGCGATAAAGGGCGTGAACAGCCGCGAAGGACGCGCTGCGGAAATCCCGGCGGCCAATGGCGTAACCAACGCGCGCGGGCTGTCGAAGCTCTTTTCGACCCTTGCCACGGGGGGCGCTGCGCTGGGGCTCGACCCCGACTATATCGCCAGCTTTTCGCAGGCCAGCGCGGCAACCCATCGTGACGCGACTTTCATCGCGCCGTCGCGCTTTGGCCCCGGTTTCATGCTGAACATGGGCCGTCGCCCGACTCCGGAAGGCCCCGAAAGCCTGATCATGGGCCTTAAAGCCTTTGGCCACGTGGGCATGGGCGGCTCGCTCGGCTTCGCCGACCCCGAGTGCCGTCTCGGCTTTGGCTATTCGATGAACAAACTTGGCGGCGGGCTGCTGCTGAACCCGCGTGGCCAAAGCCTTGTCGACGCCACCTACCGCTACCTCGGCTACCGAAACGACACTTACGGATACTGGGCGCGCTAGCGCCAAATTTTTCAACTGGGAGGAAGAAATGAATAAATATCAGAAACTTGCAACCGCCGCCACGGCCGCGCTAGCGCTGACCGGCGCAGCCGAAGCCCGCGAACTCAGCTTCGCCATTGGCCACCCGCCGGTCTCCTCGCTCGTCAAGGGCGCCGAAGCCGCCGCCGAACGGTTCAACGAGGCAACCGGCGGCGACATGACCCTCAAGGTCTACCCCCTCACCCTGCTTTCCATGGCGGAAACCCCCGGCGGGCTGCGCGAAGGTCTGGCCGACGTGGGCACCGTGATGACGCCCTATTTCCCGGCAGAGTTTCCCCATACCAACCTGATCGTCGAATCCTCGATGATCCTCGAAACCATTCCCGGCGCCACCGAGGTACAAGCCCCCGCTTTTGCCGCCGCGGTCGTCGAATTCATCATGACCAAGTGCCCGGAATGCAACGAGGAATTCGCAGCCGAGAACCAGGTCTTCACCGGCGGTGCGGGCACCACCCCCTATGTGCTGAACTGCACCAAGCCCATCGTCACGATGGAAGACCTGCAAGGCGCGCGACTGCGCATCGGCGGCGCGAACTGGGCCCGCTGGTCCGAGGCCATCGGCGCCGCGCCGATCACCATGTCGGGCAATGAAATGCTCGAAGCGCTGAATCAGGGCGTGCTCGACTGCATCATCCTGTCGACGCCCGACATCTATAACTTCGGCATGGGCGGCTCGGTCACCCATATCACCAAGGGCGCACCGGGCGGTGCCTATTTCGCCTCGGTTTCCAACGTGAACCGCGACAGCTGGAACGAGCTTTCGCCCGAACAGCGCACCGAGTTCCTCAAGGCAATGGCCTTCGCCGCCGCCAGCACCTCGGTCGCCTATCAGGAAGGCGCTGAAACCGTCGAATCCGCCGCCCGCGAGAACGGCGTGGAAATCCACGACGCCGCACCCGAAGTGATCGAGGCCACCAAGGCGTTCATCGAGGAAGACCGCCAGAACACCATCGACTATTTCGCGGAAACCTACGGTGTCACCCGTGGCGAAGAGATGCTGAACGACTTCAGCGCGCTTCTGACCAAGTGGGTAGACCTTTTAGGTGACGCCGACGGTGCCGAAGCGGTCGAGAAACTGTACTGGGACGAGATCTATTCCAAGGTCGACGTCGCTCAGCACGGCATCAACTAAGCCAAATGACTTAACCGGGGCGCGCACCCTGCGCCCCGGCGATCAAAAGGCGGCTATATGACACGTATTTCCAATTTCCTGTCCACCTGCGCGACCTGCACATCGGTCCTCGCGGGCGCGGCGGTGGCGCTGATGATGGTACAGGTCACGCTTGACGTGGCGATGCGCCATCTCTTCGGCAGCCCGCTGCCCGGAACCCTGACCATAGTCAGCTACTACTACATGGTCATCGCCGCCTTTGTCCCGCTGGCGCTGGCCGAACAGCGCGACGCACATATTTCGGTCGAATTCGTCACCGATCTGATGCCCAAAGGCGTCCAGCGCCACCTTGCCGGGCTGATGCTGCTGCCCACCGCGCTTGTCACCGCCATGCTGACCTGGCGCACATGGGAGGCCGCGCTCAGCGCCATGGCCAAGGGCACCGCCGAAATCAGCGGCGCGACCAAGATCGCGGTCTGGCCCGCCTATTTCGCCCTGCCCCTCGGCGCCGGTCTGATGACCCTGATCCTCGCCCTGCGCTTTGCACTTTATGTCACGGGCAAAACGCCCCAAGAGGCCCCTGAATGACCGGAGTTGAACTGGGCATTGCCGCCCTCGTCCTGCTGATCGTGCTGATCGCGCTGCGGATGCCCATCGGCATCGCCCTCATCGGCGTATCGATCCTTGGCCTCTGGATGCTGACCAACTGGCGTGTCGCATGGGGCTCGCTCGGGCTGATCCCGTATAAATTCGCAGCCAACTGGATTCTCAGTTCGGTCCCGATGTTCCTGCTGCTTGGGTACATTTCCTACCACACCAAGCTGACCGAAGGCCTGTTCCGCGCCGCCCGCGCATGGCTCTCGGTGCTACCGGGCGGACTGGCGATTGCCGCGATCCTCGGCAGTGCGGGCTTTGCCGCCGTCTCCGGCTCTTCAGTCGCCTGCTCGGCCACCATGGGCCGGATCGCCGTGCCCGAGATGCTGAAATCCGGCTATCATCCGCAGCTGGCCACCGGCACCGTCGCCGTCGCGGGCACCATCGGCGCTTTGATCCCGCCCTCTGTCATCATGATCCTTTACGGCATCGTCGCACAGGTCGAGATCACCCAGCTTTTCCTCGGTGGGATCGCCGCCGGTATCCTCACTGCGCTTGGCTATATCCTCGTGGTGATGATCCGCGTGACGCTGAATCCCGCCCTCGCGCCCTCGACGGATGACCGGGCCTCATGGGCCGAACGGATCGACTCGCTGAAAGACACATGGCCGGTGATCCTCATCATGCTGGGCATCTTTTCCGGTCTCTTCGGCGGCGTCTTCACCCCGACCGAGGCCGGAGCCGTTGGCGCTTTCCTTGCCACCCTCGTGGCGCTGGTAAAAGGCACGCTCACTTGGGGACGGTTTCAGGCCGCGATACAGGAAACCGTGCTGACCACCGGCGCGCTGATCATCATCGGTGTGGGTGCCAGCCTGCTCACCCGGTTCCTCGCGCTCTCGGGCACCGGCGAATTCCTCAGCAGCACCATCCTCGGCAGCGGCGCGTCCCCGGCGATGATCCTGCTGGGCGTGATCCTCATCTACCTGCTGCTCGGCATGTTCCTTGAACCCATCGGCGCGATGCTCCTGACCCTGCCGATCCTGCTTCCGGTGATCGACGGCGCGGGCTTCAACCTGCTCTGGTTCGGCATCATCATGACCAAACTGCTGGAAATCGGCATGATCACCCCGCCCATCGGCATGAACGTCTTTGTCATCAAGGGCATTGTGGGCAAAAGTATCTCGACCGGCGCGATTTTCCGCGGCATCTGGTGGTTTCTGTTCATGGACCTGATTTTGCTCGGCATTCTGGTCCTGTTCCCGCAATTAGTGATGTATCTTCCGACGACCTTCGGCTAAGTCGATTGTTTCAACATCCCGCCTTTCCGGCGGCAAGATCCGACAAGGAAACGGAACCGGCCATGGCAACCCGGCAGAAACAGGAACGCAGCACGAGGGGCGAGGAATCCTCGGCGCAAAAAATCAAGGACGCGGCCCTGCGGCTGTTCTCCTCCAAGGGCGTCGACGGTGTGACCGTCCGCGAGATCGTTACCGCCTCGGGGGCGCGCAATAATGCCTCGCTGCACTACTATTTCGGCTCCAAGGACGCACTGGTTGATGCGCTGATCCTCGATTGCGCCCATGTCTCCGACAGCGCCCGCATCCAGAAGCTGGATGAGATGGAAGCCAATGGCGGTCCGCGTGAACTCGCCGACATCATCCGCCTGATCGTCGAGGTCGAAACCACGCCCAGCGATGTCGAAGGCGTCGGCGCGGTTGCCTCAAGCCTTGGTCACATGCGGTTTGTCGTCGGGCTCAAGATCAACCACCGCAAGGCCTTCATGCAGGCGCTGGCCGGGCATCGCACCTCGGGCTACATCCGCTGCATCGAGCATATCTATAACCTTGTGCCGGACATGCCGAAAAGCCTGCTGAACCAGCGGCTTATCTTCATGGACCTGCTGCTGATCTCGACCCTTGCCGCCCGCGAGGCCGCGTTCGAACAGGACCCCACCGGCGGCAAGCTCTGGGGCTCTCCGGACGCGATTGAAAACCTGATCACCTCGGCCTGCGGGCTGCTGACCGCACCTCAGAACTGACAGCTTTCGCTGCACGGCCGGTGTACAGGGGGTGTACAGCTAATGTACGGCTTGTGCCTGCCGTTTTCCGCTCAATGACAGGCCCGATCCAGCGCCGCGCAGACCGGATCGAACACCTCGGCCCCGCCGCTTGCGATCATCACAAGGCAAGGATCCTCCACCTTGTCGATGGGCGAAATCTCGACCCGCGTGCCAACCGCCTGAACCAGCAACCCGCCCCCGTCCGGCGCACGCACGCGACCCTTGATCCGATGCACCGCCTCGGGCAACGCGGTTAACGCGCCCGCCAAACTGGCCCGGTCCATCGCACCGACGGGCCGCCAAGCACGGCTGACGAAACCGCCCACCTCCGCCCCCGGCACCTGCCAGCGCGATCCGTCTTCCTGCGGCCCCAGCAGCAGCGCCTGCGGCAGCGCACCCTGCGTCGCATCGACCACGCGCAGTCCCGGCCGAAGCCCCTGCACCCAGGCCCGCACCTCATCCGCCGAGCCGCCAAGATCCAGCTTGGTCAGCGCCACGATATCGGCGCTGCGGATCTGGCTTTGAACCAGCCGCCCGACGAACTTGTCCTTCGCCCTCTCACGCACGGTCTCGGCATCGACGGCGGTGATCACCGCGTCCAGTTCGAACCCCGGCCAGTTCCCGACCAGCATCGCCAGCCGCGCCGGTTCGGCAACGCCACTTGCCTCCATGATGACCCGGTCCGGCGGGTTCGGGCACATCGCCATTTCGCTCAGCGCCGCGCCCATGTCATCGCCGATAGAGCAGCAGACACAGCCATTCGTCAGTTCGACAGCCGCGCCATCCACCTCGCGGATCAGGCCCGCGTCGATGTTCACCGCGCCGAAATCGTTCACCATGATCCCCAGGCGCGCCCCCGACGCGTTGCGCAGCAGGTGGTTCAGGATCGTGGTCTTACCGGAGCCCAGATAGCCCGACAGCAGGGTGATCGGCAGGCGGCTCATGTCTCGATAGGAAAGGGCTGGCCCTCGAACACCGTGCCCCAGATCGGAATCTCGCGCAGCGCTTGCGGCTCGACCTCCCACGGGTCCTGTTCCAGCACGGTGAAATCGGCCTTTTTGCCCGCCCGGATCGACCCGATTTCGTCTTCCATCCCAAGCACATAGGCCGCATCGATGGTGATCGCGCGCATCGCCGCCTCAAGCGAGGTGCGCTCTTCGGCACACAACACCGAGCCGGATTCAGCAATCCGGTTCACCGCCACCCATGCCGAATTCAGCGGCAGCGCCGGGGCCATGGTGAAATCGGAATGCAGCGCGAATGTCACGCCCGCCCGTTCCAGTGAGCCCATGCGCGCCATCTGCGAGGCCCGCTCATACCCGATGGAATCCCGCCAATAAGCCTCACCCAGCTCGTGCAGATAGTAGACATTCGCCGAGACAATCGCGCCCAGATCTTTGATCCGCCGCACCTGCTCTTCGTTCGAGACCCCGAAATGTTCGATGGTGAACCGGTGATTGAACCGCGGCTTTTCCGCCTGCAACTTTTCCAGCGTGTCGAGCGCCAGTTCGACGCCCATGTCGCCGGTGCAATGCACATGGATCTGCTTACCCTCAAGCCAGAAGGCGCGGGCGTGGTCATAAAAGGATTCCGGTGACATCAGCCATTCGCCATGATGCCCGTCGATAAAGCCCGGCTCGCGCATCTGCATCAGCTCGGCAAAGAATCCGCCATCGGTGAAAAGCTTGACACTATTCTCGAAAAACAGCCGTTCCGTGTCGCGCCCTTCGAATTCGCGCACCCGCTCGACGTTTTCCTGCGCGTTGCCCTCAAAGGTGCCGCGCTGCAGGGCGCGGGGAATGATCTTCATCCGGAAAGGCACTGTGTCATTGTCCAGCGCCCCCTTGAGAAGCTGCCATTCGATCTGGTCGTTCATCATCGGATAGGCCAGTTCTCCGATGGTCGTGTGCCCGCCCAGATGGACGGTCTGCTTGACCAGTTCCAGCCCTTTCATGAAGCGCTGCGGGGCCAGAAGAACCTTGTTCATCGCCTGCGCCGCCAGCGCCATGCCGGTCTCGAAGAACCGCCCCGACTGCAGATCGATCTGCGGATGCCGTTCCAGATCCTCGCGCGCCGTGCCCATCCATTCGATGGCCGCATCATTGGCGATGATCTCGTGAAAGGACCGCTGCCAGACAAAGATCGGCTTGGTCGAAGATACCGAGTTCAGTGCCTCGCGGTCCACATTGCCATGCCAGATCCGGTGAAAGCCCCATGTGACGGTGATTTCCTCGCTGCCATCATCGGCGGCAATGATCTCGGACAGGCGAGCAAGGTAGTCTTCGTGGCTGGTGACTGCCGGACAGGTCCGGTCTGGCAGTACCCATTCCATCGCGGTGATGAAATGGCAGGGCATCAGGATCGCGCCCAGCGTCGGGTGCAGGTGCGGGTCGATAAACCCCGGCATCAGCACCTTATCCTCGAATCGCGTGTCGATGCGGTGGGGATGCGCGTTCAGCCAGGGTTTCAGCGTCTCAAGCGTGCCGACCTCGATGATCCGCCCGTCGCGCACCGCGACGGCGCTGGCCTCGGGCATGGCCCCGGTCATCGTGCGGATCTTGCGCGCGGTGAAAACGGTGATGTCGCTCATCTGTAATGGCTCCTGTTGGGCATGTCCCCGGATTTTCCCGGTGGGTTGTTAATAATTCGCCTGCGCAAAGGACCAGACGATCACGGCATCCCCCGGCCCCGGGTTGCGGCAGGAATGGCTTCCGGTCCCGTTCAGTTGGAAACTGTCCCCCGCGCTTAGCGAAAGGGTCTGGCCGTCGATGGTCAGCTCAAGCTGGCCCGAAACGATGTAACCGCCCTCATCCCCCTTGCGGGCACGGCCCTCGGGGCCGGTCCCGGCCTCGGGCGCAAAGGTGGTCAGCACCATTTCGAGGCTCCCGTTCAGATGCGGCGACAGCAATTCCTCGCGCACGCCCGCCTGGCTGAGGTTGATCTCACGCCGCGCCCCACGCCGCACCACATATGCGCTCTCGGCAGAGTCCTCCTGCTCCGCGTGGGAAAAGAACCAGCTGATCGACACGTCAAGCCGCCGCGCGATCTTGTCCAGCGTATCCAGGGTGATCGGGCTCACTCCGCGTTCCAGTTCGCTCAGGTGCCCGACCGACCGGCCAATTGCCTTGGCCATATCGCTGAGCGTCAAACCGCGCGCCCTGCGTAATTCGCGAATCTGCCGCCCCACCGGTTCGCTGGCATTGTTCAGATCGTCTTGGGCCGTGTCGACACGTCCAGCCGACCGCTTCGATTGAATATTTGTCGAAGTCACGAGGATTTTCCCTTCTAATTTCACTGGACTGAAAAATTCGTTGCATTTTTTCATAACCGTTGCAACAGTTCTGAATATTACAAACACAAGACGTCGGAAAAGCCGCGCAAATAATCACCAACAGAGGACCATAGATGCTTGATACTTTCCTGAAATCGCTCCCCGTCGCGCTGGCCGCGACCCTGGGCGCGGCCTCGCTCGCGCAGGCCGAACCCAAGGCGGGCGGCACACTTACCGCCTTTACCTCGGGCTACCGGACCCTGAACGCAGCGGTGCAATCGGGGGCCGCCACCGGCGCGCCAGCCTCGCAGATCTTTGCCGGTCTGGTCACCGTGGGCGCCGATTACGCCATCGAACCCTATCTCGCCGAATCCTGGGAAGTGTCCGAGGACCAGCTCACCGTGACCTTCGATCTTGTCGACGGCGCGACATTCCACGATGGGGAACCGATCACCGGCGAGGACGTGAAATTCTCGATGGAAGTGGTCAAGGCGAACCACCCCTTTGGCCAGAACATGTTCGGCCATGTCACCAGCATCGACACGCCCGAGGCGGACAAGGTCGTGCTGCATCTCGACCAGCCGGTGCCGGGTCTGCTGATGTCGCTGCAACCGCTGCTGATGCCGGTGCTGCCCAAGCATATCTATGACGACGGGCAGGACATGAAGACCCACCCCCGCAACATGGAAAACGTGATCGGCTCCGGCCCCTTCATGGTCGAGGAGAACGACCCGACCCAGCGCCTCACGCTGGTGAAATACGATGATTTCTTCATCGAGGGCCGTCCCTATCTCGACAAGATCGTCTTCCCGCTGATCAAGGATCCGCTGACCCGCGTGCTGATGCTGGAAAAGGGCGAGATCGACTTTGCACCCTTTGCCGGTGTCCGCCCGAATGACGCGACCCGTCTTGAAAAAGCTGATGGCGTCAATGTCACGACCGACGGCTACGGCGCGATCGGCTACGTGCATTACCTCGAGCTGAACCTGCGTGAAAAGCCGTTCAACGACCACGCGGTGCGCGAAGCACTCGCCCATGCCATCGACACGGATTTCCTCTCCAAGGTCATCTTTGGCGGCCGCACCCAGCCAGGCACCGGTCCGCTGCACACGGGCAACCCGTTCTATTCGGCCGACGTACCCATGTACGAGCCCGACATGGAAAAGGCTGCCGCCCTGCTGGATGAGGCTGGCTATACCGTCGGCGATGACGGCACACGGTTCTCTTTTGTGCTCGACGTGCCGAGCTGGGCCCCCGCCGCGCACGTGCCGATGGCCGAATACATTCAGGCGCAGCTTGCCAAGCTGGATATCAGTGTCGAACTGCGCAAGGCCCCGGATTTCGGCACATGGGTCAAGCGCATCGCAAGCTGGGATTACGACGCCACGATGAACGGATCCTTCAACTATCCCGATCCGACCATCGGCGTGCACCGTCATTTCGACTGCGACAACATCAAGAACGTGATCTGGTCGAACACCCAGGGCTATTGCAACGAAGAGATGGACAAGCTGCTTGATGCGGCCGCGGTGGAAACCGACATGGACGCCCGCAAGGCGCTTTATGCCGACATCCAGAAGATCGCGCAGGAAGACCTCGTGTTCATCTACATGCCGCAGGATTTCTCGGCGACGGTCTATTCCGACCGCATCGGCAACGCGCCCGCGTCGCCCTTTGGCGCGCTGGCCCCGTTCACCGACGTCTACCTCGAAGAGTAAAGCCAACCGGAAGGGCGGCCTTCTTCGCCGCCCTTACGACCTCCACCACTCACGAAAGGGACCGCCCCCGTGCTCACCGGACTGCTGCGCAAGCTCGCCAATGCTGTATTATTGCTCTTCGCCGTGCTCGTGCTGAATTTCGCTTTGATCCACATCGCCCCCGGCGATCCGGTCGAGGCGCTGGTCGGCGAGATGGGCGGCGCGACCCCTGAACTTATCGCCGAGCTGCGCGAAAGCTTTGGCCTTGATCAGCCGCTTTATGTGCAGATCGGGCATTACTTGGGCCGCGTTTTGCAGGGCGATCTTGGCTATTCCACGTATTACGACCAGCCGGTGACCCACCTAATCGCCGAGCGCATCGGGCCGACCTTGCTGCTCGTTACCGTCGCCCTGCTCTGGGCCATCGTGATCGGCACCATTCTTGGCGTCTTTTCCGCCCAGCGCCGCAATTCGTGGATCTCGCACCTCGTCACGGTGCTGTCGCTGGCGGGCTTCTCCGCCCCCGTGTTCTGGATCGGGATCATGCTGATCCTGCTGCTCTCCGTCGCCTTCCCGATCCTGCCGATCTCGGGCATGACCAGCACCGAGACCGCGACAAGCACCATCGGCTATATCCTCGACGTCGCCCATCATCTGGTGCTGCCCGCACTGACGCTCGGACTGATCTACCTTGCCTTTTACAGCCGCCTGTCGCGCACCAGCATGCTCGAAGTGCTCGAGACAGACTATGTCCGCACCGCCCGCGCCAAGGGCCTGCCGAAACGGCTGGTGATCTACAAGCACGCGCTGCGCAACGCGGTGCTGCCAGTCGTCACCTTTGCCGGTCTTCAATTCGGACAGGTGATTTCCGGGGCGGTGCTGGTGGAAACCGTTTTTGCATGGCCCGGGCTTGGCACGCTTGCCTTTGAATCGATCCTGCGCCGCGACACGCCCACCCTGCTGGGCATCCTGTTCTTCTCCGCCCTGATGGTCGTGGTGATGAACCTGCTGACCGACGTCATCTATCGCCGGATCGACCCAAGGATCAAAGCCACATGAGCGTCACCGACACCACCGCGTCCATCGCCACGCCGTTGAAACCTCTGCCAAAACCGGTCTCGCCCTCGCGGCAGGTCTGGCAGATGTTCCGCCAGAACCATTCCGCGATGATCGGGCTTTTCATCCTGTTCGCGATCATCGTGATCTCTATCTTCGGGCCGTCGCTTTATACGGTGTCGCCGCGCGATATGGTCTGGATGCCGCTAACCCCGCCGGGCCAGTCGGAATACCTGCTGGGCACCGACTACCTTGGACGCGACCTGTTGGCCGGTCTCATCAACGGCGGTCGCGTCACCATCACCATCGGGTTTTCCGCCGCAGTGCTGACCATCCTGATCGGCGTCACCATCGGCGCGCTGGCCGGGTTCTTTGGCGGCCGCGTCGATAACGTGCTGATGCGCGTGACCGAGTTCTTTCAGGTCCTGCCGAACCTGCTCTTTGCGATGGTCGTGGTGATGCTCTTCTCGCCCTCGCTGATCAATATCGCCATCGCCATCGGCATCGTATCATGGACCTCGACCGCCCGCCTGACCCGCGCAGAATTCCTCAAAATCCGCGAGATGGATTACGTCAAGGCCGAACGCTCCATCGGCGCAGGCAATGCCCGGCTGATCTGGAAGGTGATCCTGCCCAATGCCGCGCCGCCGCTTATCGTGGTCGCCGCCCTGTCCATCGGCTCGGCCATCCTGTTCGAGGCAGGCCTTTCCTTTCTCGGTCTTTCAGATCCCAACGCGATGAGCTGGGGCCGCATGATCGGCGACAACCGCCCCTATATCCTCGACAGCTCGTGGGGCGTGACCTTTCCCGGCATTGCCATCTTCCTGACCGTGCTGGCCATCAGCCTTGTCGGCGACGGGCTGAACGACGCCATCAACCCGAAATTGAGACAGCGATGACCAGCTCTTCCCCTCTCCTCTCGGTTCGCGATCTAGAGATTTCCTTCCGCACCGGCGGGCGTGAAATCCCCGTGGTACGCGACCTCTCGTTTGATCTCGCCGCCGGTGAGACCCTCGGCATCGTTGGCGAATCCGGCTGCGGCAAAAGCATCACGGCGCTGTCCCTGATCGGCCTCGTGCCCAGCCCGCCGGGCCGGGCCTCCAGGGGGCAAATCCTGCTGAACGGCGAAGACATCGTGACCGCGGGCGAAGACCGGCTGACCCGCATCCGCGGTAATGAAATCTCCATGGTGTTCCAGGAACCGATGACCTCGCTCAACCCGGTCTACACGGTGGGCGAACAGATCGCCGAAACCGCCCGCGCGCATTTCGGCAGCTCGCGCGCCGAAGCATGGGACCGCGCTATTGAGATGCTGCGGCTGGTCGGCATCCCCTCGCCCGAACAGCGCGCCCATAACTATCCGCACCAGCTATCCGGCGGGATGCGTCAGCGCGTGATGATCGCCATTGCGCTGGTCTGCGAACCCAAGGTGCTGATCGCGGATGAACCGACCACCGCGCTCGACGTGACGGTACAAGCGCAGATATTCGATCTGTTCCGCGAGTTGCAGCACAAGATCAGCGCCGCCATCATCCTGATCACCCACGACATCGGCGTCGTCGCCCAGATGTGCGACCGGGTCATGGTCATGTACGCGGGCCGCAAAATCGAGGAAGGCCCCGTCCGCTCTTTCATCCGCGACCCGCGCCATCCCTATACGCGCGGGCTGATCTCCTGCATCCCCAAGCTCAGCCGCGATCCAAGCGACACGCCGGAACCCCTGTTCGAAATTCCCGGCGTAGTGCCAAGCCCCGCCGATCTCGCCGAGCTAAAGGGCTGCGCCTTTGCGCCGCGCTGCAACCGCGCCATTGGCGAATGCCAGTTGCACAGCCCCGCCCTGACTCCGCTGGGCCCGGACCGCGCCGTCGCCTGCCTGCGCCAAGAGGAGATCCCCGCATGAGCGAGATACCGGCCCTCAGCGTCTCGGACCTCAAGGTCCATTTCCCGGTCGGCGGCGGCAAGGTCGTCCACGCGGTCGACGGGATCAGCTTTGACATCCCCGCCGGCATCGCCTTTGGCCTCGTGGGTGAATCCGGCTCCGGCAAGACAACCGCCGCCATGGCCTGCGCCCGGCTCAACGATGCGACCGACGGCACGATCCGGCTGAGCGGCGAGGACATCACCCATCTGGACGGCGACCAGATGCGGCAGGCGCGGCGCGACATCCAGGTGGTGTTTCAGGACCCCTACGCCTCGCTCAACCCGCGCGAACGCGCCGGGGCTATCGTGCGCCGCCCGATGGACCTCATGGGGACCGGCACGCCCAAGGAACGCGAAGATCGCGTCGATGAGCTTTTCGCGACCGTCGGCCTGCGCGCCGAGCAAAAAGCGCTGTTTCCGCACCAGTTCTCTGGCGGGCAGCGCCAGCGCATCGGGATCGCCCGGGCGCTTGCCACACGGCCCAAACTCATTGTCTGCGACGAACCCGTCTCGGCGCTGGACGTGGCCATTCAGGCGCAGATCCTCAACCTGCTTGGTCGCCTCAAGGCCGAATTGGGCCTGTCCTACCTATTTATCAGCCATGACCTTGGCGTGGTCCAGCACCTCTGCGACCAGATCGCGGTTATGTACCTTGGCCAGATCGTCGAGATCGGCTCGCGAAGCGCGATTTTCCGGCGCCCGATGCACCCCTACACGATGGCACTCATCTCGGCTGTGCCAACGCTCGAGGCCGGGATGGACGTGGGGATGCGGCTGAAAGGCGACCCGCCCAGCCCGATCTCCCCGCCCGACGGATGCCGCTTTGCCGGGCGCTGCCAGTTCGCGCAGGATCGCTGCCGTCAGAAAAGCCCGGTACTTTCCGGCGATCCGGATGGCCACAGGGTTGCCTGTTTCCGCGCCCGCGACCCCGAGGTCGCGGCCCTGAGGGACAAGCTGACCAGCACTCCCGCCTAGGCCCCGACGCCCACGTATTGATGCAGCAGGCTCTTGTCGCTGCGGACCTCTTCGATGTCGAAGCGGGCCTTGATCTCGCCGTGGTTCATGAAAGCCACCCGGTCGGCAATCGGCAGCACCGCATCGACCCGCTGTTCCACCAACAGGATTGCCACGCCATCGTCTCGCAGCTTGACCACCGCCTCACGGATACTGGCAATGGCCGATGGCATCAGCCCCTCGGTCGGCTCGTCCAGCATCAAGACCGACGGGTTCACGCAAAGCGCACGTGCCATCGACAGCATCGTCTGTTCACCCCCTGACAGCGTTCCCGAGCGTTGTTTCATCCGCTCGCGCAGTACCGGGAAAAGCCCCAGCGCATACTCCAGCGACTCCTGCCCCGAATGGCGCGTCATCAGCCCGATCTCGAGGTTTTCCGCCACGGTGAGTTCCGAAAACAGCCGCCGCCCCTGCGGCACATAGCCGATCCCGCGCCGCGGGATTTCCGAGGCGGGCAACCCGGTCAGCTCTTCTCCATCCAGCCACAGCCGCCCCGCCGCAGGCCGCACCGTGCCCATGATCGCCTTGAGCGCGGTGGTCTTGCCCGCGCCGTTCCGGCCCATCAGACAAAGCACCTCGCCGCCCTTCACGGTGATCGAGAAATCCCGCAGCGCCTGACTGCGGCCATAAAAGGCGTCATAGCCCTCGACGCGCATTTCGCTCATGCCGGTGCTCCCAGATAGGCGGCCTGAACCGCGTCATTGTGCACGATGTCACCGGGGGTGCCCTCGGCCAGTACCCGGCCAGTCTCCAGCACGGTGATCCGGTCGGCCAGCGCCATCACCACATCCATGTTATGCTCGATCAGCAGCACCGTGGCCGATTGCGCCACCCGCCGCACAACCTTCTGAAAGTTCTCGATCTCGGAATCCGACAGGCCCTGCGTCGGCTCATCCAAAATCAGCAGCTTGGGTTGCAGCGCCAACCCCATCGCCACCTCCAGAAGGCGCTGATGCCCATAGGCCAGCGTTCCGGCGGTTTCATAAAGCAGATCGCCCAGCCCGACCTCCTGCGCTGCCTTGGTCGCGGCGCGCGCGATCTCCACCTCGCTGACGGGTTTGCGCGAAAACAGATGCGGGCGCAGCCGGTTCTGCGCCGCGATTGCGATATTTTCCAGAACGGTCATCGCGCCGTAGATATTGGTGATCTGGAACGTATAGGCGATCCCCATGCGCACCCGTTTATGCGCGGGCATCCCGGTCACGTCGCGATCTTCAAAGAACACCTGCCCGGCCGAGGGCTTGATCCGCCCCGACAGCAGGCTGACAAAGGTGGACTTGCCCGCGCCGTTCGGGCCGATGATGGCGCGGATCTCACCAGGGTCCAGCGCGAAGTCCACGCCATCCACCGCCTTGAGCCCGTCGAAATGGCGTGACAGCCCCTTGGTACGCAGCAAGGTCATTTCAGCCACCCCAGCCATCTGTCGCGGATCGTGCCAAGAATACCTTTGGGAAACCACAGGTTCACCACGATCAGCAGGACACCGATTACGATCAGGTAGGCCGTTGTGATCCCGCTTAGGCGATCAATCAGCATGGTCATGACTGCCGTACCCAAGAGCGGCCCCAGCAACGTGCCCGGCCCGCCGATCAGCGTATAAAGCAGCGCCTCGATGGAGTTCTGGAACCCGGCAAAGGACGATCCGATATAGCCGAACATCAGCCCGTAGAGCGCCCCCGCCGTACCCGAAATGGTGCCCGACACGGTAAAGGCGGTCAGCTTGATCGCATAAGTGTCAAAGCCCAGCATCTGGGTGCGCGGCTCATTCTCGCGCACCGCGACGAACAACCGGCCCAGCGGCCCCTGCGTGATCGCGAATAGCACCGCCAGAACAACGGTAAAGATCAGCAGCGCAAGGTTGAACCGCGCCGTGTCCGAGGTCATGTCGACGACCATTCCGAACAGCCCAAAGCTGCGCGCATCGGTCGGCAGGGTCAGCCCCTGATCGCCACCGGTGATATTGGTGAACTGCAGAGTCATCAGGTAACCCGCCTGCGCGAACATCAGCGTGACAATCATAAAAGACACGGCCTGCGTACGCAGCGCCAGCAGACCTATCACCAGCGACACGGCAAAGGCACCGACGATCCCAAGAAGAAAGGCGACCGGCAGGGTCACGCCCCAGTAATAGGTCGACAGACCTGCCGCATAAAGACCGGCGGCAAAGAACATCGCATGCCCCAGACTGAGCAGCCCGGTATAGCCCATCAGCATGTTATACCCCATCGCAAAGACCGACAGGATCAGGATGCGGGTCAGCGCGAGCGTCAGATAGGGCGGCAGCACGAATTGCAGCCCGAAAAGGACGATCACCGTGACGACGCAGAGCGCCAGCAATTTACCATTATGCAAGGTCATGACCGGTGATTTCCGCCTGTCTGATGTACAGGGGGTGTACAGGTTGTGTACGCAAAACATACAGGCGTCATACGCGGTTTGACCTTCCAAACAGACCCTCGGGCTTGAATACCAGAACAAAGGCAACAAGCAGGGTCGAAAAGATCTTGGCCGCCGTCGGTGAGAAGAAAACCGAGAGCAATCCATCGGACATGCCGATCAGGATCGCAGCGGCGATGGTGCCGGGGATCGATCCCAGCCCGCCCACGATCACCACGACGAAGGACAAAAGCAGCGGGTCGCCGCCCATCAGGTAATGGGCCTGCTGGTTGGGCACGACCAGCACGCCACCAATCGCCGCCAGCATCGCGCCGATGGCAAAAACGATGGAATAGACGCGGTTTACCGGGATGCCGAAATTCTGCGCCGTCTCGCGGTCGAACTGGGTGGCCCGCATGACCAGCCCCCATTTCGAGCGTTTGAGCATCACCCAAAGCCCCGCCACCAGTACCAGCGCCATGACCACGGTGAACAGCTTGTAACTGGAATAGCCGAACCACGGCGTGCGGATCGTATAATAGAACGGTGCGTCGACGGCTCGGGCGTCGGGGCCAAAGCTCATCAGGGTAAGCTGTTGAATGATATAGAGCATTCCGATGGTAGAAACGATAGTGCCTTCGGGATCGTAGTTGATCCGCTTGAGGATCGCCCAGTCGGCGAGATAGGCCAGCATCCCGACCAGCAGGGGCGCGACAACAAGCGCCACGCAGAAGGCCAGCGCCGGGTGGCCGGGCACGAATTGTGCGCATGCCCAAGCGCCGACCGCGCCCAGCATGTAAAATTCGCCATGCGCCACGTTGACCACGCGCATCACGCCGAACACGAGCGAAAGCCCCAGCGCCGTCAGCATGAGCACCGAGGCCATCACCAGCCCTTCCAGCCCGGCCAGCAGGAGATAGGGCGCAAGATCCATCATGAAGTCACTCCTTCAGCCCGCCGTGTCGGGGGTGAAAGCAAAGAGGCAAGAAAAAGGGCGGCAGGTCAATGCCTTGCCGCCCTGATGCGTTTGATCAGAAGGACATCTGGGTATAGTCCGTCTCATCCTCGTAGAGGGTTTCCTCGATCGAGGTACGATAGACAACTTCCAGCTTGCCATCCGTGACCTTGGAGATGTTCTGATGGGCAAAGGCCTGGTGGGTCTTGCCGTTGAAGACCTTTTCGCCCTGCGGGAATTCGTTCGACGCTTCAAAGCCTTCAATGGATTCCATTGCCTCGAGGAAGGCGATTTTCTGGTCCGGGCCTTTGTAATCGGCCATTTCCATCGCCTGCTTCATCGCGAACAGCGTCTCCCAGACCGAAAACATATGCGCATAAGTCGAGATGTCGCGCGCATCGTCCACCGAGGCACCGTTTTCGTCGACGCCAACCTTTTCGCGGTAGAACTTGTCGAATTCGGTCTGGTCAGCTTGGGCATAGCGTGCATGACCTTCCCAGAAATGCGTGCCTTCAAGGTATTCCAGCTGGGGAATACCGATGTCGACCGCCTCCAAGCTGTCGATAAAGCCGAATATTTCCGGACGGTTAGAGCCCAGATGCTCGCCCAGTTCCTTGACGAATGTCATCACGGCGGGGCCGACCATCACGTGATAGATGACTTCGGTATTGAACGGGATGCGCGGCATGTAGCGGGTGAATGTGGTCTCGGTCGGCGGGATGGCGATGTCGGCCACGACCTCGCCGCCCTGCGCCTTGATCGCGGCGGTCATGTTGTCGCGATGGTCATAGCCAAAGGCATAGTCGGGGTAGATCAGGGTGATCTTCTTGCCGAGGTTCTCCGAAATCCACGGCGCCATCGAGCTGACCTGGCTTTTCACATCCGAGATTGAGGGCTGGAAGCAATAGCGGTTGAACCCGCCCGCAGCCAGCGTATGTGCCTCGGAACAAAGGAAATAGGGCATCTTCAGTTCACCCGCGCGCGGAGCGGTTGCCGCCGCGACGTGCGAGAAGAGATGGCCGAAGACAGCGTCGACCTTGTGCTCGGCCGAGAATTTCTCGATCAGTTCGACGCCGCGTTTCGGGTCGGTGCCGTCATCCTCGACGATCATCTCGACGGGCATACCGTTGATGCCGCCACCCGCATTGATCACCTCGAGCGCGGCGTTAGCGGTACGTTCATACCAGCGCCCGTAGGATGCGCCGATGCCGGTGCGGTGGAACGGGGCGCCCAGCCGGATCGCGTCACCCGCCTGTGCGCGCGCGCGCCCGATTATCCCCGGGCTGGCCAGCAGCAAGCCTGTCCCTGCGAGCCCCGCGAGAACGGAACGGCGATTCTGGCCCTTGTTCATAACTCTCATGATGTAACTCCCTTTTGTCCCTGTTGGTCTTTACCCGGTATCGGGCTGTCCGGGTTTGCCCGGGCGTTGCCGCGCCTTTTGATAGCGGTCACGGCAAAGATTAACCGACATCCGCCGGTTCGAAAGAAAAATTAGCCTTTGCTGCGGTTTTTCCATGCGATTGCCCGGATTTGGGCGGTTCGGGAAAAAAGGCGTGGGATCAAACATCTCGCTCAACCCGCGCTTTCCCGCCCAAGCTGAACCACCAGTGTACGTTTCGCCCCGAATGTGATGCCGGAAGTGTTGACGTAACAGGCAAGGGGCGCTTAACCTGACAAGTGTCAGTCTGGCTTTGCGACGAATAATGCCGGACCGTCACAAGAAGAGGGGAGGCTTCTTTGTTCGCACTGGTAGACACGACTTTGGCAATCACGGCCCAGCGCGGGTCGGTTACCGATCTGCGGGTCCGGGCGTTCCCTGCTGACAATTATTAGCGACACCGGATCGGGGCATTCTCCGAACCGGCGCGACAGATCACGACAAACGATCCTTGGGAGGAAATTATGAAGAATGTTACGTCTTTGGCGTCCGGCGCGGTTACCGCGCTGGTCTTGTCACTTGGGCTGGCAGGCGGTGCGGCGGCAGAGGATTTCGAGTGGCCGCGCTTGCTTGTCATCGGGACACCGGGCACGTCGAGCGGCAGTTTTGCGTCGACAAACGGCTGGGGGCCGATCCTGCAAAAGGAAACCGGCACCACCGTCCGCATCGTTCCCGAAGACAGTGAAACCCAGCGCTATCGCCGCCTGACCGATCGGGAAGATATCGCGATCTCATCGGTTTCCGCGTCTGAAATGCGCTACCAAATCCAAGGCATCGACGGCTATTCGCAGACCAAGCCAGTGGCCCAGCGCATCCTATGGCATCACAACGACACGCCGTGGGGCTATGTCGTGGCGGGCGACTCGCCGATCAAGAGCGTGCAGGACATCAAGAACGGTGGCGTGCGCATCACGCAGGGCGTATTTTCGCCCCCGATGGTTTCGGCCGTCACGGTCGGTCTTCCGGCCATGCTGGGCATGAGTGAAGACGAGGTCTCGGAGAAGATCGAATTCGTTCCGGCGTCGTCCTATGCTGAAAACTGCCGCTCGGTGGTCGAAGGCAAATCCGACATCGCATATTGCTCGCCGATCAGCTCGGTCCTGTCGGAAATGGAAGGCGCGCCGGGTAGCATCCGCTGGCTGGACCTCGACCCGGCGGACAAGGAGGGCTGGAACGCCTATCTCGCCGAACGTCCAATGCTGATCCCCGCCGAGATCGAGATGGGCGTCAAGACCGCGCGCGGCGTGAACGGGGCGACGTCCAACTTCGTCTACAGCGTGCCGGCCACCACGGACGTGGATTTCGCCTATAACATGGCGAAGTGGTTCCATGAATCCTTTGACGCCTACAAGGGCACGCACCCGCTGGCCACACGCATGTCGATGGACCAGTTCCGCAAGTACCTGAACCGCACCCCGCTGCCGGTCCACGAGGGCACGGTGAAATACCTGCGCGAAATCGGCCAGTGGAGCGATGAGGACGATACTTGGAACAACAAGGCCATCGAGACCATGGACGCCTGGATCAGTGCCCGTCAGGAAGCGTTGAAAGCGGCGCAGGAACAAGGGATCGAAATCAACTTCGAGGACCAGGAGTTCCTTGATCTCATGAAGGAGAAGACCGCCGGCGTGGAGAATTTCCAGTCGCGGCTTTGACAGGCTGATTAAAGGCGGGGCGGCGCTGGTCGCCCCGCGTTTTTGCCGTTTTCATCTTTAACCTATCGGGCCGGTACATGTCTGACAGCATCTCATCCCCTTCCACTGAGGACACTGCGACCCAATCCTCGGATTTCACCCGCCTCGGCGGGACTTATTCACTCTGGAGCCTCGTCTTTGTCGCGCTTGTCGCCATAGGGATCGGCACGGGTGTCGCCTATGCCTTTGGGCTACCGATACTGGGCAAGCGCCTGCTCGAAGGGCAGTATTACTGGGTCTTTATCGGCATTTTCTCGGCCTGCGCCTTTATCGCGATCCCCGCGCATCGCAACCAGACCAAGGTGCCATTCTACGACGTGATCGCGGCTGTGGTGATCCTTGCCATCAGCCTCTATTTCTCGACCCACGCCTGGGACATGGTGCAGGCGGGATGGACGAATATCCCGCTGGGTATCGTGATCTGGGCCCTGATGCTGGAAATGGCCCGCCGGTCCGGCGGCATCCCCTTCCTGATGGTCGTGTTCTTCCTTGGGCTTTACCCGCTGGTCGCGGATTACTTCCCCGGCCTGCTGATGGGCATACCCTATAGTTTCGACCGGCTGATGGAAGCCCATGTCTTTCGCGCCGAAGGCATGATGGGCATCACCACCAAGATCGTGGCCGAGATCGTGCTGGGCTTTCTGGTCTTTGCCGGTGTTCTGATCGCCACCGGGGCGGGCGAGTTTTTCATCAATCTTGCGAATGCTGGTTTCGGCAAGTATCGCGGTGGCCCTGCCAAGGTGTCCATCGTCGCCTCGGCCTTTTTCGGATCGCTCTCGGGGTCGATCTTTTCCAATATCGCCGGGACAGGGTCGATCACCATTCCGACGATGAAAAAGGTTGGCTATCCACCGCATTACGCGGGCGCCATCGAGGCCTGCGCCTCGACCGGCGGGGTGGTAATGCCGCCGGTGATGGGCGCGATTGCCTTTGTCATGGCGATCACTATCGGCGTCGATTACGCAACCGTCATGATCGCGGCGATCCTGCCCTCGCTGCTGTTCTATTTCGGGCTGATCCTTCAGGTCGATGCCTATGCCGCGCGCAAGGGGCTGGACGGGGTTGTCGACCCGGATCAGCCGTCGGCATGGCAGGTGCTGCTCAAGGGCTGGCCCTTCATGTCGGTGCTGGTCTTCCTTGTCTGGGGCCTGCTTTACATGCGCTGGGAATATTACGCGCCGTGGTACGCCTGTATCCTCATGGTCGCCTTGAGCTTTCTGCGCCGCGACACGCGGATGACCCCGCAGCGGCTGATCGAGACCGTGCGCCAGATCGGGCTACTGGTGACGCAGACCACCGCGATCATCCTGCCCATTGCCTATGTGGTCAGCGCGCTGACCATTACCGGCGTTACCGGCTCTGTGACCTCGGGACTGATCGCGCTGGGCGGCGACAACGTGTTCCTCATCATCGCATTGGGAGTCGTAGCCTGTTTCATCATGGGCATGGCCGGTCTTGCCATCGTCGCCTATATCTTCCTTGCGGTGACGCTGGCCCCGGCCATCATCGAGATCGGCGGGCTGAACACTGTCGCGGTGCACTTCTTCATCATCTATTACGCGATGCTGTCAGCGATCACGCCACCGGTCGGCGCGGCGGCCTTCCTTGCAGCGACCATCGCCGGGGCGAAACCAATGCGGACCTCTTTCACCGCGATGCGTCTTGGGGTGGTGATCTACTTCGTGCCGCTGTTCTTCCTGTTCCAGCCTGCGCTGGTGCTTCAAGGGGATCTGACACCACTGATCTACGTGCTGCCGTCGATCATCATCGGGATCATGCTGCTGTCGGGCGGGCTGGAAGGATACCTGCTGGGGATCGGTCACGTGCGCCCTGCCCTGCGTCTGCCGCTGGCGGCGGCAGGGTTCGCGTTCAGCTTCCCAGGGTTGATGACAACCCTGATCGGCGGCGCGATTTCCGCGCTGCTCGTCGGGTTGATCATCGCGGATAACAAGAAAAGGAACGTCCCCGCCGAATAGGGGGCGTTCAGCGCGGGCCGGTCTCTGCGATCAGCTCGCGCACCATCGCCGCCGCACCGACGGCCACGGTACGGATCACGGTTTCCTCGGGAATGTCACGGCTTAGCCAGTCCCGCATCGGCGCATAAACCGACAGGAAAAGCAAAACATTGGCGAGAACCTCAAGCTCGGCATCGTCCAATTCCCTGCCCGAGCGTCGACGCAACTGGTCCGCGATGTCCTTGATCAGCGCGAGTTCGCGAATTCGCATCGCATGGCGATCCTCGCTTAACAGGTGCGGCACCGAGCGATAGGCCAGCAAAGCGCCGTTGCGCTTTTTGCTCCATGTTTCCCGAAAATAGCCGACAAAGACCTCTTCAAGCGGAATGCTGGTATCTTCGAGGATTTCCGGCAGTGTCTTTACATCCTGTCGGAACCAGACCTGATTCAGCAGGCGGCGCAGGATATCGTTCTTGTTGGCGATATAATCGTAGATGCTGGCCTGATTGACCCCCGAGCGAGCGCAGATGTCGCGGATCGTGGTCGAGGCAAATCCTTTTTCGAGGAACAGCTCAAGCGCCGCATCACAAATCTGTTCGCGCCGGGACTGGACCAACGCCTTGTCCTGCACATTTGTTATCTCGGCTTCTTCCAGCAATTGCTGACGCACAGTATCGAGCCGCTTTATTCCTTGTCCGCCTTGCAAGCAGCCACTCCCCGAGCCGATCCACCCTCGCAAGGCTACCGCCCGGATCGGGTCCAGACAACCGGCAAACGCGCCATAAGAGACAGTTGGTAAATACAAAAAGCCGGTTTGCCCGTGCTTGCGACACGAGACTCGCGGTTAACCAAATTTGTTAGTGTTTTCGACGGATCTGAGCCCGCGATTTACGGCGCGACCAACCCTTTGCGCAGGGCTGTCAAATCAAGGTTGCGCGAAACGAAAAGCGCGCCTGCTTCGATGGCGTCTTCATAGAGTTCCGGGTCGAGCGTCAGGATGCCAGGCGGCTTGCCAGCCGAGCGGATACGGCGGATCGCGTCGATCACGGCCTTCCGGACGTCGGGGTGCGACGGCTCTCCGGGATGGCCGAGCGAGGCGGCAAGGTCGGCGGGGCCGACAAAGATCGCATCGATTCCGGGCACAGCGGCGATGGCCTCGATTTGGTCCAGCGCTTCCTGCGTTTCGACCTGCACGATAAGACAGATTTCTTCGCGGGCCTTGCGGTGGTATCCGGCGATCTTGCCGAACCGGGAAGCGCGGGTGCTGCCGGAGACGCCCCTGATCCCGGACGGCGGGTAATCGACCGAAGCAGCAGCAAGCGCGGCTTCTTCAGCATTCTGAACATAGGGGACAAGGATCGTCTGCGCGCCGAGATCCAGCAGTTTCTTGATCTCGGCCGGGTTCAGCGAACCTGGGCGCACGATGGGGGTAACCGGGTATGGGGCGACTGCTTGCAGGAGGGGCAGCACGCCAATCGGATCCAGCGGCGAATGTTCCGTGTCGAACATCATCCAGTCGAACCCGCAATCCGCCATCATTTCCGCCGCGAGGCTGTCGCTCATCGTGCACCAGACTCCGTGCTGAAGCTGCCCATCGCGCAGCGCGGATTTGAAACGATTCACAGGCAGTTCGGACATGAGGGCCTCACTTTTCAAAGGGTCGCCTCCGGCTTCTATCGGAGACGGGGGAGCAAGTCCGCTGAAAAAAACCCGGCTTTAGCGCAGACCGCAATCAGGCGAGATTTCAACACCTTGCGCAGGGAAATGGAAATCACGAAATTCTCATGCATGCGGTGGGGTAGCCGTGCTAGGGTTCGGGTCAGCGTAAAGATATGGGGGGAGGCCGGCGTGGATACGGGTACGGCGAGCGGCGGAACAGAAAACGCACAGAAAGGTGCGGACCTCGTGGAGCTTTTGCGCGGATGCAGCAGGGGCGATCGGACCGCGCTCAAGGCCCTGTACGATGCCGAAGCCAGCCGCATGACCGGCGTCGCGATGCGTATTCTTTTCAACCGCGATCAGGCCGAGGATGCGGTTCAGGACGCTTTTATCCAGATATGGCGGAAAGCGTCGCGCTATGACGTGGCGCTCGGCTCGCCCCGGGCGTGGATGTACACGATCGTCCGGTATCGCGCGATAGACATCCTGCGGGCACGCGGCAGGGAACAGGTGACGGAACCGGAAGATCTCGACAAGCTGCGCGAGGATGCGGTGGATCTTTCTTTTCGTCGGCTCGACAAGAATGGTATTCTCTACCACTGCCTGAAAGCGTTGGAAAATGACCGGCGCTATGCGGTTCTGCTGATTTATGTGACCGGGCTGACGCAGGAGGAAGTCGCGGGCAAGCTGGGCCGACCGCTTGGCACAATCAAGAGCTGGCTCAGACGCGGATTGCAATCATTGAAGGCGTGCCTGTCATGACCCGCGCAGAGCTGCTGAACCTGTTCGGACAGGATGACGATGAATTCCGGGCCGAGGCCGAAGCCACGCTCGCCCCGACCACTGCCGCCGCGCGCAAGCAGGCCGAAGAGATCGCGGGCGAACGCGAAAAGTTTCATGAACTTGATCTGACCGCCGAGTCCGTTCCGCTGCGCCCCGAGGCATGGGCGCGGATTGAGGAAGCGCTGGATGAGCCGGAACCGGAGACAGGGTCCAATGTGGTCCGGATTGACCGAACGAAATCTGCCGATGCACAGGCAACGCGCTGGCGGCCAACGGCGCTGCTGGCGACCGCGGCCGCGCTGGTTCTTGCCATGGGGCTTGCCTGGCAGCTGATCCAGGCGAAACCGCCGACGATGGTTGCCATCCTCGTGGATGACACGGGCGAGTCGATTGCCATAATCGAAGCGTTCAGCGACACCCGGTTGCAGGTGACTCCGCTCGCGCCCATCACGCCGGAAAACGCGCAGGTTCTGGAACTCTGGACCCAACCCGACCCGGACGGCCCGCCGGTGTCTATCGCAGTTATGGAACAGGGCGCACGGACTATGCTGTCGGCGCAGGACCTGCCGCAGCTTCGTTCCGACCAATTCTTTGCCATTTCGGTTGAACCGGAGGGCGGATCGCCGACCGGACTTCCGACCGGACCAGTTATCGGTCAGGGGCTTGCGCAGCCGGCCTATTGAGGCGTTGGTCAGAGACATTAAGAGCCTAAATTGATCGCCCCGCGTGAGTTGACAAATCAATTGTGCGGCTATCGCGCCACAGCATTGTGTCCAGAAAGCAAAATCCCAACAGAAACAGTTGGTTGTATCCCCTGGGAGAGATAAAAGATTATTAAATCAGATACCTAAGTGAAGGCCGATCCAACGGTCGCAGACGATTTCGTCAAGAGACGCAGGCAGCAGCATGAGACCATTTGCATCCCGATACCGATCATTCAGGCTCCGACGTTTCCGAGGAAGCCTCGGATGAACCGTCTCGCTTGCTCCGTGCCTGTCGGAGTTTTGACTGCGCCGGTGCCGCCCTTCTCGAACGGTATCGTCATAAATGCCGAGGGGGTTCTCAAGTAATGCAAGCCACTGACCAGACTCAGCAGAAGACTTTCGAAGAGGCCAAGTACAATCAAGCCGTTCTCGACACCGTGGCGGACGGCATCGTCTGTATCGACGCGCGCGGAACAATCCGAACCTTCAACAAGGCGTCGGCAGAGATATTCGGCTATACGGCGGAAGAGGTCCTTGGCCAGAAGATCAACATGCTAATGCCAAGATCATATGCCGAACGCCATGACGAGTATCTTGAGAACTATGCAAAAACCCGTGAGCCAAAGCTGATGAACAGCAGGCCCGAGGTGGAAGGCAAGCGGAAATCCGGAGAGATTTTCCCTATGGAAGTCGCCCTGACCGAAGTCGCCTATAATGACGAGATGATTTTTGTGGGCGTGGTGCGGGACATCACCGAGCGCAAGCGGATCGAGCAATTGAAATCCGAGTTTATCGCAACGGTCAGTCACGAGTTACGCACCCCGCTTACCTCGATCTCTGCCCCGCTTGCCCTGATCCACAGCGGCAAGCTTGGCGCGCTGCCCCAGATGGTGTCGAGCACCACCGAAATCGCGATGCGTAACTGCGAGCGCCTGACGTCGCTGATCAACGACCTGCTTGATTTCGAAAAGACATCATCGGGCCGGGCCAAGTTCAACATGCAGCTTTACCGGATCGAAGAGCTGATCAGTCAGGTTCTGCAGGAAAACTTCACGATGTCCGAAGATTTTCCGATCCGGCTCAACCTGCCGCAGGAGACGGCGGACGAGCGCATTCTGGTCGACAAGGAACGGCTGCTCCAGATCCTAGGGAACTTCGTATCTAACGCGGTGAAATTTTCGGACGATGAGAAATCGGTCGAGCTTTACGCGGAACGCAAGACAGACTCTGTGCGGATATCGGTTGTCGACCGGGGCATTGGCATTCCCGAGGAATTCCACGACAGGATTTTCCAGCGGTTCTCGCAGGTGGACGGATCGACCACGCGGAAAAAGGGCGGCACCGGCCTTGGCCTTGCGATCAGCAAGGAGCTGGCAAAAAGCATGGGGGGCGAGATCGGCTTTTCCTCGAATGAGGGACAGGGTTCAACCTTTTGGGTAGAATTCCCGCAGGAACGCCGACCGTCCTGAGATACCGACCACCTGTATCCTAGGGCCAAAGCATGGGTATTTTCAGTCGCGCGGAATGACTCGCCAAAGGGCGAAAACCACCACACCATTGGAAACTGCTAGTAAGGCAATGAGGCGCAGGGTCAACTCCGGACTGGCCGCGCTTATCAGCCAGGCGCCGAGCATCGGCGCCGCTGCGGCGGCAATGAGCGAAGGCCGCGCCAGCTGTCCGATGATCGCCGGGTAACGGTCGACGCCGAATACCGCGAGCGGTAGCGCCCCGCGTGCAATCGAAAACAGCCCGTTGCCTCCGCCAAAGAGGATCAGCGCCATTCCGGCCCAGTCCAGGCCCGACGCGAGCAGGAGGACGCCGGCTCCAATGCCCACCGCTGACGCGATCATGGTCCAGATCGGGTGATGCCGCCCGCCGCCGAGCATTTCGAGAACTCTCGCGGCAACCTGTGACGGACCGATCAGCGTTCCCAAGCCGACAGCTGCGGCCAGCGCATAGCCCTGCGCCTGCAGAAAGGTGAACAGCCATGTGGCGATGTTGACCGCGATCAGCCCGTTCAAAACAAGCAGGACGCCCATAAGGATAAAGACAGTTTTTTCCTGCCCCAGCAGCTTGGCTTTTTTTGTTTTGTCGGTGCTCGTCTCGGCCAGGCGTTTCTGTTCTGCCGGGAGGACGATCAGGACCAGAGGCAGGGTCAGGCAGATATGGATGATCGCATAGGCACCCGCAACACCGCGCCAGCCCCATGTTTCCAGCATCACCGTCGAAAGAGGCCAACAGACGGTGCTGGCGAAACCTCCCCAGAGTGTCAGCATGGTGATCGCGCCTCTCGCATCCGCTCCGTATAAGCGGCCCAGCGACGCAAAGGCCGGATCGTAGAGACCGGCCGCCATGCCTACGCCCAGCAACAGCCAACCGAGCCAGAACAGCCAGAGATGCGGGGCCATCGAGATCACCGAGAGGCCGAGCGCGATCAGTATGCAACCGATGGCAAGAACAGGACGCCCGCCGTGGTGGCTTATCGCCCGCCCAACGGTGGGCGAGGCAAGCCCCGCGAGGAGCATCCCCGCCGAGAGCGCCGCCGTGATCCCGGACAGCGGCCAGCCCGTGTCAGCGGCAATCGGTGCGGCAAGCACCGCCATCAGGTAGTAGGTGCTGCCCCAGGTAAAGATCATCACCACGCCCAGCGCGGAGATCACGGCCCCTTTCGAGGCCTGCGTTGGTCGGGCGATGTCGACCATGATTTCAGGCAAGCGACCAGAAGTGGAAGAGCAATCCGGCGGCGAAGGCCCCCGAAAGGGAGAGAGCGATATAGAGGGCGAACACCGGCGGGCGTGCCAGTGCCCAGACGGCAAGCGCCGCCGGGATCGAGGTAACTCCGCCAGCGACAAGGAAGGCGAGACCGGCACCGGGCGACATGCCCTGCTCGATCAACCCGCCGACAAGCGGCAGCGCCGCGTAGCCGTTCAGATAGGCGGGCACGCCGATAAGCGTCGCAATGGCAATCGGCTGAATGCCTGTCCCGCCAAGCGAGGCCGTGATCGTTTCAGCGGGCACCCATGCCAGCATGAGGCTTTCCAGCAGGAAGGCGAGGAACAGCCACTTGGCAAGGAACATCGTCGTGGACCAAGCAGTACGCGCGAATGTAGCCCGTCGTGCCGGATCGGTCCAGAACTTCCAGACCACCGGTTTTGGCGCGCGGATCTTTGCCCCGCCGCAGCCGCCGTTGCTGACACCTTCGCGCAGGGGATTCTGTATCGCGCCACTTTTCGACAGGAGATGAACGGAGATGCCACCGAACAGGCCCAGACCGATGGCAGCGAGCGTCTTGGCGAGGGCGAATTCCATATCCAGCACACCAGCCGTCAGGAAAAACATGGAGGGGTCCATGATCGGTGAGGCCAGCCAAAAGGCCATGACGGCCGACAGCGGTACGCCCATCGCCAGAAGTGCCGCGATAAGGGGGATGACACCGCAGGAGCAGAAGGGAGAAAGCCCGCCTGCAAGCGCGCCTAACCCAATCATCAACAGTGGTGCGCCGACAAAAGCCTTTGCGATGAGGTTATCAGCACCGGTCGCTCCGGCCCATGCGGCGATCGCGATGGAAAGCAGCAAGTAAGGAGCCGTATGCAGCAGCGCTGCAACGGCAAAACCGGTGCTTTCGGCTGCCTGCTGAGAGTCGAAAATGGTCAGCAAAACCACGATAGCGAAAGAGGCCAGCCAGACGCGGTGATCCCTCCACAGGGTGCGAAGCCAGATACGCGGGCCGTTCGGGGAAATCGTCACATCGGTCATCGCCATTCCTCCGGCTTGACTGGTTGTCTGGATAGGGCGTGCATATCGGGGCGCGTCATGCCGCGTCCTCATCCCGCCGGATGGAAACACCGGTACAGCATTCCGAGGTCAGGAAATCGAGCACCGCCTGTACGGCAGCATAATCCGCCATGTTGTAGACCTCCCTGCCATGCTTTTGCTGGCTGACCAGCCCGGTATCGACAAGGGTGGACAGGTGATGAGCGAGGGTCGAGGCGGCGATGTTCAGATGTTCTCCGATATCGCCGACGCGAAGGCCTTCCCTGCCCGCCTTGACGAGCAAGCGGAAAATCGAAAGCCGGACATCGTGTCCGAGGGCGGCAAGGGCGCGGGCGTGGGGGCTGCTAATGGTCATACAATCAAAATAACTATAAAACTAGTTTTGTAAAGATGATTCTCTTGAGCGCCCCCAAGTGACTTCAAGCGAAACGATCACGCGTGCGGTTTGCGAAGGCGACCAGCGACAGCATAACGGGCACCTCGACGAGCACGCCGACCACCGTCGCCAGCGCCGCGCCCGAGTTGAGGCCAAACAGGCTTATCGCGACGGCGACGGCCAGTTCAAAGAAGTTGGACGTGCCGATCAGCGCGCAGGGCGCGGCGATCCGGTGCGGCACTTTCATGGCGAAAGCTGCCGCATAGGCGAGTGCGAAGATGCCGTAGGACTGGATCAGAATCGGCACGGCGATCAACAGGATCACCTGCGGCCGGTCGAGAATGACCTGCCCCTGCAGGCCGAACAGGATCACCACCGTCGCGATCAGGCCGATGACGGACAGGGGTTTGACACGATCGCGAAACGCCTCGATCCGGGCGGGCGTGCCAAGCCTCTTGCGGGTCCAGATCCCGGCGACAAGGGGCAGCGCGACAAAGAGCAGAACCGACAGGACGAGCGTTTCCCATGGCACCGTGATCTCTGCCACGCACAGCAGGAAGGCGACGATGGGCGCAAAGGCGAAGACCATCACGAGATCGTTCACCGACACCTGCAAAAGCGTGTAATTCTCGTCGCCCTTGGTGAGCTGCGACCAGACAAAGACCATCGCCGTGCAGGGCGCGGCGCCAAGCAGGATCAGACCGGCAATATATTGCTGCGCATCCTGCGGATCGATCATATCGGCAAAGACGAATTCGAAAAAGAAAACACCAAGCGCCGCCATCGTGAACGGTTTGATCAGCCAGTTGACCGCCAGCGTGATGGCGATACCCTTGGGTTGACGGGCGACATCGCGGAGAGAGGCGGGATCGACACCGATCATCATCGGGTAGACCATCGCCCAGATAAGCACCGCGACGACGAGGTTGACGCTGGCGATTTCCGCACCGGCGATCAGACCGACCAGCCCCGGCGACAGGCTGCCCAGCGCGATGCCCGCAATTATTGCCAGAGCCACCCAGAGGCTCAGGTAGCGTTCAAAAATGCTCATGCCTTGATAACCGTTTCTTCCGTTTCCTGCAGGCGGCCTGCGGTGAGGGCCGACAATCCGACCATGACAGCCGCCGTGCCAAGCGTCAGACCAAGGCCACCGATCTGGTAGGTTGCTCCGGAGAGCACGGTGCCAGCCAGCCGCCCGGCCGCATTTGCCATGTAGTAGAACCCGACATCCATTGTCACCCGCTCGGCCTTGGTAAAGGCAAGGATCAGGTAGGAATGGAGCGACGAGTTGACGGCGAAAATTGCACCAAACACGAGCAGTCCGATGACAAGCGTGATCGTCAGCCAGTCGCTGGGACCGGGGGAAAGCAGTACGGCAATCGACAGCAGAAGCGGCACCACGAACAGCAGGGCGGCCCAGTCCCGTGCCGACCGGATCAATTCGCCCTCGGGGCGGATGCCCGCCTGCAGGATGCGTGGCGCAAACGCCTGAACACCGCCGTAAAGGATGATCCAGAGCGCCATGAAGGTGCCGATCATGAAGAACGCGGCCCGGTTCCCCTCTTCGGAACCGTCTGACAGCACAGCATAGAAGTAAATCGGGATGCCAACCACGAACCAGACGTCACGCGCGCCGAACAGAAACACCCGCGCCGCCGAGAGCCAGTTCACATTGGCGGATTTTGAGAAGACCTCGGAAAATTTCGCGCCCTTGCGGCCCTTGGGCAGACCGGGGGGCATAACGAAGAAGAGCGCGACGAGGATTACGGCGAGCACCGCCGCCATGACCAGTACAGCCCAGAGAAATCCAAGGGTGCCCAACATGGCCGCGCCAAGCAGGAAACCGACACCTTTCACCGCGTTCTTGGACCCGGTCAGCACCGCGACCCAGCGAAAAAGACCGCCTTTTTCGTCCGGGGCCAGCAGCTTGACCGCGGACTTCGAGGACATCTTGGCCAAGTCCTTGGCCACGCCAGAAAGACCCTGCACCGCCATCACGAAGACCACCGAAGCGGCCATCGTCCATGAGGGGTCAAGCTGCGTCAGCGCGATCAGGGCCACGATCTGCAATCCCAGCCCGACATAGAGCGTCGAGGTCAGACCAAAACGGGCGGCGACCCAGCCGGCGGCAAGGTTCGTGACCATCCCGGCGATCTCGTAGAGCACAAAGAGATAGGCAAGCTGGACTGGGCTGAACCCCAGCGTATGGAAATGCAAAAGCACCAGCATACGGAGCGCGCCATCGGTCAGCATGAAAGCCCAATAGGCGGCGGTAACGGCCACATAGGCAGAGAGCGCCTGCCCTCTTGCGTCAGCAGATATCAAAGCGAGTCCCCGACCATGCAGGCCACGTCGACCAGCCTGTGCGCATAGCCCATCTCATTGTCATACCAAGCAAATATCTTAACCTGCGTCCCGTTGACCACCATCGTCGATGGCGCATCCACAATGGAGGATCGCGTGTCATTGGTGTAATCGGCCGACACCAGCGGGCGTTCTTCATACCCGAGGATGCCAGAGAGCGGGGCATCGGCGGCTGCCTTGAAGAACGCGTTGACCTCTTCGACTGTGGTCTCGCGTTCGACCTCGAAAACGCAATCGGTGAGCGAGGCATTGAGCAGCGGGACCCGGACCGCATGGCCGTTCAGACGACCGTTCAGCTCCGGATAGATCAGCGTGATGGCGGTCGCGCTCCCCGTCGTTGTGGGGATCAACGAATTCAGCGCCGAACGCGCGCGCCGCAGATCCTTTGCCGGGCGGTCCACGATAGTCTGGGTGTTGGTCACGTCATGGATCGTCGTCATCGACCCGTGCCGAATACCAAGGGATTCATGAATAACCTTCACCACTGGCGCGAGGCAGTTAGTGGTGCACGACGCCGCCGTCACGATGCGGTGACGTTCGGGTTGGTAGACATCATCATTCACACCAAAGACGATATTGGCCGCATCTCCATCTTTAACCGGGGCGGAAACCACGACCTTTTTAACACCCGCCTCGAAATATGGGGCAAGCTTGGCCTCGGTCTTGAAGACGCCGGTGCAATCTATGACCACATCGACGCCTTCGAGCGGCAGATCGCCAAGATCCTTCTTGCCAATGAACGGCAGGCTCACGCCGTCCACCGTTATGCTGTCGTCATCGTAACTGAAACCCGCCTGCCATCGCCCGTGTACAGTGTCGAACTCCAGCAGATGCGCATGCATGGCCGGATCGCCGACCGCATCATTGATCCACGCGATTTTTGCGCCCCTGTCGAGCAGAGGCTTTAGGATCAGCTTGCCAATTCGGCCCAGTCCGTTCAACGCATACACCGTCATGCGGGCTCTCCGGATGTGGTCTGCGCGATATCGTCTACCGCGCGCTGCAGTGAGATCCTGTCGAGCGATTCGATTGGCAGGGCGGCAAAAGCGTCAACGCGCCTGAGCAGCTTGCCGTAGGCCTGCTGGAAGGCGAGGCTTTTCTCGGCGGGCGTTCCGGTCGCCTTGACCGGGTCAACCATGCCCCAATGCGCGCTGACAGGCTGACCGGACCACGCCGGACATTCCTCGTTTGCGGCCTGGTTACAGACGGTGAATACGAAATCGAACTCGGGCGCGTCCGGCCGCTGAAATTCAGAAATATTCTTGGCGCGCAGGGCCGAGGTGTCATGGCCTTTCTGCTTCAACACCTCAAGCGCGAAAGGGTTGAGTTCCAACCGCGGTCTGGTACCGGCGGAATAGACGTTGAAACGATCACCGGCAGTTTCGCGCAGCAGGGTTTCCGCGAAAATCGAACGCGCTGCATTGCCCGTACAGATGAAGAGGACGTTGAATTTACGATCAGACATGATGGTGTCTCCTAGATCGAGGTTCAGGGGTGAGCAGAGTTCTGGACGGCCACGACAGCAATCCAGCAGCAGGTATTCGAAAGTCTGTCGTAGTGCTGTCATCTCGACAGCGTAACGCAGCGATGTGCCAACCCTTTCCTGCGTCACCAGCCCTGCCTGCATCAGCGAGGCAAGATAGGCGGAAAGCGTCGATGGTTTGAGATCAAGCGCGTCGGCCAGCTCTCCGGCCGGAACGCGGTCGGGAAACCGCCGGACCAAAAGCCGGAAGATTGCCAGCCTTTGCGGATGTCCAAGTGTCGAGAGGCGGAGGGTTACTTCTTTTTCCATATTTCATGAATATACGAAATATCGAGTTTCGCAAGTCTGCAGCGGGCTGTTAAAAGCCTCTGTCAGCAAACGGGATGCAAAGTTAAAGGACGAGCGCCTGATCGTCGAACCGTAGTCGACGGCAGCCGTCAAGTTCAAGATTTTGCGGAGATGCGTTAAGGATTTCGCTCGGTTTCAGGCGGCTCGCTATCGCCAGGGCCGAAGCCGTATCCAACGGAAAAAGAACATCAGGACAAAGGTGGTGACAATAAGCCCGATCAGGTCACCGATTGCATAGGTCATGACGACCGCGAAAACTCTTTCGGGAAGGATCAGACCGGCGAACACGAGAGATTGCCCGATTGAGTTGATAACGGATGCGAGCATTCCGACGAGCAGCAGCCATTTCCAGTGAATTCGGAGTTTGCGCCCAGCATAAAGGTTGTACCCCAGAAGCCTCAACAGTTCGAAAGCCAGGACGGCCGAGGACGCACCTACGACAAGCGACACTAGGATCACCGGATCGGTAACTCTGCTTACATCGGCTGGGGTGAACAGCAGTTCGGCCAAGAACGCTCCGAAGAATAATGGGAGGAACGCCATTCTTCCCGCGAGCCAGGTCGAGAGCACCCTCACCCCGTGTGGAAGATATACCAGACTGGCGAATGCCGTGATTTCGGGAATGAACCTCGACTGGAGTGGCGTGATCAGCATCGCAGTCAGCCCATGAGCAAGGACATATGCGACAACGATGACGAACCAGTTCTGAAGTACCGGCACCTAGAACCCGTTTGCTTTCCTGCCTGAATCGGACCCGTTTGATCGCTTTTTCAGCGCGCTGCGGATGTCAAAATCGGTGCCAAAACCGCCACCGACGAGATCATCGCGGACAACGTAGGATCGAGCCTTGGTTTGCGCCGCGCGTTCCAGAAGGCCAAGACCAAGAAGGGTCCCAATCGCGCGGTAGAAAGTCGCCTGCGCGACCGATTGAAGGAGCTTGTGATGGCGGATCTGGTCTGAACTAATCACATCGCCCGGTTTGTCACACAGACTATGTGCCGCAAGCAAAACGTCCCTTTCAATACGGGTCAGGTCATCGAAGCCGATGTCCTTTTCAAGCTGGCGCAACATTTCCCGTAATTCAAAAATAGATTTCAACTTATCCATGCCCGCATCCTTCATCATTTTCGAGGCTCGCGTCAATGGCGGGCGACCGGCTCGGTTATCGACCAATTTATCATTATGATAAATTCTTGGCCTACACGTTTGGACGTGGTATTCTTCAATTGACGTCGTTCCGTGAGTGGTGTCGCGTCTTTATTTAAAATTGCTTCTACCTTGGCGACTACCATCGCCAAGGTAATTTTTTTGCAGATAGCGCTTCTCTTGCCGATGGCAAGAAAAATCGGCTACTAGTTGAAGAATGATTGAGTAGGGACGATCTGCCCCTAAGTCATACAGCAGCCGATTAAGCAACTGAATTATCATTGGAAATTTCAGTGAAAGCGCGAGGGCGACAGCGCTGCCATCGTCTCTGCCGAAAAAGGGTTCGTATCATTCGTGCAGAGTTTTTCTGTCAATTGGGCCAATGCGGGCGCAGTCTGCACGCCATATCCGCCCTGCCCCGCGAGCCAGAAAAAACCCGGTGCGACGGGATCGAATCCCACGACCGGCGTTCGATCCGCTGCAAAGGTCCGCAGGCCCGCCCATGCGTTTTCGACTCGGGTGACGGGCACTGTTACCATCTGTTCATAGCGGTGAAGGCCTTCGGCAAGCACCATGTCATCTACCCATGCGTCATGGGCGACGACCTGATCTTCATCGGCCGGGCTGACCATCAGTTTGCCTCCGGTCGGCTTGGCATACCAGCGCTCTGACGCAGATGCGAACAACGGCCAGCTTGCCGGATTAAACCCTTCGGGCGCAGGAAGAATGGCTGCCGACCGCCGCATCGGCGTCAGATCAATATCGGCGGCCTCTGCCATTGCACCGACATGGCTGGCCCAGGCACCGGCGGCGTTCACGACGATTGGGGCCTTGTAGCTTCCAGATTCGGTTTCGACTGACCATGTCCCGTCCTTCTGCAGGATACTTGTCACCCTGCTGCCGCTTTCCGTCCGGCCGCCGCGCGTTTTGAAAAGCCGCAGGAATCCGGCAAGCATCCGGTCCACGTCAATGTCCTGAGCATCCCATTCGATGGCGGCGGCGTTAATCTTGTCTTGCCGGAGGATCGGTACAAGATCGACGGCCTGTTGCGGGCTCAGCAGCTCCAACCCCGTAGCCCCGGACGCATACTCCGCGAGGTTTTCCAGTTCATCCTCGGCGGCGACAAGCATTTCCCCACGTGGGGTGAGCAGGCTGGTCTCTCCGATCTCATCAGGCGTCTCGAAAAAAGACGCCGAGGCCGCGTTCAGCTGGCGCAGGGTCGCGTTGCCATAGTTACGGATAAAGATCGCGGCTGACCGCCCGGTCGAGTGATAGCCGAACTGCTTTTCCGCCTCGAGCAGGATAACCGACATATGCTTGGCCAACTGGGCGGCGGCGCTGACTCCTGCGATCCCGCCGCCAATGACAATGGCCTCTGCCCCTGTCACAGCGCCTCCTGAAACCCAGTAAGGGTCCGGGTCAGGTTGATACCAAGACTGTCGGAGATATAGCCGCCCTCCTGCACGAACAGGATTGGCAGACCTGTTTTGGCAAAGGCCGCGCCGATCCGGGCGAAACCGTCCTGCGTGACGGCGAGCCCTTGGAACGGGTCATCGATCGCGGCATCCAATCCGAGGGCAACCACGACCACATCGGCACCAAAACTATGGACCCGGGCAAGAGCCGTATCGAGCGTTTTCATGAAACCATCATCCGGTGTCTGGCGCGGCAGCGGCAGGTTAAGGTTATAGCCCAGTCCACGCCCCTCTCCGCGTTCATGCGCGTGCCCCCAGAAGAACGGGTAGAACCGGGCTGGGTCGGCATGAATGGACACGGTCAGCACGTCATCGCGGTCGTAGAATATTCCCTGAGTCCCGTTTCCGTGGTGAACGTCGACATCGACGATGGCTGGCCGCAGGCCTGCCGCACGCAAACGTTCTGCCGCAATTCCGGAGTTATTCAGGAAACAAAACCCACCGGCCAGATCGCCAAAAGCGTGGTGCCCCGGCGGACGCGAGAGGGCATAGACCCCGCGTTCGCCCTTGCAGATCAGATCCGCGCCCGTGATCGCACTCTGCGCCGACCAATAAGCGGCATCCCATGTGCCGGAGGAGATGGGGCAGGCGGTATCGGCCTGATGATAGCCAGCCTGCCCGACAGCCGACTCCGGGTAGCTGTCGGTTCGATTGCCCGGATGGATGTTCGGAATGACTTCCTCGCCCGCGCCTTCGATGCGCTGCCAGCGGGTGTAGATGCTCTCTAGAAAACCGAGGTACTCCGCCGAATGCAGCGCGGCGATCGGACCCAGCCCGGCATCCTCCGGCGTGATAAAATCGCATTCTGCCTTTGACGCGCCTTCGTGCAGAATTTCGATCCGGCGCGGTTGCTCCGGGTTGGGCTTGATCGCGCCATTGGCCATAAAATGCTTGGGATCATGACCCCATTGACGTTCATCAAAAACAGCCTTCATTCTCTTCCTTTCAGCGCCGTGCAACCGGCTTCATCCAACATCATCTTGGTTTGTTCATCGCTCGGTCGAAAGCCGAGGCGTTCGTAGAATTGACGTGCATCAAGGTTGGAATTGTACACGTCCAGCTTCATGAATTTCGCGTTCCACACCTGTTTGCCGTCCCGAAGCGCGGCGGCGAGCAGGCCCTTGCCCACGCCTTTTCCACGCACAGACGGCGCAGTCCACAGGTCCGAAACGTAAATCCCGGCGCTGCCGAAAACGGTCGAGACATAAGGCGAAAAGAGCGCGACGCCGACGACTTCGTCTTCGGTTTCGGCAAGGGTGGCACGACAGACAGGGTTCGCGCCCCAGCCAAGCTCGCGAAGAGCCGTCACGCTGGCCCGGTGGGTATCGCCCAGCTCAGCCGACAGGTTTGAAAGCGCCTCGTTAAGCGCCTCCGCGTCTTCGATCGTCGCATTCCGGTAGCTCAGCATTGCATCACCACCCTGTCGGCGCCCTTCAGACCAAGCATCTGACGCGCCTCGTCTGGCGTCGCTACGCTGCGCCCGAGATCCTCGACAATGCGCCTGATCTTAAGCACCTGTTCGGCGTTGCTGCTGGCAAGCTGTCCGCGTTCGATCATCAAGCTGTCTTCAAGTCCGACCCGCACATGTCCGCCCATGGCGGCTGCCATCGCGGCAAAGGGCATCTGGTGGCGACCCGCAGCCAAAACGGAAAACATGTAGTCATCGCCAAAGAGCTTGTCTGCCATCCGCTTCATATGGCTGAGGTTCTCAGGATCTGCCCCCATGCCACCCAGCACGCCAAAGACGAACTGAATGAAAAAGGGCGGCTCGATCAGGCCGCGATCTGCGAAATGGCGCAGCATGTAGAGATGCCCGACATCATAGCATTCAAACTCGAACCGGGCCCCGCGTTCCGCCCCCAGTTCGGTCAGGATCTGCGTTATGTCGCGTGGCGTGTTCTTGAAAACGAGATCATCCGAGCCTTCGAGAAACGGCCTTTCCCAAGTATACTTCCATTCGGATATGCGTTTCACAGCCGGGTAAAGGGCGAAATTCATCGTCCCCATGTTAAGCGAGCACATCTCGGGCGCGATCTGTCGTGGGGCGGCAAGCCTTTGGTCCAGCGTCATCACTGCACTGCCGCCGGTCGAGATATTGAGAACCGCATCTGTCGCGTTCCGGATCGACGGCAGATAGGACATGAAATCGGCGACGCCTGAAGAAGGCTGACCGGTTTCCGGGTCGCGGGCGTGTAGGTGGAGGATCGATGCCCCCGCCTTTGCCGCGTCGACCGCCTGCCGAGCGATCTCATCCGGTTTGAACGGCAGATAGGGCGACATTGACGGGGTATGAATCGAACCCGTAACCGCGCAGGTGATGAGGATTTTGGACATTCTTCAGAAGGCTCCCGCCGCGCCGTGTAGCTCGTGGACGAACTGTTCCAGCGAGCCATCGAGCCCTTCGATGATTTCGTCGAGATGTCCGTCATTCAGGATGAGCGGCGGGCAGACGAGGATATGGTCGCCCTCGTACCCGTCATGGGTTCGGCGGGAATAGACGATCAAACCCCGTTCGTAGGCGATATCGACGAAACGCTGATAGGCATTCAGATGACGCGGCAAGGGCGTCTTCGCATCCCTGTCGGACATGAATTCAAAAGCAGTTAGAAGCCCCTTGCCACGAACATCTCCGATGATCTCGTGTTTTTGCTTCAACGCCTGCAAGCGGGTCATGAGCTTTTCCCCCATTCGTGCCGCGTTGTCACAGAGACCTTGGTTTCGGATTTCACCAACGACGGCCAGCCCCGCAGCACAGGCAAGCGGGTTGCCCGCATAGGTGAAGCCATGGGCAAAACCGCCCGCGTCCAGAACCGGTTCTACCAGACGCTCATCCACGATCATCGCGCCCAGCGGCACATAGCCCGAGCCGATCCCCTTGGACATCACAACGATATCCGGGCGGGTTCCCCAATGTTCGCACCCAAGGAAAGTCCCGGTCCGCCCCGCACCGGTCATGACCTCGTCCATGATCAGGAGCACGTCGTAACGGTCACAGATCTCGCGTATGCGCTCCATATAGCCCTTGGGTGGTACAAGCGCGCCGGTCGAAGCACCGCCGACCGGTTCGACGATAAAGGCCAGAACGGTCTCGGGACCTTCGGCAAAGATCTGTTCTTCGAGCATGTCGGCATAATGGTGGCCGGTCGCCTCATCATCTACATCCAACCCGTCGAGATAGGCCCGTGGCGCGGGAACTTTCGGCATGATGCGCATCATAGGCTTGAAGGGGTCAGTCAGGGCGGCATAGCCTGTCACCCCGAGTGCACCTAGGGTGCAGCCATGATAACTTGGCTGGCGCGAGATTACCTTCCAGCGACTGCCCTGCCCGGTTGCCAAGGCGTGCTGTCGCGCCATCTTGAGCGCGCTTTCGACGGCTTCGGAACCGCCCGAGACAAAGAACACCCGCGTCAGATGCTCGGGCATCAGTTCGACCAAGGACGCGGCCAGTTTTTCCGAGGCCTCGGTTTCGAAATGCAGGCGGTAGCCAAAGGTGGATTTTTCCATCTGCCGCCGCATTGCCGCCAGCACATTGCTGTTGGAATGGCCAATGTTGCAAACCATCGCGCCGGAAGACCCGTCAAGGTAACGCTTGCCGTCCGTGTCCCACATATAGACGCCGCGCGCCTGATCCAGCATGGGTTTCCGGCCACGGCCCTGATAAAAGAGGTTGCTCATCTCAAGCTCCGGGTAATGCGGCGCAGTCCTTGGCGCGGAAGGCTGCTGTGACCTCCGTGCCCTCCGGGAATGGTCGCTCGTCGATCAGGTTGATCGCCTGCAACTGGGTATCGGCCATCCGGATGAAATAGCGAACAGTCTGCCCTTGGTAATCCACGGTTTCGACAGTCGCGGGTGCAGTGATCATACCCGTTGTATCGGCACCGGGGGACAGCAAAGTCAGCTTTTCCGACCTGAGAACGAGTTTCGCGGGGCCATTGTCCAGACCCGAAGCCTTGCTTGCGGGCACGGGAACCGTACCAAAGAGAGGTGTTTCGACCGCAACATCACTGCCGCTCTTCCCGAGACATGTGCCTTGGAGGATGTTCGATGCGCCAAGGAAATTTGCGACGAATTCGCTGGCGGGCGCGTTATAGACCTCTTCGGGGGTGCCGACCTGCTCGATGCGTCCCGCACTCATCACGACGATCTTGTCTGACATAGCGAGCGCTTCGGACTGGTCATGTGTCACGAAAACCGTCGTCACCCCGATCTTCGATTGAATGCGCTTCAACTCGACCCGCATGTCTTCGCGCAGGTTCGCATCCAGCGCGGAAAGCGGTTCATCCAGCAAAAGCACGTCCGGTTCGATGACAATGGCGCGCGCCAGCGCGATGCGCTGCTGCTGCCCACCGGAAAGCGCCTTGGGATACCGGTCGCCGACGTCCGGCAATTGCACGAGGTCGAGCGCCGCCTGTACCCGGCTAGCGACCTCGGACTTCGGCACATCGCGGTATTTTAGGCCGAAGGCTACGTTTTCGGCGACTGTCTTATGGGGAAACAGGGCGTAATTCTGGAACACGATACCAAGATTGCGCTTGTGGATCGGGATATCGTTGACACGTTTGCCACCGATCTGGATTTCGCCCTCGGTCGGGTCAAGCAACCCGGCGATCATCCGTAGATTGGTAGTTTTGCCGCAGCCCGACGGCCCCAGCAGGGTGACGAAGTCGCCCTCGGGAATTTCGAGATTGGCCTGATGGACCGCCGTGAAGGTGCCGAACCGCTTCACGATATTCTTGAGGGTGACAGAACTCACGTGGATGATCTCCGAATGGAAGTGCCCCTTCCCTTGCGGGAAAGGGCTTTGGGTTCAGTAGCCTTTCTGGACGCGGCCGAAGGTCTTGGACCATTCAGCTTCGTTGCCGTTCCAATAATCGGGATCGGCAAAGGTCAGGCCTGACAGGGTGCCTGTCGGGTCAAAGGCGGGCAGTGTGGGGATCTTGTCGCCAAGGTCGACCTGTTGCGGATCAAGCGCGGGCGGATAATTCTGCCCCTCGGCCACGGCGATCGAGGTTTCCGGCGCCAGCATGAAGTTCAGAAGCTCTTCGCAGGCCTCCATGGGCGAGCCCTTCATGACGAACAGGCATTCCTGCCAGCCAAAGCCATTCGGGGGATCCATATAGCCGATGTCGTGCCCTTGCTCCTGCAATGCGTAAATGCGGCCCGACCAGCCTTCGGTGACATAGATTTCCTCTTCGGCCAGAAGGCTCATAAGCTCGGCGCCCGAGGTCCAGTACTTGAGCGACAGGTCGCGATGGGTGCGGATCGCATCCCAGACCGCATCCATATCGGTGGCGCCGTTCGGATCCTGCCCGGTCTGGAGCGAAGCGTACCAGATCCGCGTGCGCCAGTCGCTCCAACCCGCGATCTTGCCCTTGTAGGCCTCATCGATCAGGATCTTCGCGCCTTTTTCCTTCATCTCTTCGTCCGAGATATACTTGCGATTATAGGCAAGGCCCGTCGTGCCATAGTCATAAGGCACGCAGGACAGCGCTCCGTCGGAGACATTGCGGAAGACGTCAACCAGCTTGGGAATGACGAATTTCAGGTTCGGAATATTGTCTTCGTTCAGGGTCGAGGCGAGGCCGAGGTTGTAATACCGGGCATAATCGAAGACGCCCGAGAGGTGCGCGATATTGTATTCGCCTTCCTGGCTGGCTTTCACGCGGCTGAGGTATTCGTCGCCGCCGCCGAATGTACCATCGACCACAGGTATCCCGGTTTTTTTCGTAAACGGGTCAAAGGCGTACTCGCGGAAGGCTTCGGACACGACGCCACCCCAGCCATCAAAGCGCACCTGATCGGCCGCCGCATGAGCGTATTTGGCAAATGGTGTCTGAACGCCATAGGCCAGCCCTGCCGCGCCGATCATGCCCAGAAAGCTGCGCCGGTCGAGATCGCCGTTCATATAGCGTTCGCGCAGCCGTTCGTATCGGGTTGTGTTGTCCATTTTCTTGGTCATTTCTCACTCCTTGTCGGTATGGTTTGTTGGGTGTTTGCGGTTCTACGTGCCGCTTTTCTTGGAAATCTGTCTTGCGATGGCCGCGCCCAGCAGCGGCAGGCCGACCGTCATTGCGATCATCACCGTGCCCAGCGCGTTGATCTCGGGGCTGATCGAGTTGCGCAGCATCGCGAAAATCTGTGTCGGGACCGTTTCCACGCCTCCGGGCTTCCAGAATAGGGTGCCGGTGATGTCGTCGAAACTGATCGTGAAAGCGAACAACCCGCCCGCCAGCACAGCGGGCATCATCAGCGGCAGGGTGATCTGAAAGAAGGTCTGGCGCGGGCTGGCGCCCAGGCTCATCGCAGCCTCTTCGACGTCGCGCTTGATCGAAATCAGCCGGGCCTGAACGACAAGGATCACAAAGGGCAGCGTGAAGATCACATGACCAAACAGAAGCAGGGTGAAGCTCTTGTTGATCCCGAGGAAGTTGAGGAACAGCAGCAGGGCAACAGCCAGAACGACCTCGGGCACGAGTATCGGCGCAATCAGAAGTGTTGAAATCGCATTGGCGCCGGGCACGCGGTAGCGAACCAATGCAAGACTTGCCAGGACGCCAAGGGTCGTGGAGATAATCGCCGTCAAAAGGCCAAGTATGATCGACGTGCGGAACGCGCGCAGGATCGCGTCGTTATTGGCGAGTTCGATGAACCAGCGAAACGACAGGCCGGTCATCGGGAAGCTGCCGAACTGGCTGGCGTTGAAGCTGAGCAGCACGACAACCGCCACCGGCAGGAACATGAAGATGTAGACGAGGATCGCCCAACCCCGGATCAGTTGCCACCCCATCAGCCCAGCCCCTTCATCAGCTGCGCCATCCCGAGATAGCGGTTGTAGATCATGACCAGCACCCCAAGCACGGCGAGCAGCATCAGGCTTAGGGCCGAGCCCAGTGGCCAGTTGAGCTGGGTAATAATCGCCTCGAATACGAGGTTGGCGAACATCGCATCGCGTGGCCCGCCCAGAACCAGCGGCGTGATATAGGTTCCCGCCCCCAGCACGAAACACAGCAGACCACCGGCCGCCAGTCCGGGTAAGGACAGCGGTAGTGTCACCTGCAGAAAGGTTTCCCACCGCGTCGCCCCCAGCGAATTGGCCGCGTCTTCGAGATTGGTATCGATCCCTTCGAGGCTGACAAAGACGTTCAGCACCATGAAAGGCAGTAGAAAGTGAACCAGCCCGAGAATCACTGTCGTTTCATTGTAGAGCATCTGGATGGGGTCCGTGATGATCCCGATCCAAAGCAGAAAGGTGTTCAACGCGCCGGACACGCCAAGAATGTTGATCCAGCTCATCGTCCTGATGATGTAGCTGATCCAGAACGGCAGCATTAGCATCAGCAGAAGGATCGCCTTGTTGCCCTTGGACCGGGCAATGAAGTAGGCAGCCGGATATCCCATCAGTGCGCAGACGAGCGTGGTGATGGCCGCGATGCGCAAGGTACTGAGAAGTATGTCGCGGTAGAAGGCGTCGGTCAGAGCCTCGCGCCAGTTGTCTAGGTAGAAACCCGCCTGATCCGCCCCTGTCGCGGTGCGCAGCCAGAAGCTGTAAACCAGAATGAACAGCAGCGGCACAAAGAGAAACAGCGCAACCGCCGTCAGTGCGGGGCTGAGCAGGATCCACGGCTGGCGCGCCTCTCGTGCTTCTACGGACATGTGATCTCGCGTTCCATTTCAGAATGAGAAGAGGATTGCGAAACGCTTGATCATAGATCAAATAGATAATTAGTATTATCAATATTGGCCTGAACTATAATGCGTCAAGAACCGTTCCTTGATCCCAAGTTGAAACCGGACAGGATCGCACGCGAACTCGACTGGAATTTGCTACGGACCTTTGTCGTTCTGGCCGAAAGCCGGTCTGTTTCCGAAGCGGCTCATAAGCTGAGTCTCAAGCAGCCATCTGTCTCTACCGCATTGAAAAGGCTAGAAGATCGGCTTGGTCGAAAGCTGATCAATCGCTCACCCGGGCATTACACCCTGACCGATGCGGGGCGTTTGCTATATCGAGAGGCGCTCGACATCAACGGATCGGTTCTGCGGCTTTCGACCTTGATGCGCGAGCTTACAGACGAGGTGCAGGGTCACGTTCGGCTGATGGCGGCAAGCCATGTGGTGTGCCCGCTATTTGATCAGGTGCTTGCGGATTTCCACGGCAGGCACCCCAATGCCAGCCTGACAATCGAGGTTGAATCGAGCGCGGATGCGATTTCCGAGGTCGCGGCAAAGCGCGCCTCTTTTGCCGTCTGCCTTGTAAAGGATCACAACCCGGGCCTTGAATACCGGCGCTTGTACCGGGAATTCTTTGGCCTGTTCTGCGGCCCGCCACATCCGCTTTTCGGAAAGAACGATCTGACCCAAGCGGATCTGGCCGGGCACAGTTCGGTCAGTTTCGAAACGGACCGGCTTCAGGATGTGTTGAGACCGGTGACACTCATGCGGGCGCAGGCCGAACTGGGGCAGAAGATCACCGGCCTGTCGAGCCATCTTGAGGAAGTCCGGAGGATGATCGTCGCTGGTTTGGGGATCGGCCCTCTGCCCGTTCATGTTGCCGCGCGAGACGTGGCCGACGGGCATTTGTGGCAGGTGCCGCCTTTCGATAACTTACCGGCAATCGACGTGCACGTGGTCTGGAATCCGAAAGCCATCAAGAACAGGGCGGAAGAGCTTTTGCTTGAGGCATTGTTGGAGGCCATTGAAACGGTGCCCATCGAAGAACGAACCTATCAGTAAATTCCTGTTTCCGTCGTTGACCTGAAAGTTGTTCCGGCGTTCAAATTGAACACGGGATAACGAAACCGGATCCGGGCAATCATGGGCAACGGCATTTCTGACACGACCATTCCGATCATTGACGCTCGGGAAATCACCTCGGGAGACCGGGCAGCGGACGCGAAAATCGCGGCTGCGGCTAAGGATGCGGGCTTTATGCGTCTGTCGAACGTCGACGAGGCGCTGGGGCTGTCGTCGCACTTGCGGCCCGAACTGCTGAAATTCTTTGATCTGCCTACGTCCGAGAAGAGCAAGCTCGCGCGCCGCAAATTCGCCCCCGAACATCCAAATGTTTATCGCGGGTATTTTCCGCTGCAGAGCGGCCAACCCACCTACAAGGAGGGGATCGATATCGGGGCGGATGCAGTCGACAGCGCTCGTACAGGTAGTTTTGGCGATCCGCTGCTCGAGCCAACTCCGTGGCCTGACAACGCCGATGATTGGCGTGAGAGTGTCGCCGAATATTACGTCGCGATGGAAGGTCTTGGCCGCATGCTACTTGCCGGGCTTGCCCGTGGTCTCGCGCTTGACCCCGCCCTCATGACGCCGCTTTTCGACTCCTCGAATTCCACGCTTCGGCTGATCCGTTACCCGGAAAGATCGGCGGAGTCACTGCCCGAAGATCTTACACAGGTTCAGGTCAGCTCTGGGGATCCGCGCTGGCTGGTTGGCGGTGCCCATACGGATTCCGGCTTTGTCACCTTGCTCTGGCAGGACGACAACGGCGGCTTGCAGGCCGAGGCGCATAATGGCGACTGGATCGATGTCCCGGCGACCGCAAACGGGCTGGCGGTCAATTTCGGACAGCTGCTGGAACAGTGGACCGGCGGACAGGTTCGCGCGACACGACACCGCGTGCTTGGCGGTCTGCGGGAAAGGGTCTCGATCCCCTTCTTCTTTGAGCCGGCAGTCGATGCGATCATCGAACCGCTGCCTCTTGCCGGGTGCGAACCTTTCACACCCTTTGCTTACGGTGATTTCCTATGGAACCACATGTCAAAATTCATCGAATTCCAAGGCGTTGAGCGCGCCGCGTGATGGCCCGGTTCCCCGAAGGACAGGCAGATGTCGGGCGCACTGCTTTTTGTTCAATATCAGCGTGGATTGACCCATTTTGTAAATGGTGTGCCCTAAAGCACCGATTGAGGCCCGCGTTAAGCGTCGCGACACAGGCAAGGAACCAAGGCATTGATCCAGTCTGACATTGCTGAACCCCGCGCGCGCCGGAACCTTGCCCTGCTCCTCGCCATTCTCGTGATCTGGACAATCATTACCATTTTCGGGGCGAGGCTGATCTACTCCGGCGATGTCTCGCTGGGCGATGTCGTGAAGACCGGCATCGCATGGCAAATCCTTGCAGCGGCGCTTTTCCTCGTTTGCGTCATTCGGTTTTTCAAGTGGCGCGATCTAGGCCTGCGTGGACCTCAGGCGGGCACGCTGAGGCTGCTCTGGCTGCCATTCCTGATCTTGACGATGATGGGAATCCTGGCGGTTCTTTCGGGACTGCCGCCGGTTCCCGTCGTCGTCATGATCCTGCTCAACACGTTTCTAGTGGGCTTTTCCGAAGAAGTAATGTTCCGCGGCATCTTCTACTCCGCGCTTCGAGACAGGCTGCCGATCTGGACCGCTATCATCTGGACAAGCGTGGCCTTTGGTGCTGTTCACGTTCTCAATGGATTCGTGACCGGCGACTTCGGCACGGCGACGATTCAGGCTTTCGCGGCAGTAGCCAGTGGGCTGGTGTTGATCGCGATAAGGCTGCGCACCGGATCGCTATGGATTGCGATTGCATATCACGCCCTCTGGGACTGGATCCTTTTTGTTGGGATTGCTGGCTCTGCAGGGCCGGTGCCCAAGCAGGTCGGCGCGACCCCGTCCATTGCCGTAATGCTCCTTCCCTTCTTGCTGGTGCTCCCCAATGCGCTCTACGCGCTTTGGCTGTTACGGGGCGTGGGACGATCTCTGCCGTTGAGCGACCCGGAGGCCCTTTGAGCGCGAGATCGGACAGATCGCCTGCGTTTTCGCCAAACGTTCTGACCCAACAGACGTTACTTACGAGAGTTCTCATTGCCCGAGCATATTCCCAACTTTTCAATCATGAATACTATCCTAGAACCGATGCGACGGACACTGGCGGCGCACCGGCAAGGACGGGAAATCTTTGCAGGTCCGGTGTTCGCAGGAGCGTTGTCCTTTAGCAGCATCCTGTCGCTACCCTTTGCCCTGAATGAGCTGGAACAGGATCTGGTCGCCGCCATCGACGGCGATCCGGCAACGCCAGTCCAATCCGCCCAGCTGGCCGGTCTCGCCCCGTAAAATGGATTGCCCTTTTATTAGGACTGCTTACAGTCATGGCAGTGTCCCTGACCCTCGGCGTCAGAAGCCCAGCCTTTTCAGACTAAGACTATGTCGCGGCTTTCACCAATTATGATCAGTACGACCCGGATCATGTCAGCATTGTTCATATTCGGCTGTCGAGAATGATCGCTGGGGGAGCGCTTGAGGTGGCTGGCAGCCTGATGCAGGCGCTGACCCGCAATCCCCTTGCCGATCCCGGGCTGCTTGGTGTCAATGCCGGCGCAGCCTTTGCCCTTATTATCTCTTCAGGCAGGCAAGCCAGAGCCATATCGCTTTCCTTTCGTTTCCCGGTGCGGCCCTCGCTGCGATGGCAGTCTTCGCCCTTGGCGGCAGGCTCAAGGGGGATGCCGAGCCGGTGCGCCTGACGCTGGCCGGGGCCGCGTTGAATGCGTTGCTGCTGTCACTAGCGACGGGTGTCGTGCTGATCCGTCAGGATTCACTCGAAATCCTGCGCTTCTGGGTCGCTGGGTCTCTTTCGCAGGCCACGGTTAGACCACTTTTCGAAATGGCCTGCGTGGCCGCACTAGAACCGCTGGATCGCTTGGGCAATTACTCATCGCCTCGAAGCGATTTCCCTTGGGGCAGCGCTTGCGCGTGGTCTTGGCACCGACCCGGGCAAGATTCAGGCCGCAATGCTGGTCGCCGTGACGCTGACAACCGGCGCGGCCGTAGCCGTCGCTGCCCTCATCGCTTTTTTCGGGCTGATCATTCCGCCGGTTGCCCGCTGCTTTCCGGGCCATAACCTGCGACTTGAACTGGTCGCTTCCGCGATCCTCGGCGCGGTGCTGTTGCTGCTGGCTGACACGCTGGGTCGCCTTGATCTCACCCCTTAGAGGTTCGCGCCGGCATCATGGTGGCGCTGCTCGGTGCGCCTGTCTTTATCTTCATCGCACGCAGCCAGCGCCCCGGGGCAACTGCGTGAGAGGCCCTGTACTTCTAAGCATATTCCTAGTGGCCTCATGCTTGGCGGCAATATCGATTGGTCAGGTAGATATGGCGCACATGACCTCCTAACCCTCCTGGCTTCCGGAAAAGGTCCCGGCGCGCTGATACTAGATACAATTCGCGGCCCTCGAGTTGCGACCGCATTGGGAGCGGAGGCCGTGTTCGGTCTTTCCGGCTCACTTTTCCAGACCCTGTTCCGAAATCCACTGGCAGCGCCGGATATCCTTGGCTTCACTGCGTGCGCCGGATTGGCCGTGGTTGCGACGATTGCGCTTGGGCTGAACCTGCCGATGCCGTTGGTCGCCTCTCTGGGCGGATTGCTTGCTGCATTGCTCGTGGCGCTGGCTTCGCTTCAGCCCGGCAGACCGACACAGCCGCTGACGCTTATTCTCGTCAGTCTCGGGATAGGGTTCTTAGCCTCGGCGCTGACGACATTCCTGATGACACTCCTGCCGAACGCGACAACGGCTGACGCACAACGCTGGATGGTCGGTTCGCTCGCGGCTCGCAACTGGAGCCGTGTCCTACAGGTCTGGTTACCCGGACTCTCGCTGTCTATCGCAGCCGCAGCACAGGTCAAATCCCTTGCCGTGCTTGAACTAGGCGATGAGCTGCTTGGCATTGATGTTCAGCGCTGCCGTTGGGCATCGCGGTCACCGGCGGGCTGCTTGCAGCCACAGGCGTCGCCGTTGCGGGACCGATCCCCTTCTTGGCCCTGATGGCCGGCCCGCTTAGCAGCCGCCTCACGGAAGCCCGATCCTTGAAAGGCAAACTGACGTCAGCCGCAGCAGCCGGGGCGCGGGTCACCGTCCTTGCCGACCTTTTCGCAAGAGCAGCACTGCCGGGAATACAGCTGCCCGTAGGCGTGATGACAGGCCTAATCAGGGCACCGTATCTGCTTTGGCTTCTGTCCCGAGAAATGGAAAGGGGGCGAATTATGACTCTGAGAGCTGAAAACCTGTCGCTCGGGTGTCATGATCATATCGCAATCAACGATCTGGCCATCGAATTGAAGCGCGGCGATATGACAACGATTCTAAGCCCCAACGGCTGCGGGAATTCGGCTGTCCTGAAATCGCTGGCACGGTTGGTGAATCCGTTGAATGGGCGCGTCACATTGAATGGTCGAGACATCCACGCCTGAACAGCCGATCATTGGCACGCGAGATGGCGATCCTGCCGCAAACTCCCCTCGCCCTATATGGCATCAATGCTGGTGATCTGGTCAAATGGGGCCGGACACCGTGGAGAGGTTTTTTCTCCCCGTGGAGCGAGCACGACTCGCAAGCCTCAAAAATGCGCTGGATGCCGTGGGATTGACCGAACTGGCGGATCGTCCGGTGCAGGAACCGTCGGGCGGTCAGCGTCAGCGAACATGGATTGCATTAGCTCTGGCACAGAATGCACCGCTTTTGTTGCTGGACGAACCGACGACCTATCTGGATCTGGTGCATGAGATCGATGTGCTCAGCCTGCTTCGCAAGCGGAACGTGGATGATGGCCTGACAGTCATCAGCGTGCCGGACGACCTGAACGTCGCCGCCCGCTTCTCGGACACGCTGATCCTGCTTGGCCAATGTGGGTTAGTCGCCGCCGGAACACCGGAACAGGTCATCACGCCAGAAAATCTGGAAATGTCCTATGGCCTAAAATCGCAGGTGATACCCGATCCCGTGAGCGGCCGCCCGATGATCGTCCCGCTGAAAGCGAATAAAAGCCCAACTATCGCCAGAAGAAAAGCCTGTACACCTATCTGGCGAGTTCGGATAGACGGAGAATTTTGATCTAGTTGGTCAAGGCGACGCTGGCCAATTAGCTCATGCAGCAATCAATAACATCGAAATAATTCTTGCTGGGCCAGAGCAAAGATCAAAGATGTTGTCAGCTTCAGGATGTGTACGTGCGGGAATAAAATCTTAATGATCTTTAAGCCACTCATCGCGACCGTTTTTCCATTTAATGCAGGATCGGCTACTACAGGAGTGAAAATCGCTGGGCTCGTGAATTATAAACTTTTGGCGAGTTAACCGTCGTCGCCGTGATGTCTTCCAGACCATACCGACTTCCAATAATACATCTTCGATTATTTAATACAAACTCTGCGACAGTTGTAGTTGAGGTCTGCTATGCCCCGCGAACTGGCAGCTATTCTTCAGGTTTGCAACGCTCCAATGGGTCACTGACGATAAAGGCCGTCTGAACGGCGCTTTCGGCTTCATAGTGCGATATAAATCCTGCTTTCAACATTTCCGCCAGCACGAAATTTCTGCGCTCAACCGCTCGTTCGTATGACCTAACTGGATGGAAATGGATTGGAGATTTGGGCAGTGCTGCTAAGTAAGCGATTTCCTCAAGTCTCAGATCATCAATAGGTTTTCCAAAATACGCCAAGGCTGCGCCAAGAATGCCAAAGCAATTTTGCCCTAGGAAAATCTGGTTCACATACCAGTTCAAAACCTCTTCATGTGAGAGTGTTTCACCTATCACAAATGAAAGTGCTAATCTTTGGAGTTTCCCTCCTCTTGGTTGAAGGTACCAACGTCCGATCTGCTGTGTGATGGTAGAGTTTTGAAGTGGACGTTTAAAGAAATAGCGATCCTCTGCCGCGGCAAATGCAAGTTGCGCGGCGCGGGGTATCGTCGGCCAATTGGTCGCTAATTCTTGATAGTGTTTACGTACTTGATCAGGGCTTGGAAGCTCTGGTACCGTGGTGTCGCCTCTGGCAACCACCGCCGCGACAATGATGACAAAAATACTGAAAAGTAGTTTCTGAGAAGGACTCATAAGGAAGCTTATCAAACAGGTTTTTTTGCAGAATGAGGCCAAACAAGTCAGATTGCCAGTCAACCCACGGAACGCAATTGCAGTTTTTTCTCAACATTCGGAGAGTCACCGTTCGCGCATTCGCAGAGAAGGCGAACTTTGTCCCACATAGCGGACCTCTTGAATGAAAACGGCTCGTGACCGATTACAGCCTACCTCTGCCTTTTAGCCTAGAGATTTCTGACTATACGCAGAAGTATTTTAGCCGCCAACGTCAAGGCCGGAGGCACCACGGACATGGCCGAACCACCTGCTCAGAGGATAGATGCCCAAAGGCGACGGGCAACGCGCGCGCCCTGAACCTAGAAGCCCGAAACTGCAAACAGTTCCCCGCAAACGCAGACGACACCAAACGCCGGCCCGCCCTAAAAGTTGGCGATCACTGTAAACGAAATTTTCCATAAGCTGAGATTAGGGCGGTCGTGCGCACATCATCGACTGCACGTTTATTCCCACGTTGACGCTCGCTTTGTTAGACTGGTTATTCGGAGAGCCGTCCCGTTCCTCTCGCGCACCTTTGAATCGCGATCATGAAGGCAACTTACGGGCTTCGGAAAACGAAACGAGACGACGTCCGGCCTCATCCCAGAGTGCGAGCTTTGCGCAACCCAGGCTCTCATAGAACGTAATTCGTCCGACCTCGTTGAACTCAACGTTGTCCCGAAGAACTTCGGGGAGTCGGTAGAACGGGATGCGGCTGGCGAGGTGATGGATATGATGTGCACCGATGTTCCCCGTCATCCATGTCAGAATTGGCGGCAAAACGTAATGGGACGAGCCACGATACGACGCGTCCTGCACCCTCCACTCTGTATCCTGATCCCAATATGTCTCTTCGAACTGATGCTGGACATAGAAGAGCCATGTGCCGACAATCGCCGCGAGCACCATCATGGGCAGGTAGACGAAGACCAGTACCGGAACGCCACCCAGCAGATAAAGCGATCCGAGCAGAGCGATGATTGCGCCATCGGTGCCAAGGGCACTTTTCCATTCTCCCCGTCGTGCCTTAAGGGGATTGGGCGGTACACGGTTCCAAATCATGAAATTGAATGTCGCGATGAACCCGAAGAGCACCAACGGATTCCGTAGAAGTCGGTATCCGGCACGCGCGACCAACGACCTGGAGCGATATTCGGCGATCGTCAGGGTGGGGATGTCACCCGTTCCGCGATGGTCGAGGTTACCGGTCGTCGCGTGATGAAGCGCGTGGTTCTGTTTCCACATTGCGTACGGGGTTAGCGTCAGCACGCCGATAACCCGCCCGCACCATCCGTTCCAGAACCGGGACGAGAAGAAAGCGCCGTGTCCGCAGTCATGCTGGATCACGAAGAGACGGATGACGAAGGCTGCGTTGATCAGCGACAGGCCGACCGAAAGCCACGGGCTGATCGCGAGGGACCACCACGACAGGGCAAAGATGAAAGCGAAGGGGAGTGCTGTAGCGACCAATTCAAAACGACTGCGCGACGGAATCGGGGTCCGATAAGCTGCGAGACGACGACTCCAAGCCAGCGCCGAACCTCGAGTCGGACTCGGTCCGTGGACTGTTGGTCGAGGATCTGTGTGTGGAAGAGATTGGTGTGCCGGGTGCCTGTCAGGGCACCCGGCTATGCTCGGATCAGGCGAGCGCGAGATTGGTCGCGCTCTCTCTGTTGTCGCGGCCCGATTCGACGTCGAAGGTAACCTTCTGAGCGTCGGCAAGACCGGTCAGGCCTGCGCGTTCGACGGCCGAAATGTGGACGAAGACGTCACGTCCGCCTGTCTCGGGCTCGATGAAGCCGAAGCCTTTAGTTGCGTTGAACCATTTCACGGTGCCATTGGCCATATCCGTGATCTCCTATTCTTGGTGCTGCCCGCAGTATGCGGCAGCCCGGCAATATCAGACTGAGTGATCGACTGAAGCCGGTTGAACGGAGGCAGAGGGTCGCAGAAAAACGTTAGCCAACCTCGTGTGGATGTTTCCAGGGCAAAAAGCAAGTACACGGTTTCAGAAAATAGCGTGTCTTTGAGAAAGCCTGAACGAGACGACGCATTATCTGACGGTTCCCTTGAGGCAAGAGGGTATCTTTGAAAACAAAGCCGTGCAAAGCTGCTTCATGATTGCACTCGTACCCAAGCCTGGCGACTTTCAAAGGGTCCTCAGGCGCATGCTGAACCGTGCAGAGGGTTTGGGACGAACCGAAATCGCCATAAATGCGCAGGACCTGGACGAGGAAGTTGACGGCTATCCTGGTGCCAGTCACCGCGTGGCCATGTGCTGTGATGGCATGGTCGCGGAGATGTGGTCCGACGACAATTTGCTGAGCGCTCCGCCCGATGGAATTGGCCAATCGTTGACCATAAACTTCCGGGTGCCGCGTCGAAGGCAAAGGTAGGAATTATGCTTTTGTAGTGGTGCCTAAAAGACGCCAGACGGAAATCGACGTGGGCTGTAGCGGTGGCGCGGCAGCCGCTGAGACGGCGAGAGAGCGGAAAAAATTTTTCAGTTACGTTTTCCGAATTCTCATCGAAGCCTTTTACACGTAACTGTCCCTTCAGGAATGCCACACGATTGGGAATCTACTGGCACGCCTTGATGTCTGTTAGAAATATGGTGCGAGTCCTGAATTGGCGCAAATCGACGATATCGAGAGATCCAACCTAGGGTCTGGGCCGACGATGCATTGCTTAGAAAACACCTAGGCGAATTCGGGCGTAGAGGCCGGTCGCAGACCGACAAATGGTTCTAAAGGTTCAAACCGCTACACCACATCGATCTACAAAGGTCCGTCGTGGGGCGTATCACGCAAGGCTGGACGCCTGGACAGAAGGGCACCTAACCTCAGCGTCAAAAGGGAGAACGATTCAGATCTGGGACACGCCCAGAAGCGCGCGGAGAGGGTCGCGACCAATCTCGCGCCCGCCTTCCAACTGGGCAGCAACCGCAGCACGGTTCGCAGCAGAGCGCGTCTGCTCGACCTTGGAGACCCCGACAACCGTTTCGATGTGAATACGGAATCCGACGATCCGGTGCATCATTCTATCAATATCGCGCTGTTCAATGCGATCCAACTGCCATGTACCGCCGATGCGACGTTCGGATTGGGAGACGATGTTGAGCATTAGAGCCATCATCTCCTCCTCGGTTTCGATCACCTCTATCGGGCCGCGCACCTGAACCGACTGGTAAATCCACGTGGGTACATCCTCATCTTCCACATACCACGCCGGTGACACATAAGCTGATGGGCCGGTAAAAACCGCGAGCGCCTGAGTTTCTGAACCAACGCTTGCGGCTTGGGGATTGGCACGGGTGATGTGACCGACGAGTGTGCCACAGTCCGCTTGTCCGTTTTCGAAATAGAGCGGCGTGTGGGTTGCTTCGGTGATGCCTGCCTCACCCTGAGTGACCAGCAAGGAGAACGGTTCGGATAAGATCATCGCTCGCGCGGCATCTTCGCCCATCCTGTAGGGCGCCGGAACATAGGGGCGACGAATTGACTGTGTCATAGGCTGGTCGCTTCCCGCGCTCTGACAGCCACGATGTGGCCTGCTTTGGCCTCAACAAGATGATAAGGGTCGTCAGGGCGTGTCGCATCGTAGTAGTCGGTCACGTCACTTTCGTCCTGCGGCAGCTCTGTCTCGGCAAGCATAACCCCGTCCTCACTCTGTTGAAGCCGCGGGGAAGCGCTTAGCAGCAGCCGGGTATAGGGATGACGGGGCGCGGCAAAGAGGTCTGGAGTTGCCGCGGTCTCCATTAAGCGGCCATTGTGCAGAACGTAGAGCCGGGCGCAAAGCTGCTCGACGATGTGGAGATCGTGGCTGACGAACAGACAGGCAAAGCCAAATTCCGCCTGTAGCCGTTTCAAAAGAGAAAGGATCTGTGCCTGAATCGTCACGTCGAGGGCCGAAACCGGTTCGTCCGCGATGATAAGATCCGGTTTCGCAATTAGCGCCCGGGCAATGGCGACCCGCTGACGTTGCCCCCCAGAGAGCGCATGCGGAAATCGGTTTGCCATTTCGCGTGTCAGGCCGACTGCCTCCAGCATTTCCTCGACCGCACGTTGCCGCTCGGCCCGGCTCAGGCTGGTGTCATGGCGCAGACCCTCGCGGATGATACGGCCAATCCGCATCCGGGGATTCAGCGAAGAAAATGGATCCTGGAAAACGACCCGAATACGCTGACGCAGTTTGCGCTCCTCCGCCGACGACAGGCTACCCAATTCACGCCCGTCAAAGGTGACACGCCCGCCGACGCTTGGGGTCAGACCGCAGACCGCACGCCCGATGGTGCTCTTGCCGCTGCCGGATTTACCGACGAGACCAACAAATTCGCCCGGCGCAACCGTCAACGAAACATCCCGGACCGCATGGTGAACCTTCCCGCCAAAAAGGCCCAGCCAGCCCTTTTCCGTGAAATCGACGCTCAGGTTCTCGATCTTCAAGAGCGGTTCCCCTTCACGTCCGGCAACCGGAGCTGGCACGCCAAGTTGTGCGGCTTCGAGCAGCCTTTGGGTGTACGGATGCTGCGGGCGCGTCAGAACCTTTTGTGTAACCCCGCTTTCTACCAGTACGCCCTGCTCCATCACAGCGATCCGGTCGGCATAGCGCGCCACGACAGCGAGATCGTGAGAGATAAGGATCACAGCCGTACCATTGGCCCGGGCAAGTTCCTCCATGATATCCAGCACCTCGCGTTGAACCACCGCGTCGAGCGCTGTCGTCGGCTCGTCGGCAATGAGCAGTTTCGGCTGAAGCATCATCACCGAGGCGATCATGATACGCTGTCGCATCCCGCCCGAGAATTCGTGCGGATAGTGATTGAGCAGCGTTTCTGGCCGGTCCAGCCGGACTTGTCGCAGCATGTCGAGCGCCCGTTCGCGGATCTGGCTCTCGGAAAAGTCGGTATGCAACCGCATCGCCTCGAACATCTGTTCACCAATGCGCATCGTCGGGTTCAGCGACGAAAGCGGCTCTTGGAAGATCAGCCCGATGGAACGTCCGCGCAGCTTGCGCAATGCCTCAGGGCTCGTTGGAGAAGTTATTTCCTCACTACCAAACCGGATATGGCCTTGGGTAACGCGCCCGGGTTCGGGCAGTAATCCAAGAATCGAGCGCCCGATCATGCTCTTGCCGCTCCCCGACTCTCCGACCAACGCAAGTACTTCGCCCTGCTTGACAGTCAGGTTCACGCCCTTGACCACCGCAGCGGGCCCGAAAGAAATCTCCAGGTTCTCAACGGCAAGGAGGACATCGCCATCTGAGCTTATGTTCCTTGGCTGGGTCATGTCAGATCGTCTCCTTCGAGGGCGCTGCCCCGGATTTTGGATCAAGTTCGTCGCGCAGCGCATCACCGAGAAGGTTTACGCCGAGCAGGGCAATAGAAATGCAGACCCCCGGCAGCAGCCCGAGCAGCGGGTAGCGCATCAGATGTGCCTTGGCCTCCGACAGGATATTGCCCCAGCTCGGCTCTGGCGGCGGCACGCCCAGTCCGAGAAAACTCAGCGCACTTTCGGCCAAAAGAACCCAACCAAACATCATGGTGGTCAGTACGATCAGCGGAGCGAGACAATTCGGCAGAATGTGGATCAGAAGCGTATAGAGGCGGGAATTGCCCATCACCGTCGACGCTTCGACGAACTCGTTCTGGCTGATCGAGAGCACGGACCCGCGTACCACCCTTGTCACTGCAGGAAGATACGCGACTGAAAGCGCCATGATCACACCGAACCGGTTTGCCCCGATGACAGCCATAAGGCCAAGCGCGATCAGCAGCCCCGGAAAGGCCATCAGCGCATCGAGGATCATGATCAATAGCCGGTCGAACCAGCCTCGGAAGTAACCCGCTGCCGCTCCGAGCAACGTGCCGAGAATAACCGGAAGGATCAGTGTAGAAAGTCCGATTGAAACCGAAACCCACGCGCCGCGCATCAATCGCGACAGGACATCGCGGCCGAACATATCAGTCCCGAACGGATGGGCCATCCCGGGCTCGGCAAAGCGATTCAGCAGATCGGATTTTAGCGGGTCGTATGGGGTCCAGACTGCGCCGAGAAAGGCGGTGAGCAAAACTAGGGCAAGCATGATAGCCCCGATGAGGCCATTGGGTTTGCCAAGCAGGCGAAACAGGAAAGTCACGTCAGTCGCACCTTGGGATCAAAGAAGGAATACGCGATGTCGATCAACAGATTTGTCAGGACATAGATCAGCGCAATGAACAGCAGTGCACCCTGCAGGACGGGATAGTCCCGGCCATAAATCGAGTCGACGAGCAGCTTGCCGATACCCGGCAGGGTAAAGACCGTCTCGGTCACCGCCGCGCCCGCCAGCAGGCCCGCCAGCGCAATGCCGACCATTGTTAACGTCGGAGCAAAGGCATTCGGAAAGACATGCCGCCACAGAACCTGCCTCTCGGGCAATCCCTTTGCCCGGGCGTGGGTAATGTAATCGCGGTTCATCACCTCGAGACTGCCGGCACGCATCATGCGGGTCATCACAGCAATCTCGGACAGGGCCAGCGAAGTTACAGGCAGGATGAGATAAGTCACTCCAAGACCGAAATCCTGGGACATCGACACGTAACCGACCGTCGGAAGCCAGCCTAGCATAGCGCCGAACACGACCAGCAGCATCAATCCAACCCAGAAACTCGGCATCGAGAGTTTCAGGATCGTCAGGAAGACGATGGCGTAGTCGGTGCGCGAATTGTGCCGGTGCGCCGCCACCAGTCCGGCCGGAATGGCGACAATCAGAGCTGTCGTGATCGCAAGCAACACCACAGTGGCCGTGACGCTGAATCTGTCGAGAAGGAGTGCGCCGACCGACTGACCGGTCAGCACCGAGACACCAAGATTGCCGGAGAAGATCTCGCGCAGCCACGCGAGGAACTGGATCGGCAGCGGCTGATCCAGCCCCAGTTGCTGGCGCATCATTTCAAGGGTCGACTCGTCGTCGATATTGCCGCCCAACATCATGATCGCCGGGTCGCCGGGCAAGGCCCGGACGAGGCAGAAAACCATGACGGCGACGATGATCAGTGTCGGAACCGACATCAGCAAACGTCTTGCAACGAAAAGGAACATGGTCGCCGTCTCCTAGCCTGCTCGGATCAATCAGAGACCCGCAGCATCCAACCGCGCAGCACGCCCGCACCCCAGTTCTCAAAGCCCGAGACCCGGTCAGACATGCCAGTGAAAAGCATCCGGTGGCCGAGACCAATGGCCGGAACCTCTTTGTTGAAGCGATGCGAGAGCTCGTCGATGATTTCCTGCAAACGTTCCGGATCGCCGGTTTCGAGTGATTCATAGACAAGCGCGACGGCTTCCGGATCCTGCCACGCCTTGCGCTTGGCCTCGCCGGTGAACATTTCAAAGCTCAGACCGGCATGGAGCCGTGGCGAAAAGCTGAAAGACTGCATCGTGTAGCCTTCACCGGTGCGGTAGGCTTCCAGCTGGGTGCCCCACTCCACCACTTCGAGTGTCGCATTGAATCCGGCATCGGCCAGCATCGCCTGTGCCATCAGGGCGCGTTCGTAGTAGGCACCATTGCGGCGGGTCGCGATGATCTTGATCTCTTCACCGTCATAGCCAGCCTCTTCCATCAGGGACTTGGCCTGCTCGACGTCATAGGCCGGGTACTCGGCCTGAACCTCGGTAAAGTTCTTCGACATCGGCGGCACCGGCGAAGGCGAGGCTTCACCGAACCCTTCGGTAATCGCGGCCATGATCTGACTGGGATCAATAGCATGCGCCATGGCCTGACGAATCCGCACATCGGCCAGAACCGGATCGTTCGGGTTCAGCAAATAGGTATCCCAAACGGCCGACTGTGTCGCATCGACCTTGAAGCCAGGCGCTTCCTTGAGCTCGGCCGCCGCCATTGCGTCGAGCGCCACGATGTCTAGATCGCCCGCCTGGAGGGCCGTCTTCGCCACCGCGCCTTCACCTACGAAATCAAAATGAAGGGTGTCCACCTCTGCATGTTTGCCGCCACCGAGGCCGTTTACCGGCTCGTCCCGGCTGACATAATCGGGGAATCGCTCGAGTTCCACGTAGCGGCCGGGAAGGTGCTCGCCCAGAACATAGGGACCCGTGCCGATCGGCTTGTTCCAGCTTCCATCCTCATTCACCGAGTCCGGGTGCAGGATACCCATGGAGCCACAGTCAAACCGCGCCATCGTCGCCAGAAACACGGCATAGGGCCGATCAAGAGTAATTTCGAACGTGTAGTCGTCCACCGCTTTGGCAGAAACGACCTTCAGGCCATTCTCGCCGTTGAAGTAGTTCTTGCAGTGACTTTCCGACGCTTCCCCGGCCAGCCGGTTCCACGACCACTCTACCTCATTGGCTGTCATCTCCTCGCCATTGTGGAACTTGACCCCGTGGCGAAGATTGAAGGTGTAGGTCAGACCGTCCTCGGAAACGTCATACGTTTCGGCGAGCATCGGGATGATTTCAAAGTTGTCGGCATAGGTCACAAGTCCCTCGACAAACTGCGAGTGAATGATGTCGGTGTTGCCGTCCCGTGTCACTCCGGGGTTGGTGCCACGGATATCGGCATTGAGCGCCATGTTGACCGCGCTCTCTGCCATGACGCTCCCGCTGGCGGCGCAGCCGATTGCCGTTGCTGCGAGGAGCCTCGCGATACCGAATTTGTCCATAGTCATGCTATTTTCCCTGTTGTTTTAATTGGTTAATGTTTGAAGCGACCCGCGCGATCAGACTACGAGAGACTGAAAACCGTTGTTTCGCTGTGAGCGTAGGGCAGTTGCCGGATGCGCATTTCACCAGCACCAGCATTCATCAGAACCATGGCGACCGTCGCGGAGAGATAGGCATTGGTTTCGCCTTCGTTGCCCTGAGGCGAGCGTATGATCCCCCTGGGCGCACCAAATCTGTCATCCAGAGCTTCGGCCAGAGTATCGAGCGTGTGTTTCGACGCGCTTTTTTCGATCAAGCCCCGCAAGCGACGATCCCGGAACAAAGTGTCAGCCCCGCGGGCGATCCCGAGGTCCATCTCGCGTACACGGGCGGCCGGGCTGGTAAAGTGGTTGGCGTGAGTGATGCAGCCGCCTTCTGGCGCCTGCCAGTAAATTCGGTCGGGCGTGGTCTCGAAATTCAGGCAATCGCCGCTTTTTGCGCAGCTCACTGTCATGTTGTTCGAGACGGTGCGCGGCAATCGATAGAGTTCCGTCAACGCTTTTGAATATCCCCCCGCCTCGAGCACGCGGCGGCGGATGACAGACAGCGGCACGCCAAACGGGGCTGTCCCGTCCTGTGCGCAGACGAGGTTGTTGCCGGTGATCGCAACCCCTTCCGAATTGAAACCCGCCCTTGCAAGGCCACCTGCCTCGACAAAGGTCAGTACGTCAGGACCGTTGTCGCGCCGGATCTTCAAGACTACGGTGCTCTCGGCGCAATCCGGTAGCCAGTCCCAGTTCTGAACATGCAGAAGCTGTCCGTTCTCGCTCATTTCGGGCAGGACCACGGCCGATGTGCAGCCATCGTCGAGCTTTGAGGTATCCTTGGGGCGTTGCGCGTGGAGATTGATAATCTCGCTGCGGCCATTGATGACCAGAACTTCTTCAAGCTGCACGCCCGCGCCTTCGGCGATGCCGGCGAGTTCGTCCATCGCCTCCGGCACCCGCTTGGCAAGGCTTTCGCGCAGCTCTGCCGCATAGGACAGAACGCTATCCCAGCCCAGACGATGCTCCTCAAACAGCTTGCGATATACACCAAGCCCGTGACGCAGCTGGGTGTCTGCTGCGCGGCCATAGGCGCGTCCCCGTTCAAGCGGCGGGCCTTCGAGCTCGATCAATTTTGGTACGATAGCCATCAGCGCACACCCGGTGCGGGAAGCTTGTCTTGCAGCACGTCGGTGAAAAAGCGTTCGACATAAGGGAACACACCTCGCATGTCATGCGGCACCCCCGGCGCAATGTCATGCCATACATCGACGCCCCGCGACTCAAGCGATTCACGCAGGCTGTGCAGGCGCTCATTGCGGTCTTTCCCGGCGCTGTTTGCCCCGGGAACGTAGCGCGGCGAATCTTCCGGAAAGGTGATCTCCCAGCTCTCGAGATCCTGTGCGCCGACAGACATATGGACTTTGACCTGCTTCAGTGCGTCAAAGTCGATGCCCCGCCCGAATACTTCTGCAAAGTTGCGGATGCCGGGCCACCAATCCATCGTTTCATCCAATAGCGTGACTGAGCCGGGTGCGCCGATCGAGGCCGCCTTGAGCCGGTCGGGATGCAGATAGAGAAAGCGGTGGGTAAAGTGCCCGCCGCCGGAAAAACCGAAAAGCATGAATTTTTCAAATTGCCGGGCCAGTAGATCGCCCGCCTCCTTGACCATGGCCAGCAGAACCTCGTCATAGCGGATATCGCCTTCAATCATGTATTTGTACCCGCCCGACTCCATGTCGCCGAGAACTCCGACGGGAAAGAGCGGGGCGAGGATCACGCAGTTGTTGAACCGGCCAAAACCCGAAAAAGCATCGCGGTATAGAGATTGAAGCCGCATCGTCCCGTGCACTGCGACAAGCAGATCCAGGTCCCTCTCCGGCTCGTCCCAAGCGCTTTCCGGAATGTAGAGGGTATAGCAAAAGCGTGGATCCGCCTTGCAGGCAATGATCGTGGTATCCCCGGTCAGGTAAAGCGATCTCAATCGTTCCTTGGGGCTATCCCCTACTCTTGGCAACATTCGCGATGGTCTCCAGTCGTCATTTTAAGCCGACCTTAGGGGTCCAAATTTGTGGCGTCAAAATATTTTTACAAATTGGCGCCAATTTTGTAGAACATATTGAACGCGGCCTCTTTCCTGCGTAGAATAACCGCATAACAGCCGGACACGCCTTCATGACCGCTACACAGCAAGAGACGATACCCGCCAGACAATCCCTGGATGAGATCTCGCAGCAGATTATCACCGATATAAACAAGGGCACTCTCGGCCCCGGTGAGTGGCTGAAGCAGATCGACATGGAGAAACGCTATGGTTGCACTCGGATCAAGGTCCGCGATGCGCTGACCAACCTTCACTCCAAACGTCTGGTCGAACATATCCCGAATCGGGGCTACCGCGTTCCCATGCCCGACCCGGTACGTTTGAAACAGGTTGGCGAGGTGCGCGCGATACTGGAATGCCAGGCAGCCGCCGATGTCATTGAATTCGCCACCGACGCGGACATCGCCGAGTTGCGCGGCTACGCCGAAGCCTTCAAAAACGACGCCTATCACGGATCATCCTTTGCCCAGATCGAGGCCAATCAGGCGTTTCATTTCAAATTATACAGCTTTTGCCGCAACGATGTGCTGCGCGAACTGATGCTGGATCTCCGCCAACGTGGCCCAGCCGCACCCGTCGGCCAATGGCAGACGATGCACCAGCTTCAGCAGGCCACTCAAGGCCACTTCGAGCTGGTTGATGCCATCGAAAAGCGTGACCTTACGCTGCTGAGGTCTGCGATCACCGACCATATCAGCGGCAATCGTGCCGCCTCCGCAGAGCCCGAAATCGAATGACCATACATCCAGACCTGCAACGCCTGCTCGAACGCAACCGCGCGGCCGGTGGCCCAGCCCTGCAGGATATGACACTGCTTGATGCCCGCGACGCCATGCGCGCCATGTTTGTCGGTAACGGTTACCCGGTCGTGCACCCGACACGGGTTGAGACACTTTCGCCAACGGGTGGCCATTTCACGGTGACCATCTACCGCCCGGAGCATTCAGAGGGGCCGCTGCCAGCGATATTGTACTTTCACGGCGGCGGCTATGTGCTGGGCGACGCAAAAACGTATGACAACCACTCACGCGCTCTGGCCCATCTGCTGGAGGCGGCGGTTGTTTTCGTCGGTTATCGACTTGCGCCCGAACACCCCTTCCCCGCCGCGGTCGAAGATGCCCAGGACGCAATCGAATGGCTCGGGAGCGCAGCCAAAGACCTTGCAATTGACCCGGCGCGGATTGCGGTCATGGGGGAAAGCGCCGGTGGCAATCTCGCGGTCAATGCCGCCCTTCACGCAGGTCGAACAGGCGCACTGGAACTGCGCGGTGCAACGCTGATCTACCCGGTGACCGATGCCCGCCCATTCGCCGCCGAGCCCGGGCCGGAAATCTATCGCTCCGTTGAGCAATATGGCAAAGGCACCAATCTCGAACATGACGAAATGCAGTGGTTCGTAACAAACTACCTGCAAGATCCCGCCGCCATCGATCACCCGGAAAATGTGCTGGAACATCAACCCGACTTGCATCTGATGCCGCCCACCAGGATCATCACCGCCGAATGCGATCCGCTGCGCGACATGGGCATGCGTTTTGCCATGGCTCTGACCGAGGCCGGTGTAGAATCGCAGGCCGAATGCCTGCCCGGAATGCTGCACAGCTTTATGTGCCATGGCGGTATCTCAGGCCGGGCTCTTCGCCACTTTTTCCGCATTGTCGAAATGCTGGCAGGTGATCTGGGAAAATAGCCGCAGTACCAGCTGCGCTTCAATCAGAAAATAAGCGACGTGTGCATGACCCAGGATTATTCGACTGCCAGTGAACTCAAGCTCATGGAAGGTTTTCCGCCCCCACCGGAGCAGCAGGTCACACTCGAAAACGGCTTCTGGACTGCCCCCTACAACCGCTGGGCCTATCAGAACATGCGCAGGCTGATGCCAACTGCGCCTATTCGGTGCACGGCCGAACCTATACCGCTCAAGATCGCGCATGACACGAGGGTCGAAAACCTGGCCGTGCGTCGACCTGACGACAGCCTCGCCAGCTTTGCCAGCTTCCTGCACGAAACCTTTACAGACAGCCTTGTCGTCGTATCGGGTGAGACGATCGTACATGAAAGCTACTTGAACGGCATGACCGCTCGTACGCCACACCAGATGATGTCTTGCACAAAATCGCTGGCGGGACTTTTCGCGCTGCTCGCGATCGACGAAGACCGGGCGAGTGAAGGGGACACGATTGCCTCGCTTCTTCCCGACGCAGGTTTGGAGCCGGGCGTCGCCAGTGCGACTCTCGGACAGGTTCTTGACCTGCCCCCCTTCGGTCCCTCGTTCATAACGAGAGTCTGCGGGTTTGATCTTGATAATCATGGGTTTCGGTTTGGGCAAGCGCGCCGGGCGCGGAGCCCTCAAATTGCTCAAGCGCTCGGCGCGCTTGCAGTGGCG